>NZ_JAEKDC010000002.1:0-577686 GCF_016405645.1 Pseudomonas sp. MF5691
GCTCCCACATTTTTGACCGAGTCCACATTGGTTCGGTGTTGGGTCAGAAATCCTTGCACAGGCGCAGGGCGTCGTAGATCGCAGCGTGGGTATTGCGCTGGGCCACGCAGTCGCCGATGCGGAACAGCAAGTAGCCCTCCCCCGGCTCGCTCAGGCACGGTTGCGGCTTGATCGCGAACAGCGCCTCAACGTCCATCTGCCCCTTGTTGCGCGCCCCTTGCTTGAGGGCGTAGTAGATTTCTTCGTCCGGACGCACGCCGTTCTCCACCACCACCTGGTCCACCACCCGCTCTTCCTTGGCGCCGGTGTACTCGTTCTCCAGCACGGCGATGAGTTTGTCGCCCTCGCGGTAGACCTTCTCCAGCATCATGTCGCCGGTCATGATCACTTCCTTGGGGTACATGCTGCGGTAGTAGGTCGGGAATGACGTACCGCCGATGGCCACACCAGGCTTGATATCGTCAGTGACGATCTCGACCTGGCAGCCCTTGTCGGCCAAAAAGTCCGCCACCGACATGCCGGTGAATTCGCAGATGGTGTCGTACACCAGCACGTTCTTGCCCGGCGCCACCTTGCCGTCGAGCACGTCCCAACTGCTGACCACCAGGCCTTCTGCCGCGCCCCAGTGTTCGTTCTGCTCGAGGAACGGGTGCCCGCCCACGGCCAGCACCACCACATCGGGACGCAGGTCGAGGATGGTCGCGGCATCGGCCGCCACGCCCAGGCGCAGGTCGACGTTCAGCCGCGCCAGTTCCAGCTGGAACCAGCGGGTGATACCGGCGATCTGGTCGCGCTGCGGTGCCTTGGACGCCGTGGTGATCTGCCCGCCGATAAAGTCTTTTTTCTCCAACAGGGTCACGTCGTGGCCGCGCTCGGCAGCGACCCGCGCCGCTTCCATCCCGGCCGGGCCGGCACCGACCACCACCACTTTGCGCTTGGGCCCGGTGGATTTTTCGATGATGTGCGGCACGCCCATGTATTCACGGGAGGTCGCGGCATTCTGGATGCACAGCACGTCCAGGCCCTGGTACTGGCGGTCGATGCAATAGTTGGCGCCGACACACTGCTTGATCTGGTCGATCTGGCCCATTTTGATCTTGGCGATCAGGTGCGGGTCGGCCATATGCGCGCGGGTCATGCCGACCATGTCCACATAGCCGCCTTCGAGGATGCGCGTGGCCTGGTTCGGGTCCTTGATGTTCTGCGCGTGCAGCACCGGGACCTTGACCACTTCCTTGATCCCGGCGGCCAGGTGCAGGAACGGCTCCGGCGGGAAACTCATATTGGGGATCACGTTGGCCAGGGTGTTGTGCGTGTCGCACCCCGAGCCGACCACGCCGATAAAGTCGAGCATGCCGGTGTCGTCGTAATACTTGGCGATCTGCTTCATGTCCTCGTGGGACAGGCCGTCCGGGTGGAACTCGTCACCGCACAGGCGGATGCCGACGCAAAAATCCGGGCCGACTTCTGCACGCACGGCCTTGAGCACTTCCAGGCCGAATTTCATCCGCCCCTCGAAGCTGCCGCCCCATTCATCGGTACGCTTGTTGACTCGCGGGCTCCAGAACTGGTCGATCATGTGCTGGTGCACCGCCGACAGTTCCACGCCATCCAGGCCACCGGCCTTGGCCCGAGCTGCGGCGCTGGCGTAGTTGCCGATCACCCGCCAGATTTCTTCCGGTTCGATGGTCTTGCAGGTCGCACGGTGTACCGGCTCACGCACGCCGGAGGGCGACATCAGGGTTGGCCAGTTGAAGCCGTCCCAACGCGAGCGACGGCCCATGTGGGTAATCTGGATCATGATCTTGGCGCCATGCTTGTGCATCGCGTCAGCCAGGTTCTGGAAGTGCGGGATGATGCGGTCGGTGGACAGGTTCACCGAACTCCACCACTCCTGCGGGCTGTCGATCGCCACCACCGAGGAGCCGCCACAGATCGCCAGGCCAATACCGCCCTTGGCTTTCTCTTCGTAATACTTCACATAACGCTCGGTGGTCATCCCGCCGTCGGTGGCATACACCTCGGCGTGGGCGGTACTGAGCACGCGGTTGCGGATGGTCAGTTTGCCGATCTGGATCGGCGCAAACATTGCTTCGAAAGCCATGGCACGGTCCTCGGCTTACAACGGCTTGACGGTGAACAAGCCGTCATCGTGGCCCTCTTCGGAGCCTCCGTAGACTTGTTCGGCGACAGTGCGGATCTGGCTGCCGCGCGCTTGCAGAATCTGGTCCATGGCGCCGGCAAACCAGCCGGTGAACATGTAGTCCACTTTGCGCCCGACCTTGCCGTACACATACACAAAGGCCGAGTGTTCGAGCTTGACGCTGGCAGTGCCTTTGTCGAGGTCGATGTCCTGGATCTTGAACAGGCCCCAGCCGCGCTGCGACAGGCGCTTCATGTAGTGCTCGAACACCGCGACGCCTTCCAGGCCGTGGCATTCGGCTTCTTTTTCACACCAGTGCCAGGCCGACTTGTAGCCGGCCTTGTAGAGGATTTCGGCGTAGGCTTCAGCGCCCAGCACTTCCTCGATGCCCATATGGTTGTTGACGAAGAAATGGCGCGGCACGTACAGCATCGGCAGGGCGTCGGAGGTCCAGACACCGGTTTCGCTGTCGACTTCGATAGGCAATTGCGGGGCGATCTTGGCCATGGAAACTTAACTCCAGAAAATTCTTGGTAATGCCCCGGCGCGAATGGCCGGGGGAGAAAAAACGATGGCTTATTCGCCCCAGACGTCTTTCAACACGTTGACCCAGTTTTCACCCATGATCTTGCGCACCACGCGTTCGCTATGGCCGCGCTTGAGCAGGGTCTCGGTCAGGTTGGGGAACTCGCCCACGGTACGAATGCCCAGCGGGTTGATGATTTTGCCGAAGCTGGTCAGGCGGCGGGCGTAGCCCTTATCATGGGTCAGCATTTCGAAGAAATCCTGGCCATGGCCCTGGGTAAAGTCGGTACCGATGCCGATGGCGTCTTCGCCAACAATGTTCATGGTGTACTCGATGGCTTCGGCGTAGTCGTCGATGGTCGAGTCAATGCCCTTGGCCAGGAACGGCGCAAACATGGTCACGCCGACAAAACCACCATGGTCGGCAATGAATTTGAGTTCTGCATCGGATTTGTTGCGCGGGTGCTCTTTGAGCCCGGACGGCAGGCAGTGGGAGTAGCACACCGGTTTTTTCGATTCGAGGATGACTTCTTCGGATGTCTTGGAGCCGACGTGGGACAGGTCGCACATGATGCCGACACGGTTCATCTCGCCGACGATTTCACGCCCGAAGCCCGACAGGCCGCCGTCGCGCTCGTAGCAGCCGGTACCCACCAGGTTCTGGGTGTTGTAGCACATCTGCACCACGCCGACGCCGAGCTGCTTGAAGATCTCGACATAGCCGAGTTGGTCTTCAAAGGCATGGGCATTCTGGAAGCCGAAGATGATGCCGGTCTTGCCCTGCTCCTTGGCGCGGCGGATATCGGCGGTGGTCTTCACCGGGATCACCAGGTCGCTGTTCTCGCGGATCAGGGTCTGGCTGGCCACGATGTTATTGATCGTGGCCTGGAAGCCTTCCCACACCGACACCGTGCAGTTGGCGGCGGTCAGGCCACCCTTGCGCATGTCCTCGAACAGGTCGCGGTTCCACTTGGCAATGATCAGCCCGTCGATAACGATGCTGTCGGCGTGCAGTTCGGCTGGGCTCATCAGGCGTCCCCTTATTGGCGATTCATGCGCCGAATCGTCTGCCGGCGCTTTGGGGCCAGCATATGCCCAGGGGCTGACGGAGCCGGGTGCAAAAACGACAGGGGAATTGCCGAAAGCGTCAATCCACGACAAAGGGTGCACGGACGTGTCTGTCCTGCATCTGTTCTTTGGCCTACGCTTGAGCCAGAATTCGACCCATCCCCTGACATGAGAAGGCGCAATGAAACCGATTTTCCTGGCTTTGGTACTCCTCGCCACCGGCGTCCACGCGGCTGAAGACACCGACAACACGCCGTGTGATGGCATCGAAAACGACAAACAGACCCTGGAATGCGCCTCCTACAACAAAACCACCGCCGAACAGCTGCTCAAGGATAACTACCAGAGCTTGCTGGAACGCATGGGCACTACCTACGCCAGCAACAAGGCACAGTTGGCAGACATCACCGCTCGTCTGAAGGATGCCCAGCAGAAGTGGGAAAAGTTACGGGATGCTGATTGCGCGGTGGATACCTTCCCGGCGGTGACCGGCACCCAGGCCTATGCCATTGCGCAGAATGACTGCCTGGCGCGGATGAGTGATGAGCGGTCGGAGTTTTTGGAGTCGATTGCCCAGGAATAAGCGACAATCGCGCCCATCCTTTTCTCTGAAACAAGGCTATCCATGACTCTCTGCGGCATCGAAATCAAAGGCAGCGAAGCCATTATCGCCGTTGCCGCCCAGGACCTGACCCACGTCGCCCTGGCCACCAAGAAAATCGCCCTCGAGGACGATGACGAGGCCGCCAACGTCAAAGCCTTTGCCCGCCAGGTGGCCGCGTTTGTGCGCGACAACGGCATCACCCGTATCGCGATCAAGAAACGCAGCAAGAAAGGCGAATTCGCCGGCGGCCCGACCACGTTCAAGATTGAAGGGGTATTGCAGTTGCTGGACGGCGTTGAAGTGACGCTGCTGTCGCCGCAGACCATCAATGCGCAGAACAAGAAGCATGACTTTGCATTGCCGGCGACGCTGAACAAGTATCAGCATGAGGCGTTTAAAGCCGCGTGCTCGGCCTTGGTAAAAAAATAAGCCCCACCACACATCCCATGAGGGAGCTGGCTTGCCTGCGATAGCGGTGGGTCAGCAACTTATCTGCCAACTGATACACCGCGATCGCAGGCAAGCCAGCTCCCACATGGGGTCGGCATATGCCCAATAGACTTACACCACCTCCCGCCGCCGATCCTCTCGCGGGCACTTGGCAAACCGCGCCCGGTAGCTGCGGGTGAAATACGACGGCGACTCAAACCCGCAGGCAATGCTCACTTCCAGCACGCTCATGCCGCTCTGGCGCAATAACTGCCGGGCTTTTTCCAGGCGCAGGCCAAGGTAGAAGTTGCTCGGGGTGTCGTTCAGGTGCAGGCGGAACAGGCGCTCCAGCTGTCGCCGCGTAACCTTGATCATCTGCGCCAGCACCAGGGTGCTCAGGGGCGGCTCGGTATGTAGCTCCATCTCGCCAATCACCTGCACCAGCTTCTGGTTGTTGATGCCGTAGCGCGTGGCGATCTGCATGCGCTGGTGGTCTTTGCGCGGGCGGATGCGGCCCAGCACGAATTGCTCGGAAACCTGGATCGCCAGCTCCGGGCCGTGGGCCTGGCTGATCAGGTCGAGCAGCAGGTCGATGGACGCGGTGCCGCCGGCACAGGTGATACGCCGGCGGTCGATCTCGAACAGTTCCTGAGTCACCGTCAGCGCCGGATAGGACTCTTTGAAGGCGTCGATGGCCTCCCAGTGCAGGGTCAGGCGGTAGCCGTCGAGCAGGCCGGCCTGGGCCAGGACGAAGCTGCCGGTGTCGATGGCGCCCAGGGTCACGCCGTCGTGGTCGAGACGGCGCAGCCAGTGCTCCAGGGCCGGAGTGGCGAATTCCAGCGGTTCGAAGCCGGCCACCACCAGTAGGGTCGCGCCTTTTTTCAGCGGCTCCAGGCCGGCGTCGGCATTGACCGACATGCCATTGCTCGCCAACACCGCGCCGCCATCCGCGCTCAATACGTGCCAGCGATACAGTTCACCGCGAAAGCGGTTGGCCACGCGCAGCGGTTCGATGGCGGAGATAAAGCCGATGGCGGAGAACCCCGGCATCAGCAGGAAGTAGAAATCCTGGGACATGGTGCGCACTCGTGAGACGGGTAGCGTGGTCTGTGATACGCCAGTTCCATCGCCCATTCAAGGGCACAAGGTCGCTGCAGTGCAAAAGTGGGTCGCCGCCGTGCGTTTTACCGGGCAGCAAGCTGGGTAACTTGGCTGCACGGTGCACAAAGACGCCGGAACCCACAATAACGACCTGCCGAGGGATCCATCATGAACCGACTGATCAGCCGCTGCGTGCTCGCACTCGGCGCCGTGTTGAGCACCAGCGCCTGGGCCGCCGATGCCGCCTCCTGTAAAAACGTGCGCATGGGCGTGGTGAACTGGACCGACGTGATCGCCACCAGCGCCATGACCCAGGTGCTGCTCGACGGCCTCGGCTACAGCACCAAGCAAACCAGCGCATCCCAGCAAATCATCTTCTCCGGCATTCGCGACCAGCGCCTGGACCTGTTCCTCGGTTACTGGAACCCGCTGATGACCCAGACCATCACACCTTTCGTCGACGCCGGGCAGGTCAAAGTCCTCGACGCGCCCAGCCTCAAGGACGCCCGCGCGACCCTCGCGGTGCCGACCTATCTGGCAGACAAGGGCCTGAAAACCTTCGCCGACATTGCCAAGTTCCAGAAAGAGCTGGGCGGCAAGATCTACGGCATCGAGCCCGGCTCGGGGGCCAATACCCAGATCAAGGCGATGATCGCCAAGAACCAGTTCGGCCTGGGCAAATTCCAACTGGTGGAGTCCAGCGAGGCCGGCATGCTCGCCGCCGTGGACCGCGCCGTGCGTCGCAAGGAAGCGGTGGTGTTTTTCGGCTGGGCGCCGCACCCGATGAACGTCAATGTGCAGATGACCTATCTGTCCGGCAGCGAGGACGCTTTGGGGCCCAACGAAGGTATGGCCACGGTCTGGACCGTCACCACCCCGACCTACGCCGAGCAATGCCCGAATGTGCACAAGCTGCTGACCAACCTGACCTTCACCGCCGCCGACGAGAGCCGGATGATGCAGCCGCTGCTGGAGCACAAGGATGCGTTCGAGTCCGCCAGACAGTGGCTCAAGGATCACCCCCAGGACCAGCAGCGCTGGCTGGAAGGTGTGACCACCTTCGATGGCAAGCCGGCTGCGCAAAACCTGCAACTGAGCAGCCAATAACCTCTTTCAAATCACCGCTTCGCAGCTGATACCGGCTGCGAACGGCATCACTACGCCCGCCTGTAAGGAACCTGCCCCATGAACCACGACGTCATCATCACCTGCGCACTCACCGGTGCTGGCGACACGACCGCCAGAAGCCCCCACGTGCCGGTCACCCCCAAGCAAATCGCTGCAGCAGCAGTAGAAGCGGCCAAAGCCGGCGCCACCGTGGTGCATTGCCATGTGCGCGACCCGCACACCGGCAAATTCAGCCGCGACGTAGCGCTGTACCGCGAACTGATGGAGCGCATCCGCGAGGCGGACATCGACATCATCGTCAACCTCACCGCCGGCATGGGCGGCGACCTGGAAATCGGCGGCGGCGAGCACCCCATGGAGTTCGGCCCCAACACCGACCTGGTCGGCCCATTGACCCGCCTGGCCCACGTCGAAGCGCTGCTGCCGGAAATCTGCACCCTGGACTGCGGCACTCTGAACTTCGGCGATGGTGACACCATTTATGTGTCCACCCCGGCCCAGTTGCGTGCGGGTGCCAAGCGCATCCAGGAACTGGGAGTGAAGGCCGAGCTGGAGATTTTCGATACCGGCCACCTGTGGTTCGCCAAGCAGATGATCAAGGAAGGCTTGCTCGATGACCCGTTGTTCCAACTGTGCCTGGGCATCCCCTGGGGCGCGCCGGCCGACACCACCACCATGAAAGCCATGGTCGACAACCTGCCTGCCGACGCGGTGTGGGCCGGCTTTGGCATCGGCCGCATGCAAATGCCGATGGCGGCGCAGGCGGTGCTGCTGGGCGGCAATGTGCGGGTCGGCCTGGAAGACAATTTGTGGCTGGACAAGGGCGTACTGGCGACCAATGGGCAACTGGTGGAGCGGGCCGGGGAGATCCTCAGCCGCCTGGGCGCGCGAGTGCTGACCCCGGCTGAAGGCCGAACCAAGATGGGCCTGACCAAACGCAGCTAATCCCCCTGCCGCAACCGGCTCCCGCAATGAACCTCTTTAGCACTGGAAATTACCAAAATGAGCTTTATCACCGAAATCAAAACCTTCGCCGCCCTGGGCAGCGGTGTGATCGGCAGCGGCTGGGTGTCCCGCGCCCTCGCCCACGGCCTGGATGTGGTGGCCTGGGACCCGGCGCCCGGCGCCGAAGCCGCCCTGCGCAAGCGCGTCGCCAATGCCTGGGGCGCCCTGGAACAACAGGGCCTGGCGCCGGGCGCCTCCCAGGAGCGTCTGCGTTTTGTCGCGACCATCGAAGAATGCGTGCAAGACGCCGATTTCATCCAGGAAAGCGCCCCCGAACGCCTGGAACTGAAACTGGAACTGCACAGCAAAATCAGCGCGGCGGCCAAACCCGATGCCTTGATCGGCTCCAGCACTTCGGGGCTATTGCCCAGTGAGTTTTATGAAGGCGCCACGCACCCGGAACGCTGCGTGGTCGGCCACCCGTTCAACCCGGTTTACCTGCTGCCGCTGGTAGAAGTGGTCGGTGGCAAACACACCGCGCCCGAAGCAATCCAGGCCGCGATCAAGGTCTACCAATCTCTCGGTATGCGCCCGCTGCATGTGCGCAAGGAAGTCCCGGGGTTTATCGCCGACCGCTTGCTGGAAGCGCTGTGGCGTGAGGCGTTGCACCTGGTCAACGATGGGGTGGCGACCACCGGCGAGATCGACAATGCGATCCGCTTTGGCGCCGGCTTGCGCTGGTCGTTCATGGGCACATTCCTGACCTACACCCTGGCCGGCGGCGATGCCGGGATGCGGCATTTCATGACGCAGTTCGGGCCGGCACTGCAGTTGCCGTGGACGTACCTGCCGGCGCCGGAACTGACCGACAAACTGATTGATGATGTGGTTGATGGCACCCGTGAGCAGTTGGGCAGCCATAGCATTTCGGCGCTGGAACGCTATCGTGATGATTGCCTGCTGGCGGTGCTGGAGGCGGTGAAGACCACCAAGCAAAAACACGGCATGAGCTTCGCCGAATAACGGCGGTTGATATCTGTGGGAGCAGGCAAGCCAGCTCCTGCAGTTGACCGAGTACAGATCTGGAATTGACGACATGCCCGCACTGACGACCTACACCACCAACATCCTCCCTGACTGGGTCGATTACAACGGCCACCTGCGCGATGCGTTTTACCTGCTGATCTTCAGCTACGCCACCGATGCATTGATGGACACCCTGGGCCTGGACAGCGACCACCGCGAAGCCAGCGGCCACTCGCTGTTCACCCTGGAACTGCACCTCAATTACCTGCACGAAGTGAAACTCGGCGCCGAGGTCGAAGTGCATACCCAGTTGATCGCCCATGACAACAAGCGCCTGCATCTGTATCACAGCCTGCACCTGGTGGGCGAAGAGCGGGAGCTGGCGGGCAATGAGCAGATGCTGCTGCATGTCGACCTGGCGGGGCCACGCTCGGCCCCCTTCAGTGAGGGGGTTGCACAGCGGTTGACGGCCATCAGCACCGAGCAATCAGACCTGCCCCGGCCGGCCCTGCTCGGTCGCGTCATCGGCCTACCCGGCAAATAAAAAAAGCCCCGATCAAGCCGTGACAGGATCGGGGCAGAGTGCTTTGTGCGAGCGTGCGGGCCGAGGGTGACCAAACCTTCATTCTGCTTGCTTGAAAACCAGTGTGCCCGCAACCACCCTCGGCAACTGGCCCGAAAACGACCTGCTCATAGTCGTTCCAGCCATCGCGTCATTCAGCCCTTGCCGACCCGCTGGCGGCCCACCAGAATCAAAGGCTCCCCTAACCAGGATGAACATCATGATGCACGCGGATTTGATTGATCAGGATGACCTGCTGAGCCAACTGCGCTCCCTGGGTTTCGAGGTGTCCAGCGGCGCCACCGCCGAGCAGGCCTGTGAATGCGCGGTACGCGGTTTGAGTGAGGCGCGGGCCAAGGCACTCAAGGGTATGGTCGAGCAGATGTACACCAGCAGCGCGACGATTCTGCCGGCGGTGCGCCAGGCGATTGATAAGCAGTTGTTGCCGGCCCTGATGCAGTTCAAACAGAATTCCGGGGCCTGATACATCGCTATCGTCGGCAAGCCAGCTCCCACATTTGAAGGTATTCACAGATCAAAATGTGGGCGCTGGCGTGCCGGCGATGCAGACGCCTCGGCCTACAGCCTTACACTGGCAAACGTCGACTCATTGCGCGCCTGGCTCAACGCCGACATCGGCCCGGCCAGCGGTGACAACACCAGCGCCTGCGGAATCGGCATCATCGCCACTTGCTGGGTGGTGTTGGAACCTACGCGCTCATCCCGTGGCGGAATGCCGAAGTATTCGCGGTAGCACTTGGAGAAGTGCGGCGTGGACACAAACCCGCACACCGAGGCCACTTCGATGATCGACATCGGCGTTTGCTTGAGCAACTGCCGGGCGCGGATCAGGCGCAGCTTGAGGTAGTAGCGCGACGGCGAGCAGTGCAGGTATTTCTGGAACAGCCGCTCCAGCTGACGCCGCGAGACGGCGACATAGACGGCCAATTCATCGAGGTCGATCGGCTCTTCCAGGTTGGCTTCCATCAGCGCGACGATTTCCTGCAGCTTCGGCTGATTGGTGCCGAGCATGTGCTTGAGCGGCACGCGCTGGTGGTCCTGCTCATTGCGGATACGTTCGTACACGAACATCTCGGAAATCGCCGCCGACAGTTCACGGCCATGGTCGCGGCTGATCAGGTGCAACATCATGTCCAGCGGCGCGGTACCACCAGAACTGGTGAAGCGATTGCGGTCGAGGGTGAACAGGCGCGTACTCATCGACACCCGTGGGAAGGCTTCCTGCATCGACGCCAGGCATTCCCAGTGCACGCTGCAATCAAACCCGTCGAGCAAGCCGGCGCAGGCCAGGGCCCAACTGCCGGTGCACACCGCGCCGAGGCGGCGGGACTGGCGCGCCTGGCTTTGCAGCCACGACACATGTTCACGGGTCACGGTGCGCTGGATACCCACGCCGCCGCAGACAATCACGGTGTCCAGGGCCGGGGCTTTGTGCATGGAGCAATCGGGGGTGATTTGCAGGCCATCGCTGGCCCATACCTGGTTGCCGTCGACGCTCAAGGTAGTCCAGCGATACAGCTCGCGGCCGGACAATTGGTTGGCCATGCGCAGTGGTTCCACTGCGGACGCCAGGGAAATCAGCGTGAAATTGTCCAGCAGCAAAAAGCCGATGGATTGAGGCGCACGGTTCTGGGGTTGGGCCCCGGAGTTGAACGACGTCATCGCGGTATCTCCTCACACAAAGCAGGTAATGGCCTCAGGCGAGGCTCTTGTTATTGCGCTCGTCATCCGTCAGGAGAGAGGCTTTGAATTGATAGAGCAAATGCCATGCCTAAAGTTGAATAGGTATTCAATAACTCCTGAAAACGACCTGTTGAGGTGTCTATATAAGCCCGCGCCCGGCGTGGGGATATGACCCGGAAAAAGCCTACACTCAGGGTCTGTGAGCAGATCGGTAGCACTTGTGGGAAGGCGCTTTCAGGGCGTAGGAAAAGTGTGTCACCACACGCACAGGTGATGGGTGGTCGGAAGGGAAATCGTTTGGGGGCTACTTATCTGTTTGCGACGCGCTAAAAGGTGGCGTATCGGGGGTGGAGTGTTCACTTTATGAGCAGTGGGGTTTGACACACCACCATCGCGGGCAAGCCCCAATGCCAGTCAGTTAAACGCAGATCTCCTGTGGGAGCGGGCTTGCTCGCGAAAGCAGTGGGTCAGTCAACATCAATGTTTGCTGGGCCGACGTCTTCGCGGCGATGCGGCGATCCGACAAGCCCGCTCCCACATTTGATCTTCACTGCTTTGAGCATTGCGTTCGCTTAACACTCGACAGCACTCACCGCCAACCCACCCCGCGAGGTCTCCTTGTACTTGTCATGCATATCCGCCCCGGTATCGCGCATGGTGCGGATCACCCGGTCCAGGGAAATAAAGTGCTGGCCGTCGCCCCGCAGGGCCATCTGCGCGGCATTGATCGCCTTGACCGCGGCAATCGCATTGCGCTCGATACACGGCACTTGCACCAGGCCGCCCACCGGGTCGCAGGTCAGGCCCAGGTTGTGTTCCAGGCCGATTTCGGCGGCGTTGCACACCTGCTCCGGCGAGGCGCCAAGAATCTCTGCCAGCCCCGCCGCCGCCATGGCGCAGGCCGAACCGACTTCACCCTGGCAACCCACTTCGGCGCCGGAGATCGACGCATTCTTCTTGCACAGGATGCCGATGGCCGCCGCACCGAGGAAGTAGTCCACCACATTGGCCTCGGTGACTTCTTCGCTGAACTTCATAAAGTAGTGCAGCACCGCCGGGATGATCCCCGCCGCGCCATTGGTGGGTGCGGTGACCATGCGCCCACCGGCGGCGTTTTCTTCGTTGACGGCCAGGGCGAACAGGTTGACCCATTCCATGGCGCTCAAGGTTGAGCCGATCACATTCGGCTTGCCCAGCTCCTGCAAACTGCGGTGCAACTTGGCGGCGCGGCGGCGCACATTCAGGCCGCCGGGCAGGATGCCTTCATGCTTGAGGCCCTGCTCGACACAGTCCTGCATGGCACGCCAGAGTTTCATCAGGCCGCTGCGGATTTCTTCCTCGGAGCGCCAGACCTTTTCATTGGCCAGCATCAGGTCGGCAACCCGCAGGTTGTGGGTGTTGCACAACTGCAACAACTCCACCGCACTGGAAAAATCATAGGGCAGCTCGGTGCGGTCCATATCCGCCACGCCGCTGCGCGCCTGGGCCTCATCCACCACAAAACCGCCCCCCACCGAATAGTAGGTATCGCGATGCAACTCGGTCTGGGCGCCGTAGACCACCAGGGTCATGGCATTGGGATGGAACGGCAGGTTTTCGTCGATCAGGCGCATGTCCCGCGACCACACAAAGGGCACCGGCACACGGTTGTCCAGCAGCAGCGTCTGCGTCTCACGCAGGGTCTCGATACGCGGGCCGATCTGCGACGGATCAATCGCATCCGGCCACTCGCCCATCAGCCCCATGATCACTGCATTGTCGCTGCCATGCCCGATGCCGGTGGCCGACAACGAGCCATACAGCTGAACTTCGACGCGCTGCACCTGTTCCAAAAGAGCACGTTCACGCAAGTCCTGGACGAACAACGCCGCGGCTCGCATGGGGCCGACGGTGTGGGAACTGGACGGCCCGATGCCAATCTTGAACAGGTCGAAAACGCTGATAGCCATTGCGCGAAACTCCTCGATAGCACAGGCCAGGCGCAGTAACGCCTGGTGGCGGAGCTGCTACGCTCAAGTCGCCCAGATGGCGGCATCATCAAGCTTTCGTTGCGCCGTCCGGCGTCTGACACCGACATACCCATGCTCACCAGCGTCGTCCCCTCGCAATGGGGCGTAATCGCCGTTTTTTGCGGCGCAGATCGAGAAAAAGTGCAGTTTTGCCTGTGGAAAAACCTGTATGCGACGTCACCGACACTGGATACGACCATCCCTGTACTGGATGCGACCCACCCTGTAGGCGTCAGATTTTCACTGGTACATGATCAGTCTCGACTCGTTTGCAAGGTACCGAGGCTGCACGTTGCTCGCACGCCCCAACTGCAACACTTATAAGCGCGGTCTCGCACCGCCGGAAAAACACCAGGAGTCCAAACCCATGAAAGGTTCCCCCCCGTTGTTGTTGGCCGCCATGCTGAGTCTTCCCTTTGCGGCCCACGCTGCTGATCCCGAGCAGTGCAGCACCGTCAACTTCTCCGATGTCGGCTGGACCGATATCACCGTCACCACCGCCACCACCAGCGAAATCCTCAAGGGCCTGGGCTACAAGCCCCGAACCACGATGATTTCCGTGCCTGTGACCTACAAGTCCCTGGCCGATGGCAAGAACATGGATATCTTCCTCGGCAACTGGATGCCGACCATGGAAAACGACATCAAGCAGTACCGTGATGCCGGCACCGTGGAAACCGTGCGCGCCAACCTGGAAAACGCCAAGTACACCCTGGCAGTGCCACAAGCGCTGTACGACAAGGGCCTGAAGGACTTTGCCGATATCGCCAAGTTCAAGAAGGAGCTGGGCGGCAAGATCTATGGCATTGAACCGGGCAACGACGGCAACCGCACGATCCAGAGCCTGATCGACAAAAATCAGTTCGGCTTGAAAGACGCAGGTTTCAAGGTGGTCGAGTCCAGTGAGGCGGGGATGCTCTCGCAAGTCGAGCGCGCCACCAAACGGGAGCAGGCCATTGTATTCCTGGGCTGGGAACCGCACCCGATGAACACCCGGTTCAAGATGAAGTACCTGACTGGCGGTGACGATTCATTCGGCCCCAACTACGGCCAGGCCACCATCTACACCAACACCCGCAAGGGCTACGTGCAGGAGTGCAGCAACGTCGGCCAGCTCCTGAAAAACCTGGTGTTCACCCTCGACATGGAAAGCACCCTGATGGGTAACGTCCTCGACGACAAAATGAAACCCGACGCCGCCGCCAAGGCCTGGCTGAAGAAGAACCCGCAAGTGCTCGACACCTGGCTCGCCGGGGTCACCACCCTTGATGGCAAACCAGGACTTGCCGCCGTAAAAGCCTACCTCGACAAGTAACCGCTGACCCTGGGCCGGCGCGCCGGCCCAGGATGTTTCCCTCTTCGCATGTGGACATTCACTACCATGCTGACTGAACAGAAAATCCCACTAGGCCAGTACATCGCTGCCTTCGTCGAATGGTTGACGCAGAACGGCGCCGATTATTTCGACGCGATCGCATCGACACTGGAAACGATGATCCACGGCGTGACGTTTGCGCTGACCTGGTTCAATCCGCTGGCATTGATCGGTCTGATTGCGCTGCTTGCTCACTACATTCAACGTAAGTGGGGGCTGACTGTATTTGTGATTGCCTCCTTCCTGCTGATCCTCAACCTGGGGTACTGGCAGGAAACCATGGAGACCCTGGCCCAGGTGCTGTTCGCCACCCTGGTCTGCGTGGTCATCGGTGTGCCGCTGGGCATTGTTGCCGCGCACAAACCGATGTTCTACACCGTGATGCGCCCGGTGCTCGACTTGATGCAGACCGTGCCGACCTTTGTTTACCTTATCCCGACCCTGACCCTCTTCGGGCTGGGTGTGGTGCCTGGCCTGATCTCCACGGTGGTGTTCGCGATTGCCGCGCCGATCCGCCTGACCTACCTGGGCATCCGCGATGTACCGCAAGAGTTGATGGATGCCGGCAAGGCCTTTGGCTGCTCGCGCCGCCAATTGCTCTCGCGCATCGAACTGCCCCACGCCATGCCGAGCATCGCTGCCGGTATTACCCAATGCATCATGCTGTCGTTGTCGATGGTGGTGATCGCGGCCCTGGTGGGCGCCGACGGCCTCGGCAAACCCGTGGTCAACGCGCTGAACACCGCCGACATTGCCCTGGGCTTTGAAGCCGGCCTGGCGATTGTGCTGCTGGCCATCATGCTCGACCGCATCTGCAAACAACCCGACGCCAAAGTAGGGGGTGATGCATGAGCATTATCCGATTCGACAATGTCGATGTGATTTTTTCCAAAGACCCACGCGAAGCCCTCAAGCTGCTGGACGAGGGAATGCACCGCAATGAAATCCTGAAGAAGACCGGGCAGATCGTCGGCGTGGAAAAGGCCAGCCTGGATATCGAGAAAGGCGAGATCTGCGTGCTGATGGGCCTGTCCGGCTCCGGCAAATCCAGCCTGTTGCGCTGTATCAACGGCCTTAACACCGTGAGCCGTGGCCAGTTGTTTGTCGAACATGAAGGACGCCAGATCGACATCGCCTCATGCACCCCGGCAGAGCTGAAAATGATGCGCACCAAGCGCATCGCCATGGTGTTCCAGAAGTTCGCCCTGATGCCCTGGCTGACCGTGCGTGAAAACATCAGCTTTGGCCTGGAAATGCAGGGCCGCCCCGAAAAGGAACGGCGCAAGCTGGTGGACGAGAAGCTTGAGCTGGTGGGCCTGACCCAATGGCGCAACAAGAAGCCCGACGAACTTTCGGGCGGCATGCAACAGCGCGTCGGCCTGGCCCGCGCCCTGGCGATGGACGCCGATATCCTGCTGATGGACGAACCCTTCTCGGCCCTCGACCCGCTGATCCGCCAAGGCCTGCAGGATGAGTTGCTGGAGCTGCAACGCAAACTGAGCAAGACCATCGTGTTCGTCAGCCACGACCTGGATGAGGCGCTGAAGCTGGGTAGCCGGATCGCGATCATGAAAGACGGCAAGATCATCCAGTACAGCGTGCCGGAAGAGATTGTGCTGAACCCGGCGGACGACTATGTGCGCACCTTCGTCGCCCATACCAACCCGCTGAACGTGTTGTGCGGCCGCAGCCTGATGCGCACCCTGGACAACTGCAAGCGGGTCAACGGCTCGGTATGCCTGGATCCGGGCGGCGATTCGTGGCTGGACCTGGCCGAAGGCAACACCATCCAGGGCGCACGGCAAAATGGCGTGGCAATGAACCTGCAGAACTGGGCGCCGGGGCAAGCCGTGGAAGGCCTGGGGCGGCTACCGACCTTGGTGGATTCGAATATCGGCATGCGCGATGCCTTGCAGATTCGCTACCAGACCGGCAACAAGCTGGTGCTGCACGACAACAACAAAGTGGTGGGGATTCTGGGGGACAGCGAGCTGTACCACGCCCTGCTGGGCAAGAACCTGGGCTAAAAGGCAACACAAAACAAATGTGGGAGCGGGCTTGCTCGCGATTGCAATGTATCAGTCAATGAACCTGGTACTGATACACCGCAATCGCGAGCAAGCCCGCTCCCACATTTTGACCAGATGGTGTCAGTGACGACACCACCCGCCTTCAACCATCAGCTATAGACACGGCCAAGGAGCTGCCGATGGCTTTCAAACTGATCGAGCACATCCCGGGTGATCTGCTCCTGGGTGAAGCCCATCAGGTCGTACTCCTGGCCGCCGTTGTGCAGGTAAACCTCGGCGCGGTAGTAGCGCGCACGCTCCTCGTCGGCCTCGATCGACTCACTCGGCGCCGCCAGGTAGCCGTCCAGGCTCACCTCGTAGACAAACGGGTTGCCTTCCATCTCGATCCGCACGCCAATGCAGCGCTTGGATTTACCCAGCAGCGTCTGCACATCCAGCCCTTGGGCGCGCAGGGCCACGGCGGCTTCTTCCAGCGCCGGGGTGACCTTTCTGTCCATAAAGCGCTGCACCACGGCCTGGCTCGGCTGCAGGTCCTGGGCAGTCAGGCGCTCGCTGAAACCACGACGGCCGCGTTCGGCCAATTGCGCCTGCTCCTGTTCGATGGCCACGTCCTGGCGCATGGCCTTGTGCAAACCGAACATAAAGAAGATCAGCACCACCGAGAACGGCAAGCCCGCCAGCACCACCATGGTCTGCATGGCTTCAAAGTTGCCCGCAAACAGCAAGCCGATGGTCACCAGGGTGATCACCGCCGACCAGAAGATCCGCAGCCAGTGCGGCGCATCCTCATCCACGTTGCCACCTTTGCACGACAGGTTGGCCATCA
Source organism: Pseudomonas sp. MF5691 (assembly GCF_016405645.1). Taxonomy (NCBI): domain Bacteria; kingdom Pseudomonadati; phylum Pseudomonadota; class Gammaproteobacteria; order Pseudomonadales; family Pseudomonadaceae; genus Pseudomonas; species Pseudomonas sp. MF5691. The sequence goes on from NZ_JAEKDC010000002.1 coordinate 17,476, forward strand.
TCACCGCGCCGGAATCCGCCGGCGTCAGGAACAGCACAAAACCCACAAAGATCGACACGCCGATCACCACTTTCGACGCCGGGTAGTACTCCAGCAACTGGTAGATCGCCATGGAGGGTTGCTCCAACGCGGTCTTGCCCAGCTCCACGGCGCCATGGTTGAGCACCAGGTCCAGGGCCGAGTTGCCGAAGATCGACAGCCACGCCAGGGTAAAGCCCAGCGGGATCAGCAGCACGCCCGCCACCAGTTCGCGCACCGTACGGCCACGGGAAATACGCGCGATGAACATGCCCACGAACGGTGCCCAGGAAATCCACCAGGCCCAGTAGAACAGGGTCCACAGGCCCATCCAGCGCTCGGACTTCTCACCATCGCCTTCGTACACGTAGAGGTCGAAGGTTTTCAGCACCAGACCGTTCATGTAGTCGCCGATGTTCTGCACAAAGCCGTTGAGCAGGTGCAGGGTCGGGCCAAACAGCAGCACAAAAATCAGCAGGCCGCTGAACAGCACGATGTTCAGGTTGGACAAGCGACGAATGCCGTTCTCCACGCCCGACACGGCGGCGATGGTCGCCACGGTGCTCATCACGATGATCACGATCAGCAGGTTGGTGTTGCTGTGCTCCATGCCGAACAGGTTTTCCAACCCGGACGACACTTGCATCGAACCAATCCCCAGGTTTGTCACCAGGCCCAGCAGGGTCACGAACATGCCGAAGCCGTCCACCGCGTGACCCGCCGCGCCTTTGACCCAACGCTCGCCCATCAATGGGTACAGCGCCGAACGCAGGGCCAGCGGCTGGTTATGGCGGTATGCGAAGTACGCCACGGCCAGGCCGACCAGCGCGTAGATCGCCCAGCCATGCAGGCCCCAGTGCAGGAAGGTCAGCTGCAACGCCTGGCGCGCGGCCATATGGGTGGCGGCGGCGCCTTCGGGCGGGTTGAAGTAGTGGTCCAACGGCTCGGACGCGCCGAAGTACAGCAACGAAATGCCGATGCCCGAGGAGAACAACATGCCGGCCCAGGCGCCGTAACTGAAGTCCGGGGTATCAGCCTTGCTGCCCAGCTTCAGTTTGCCGTAGGACGAAAACGCCAGGCCCACCACAAATACCAGGTAGGCGGCGATAACCACCATGTAATACCAGCCAAAGCTTTTCGAGAGCCAGGTCTGGGCGACTCCCAGCATTCTGCCGGCCTCTTGCGGGGCGATGATCAGAACGGCGGTCAACAACAGGATCAACGCGGTAGAGGTGTAGAACACCCAACCGTTGACCCGCACTTTTTCCGGTGGGGTCTTTATTAGAGAGGCAGAACTCATGGCACAGAGGCTCCGGGCAGTGCGAGAGAGGACACAAGGCAGCGCTTGACCCACGCCATCGATTTTTCGGCAGTCGACGGACGGGTGTTATAAAGACATCCCGAAAAACCCCAGACCCCAGCAACGCGCTGTCATGGGCTGTTTCAAGGGTTTTTACGGATGTCAGATACGTCTGCCGACACGTAGGAAATACCTGTAGGCAGCGACCATTTGTCGCAGATCTTATTCTTTGTTGATTGAACGTTCAATCAAAACAAAATAGACTGGCCTTCACGCCGACGAACGTTTACGCCCGTCGGCAGGCCTAAGGAGAGGTGCTACATGCCCAAGGTCGGTATGCAACCCATACGCCGCCAGCAGTTGATCGAAGCCACATTGACGGCCATAGATCAGGTCGGGATGGGGGATGCCAGCATTGCGCTGATCGCCCGTTTGGCCGGCGTCTCGAACGGCATCATCAGTCACTACTTTCAGGACAAGAACGGCCTGATCGCCGCAACGATGCGGTACCTGATGAATGTGCTGATCGAGAATGTCCACGAACGCCGGCAGGCATTGAAGGAAGACACCCCGCGGGCGCACCTTCAAGTGATTATCGGCGGCAACTTCGACGCCAGCCAGGTCAACGGCCCGGCAATGAAAACCTGGCTGGCCTTCTGGGCCACCAGCATGCACCACCCGTCTTTGCACAGGTTGCAGCGGATCAACGATCACCGCCTGTATTCCAACCTGTGCTGCCAGTTCCGCCGTGTGCTGCCGCTGGAAGATGCACGCAGCGCAGCCCGAGGCCTGGCGGCCTTGATCGACGGTTTGTGGTTGCGCGGCGCCCTGTCGGGAGACGCTTTCGACACGGAGCAGGCGCAACGGATCGCTTACGAATACATGGATTTCCAATTGGCCAAGCAGGTGAGTTAGAGCACACATAAACGCTCAACCCCTGAACGGCTACTGAACGGTGTTGCCAGAACCTTATGGCTGCACCTTTTGGTGGTTAACGCCAACCACTTATGCACTTGCGAGGACTTTATGGCCCGTTTCGAACTGCAAAAACTCTACATTGACGGCGGCTACAGCGACGCTGGCAGCGATGCCACCTTCGAAGCCATCAACCCGGCTAACGGTGAAGTTCTCGCCAACGTGCAACGCGCCACATTCGAAGACGTTGAGCGTGCGGTGGTCAGCGCCGAAAAGGGCCAGAAAATCTGGGCCGCCATGACCGCCATGGAGCGTTCGCGCATCCTGCGTCGCGCCGTGGAAATCCTGCGCGAGCGCAACGATGAACTGGCGGCCCTGGAAACCCTGGACACCGGTAAATCCTTCTCTGAAACCAAGTACGTCGACATCGTCACCGGCGCCGACGTGCTGGAATACTACGCAGGCCTGGTGCCCGCCATCGAAGGCGAGCAGATCCCGCTGCGTACCACCTCGTTCGTCTACACCCGCCGCGAGCCGCTGGGCGTGGTCGCCGGTATCGGCGCGTGGAACTACCCGATCCAGATCGCCCTGTGGAAGTCCGCCCCAGCCCTGGCTGCCGGCAACGCGATGATCTTCAAGCCAAGCGAAGTCACCTCGCTGACCACCCTGAAACTGGCCGAAATCTACACCGAAGCTGGCGTGCCGGATGGCGTGTTCAACGTTCTGACCGGTAGCGGTCGTGAAGTCGGCACCTGGCTGACCGAGCACCCACGCATCGAGAAAATCTCCTTCACCGGCGGCACCGACACCGGCAAGAAGGTCATGGCCAGCGCTTCGAGCTCCTCGCTCAAAGACGTCACCATGGAACTGGGCGGCAAATCCCCGCTGATCATTTTCGACGACGCCGACCTGGATCGCGCCGCCGACACCGCGATGATGGCCAACTTCTACAGCTCCGGCCAGGTCTGCACCAACGGCACCCGTGTGTTCATTCCAAAGCACCTGCAAGCCGCCTTTGAAGCCAAGATCGTTGAGCGTGTTGCGCGCATCCGCGTTGGCAACCCAGAAGACGAAAACACCAACTTCGGCCCACTGGTCAGCTTCGCCCACATGGAAAGCGTGCTGGGCTACATCGCCAAGGGCAAGGAAGAAGGCGCACGCCTGCTGTGCGGCGGCGACCGCCTGACCGACGGCGACTTCGCCAAGGGCGCATTCGTGGCACCGACCGTGTTCACTGACTGCACCGACGACATGACCATCGTGCGTGAAGAAATCTTTGGCCCGGTGATGAGCATCCTCACCTACGAGACCGAAGAAGAAGTGATCCGTCGTGCCAACGACACCGACTTCGGCTTGGCCGCGGGCCTGGTGACCAAGGACCTGAACCGCGCCCACCGCGTGATTCATCAGTTGGAAGCGGGTATCTGCTGGATCAACGCCTGGGGCGAGTCCGACGCGAAAATGCCGGTTGGCGGCTACAAGCAGTCGGGTGTGGGCCGTGAGAACGGCATCAGCTCGCTGAACAACTTCACCCGCATCAAATCGGTACAGGTTGAGCTGGGCGACTACGCCTCGGTGTTCTAAACCCGAGTTCTGTATTGCCTGCGGGGCCGCTATCGCGGGCGAGCCCGGCTCCCACATTTTGATTGTGGGAGCTGGCTTACCTGCGATGGGGCCCGACCTGACCAACTCCAAAGAGGGTGCATTTATGTCCCAAGAATACGACTACATCATTGTGGGTGCCGGCTCCGCCGGTAACACCCTGGCGACCCGTCTGACCGAAGACGAAGGCGTCACCGTTTTGCTGCTGGAAGCCGGCGGCCCCGACTACCGCCTGGACTTCCGCACCCAGATGCCCGCCGCCCTGGCATTCCCGCTGCAAGGCCGCCGCTACAACTGGGCCTACGAAACCGATCCAGAGCCACATATGGACGGCCGTCGTATGGAATGTGGTCGCGGCAAGGGCCTGGGTGGCTCGTCGCTGATCAACGGCATGTGCTACATCCGTGGCAACGCCATGGACTACGACAACTGGGCAAAACTGCCAGGCCTGGAAGACTGGAGCTACCTCGACTGCCTGCCGTATTTCCGCAAGGCCGAAACCCGCGACATCGGCCCGAACGACTACCACGGTGGCGAAGGTCCGGTCAGCGTGACCACGCCTAAAGCCGGTAACAACCCGCTGTTCCACGCCATGGTTGAAGCTGGCGTGCAGGCCGGTTACCCGCGTACCGAAGACTTGAACGGCTACCAACAGGAAGGTTTCGGCCCGATGGACCGTACCGTGACGCCGAACGGCCGTCGCGCCAGTACCGCCCGTGGCTACCTGGACACCGCCAAGAAGCGCTCGACCCTGACCATCGTCACCCATGCCCTGGCCGACAAAGTGTTGTTCGAAGGCAAGCGTGCGGTCGGTGTGCGTTACCTGATCGGTGCCGCCGAAGAGCGTGTTGAAGCCCGCGCGCGCAAAGAAGTGCTGGTATGCAGCGGCGCCATCGCCTCGCCGCAATTGCTGCAACGTTCCGGTGTAGGCCCGGCCAAACTCCTGGAAAGCCTCGACATCCCGGTGGTCCACGACCTGCCAGGCGTCGGTGAAAACCTGCAGGATCACCTGGAGCTTTACCTGCAATACGCCTGCACCCAGCCGGTCTCGCTGTACCCGTCGCTGCTCTGGTACAACCAGCCAGCCATTGGTGCCGAATGGCTGTTCAACGGCACCGGCATCGGCGCCAGCAACCAGTTCGAAGCGGGCGGTTTTATCCGTACCCGTGAAGAATTCGAATGGCCGAACATCCAGTACCACTTCCTGCCGGTCGCGATTAACTACAACGGCAGCAACGGTGTGAAAGAGCACGGTTTCCAGGCGCACATGGGCTCCATGCGTTCGCCGAGCCGTGGCCGCGTGCAAGTGAAGTCGAAGAACCCACGGGACTACCCGAGCATCCTCTTCAACTACATGGCCACCGAGCAGGACTGGCAGGAGTTCCGCGATGGCATCCGCCTGACCCGTGAAATCATGCAGCAGCCGGCACTGGACGCGTTCCGTGGCCGTGAAATCAGCCCGGGCATCGACGTGCAAACCGACGAGCAACTGGACAAGTTCATCCGCGAGCACGCCGAAACCGCGTTCCACCCGTCCTGCTCGTGCAAGATGGGCACCGACGAAATGGCTGTGGTCGATGGCGAAGGCCGCGTGCATGGCATGCAGGGCCTGCGGGTGGTCGATGCGTCGATCATGCCGATCATCACCACCGGCAACCTGAACGCGCCAACCATCATGATCGCCGAAAAAATCGCCGACAAGATGCGTGGCCGCCAGTTGCCGCGCAGCACCGCGGACTACTACGTGGCCGGCGATGCGCCGGTGCGTGGCAAGCCGTTGCGTGAAGTGGGTCCGACCGCGCAGTAACCGTTACACCGCGGCGCTCTTATCGCAGGCAAGCCCGCTCCCACATTTGAACGTATTCACACATCAAAATGTGGGAGGGGGCTTGCTCCCGATAAGACCCGACCAGCCAACACCCATCTTCCCAGACTCTTCCTACACTGCCCCGCCCTTGATCCCACCCCCCGCGCCGGCCTAATCTAGTCCCTCGCGCAAACGTTTCACCTTCCTACCGACACGCCGGCTTCTGCCTGGCCACGAGGCTTTCTCATGTTTGATGTCGTTTCTTCGAGCAAATGGCCTACCGGCTTCCTGATCAATCCAAACGTTGAACCGCTGGACCCAAAATGGCTGAAGGAATTCAGCAAGATCCCGGCGGCGGCCGTCAGCGACTGCCTGGGCCGTAACGTCGGTGGCCTGGGCCTGAAAGCCTTCCACGGCAATGCACCGATGCTCGGCAGCGCCCTCACCGTGCGGGTGCGCCCCGGTGACAACCTGATGATTCTCAAAGCCATGCAGATGGCCCGCCCGGGCGATGTGCTGGTGATCGACGGCAGCGCCGACCTGACCCGCGCGGTGTTCGGCGGCATCATGCGCGCCATGGCCCTGAAGGCTGGCATTGTCGGTGTGGTGATCAACGGCGCCCTGCGCGACCTCGACGAATGGCAGACCGGCGAACTGCCGGCCTACGCCATCGGCGGCGTACACCGTGGCCCGAGCACTGACGGCGGCGGCGAGATCAACGTGCCGATCTCCTGCGCTGGCATGCTGGTAGCCCCTGGCGACCTGATGATCGGCGATGGCGACGGCGTGGTCGCCGCCTCGCGCAGCGAACTGCCGGAATTGCTGGTGCGCTGCCATGACCTGCTGGCCCGCGAGAAAGCCACACTGGCTGCCATCGAAGCTGGCACCCTGGACCCTGACCGCTTTGACGCCATCCTGCGCGCCAAGGGTTGCCCGGTCTAAAGCCAAGGCAAAAGCATCGCAGGCAAGCCTGCTCCCACATTTTGATTTGTGAGCACATTCAAAAGGTAGGAGCTGGCTTGCCTGCGATGGGGCCCTCAAAGCCATCACCGCCCACAAGGAAGGCCCCATGTTCGACAAACACCCGCAACTCAAACAACATTTCGCCGCCCTGCGCACCCGCGCCGAATTTTTCTCCCTGCGCTACGTGCGCGAGTCCGGCCAGTACCTGTCGGTACGCAAGAATGTCGCCGAACCGCCGCACCTGGGCCGCGACGAAGGCGCCATGCTCACCGTGCGCCTCAACGGTGTCGAAGCCTACGCGGCCACCCACGATATTTCCCTGGCCGGCCTGCAAGCGGCCCTCGAGCGTGCCGAACAACAGGCCCGGCGGATCAAGCCCCACGCCCTGCTCGACCTGCGCGACCAGCCGGTGTCCAGCGACATCGCCGACTACCTGTCGCCAGAGCTCGACCAAGCCTTCCCGTCCCTGAGCGACTGCTACCAACTGCTCGGCGCAGAGTCAGCGGCCGTGCCCAGGGACGAGCGCCTGGTGAACTGGGAAGTCAGCCTGGGCACCACCCACGTTGAACAGATCTACCTCAACAGCGCCGGCGCGCAACTGCGCCAGGCCCAGCGTTTTGTGTTCCCCGGCGTCAACGTGACCGCCTACCACGGCAACGACAGCCAGACCCGCACCCTGGGTGGCAGCAACTTTGGCCAGCAAGGCGGCTTTGATGTGATCAGCCGCTTCGGCCTGGTAGGCGCCGCGCCACGGGTGGCCGACGAGGCCCTGCAACTGCTGCTGGCCCCCAACACGCCCCAGGGCCCGCGCGACCTGCTGTTGATGCCCGACCAGATGATCCTGCAGATCCATGAATCCATCGGCCACCCGCTGGAGCTGGACCGCATTCTCGGCGACGAGCGCAATTACGCCGGCACCAGCTTCGTCAAGGCCAGCGACTTCGGGCACCTGCAATACGGCTCCAACCTGCTCAACGTGACCTTTGACCCGGACATTCCCGAGCAACTGGCCAGCTACGCCCATGACGACGACGGCACGCCCGCCAACAAGCAGTTCCTGATCCGTAACGGCCTGCTGCTCAAGCCCCTGGGCGGGGCGCTGTCGCAGTACCGCTCGGGCATGGGCGGCGTAGCCAACAGCCGCGCCAGCAGTTGGAACCGCGCACCCATCGACCGCATGGCCAACCTCAATATCGAGGCTGGCGACCAGAGCCTGGCGCAACTGATCGGCGGCATCGAGCACGGCATCCTGATGTCGACCAACCGTTCCTGGTCGATCGACGATGCGCGCAACAAGTTCCAGTTCGGCTGCGAGTGGGGCCAGTTGATCGAGAACGGCGAACTCAAGGGCGTGGTGAAGAACCCCAACTACCGGGCGATTTCCGCGCAGTTCTGGCGCAAGCTCAGTGCCGTGGGCGATGCCAGCACCTTCAAGGTGCTGGGCACGCCCAACTGCGGCAAGGGCGAGCCGAACCAAGTGATCCGCGTCGGCCATGCATCGCCGGCGTGTGTCTTCAGCGATGTGGATGTGTTTGGGGGAGACGCCTGATGAAGGCTTTCAAGGACCTGGTGGAATGGCTCAAGCAGGCCATCGCCGATGGGGAACAGTTTCATCTGGGCTACGCGGCGGAGTCGTCCGAATTCGTGCGTTTCAACCACGCCAAGGTGCGCCAGGCCGGCCAGGTACAGCAGGCCAGCGTCAACCTCAAGCTGATCAACGATGGCCGGCACGCCGACCTGGCCATCACCCTGGCCGGCGCCCCCGAGGTGGACCGCCAGCGCCTGGCCGAGGGCCTGCAGCAATTGCGCGACACCTTGCCCTTGCTGCCCAAAGATCCTTACCTGCTACTCAATCACACGGCCTGGCAAAACAGCAGCGAGCAGGCCCAGGCGCTGCCGGACCTCGATCAAGTCCTGGGCGAAATCAGCCAGGGCGCCCAAGGTTTCGACCTGGTCGGCATCTATGCCGCCGGGCCGATCAGCCGCGGGTTCGCCAGCTCGTCGGGGGCTTTTGGCTGGCACCAGGCCAATAGCTTCAACTTTGATTTCAGTCTGTTCCATGCCAATGGCGAGGCGGTCAAGGCCAGCTACGCCGGCGATGCCTGGGACAGCGCGGCATTTGCCCAGCGCTTGCAGCAAGCCCGCGAACAACTGGAGTTTCTTGGCCGGCCCTTGCACACCCTGGCGCCCGGCCAATACCGCGCCTACCTGGCACCGGCGGCCATGGAAGAAATCATCGGCATGCTCGCCTGGGGTGGTTTTTCTGCGCAGGCCATCGCCAGCAAGGGCAGCCCGTTGCAGCGCCTGTATGCTGGCGACCAGGCCCTGAGCCCGCTGGTGGGCATGGGCGAACAGATCACCGGCTCCCTGAGCCCGGCGTTTTCCCGGGACGGTTACCCGCGCAGCGACGTGACCTTGATCGCCAATGGCCAGGCGCAAGGGCAACTGGTCAACTCGCGCAGCGCCGCCGAATACGGCTTGAGCACCAACGGCGCCAGCGGCGATGAGTCCCCCAGCGCCTTGCAGATGGCCGCCGGCAGCCTGGCCCAGGCCGATATCCTCAAGCAACTGGGCACCGGCCTGTATATCAGCAACCTGTGGTACCTGAACTACTCCGACCAGCCGGCGGCGCGCCTGACAGGCATGACCCGCTTCGCCACGTTCTGGGTCGAAGACGGCGAGATCAAGGCACCGGTCAGCACCATGCGCTTTGACGATAGCGTCTACCACCTGCTGGGGTCGCAGTTGGAAGCGCTGACCGCCGAGCGCGAGTTGCTGCTGTCGGCCAGCACCTATGGCGAGCGCAACACCTCGTCCAACCTGCTGCCGGGCGCGTTGGTAAAACGCCTGACCCTGACCTTGTAAACGCCCGGCTTGTGCTGTGGCGAGGGGGCTTCTCGCCACAACAAGCGCGCGCCTTGCCACAATTTAAGCTGGCTCCTACAGGGGAATACCCTGGGTTCTGATGAACCTTCCCTGGCAGCATCCCGTTGGTTGGCGGACTGTTGTCGACGCTCGAAAACCTCGTTATAACGGTTAGTGGCATCCCGCCACTCTCAACCCATTTGTTCGCAAATGATGCATGACCTCGCCCGGGACTGGGCGAGCCGGAGCGTTGACATGTACCAAGGAAGTTTTGTCATTGATAAGTTGTTCAAGCACTACAACGTTCACGTAGAGCAATTGGGTAACGATCCGCAACGCAAGACCGTGCTGTTGGTCAACGGCGCGCTGTCCACCACCCGCTCATTCGCCCGCACCAGCAAGTGCCTGGCCGAGCATTTCAATGTGTTGATGTTCGACTTGCCGTTTTCCGGCTATTCGCGCCCCCACAACACTGATCTGGACCTGGTGACCAAGGACGACGAAGTCGAGATCCTGCGGGCGCTGGTGGAGCGTTTCCAGGTCAACCACCTGGTGTCGGCCTCCTGGGGTGGCATCTCGACCCTGCTGACCCTGGCGCGCAACCCGCCTTCCATCGAAAGCTCGGTGGTGATGGCCCTGGCGCCCAATCTCAACCCGGCAATGCTCGAATATGTGGAGCGAGTGCGGGTGCTGATCGAGGCCGATGACAAGTCTGCCGTCGGCCACTTGCTCAATGAGACCGTCGGCAAATTCCTCTCCAGCCGGCTCAAGCGCAATAACCATCGGCACCTGTCGACCATGGCCACCACCGAGTACCGCCAGGCGCGCTTTCATATTCATCAGGTGCTTGCCCTGGGCGATGGCAACTACCTGCCGCAATTGCGCCAGATCGAAACCCCAGTGCATTTTCTCAACGGCACGCTGGACGAATACACCCCGGCCAATGAAGCCCAACTGTTCAAGCAATACGTGGGCCGCAGCAGCTTTGCCAGCGCCGAGCACACCGGCCATTTGCTCGACCTGGAGTCGCGGGAGGCGGCGCTGGCGGTGCATCGCGCGCTGCTCGACTTCCTGGTGGGCAAGGACGTGGCCATCGCTGATATAGACGAACCGCCAGTGGGAAAATCGGCAGAGGTTGGCGCATAATCGGCAACCCATAGCCTGCTAACAAAAAGGGATCTCATGCCGAATCGTGTCGTGCTCGATGCCAAGACCGCCCGCTGGTTACCCTGGGTGGTAGCGATTGCCTTCTTCATGCAGTCGCTCGACGGCACGATTCTCAACACGGCACTGCCCGCCATGGCCGAGGACCTGGCGGAAAACCCGCTGCGCATGCAGGGCGTGATCATCGCCTACATGCTCACCGTGGCCTTGCTGATCCCGGCCTCGGGCTGGATCGCCGACCGTTTCGGCACCAAGAAGATTTTCTTCGGCGCGATCATGCTGTTCAGCATCGGCTCGCTGCTGTGCGCCCTGTCCAGCAGCCTGAGCATGCTGGTGGGCGCACGGGTGATCCAGGGTCTGGGCGGCGCGCTGATGCTGCCGGTGGGCCGGCTGGTGGTGCTGCGCGCCTACCCGCGCTCGGAGCTGGTGCGGATCATGGGTTTTATCACCATTCCCGGCCTGCTCGGCCCCCTGCTCGGCCCGACCATGGGCGGCTGGATGGTGCAGTACCTGACCTGGCACTGGATTTTCCTGATCAACCTGCCGGTGGGCATGATCGGCTGCTACGCCGTGTGGAAATTCATCCCCGACCTGCGCGGCAGCGAGCGTACTCGCTTCGACAGCCTGGGCTTTTTGCTGTTTGGCGCGGCAATGGTGCTGATCACCATTGCCATGGAAGGCCTGGGCGAGCTGCACCTGCCGCACTTGCGCGTGATGTTGTTGCTGTTCGGTGGCATGGCGTGCCTGGCGGCCTACTGGCTGCGCGCCGGGCATATCGAAAACCCACTGTTCTCGCCGGTGCTGTTCAAGACCCGGACCTTTGCCGTGGGCATTCTCGGCAACCTGTTCGCGCGCCTGGGCAGCGGCGCCCTGCCGTTCCTCGTGCCGTTGCTGCTGCAGATCGCCCTGGGTTACTCGCCGTCCCAGGCCGGGATGAGCATGCTGCCCCTGGCGGCAGCGGCGATGGTCGCCAAGTCGGTCGCCCGGCCGTTGATCGAACGCCTGGGCTATCGCGTCGTGCTCACCGGCAACACCCTGCTGCTGGGCATGATGCTGGCGAGCATGGGCCTGGTCAGCGAACAGACGCCCTACCCGCTGTTGCTGGCGATGCTCGCGGTACTGGGGGCGATCAACTCCCTGCAATTTACCGCGATGAACACCGTGACCCTGATCGACCTCGACGATGCCCAGGCCAGCAGCGGCAACAGTCTGCTGTCGGTGGTGGCGCAACTGGCCCTGAGCCTGGGGGTGGCCTGCGCCGGTGCGCTGCTTGGCGGGTTTACTGCCCAAGCCGGTAACGATGGGCTCAACACCGTGCTCGAGGCGTTCCAGTTGACGTTCCTCACCGTGGGCATCATGGCGATGCTGGCGGCGGCGATCTTCCTGCAATTGTCGCCAAAAGACGGCAAACGAGTGGTCAGCCGCGAGCACGACATTGAGCATTAGGCGGCGTCTCGTCTAGAACTTGCAGGGAAATTCCCACGGGGCTGGTACACTGCGCGACATTTTGTTTTTGCAGAGCCTGTCCCGTGACCACCATCGCCACCGCTTTTAATACTTTGCCGCTCTCCGCCGCCATGCTGGCTAACCTTGACTCGCTGGGTTATGCCGAGATGACGCAGATCCAGGCGCAAAGCTTGCCGGTGATCCTCAAGGGGCTGGACCTGATCGCCCAGGCCAAGACCGGCAGCGGCAAGACCGCCGCCTTCGGCATCGGCCTGTTGAACCCGATCAACCCGCGCTACTTCGGTTGCCAGGCCCTGGTGATGTGCCCGACCCGCGAGCTGGCTGACCAGGTGGCCAAGGAAATCCGCCGCCTGGCCCGCGCCGAAGACAACATCAAGGTGCTGACCCTGTGCGGCGGCGTGTCCCTCGGCCCGCAGATTGCTTCCCTGGAGCATGGCGCCCACGTCATCGTCGGCACCCCGGGCCGCATCCAGCAACACCTGCGCAAGGGTTCGCTGGTGCTGGACGGTTTGAACACGCTGATCCTCGATGAAGCCGACCGCATGCTCGACATGGGTTTCTACGACGCCATCGAAGACATCATCAGCAAGACCCCGGCCCGTCGCCAGACCCTGTTGTTCTCGGCCACCTACCCGGTGAGCATCAAGCAACTGGCCTCCAAATTCATGCGCGCGCCGCAGCAGGTCAAGGCCGAAGCGTTCCACTCCGATGAGCAGATCGAGCAGCGTTTCTACGAAATCTCCCCGGAAGAACGCATGGACGCGGTGACCAAGGTGCTGTCGCACTTCCGTCCGGCCTCTTGCGTGGCCTTCTGCTTTACCAAGCAGCAAGTGCAGGAAACCGTGGATCACCTGACCGCCAAGGGCATTTCTGCAGTCGGCCTGCATGGCGACCTGGAACAGCGCGACCGTGACCAGGTGCTGGCAATGTTCGCCAACCGCAGTACTTCGGTACTGGTGGCCACCGACGTGGCGGCCCGAGGCCTGGACATTGACTCGCTGGACATGGTGATCAACGTCGAACTGGCCCGCGATTCGGAAATCCACATCCACCGCGTCGGCCGTACCGGGCGTGCCGGTGAGACCGGGATCGCCATCAGCCTGGTGGCGCCGTCCGAGGCACACCGTGCCCAGGCCATCGAACTGCTGCAAAAGGCCCCGCTGAACTGGGATCAACTGAGCAACCTCAAATCCCAGGGCGGCGCGCCACTGCTGCCGGTGATGAGCACCTTGTGCATTGCTGCCGGTCGTAAAGACAAGGTCCGCCCAGGCGACATCCTCGGCGCGCTGACCGGTGAAGCCGGGATCCCGGGCGCCCAGGTGGGCAAGATCGCGATCTTTGACTTCCAGGCCTATGTGGCAGTGGAGCGTAGCGTCGCCAAGCAGGCGTTGCAGCGCTTGAATGACGGCAAGATCAAGGGCCGTTCGTTGCGCGTGCGGATCCTGTAAAGCTCTTCGATTCAATGGAGATCCAATGTGGGAGCGGGCTTGCTCGCGAATGCGGTGTACCAGTCGCCAGATGGGTTGGCTGACAGTCCGTATTCGCGAGCAAGCCCGCTCCCACATTTCTGATTGCATTTGAGATCAATATTTTGTGAGGACACCGTTTTGCGCTCGACCGAAGTTGTGATCATTGGCGCTGGCGCCGCAGGCTTGATGTGCGCGCTGACCGCCGCCGGGCGTGGGCGCAAGGTGATGTTGATCGACCATGCGAACAAGGCCGGCAAGAAGATCCTGATGTCCGGCGGTGGCCGCTGTAACTTCACCAATATGTACACCGAGCCTGCCAACTTCCTCTCGCACAATGCGCACTTCTGCAAATCCGCCCTGGCCCGCTACACCCAGTGGGATTTCATCGGGCTGGTGGCCAAGCATGGCGTGCCGTACCACGAGAAGAAGCTCGGCCAGCTGTTCTGCGATAACAAATCCAGCGACATCCTCGGCATGCTGCTCGACGAATGCATCCAGACCGGCGTGAGCCTGCACCTGGACACCTCGATCCAGGAGATCGCCAGGCTCGACAGCGGCTACCAACTGCAGACCACCCTCGGCGAGTTGCGCTGCGAGTCCCTGGTGATTGCCACCGGCGGCCTGTCGATTCCGACCCTGGGCGCCACCGGCTTTGGTTATCAGGTGGCCAAGCAGTTCGGTCATGAGCTGCTGCCAACCCGCGCAGGTCTGGTGCCGTTTACCATCACCGATCAGCTCAAGGAACTGTGTGGCGAGCTGTCCGGCACCTCGGTCGATTGCCTGGTCAGCTGCAACGACCAGAGCTTTCGCGAGAACATTTTGTTCACCCATCGCGGCCTGAGCGGGCCGGCGATTTTGCAGATCTCCTCGTACTGGGAGCCCGGCGACACGGTAGAAATCAACCTACTGCCCGACCACGACGCCCACGCCTGGCTGCAACAGCAACAGGCCGAGCGCCCCAACAGCGAGCTCAAGACCCTGCTGGGCGAGATCTTCACCAAGAAGATGGCCAACCTGCTGGCCGAGACGTGGTTTGTGTCCAAGCCGATGAAGCAGTACACCCACGCCGAACTGGCAGATATCGCTACCAAGCTGGGCAGTTGGCAATTGGTCCCGGCCGGCACCGAGGGCTACCGCACCGCCGAAGTCACCCTGGGCGGGGTGGATACGCGGGAAGTGTCGTCCAAGACCATGGAGTCGCTGAAAAGCCCCGGCCTGTACTTTATCGGCGAAGTGCTGGATGTGACCGGGCACCTGGGCGGGTTCAACTTCCAGTGGGCCTGGGCTTCGGGGTATGCGGCGGCGCAGTACGCCTGAACGGTAATGTGATCAACTGTGGGAGCGGGCTTGCTCGCGAATACGGTGGGTCAGTCAGCTCATTCAGCGACTGACACTCCGCATTCGCGAGCAAGCCCGCTCCCACATTTTGATGGGGTGTGCCAAAACAATTTTTGCTTATGAATGTGATCGCCACGCTTGCCGTGACGTCATTACTGGCTCAATTTAGCGGCATCGTCCCGGAAGACCCCAGACTTCATGTCCTCGACCTCGTTCAAGCAGTCCATGCGGCGCCTTTGGGCACTGGATAAGTTCAGTTACAGCGTACGGGTGTTTATCGCCCTCACCGGCAGCATGGCGCTGTGCTGGTATCAGGATGAAATGTCGCTGCTGATCCCGCTGTTCCTGGGGATTATCGCCAGCGCCCTGGCCGAAACCGATGACAGCTGGCAGGGCCGCCTCAATGCGCTGGCGGTGACGCTGGTGTGTTTCAGCGTGGCGGCGCTGTCGGTGGAGTTGCTGTTTCCCTACCCGTGGATTTTTGCCATCGCCATCGCCCTGGCGAGTTTCTGCCTGACCATGCTCGGCGCCCTGGGCGAGCGTTATGGCGCCATTGCCTCGGCCACTTTGATTCTGTCGGTCTACACCATGATCGGCGTGGACCAGCGCGGCGGCGCCGTCACCGACTTCTGGCACGAACCCTTGCTGCTGGTGGCCGGTGCCGCCTGGTACGGCGCGCTGTCGGTGCTGTGGCAGGCAATGTTTTCCAACCAGCCGGTGCAACAGAGCCTGGCCCGGCTGTTTCGCGAGCTGGGGCGTTACCTCAAGCTCAAGTCATCGCTGTTCGAGCCCATTCGCCAACTGGACGTCGAAGCGCGGCGCCTGGAGCTGGCGCAACAAAATGGCCGGGTGGTGGCGGCGCTCAATGCGGCCAAGGAAATCATCCTGCACCGTGTCGGCAATGGCCGGCCGGGTTCCAAGGTCAGTCGCTACCTCAAGCTGTACTTCCTGGCCCAGGACATCCACGAGCGCGCCAGTTCCTCCCACTACCCCTACAACGCCCTGGCCGAAGCCTTCTTCCACAGCGATGTGCTGTTCCGTTGCCAGCGCCTGCTGCGCCAGCAAGGCAAGGCCTGCCAGGCCCTCGCCGAGTCGATCCAGCTGCGCCAGCCGTTTGTCTATGACGCCAGCTTCGCCGAGGCCCTGGGCGACCTGAATGCCTCCCTCGAACACCTGCGCATCCAGAGCAACCCGGCCTGGCGTGGCCTGCTGCGTTCGTTGCGCGCGCTGGCGGCCAACCTGTCGACCCTCGACCGCCTGCTCAGCGACGCCAGCAACCCCGACAGCCTGGCAGATGCCAGCGACAGCAGCCTGCTGGACCGCTCGCCGCGCAACCTCCAGGAAATGTGGACGCGCCTGCGTACCCAACTGACCCCGACTTCGCTGCTGTTCCGTCACGCCCTGCGCCTGCCTCTGGCGCTGAGTGTCGGCTACGGCATGGTGCATTTGATCCACCCGTCCCAGGGCTACTGGATCATCCTCACCACCCTGTTCGTCTGCCAGCCCAACTACGGCGCCACGCGGCGCAAGCTTGGCCAGCGGATCGTCGGCACGGCCATCGGCCTGACGGTGGCCTGGGCCCTGTTCGATCTGTTCCCTAACCCCTTGGTGCAGTCGATGTTCGCCATCGCCGCCGGGCTGGTGTTCTTTATCAACCGCACCACCCGCTACACCCTGGCCACCGCCGCCATTACCCTGATGGTGCTGTTCTGCTTCAACCAGGTGGGCGATGGGTATGGGCTGTTCCTGCCGCGCCTGTTCGATACCTTGCTCGGCAGCCTGATCGCCGGGCTGGCGGTGTTCCTGTTCCTGCCGGACTGGCAAGGCCGGCGCCTGAACAAAGTGCTGGCCAACACCCTGACCTGTAACAGCATCTACTTGCGCCAGATCATGCAGCAATATGCCGCCGGCAAGAGCGACGACCTGGCCTACCGCCTGGCCCGGCGCAATGCGCACAACGCCGACGCCGCGCTGTCCACCACCCTGGCCAATATGCTGATGGAGCCGGGGTACTTCCGTAAGGAAGCCGACGTTGGCTTCCGCTTCCTGGTGCTGTCCCACACCTTGCTCAGTTACCTGTCGGGGCTGGGTGCCCACCGCGACACCCAACTACCGGCCGATGTGCGCGAGCACCTGATCGAAGGCGCGGGCAAGACCCTCGCCACGAGCATCGACGAAATCGCCAGTGGGTTGGCGAACAAACAGCCGATTGCGGTGCAGAGCGATGCCGAGGAAGCGCTGGCAGTGGAGCTGGAGCAGATGCCGGATGAGATCGACGAAGCACAGCGCCTGGTGCAGACGCAGTTGGCATTGATCTGTCGGCAACTGGGGCCGTTGCGCACGCTGGCGGCGCATTTGATCAAGGAAACCAGTGCGGCTTAGAGCCCTATCGCGAGCAAGCCCGCTCCCACATTTTGATCTGCGAATACGGGCATGCTCGCGATGGCGGCCTCAAGAACACTACATCCCGTGTTGCTTGAGAAGACGCGCATAACTGCCATCTGCCTTCATCCGGGCAATCTCCCGATCAAACCCGGCAACAATCTGCTCATGCCTGGGGTTTTTCAGGCTGACCAGAATATGCAGGCTGTTCTCGCTCAAGGTCTTGGGCAGGAATTCCACCGCGTTGCGCACCCTGGGTGATTCCCGCGCCAGGTGAAAACGCGCGACATACTCATCCTCGACCGTCAGCCGCACGCGCCGGGCCGCGAGCATGCGCACGGCCATGGCGAAGTTATGCACCGGGACTTTTTGCAGTTGGGGATCGGCATCGAACTCGGCCGAATAGGCGTAGCCGCGTACCACGGCGACGGGATAGTCATGCAGTTGCTGCAGGTTCTGGAACTCGATGGGATCATCACGGCGCTTGATAAAACGCACGCGGTTGAGCAGGTACTCGTCGGAAAACTGCCCCAACTGCGTACGCGCCTCGTCGTACCAGGCATTGATCAACACGTCATAACGCCCGTCGCCCACCCCCATCAACGCCCGCGCCCACGGCACCTGCTCGAAATCGCTGGCAAAGCCGGCACGCGCCAGGGCGGTGCTGACGATATCGGTAGCCAGCCCGCCATTGAGCAGGGTCGCATCGGTAAACGGCGGCCATGCATCTGCCACCAGGCGCAAACGTTCTGCGGCCACCGTCGGGACCAGCAACAGCAATACCAGCAAAGCAACGGCACGAGACAGTCGCAGCATGCTTAATGTCCTTGCACAGCGGGCAGTTCCTTGCGGGCAATGGCGTCTGGAAGAACAATGCCCAGGCACCTGACTGTAGCTTATCGCTCGCGGTGTACAGCAGATTACACAAAGAACTGAACCGCGAAAGCACTCAATGATGGCAAATTGACGTCATTCACAAAAAATAAGGTTTCACAGGTGTTTATGCCACCCCCCAAGACAGTTGCCGGCCAGGGCATTACTATCCAGGCCAGGTCTTTATGCGAGATGGAACGATGACTGTCGATTGGGTTTGCAAGCACCACAATGATCTGGGCAAGGAACAGCTCTACGCCATTTTGCGTCTGCGGGCAGAGGTATTTGTCGTCGAGCAGAAATGCATCTACCAGGACATCGACGATCAGGATCTGGAGGGCGACACCCACCACCTGATGGCCTGGAAGGACAACCAATTGGTGGCTTACCTGCGCCTGCTGGACCCGGAGCTGCATGGCGGTGACGTGGTTATCGGCCGCGTGCTGGTGGCCGAGGCAGCCCGGGGCACTGGCCTGGGCCACCAGATGCTGGAGGAAACCCTCAAGCAGATCGACGATATCTGGCCGCAGACACCGATTTTTCTTTCAGCCCAGGCGCATTTGCAGGGGTACTACGGCAGATATGGGTTCAAGGTCGAGGGTGAGGAATACCTGGAGGATGATATTCCGCATATTGGGATGCGGCGCGCTTGAGGATGCTATCGCGGGCAAGCCCGCTCCCACAGGTTGATTGCGATCAAATGTGGGAGTGGGCTTGCCCGCGATAGCGTCAGGTCTGCCAACCCAGTTTCAGGGATAACCCAACACCTGCTTGACCTGCACCAGGTTGCGCTCGATCCAGCCACGGTCAATCGCCCCCCAATCGCGAATCCGATAGCGCCCGGCATGATTGCGGGCGCCGTCTTCCTGCTCGAACTCGCAGACGATATCCAGGTCCGCCAACGCGGCGATGGTGTCCTGGGCCGTGCGCCGGGGCATGCCGGTCACTTCGGTCAACGCCGGGACGCTGCTGGCCAATTGGCTGTCGATCAGATACGCCACATACAGGCGGCGGTAGAAACTGCTCTTGGTCTTGCTCACATCCATGCTCGCTTCCTCTTGGTTCAATCCCGCGCTGCGCCCTGCAAGTCGCGATAGGTCAGGTACACCCGCAGGTCGAATTCCACCTGATGGTAGCCGGGCAACATATATTCGCAGAGTTTGTAGAACGCCTTGTTGTGGTCCGATTCCTTGAAGTGCGCCAGCTCGTGGACAACGATCATCTTCAGGAACTCCGGCGCCGCGTCCTTGAACAACGCGGCGATGCGGATCTCTTTCTTGGATTTGAGATTGCCGCCCTGCACCCGCGAAATCGTGGTGTGCAGGCCCAGGGCGCGATGGGTCAGGTCCAGGCGGTTGTCGAACAGCACTTTGTCGATGGCCGGTGCATTGCGCAGGTGCTCCTGCTTCAGGGCCAGGGCGTAGCTGTACAGCGCCTTGTCACTCTGCACCGCATGGCGCTCGGGGTAACGCTGGTGCAGGTAGTCGCCTAATTGATCTTTGGCGATCAATTGGCGCACTTGCTCTTGCAGGGCGGCGGGATAGGCCTGGAGGTATTTCAGCGCAGTCATGGGTTCGAACGGCAGGGGCGTGAGGCCGCCAGTGTAGCGAATTCAGCAGGGGCCTGCGCGCAGCGCGAAAGGCTGCGGCCACTGGGAAATATCGTCGGCCATCAGCGACGGGGCCACCAGCGGGCCCTGGATGAATTGGCAGCCATTGGCCTGCAGCCAGTGGCATTGCTCAAGGGTTTCCACGCCCTCGGCAATCACCAGCAAGCCGAAGTGCCCACACAGCTCGATAATACTGCGAGCCAGCGCGGCCTCCCGTGGCGAGTTGAGTACGCGGGCAACCAGGCCGGGGTCGAGCTTGAGCGTGTCGAACTCCAGGTCACGCAGATGCGCCAGGGAGCAGTTGCCCGAGCCAAAGTCATCGAGGGCTATTCGCACCCCCAGGCGCCGGAGTTGCTTGAGCTGCTTGGTGGACTCTTCGATATTGTGCATCAGGCTTTCTTCAGCTATTTCCACTTCCAGTTGCCGCCCCTGCAACCCATGTCGCTCCAGTGCCTGCTGCAGCTGGGTCGCCAGGTTGGGCATATTGAACTGGCTGCTACTCAGGCTCACGCTCAGCACCCAGTCGTCACTCATGACCGGGGCCCAGGCGTGTCGCGCCAGCGCCACCTGGTGGAAGATCCAACTGCTGAGCTGACTGATCAGGCGCGCCTCCTCCAGCAAGGGCAGGAACAACCCGGGCGGCACATCGCCGACACTCGGGTGCTGCCAGCGCAACAAGGCTTCGACCCCGCGCAAGTGCCCGTCCACCAGGGACACCTGGGGTTGGTACACCAAGGTCACCTGCTTATGGTCGATGGCCTCGCGCACACTGCTTTCAAGCATCAGGCGCGAGCGGGCCCGGCCGTTCATTTCCTGATCGTAATAGCGATATTGCTGACGCCCGGCGCGCTTGGCTTCGTACATGGCGATATCGGCAGCGCGCAGCAGGCCGCTCAGGTCGCGGCCGCAATCGGGGAAGATGGCAATGCCGATACTGACCCCCAGCATCACCTCCAGGCCGTCCACTTGCTGGCAGATCGACACCCGCTCGATCAACTGTTCGGCAAGCTTGGCAGCCTGCTCCGGGTATTCCAGTTCCAGCAACGCGACGAACTCATCCCCACCAAGGCGGCCAAGAATGTCGCAACTGCGCAGGCACAGCGCCAATTGCTCCGAGACCCAGCGCAGTACCCGGTCGCCGGCATCGTGCCCTACGGAATCATTGACCCGCTTGAAGCCATCCAGGTCCATATACAGCAGCACCGTGGCATGCTCGCTGCGCTCGTTGCGCAACAGGATCGTCTCCACGGTCTGATAGAAACCACGCCGATTGAGCAAACCGGTGAGGGGGTCAGTGACGGCCTGGGACTCCAGTTGCTGATGCAGATGGCGCACTTGCGACATGTCCTGCACGGTCACCACCATGGCCTTCTGTTCGCGGGGCAAGGGCGCACAGGACATGGCCACCGGCAGTTGCTGGCCGGGCGCCGTGCGCAGGATCGCGTCATGCAGGCGCCAGGTTTCACCGCGCAGGTAGCCGGTGTACAACTCGCAGGCAAACCAGTCGGGCATATGGGGTTTTTGCAGGAAGCCCAGGAACGCCTGGCCTTGCAACTCGCCCACCGTGGCGTTGAGCAGTCGCGAAATAGCCGGGTTGGCGTAGCTGATCACCCCGTCTTCGCCCACCACCAGGATGCCCTCGGCGGCGTTGTCGAGCACCGAGGCATTGAAGGCCCGGGCCAGCTCCAGGTCATGACTCAAGCGCTGCAAGGCCCGCCGGTTGCGCTGATGCTCCAGCAAGGCCTGGACCTTGGGCTTGAGGATCAGCGGGTCGAAGGGCTTGAACAGGTAGTCGATAGCGCCGCTGGCATAGCCCTCCAGCACTGCGGCGGGCGATTGCTCAGTGGCACTCAGGAAGATGATCGGGGTCATGCGGGTGCGCTGGCTGCCGCGCATCAAGCGCGCCACTTCGAAGCCGTCCATACCCGGCATCCGCACATCCAGCAGCACCAGGTCCACGTCAGTTTCGAGCAAAAGCCCCAGGGCCTCCTCGCCGGAGGCTGCCGTCACCACCTGCCAGTCGTCGCGCTGTAGGAGCGCGCGCATGCTGATCAGGTTTTCCGGGTAGTCATCGACCACCAGGAGCACTGAGCAGCCTTCGGCCGGGGTTGGAGCGCATTCCATGCTGCATCTCTTCCTTGAGGGTTCATTCCGGTCATTTTTGCGACAAAACCGGACATTCAATGTGGAGTCACTCTAGCCTTGGATCCCATAAAGCAGAAGGTGCGCCGATGCCATCATTGCGCCAAAGGCCACACAACCGACTAACGGTCAGCGCCTACAGCCCACGGATTACGGGAAGGATGGCTTTTTGACAGACCACTGGCGCCAATAAACCGCCATAAAATCATTAACAAACCGTTACCAGCCGCTTATAAAGAACGCGCCAGCCCTTGGGCCAAAGCCTTTTGACCCTTCTTTCGTACAGCAAAGGCGCACTCAATGATTGATCTGTCCACCTGGAACCTGAGCATCCCTGTTGGCACCCCGCCAGCCACCATCGACACCCCCAAACTGCTCAGTGGTTTCAATGGCAAATACTTCCAGGCCGAAGGCAGCAGCGTGCAATTCTGGTCCCCCGTCACCGGTACCCGTACCGAAAACGCCATCTACCCGCGCAGCGAACTGCGGGAAACCTATGCCGACGGCCGGCTGCGCAACTGGACCTACCCAGAGGCCGACAACTACCTGCGCGCCACCCTGGCCATCAACCAGGTGCCCTCCTCGGGCAAGATCGTGATCGGTCAGATTCATGCCTATGACAGCCAGAAACCGCTGGTCAAAGTCGAATACCAATACAAGGAAAAAACCCAGACCGGCAACATCGTCGCCAAGGTGCGCATGCGCCCCGATGACAGCAAAGGCCGGGTGATTATCGTGGCCGAGAATGTGCCCCTGCAGCGCAACTTCACCTACGTCATCCACCTGAACAAAGCCGGCCTGCTGAGCATCGAGGCCGCCAACGGCCAATGGAACGAACGCCTCGGTGCCGCCTGGGGCAAGAAGCCGTTGTACTTCAAGGCCGGCGTATATGTGCAAGACAACAGTGGCGACAGCAAGGAAGGCGGCAAGGTGACATTTGCCAAGCTGGATATTGATCACAACTGACAGTCTGATCATTCTCACGACGCTTTAGGACAGAACCGCGACCCTGGGTCTCGACTTTCTTGTAGGACAATTCGAGTATGGCGCCGCGCATGCGCAATGCTTACCTATAAGAAAGTCATGGAGACTCATCAATGCCCTTCACTCGCACCCTACTCGCCCTGTCCATGGGCATGGTTCTGCTGCAAAACCCGGCCTTCGCTGCCCCGCCCTTGTCGATGACCGACGGGGTGGCCCAGGTCAGTATCCAGGACAGCAACGCCTGGGTTGAGATCAGCAAAGCCGCGTTTGAACACAACATCCGTACCCTGCAAACCAGCCTCGCCGACAAGTCGAAAATCTGCGCCGTGCTCAAGGCCGACGCCTACGGTCACGGCATTGGCCTGCTGATGCCATCGGTGATCAAGCTCGGCGTGCCTTGCGTGGGCGTGGCCAGCAATGAAGAAGCCCGCGTCGTGCGCGAAAGCGGCTTCAAGGGTCAACTGATCCGCGTGCGTACTGCCGCCCTGAGCGAACTGGAAGCGGCGCTGCCGTACAACGTCGAAGAACTGGTGGGCAACCTCGACTTCGCCGTGCGCGCCAGCCTGATCGCCGAACATCATGGCCGCCCGCTGGTAGTACACCTGGGCCTGAACTCCAGTGGCATGAGCCGCAATGGCGTAGAAATGACCACAGCCCAGGGCCGCCGCGACGCCGTAGCCATCACCAAGGTGCCGAACCTGGAAGTGAAGGCGATCATGACCCACTTCGCCGTCGAAGACGCCGCCGACGTACGCACCGGTCTCAAGGCCTTCAACGAGCAGGCCAATTGGCTGATCGACGTCGCCCAACTGGACCGCAGTAAAATCACCCTGCACGCGGCCAACTCCTTCGCCACCCTGGAAGTGCCCGAGTCCCGCCTGGACATGGTGCGCCCCGGCGGCCTGCTGTTTGGCGACACCGTGCCGTCGTTTACCGAATACAAGCGGGTGATGCAGTTCAAATCCCACGTGGCCTCGGTCAACAGCTACCCGAAAGGCAACACCGTCGGCTACGACCGCACCTACACCCTGAAGCGCGATTCAAAACTGGCCAACATCACCGTGGGCTATTCCGACGGCTATCGCCGGGCGTTCACCAATAAAGGCATCGTGCTGATCAACGGGCATCGGGTGCCGGTGGTGGGCAAGGTGTCGATGAACACGCTGATGGTGGATGTGACGGATTTGCCAACCGTGAAGAGCGGGGATGAGGTGGTGCTGTTTGGCAAGCAGGGGAATGTCCAGACCACCCAGGCGGAGGTAGAGGATATCAATGGGGCGTTGTTGGCTGACCTTTATACGGTGTGGGGGAATTCAAACCCCAAAATACTGGTCGATAAATAAGCCGAACACCATCCAAATGTGGGAGCGGGCTTGCCCGCGATGAGGGCGTATCAGTCATCCATTTATCGACTGATACACCGCTATCGCGGGCAAGCTAGCTCCCACATTGGTTTGTGAGTGCCTGCAAATTCCGAGTACAAAAACCCGAACCTCAAGAGATAAAGAGGCCAGATCTATTTAAAAGTAAAATCGTTCCTCCCCCTTTACAGTCCAACTTTTTATAAGAGCGCGAAGCTCCCATCACCACTAGGCGATGCCGCTGCGAAAAATCAATTTTTTCGCAGCCAACCAAATTTCAACTCTTTTTCATAGGCCTTCCTCACATTATTCTCAAATTCAGCCAAGGAATAAGCAGCACCACTTCCCCGCTTATAAGTACCGGCTCTTAATTGCGACAAGACCCCAGATGCTAACTCTTCATAGCTAACCGAGCCTTTAAAACCTGGGAACTCGTCTCCACCGCGATGCCCGATTATATAGGTGATTCTTTGATCGTCTGTGGGGGACTCTTCGAAGTAGTAGTGACGACTATCAAATTCAGCCTGCTCCTCGTCATACTGCTGAAGCAGCTTTGTTTCCTCAGGGGTTAAAGGTTTATTCGACATACCACCTTCAAACGGCGGATATTTTTCCCACACCGTGCCTTTAATCGATTCCAGATGCTTCCGGCGTTCCAAAGCATTTTTAGTTTCAGCACTTACAACGGGTGGATTTACAAAATCATACTCCATGACTTAAAACCTCGCCAAACAAGTTAATAAAATAAATACATTCTATGGCTCGCCCTAAATCGCTAAAAACCACACAATAAAAAATAAACCAACAACCATTAAATTCAACCTGTCAAATCCTGCAAAACCTAGAACTTTCCGTCATTAAACACACAAAGGATATTTCATCCAAATCTTAAAACAGTCTATTTGCACACACCTAACTCAACGCACAAACTTTCAAATGAAAAGTCTTCACCCATAAAAAACCTTATCGCTGCAGGTTTCCCTAAGCGCTCGGAGGGTGGAGAGGGAGAGATATTAGCAACAAATTTATTTTGCAGTTAAATAGCCCCCCTTTTACAGTCAGCCTTCGTTAAGTACATTAAAAATTTCACTTATAACACCTATCGCAAAACTTCATTAAACACTGTCATTTCTGACAGCAACTCCAAAAAAATACATATTTAAAATTGGTCATACCCTAGGCCTAAGCAAGGCCATCCATCTATATAGGTTGAGGTACATCATGAACAAGGAAGGCTCTCTCACTGCTCGTATGTACACTTCCGGATACCCCCTCACTTGTAGGCTGGGTTTCCAAAAAATTGAAAACGGCACATATGAAAGCGGTGATCACGCCAAATACGCCGACGGAATACCATTCCCAGTGCTTAACTATGTAAAAACAAACCACCTGTGTGCGAGCACAGGCGAACATAGCATCGCAGTAGTATTTAACTTTGAACATGTGGGCAATGGGGAGTACATAACCACCAGCGCAGACGGTAATTTTTTCCCTGGCCACTATTTGGGAATCACCAGCCACGGACACGTAAACGCTTATAAATCAAGAGAAAAAAAGAACAATTTTCTTTTAAGAAAAACGGAAAGTACCTAACACTTAGCGACATTACAGGTAATGTAGTTTCTGACTTGGAAATGATCTGCAAAGATGGCGAGATAGAACTGTACAATAAAATCGTACTCGAA
Organism: Pseudomonas sp. MF5691; assembly: GCF_016405645.1. NCBI lineage: Bacteria > Pseudomonadati > Pseudomonadota > Gammaproteobacteria > Pseudomonadales > Pseudomonadaceae > Pseudomonas > Pseudomonas sp. MF5691. Next base: position 43,420 of record NZ_JAEKDC010000002.1, read on the forward strand.
CCAAGCGCAGGCAGACAATGGTCCGCTTTTGTTCGAACAGTGAGCGGTAGCGTCGGGCTTGTGGGAAAAAATATTACATTACGAATCGAAGAGCGCAACGTCTAATAGTTAAAGAAAAGATAGAAAAACCCGCCTCTTGGCGGGTTTCTCATCAACGCGACTAAACGCTAAGGCTTAGTTGACCTTAGCGTTCAACTCACCTTTCAAATACCGCTGATACATCGCTTCCAACGACACAGGCTTGATCTTCGAAGCATTACCGGCCGTGCCGAACGCTTCGTAACGCGCAATACATACATCACGCATCGCAGTCACAGTGGCGCCGAAGAACTTACGCGGGTCAAACTCGCTCGGGTTGGTGGCCATCAGGCGACGCATCGCACCGGTGGAAGCCAGGCGCAGGTCGGTGTCGATGTTGACCTTGCGCACGCCGTGCTTAATGCCTTCGACGATTTCTTCAACCGGTACGCCGTAGGTTTCTTTGATGTCGCCGCCGTACTGGTTGATGATCGCCAGCCATTCTTGCGGTACCGAGGAAGAACCGTGCATCACCAGGTGGGTGTTGGGGATGCGCTTGTGGATTTCCTTGATGCGGTCGATGGCCAGCACGTCGCCGGTAGGCGGCTTAGTGAACTTGTACGCGCCGTGGCTGGTGCCGATGGCGATGGCCAGGGCGTCGACCTGGGTGCGCTTGACGAAGTCAGCGGCCTCTTCCGGGTCGGTCAGCATCTGGCTGTGATCCAGCACGCCTTCGGCGCCGATCCCGTCTTCTTCGCCGGCCATGCCGGTTTCCAGGGAGCCCAGGCAGCCCAGCTCGCCCTCTACCGAAACGCCGCAGGCATGAGCCAGGGCCACGGTTTGTTGGGTGACGCGCACGTTGTAGTCGTAGTCGGTCGGGGTCTTGCCGTCTTCGCCGAGGGAGCCGTCCATCATCACCGAGCTGAAGCCCAGTTGGATGGAGCGCTGGCATACGTCAGGGCTGGTGCCGTGGTCCTGGTGCATGCACACCGGGATGTGTGGGAATTCTTCGATTGCCGCGAGGATCAGGTGACGCAGGAACGGTGCGCCGGCGTATTTGCGGGCACCGGCCGAAGCCTGGACGATCACTGGGGAGTCGGTCTTGTCAGCGGCTTCCATGATGGCGCGCATCTGCTCAAGGTTGTTGACGTTAAAGGCTGGGACGCCGTAGCCGAACTCGGCTGCGTGATCCAGCATTTGACGCATGCTGATAAGTGCCATTGTGTCTCTCTCCCGGTCGAGGGTCGTTAATCGTGCAAGCCTGCCGTAGCGGCGGCTGCTATTCAAGTTATTGCAGATCAAGGGGTTGAGCCTTGGCCTGCTGAATCGTTATTGCAGGGTGCGGTTCGCAATCTTTGTCGAATTGGAACCGGATCCCATGTGCTCTGTATTACTGGGCCTTGCAGCCCCGGCCGATCAAATCATCGGTGGCAACCCAATAAACCAGGCCTTCCTCACCTTTTGTGTGAAACGCCAGTTGCTCATTGCTGTACAGCGCGCCGGAAGCGGCCACATCTTCCTTGAGGCGATACACCAGGTCGGAGCCGCCGAGGCGCACATCCACCTGCTTGTGGTCGGTATCGACAAACCGCCAGTTCACCTGGGCCTGGCTGTCGCATACCCAGGTGGTCCATGGTTCTTGCTGCGCTGGTGCCTTGTTGAACATGTTCAGGTTGGCACAACCGGCCAATAGAGCCAGTGCTGCCAGGGCGATAACGCCTTTCATTGCCAATCCTCGAACGGCGGCCCGAGGCCGCCACTGCTGTCGGTTAGTGAATCAGACCCATCAAGGGCAACCCTGTTCCTTACCTTTGGGCGGGGAATCGTATTTCTCCAGACCGTCGGGCCCTATGCGCTTGCTGATCACCGGCATGGTTTCAGCCTGCCAGTCGGCCTGGTAGCAGCCCTTGTGCGGTGCAGCCCCTGGGGCGTCGTCTGCCGGCGCCTTGGGCGCGCTGCCGCAGCCAGCCAACAGGCCTGCTGCAATCACCAGCGCGAATGGCTTGATCATGGGAATGCTCCTTTTCCAGGCTGCGGGACTCAGCCCTTGGCTCGACTTTCCAGCACTTCAACGGCTGGCAGGACCTTGCCTTCGACAAACTCAAGGAACGCGCCACCACCGGTAGAAATGTAGGAGATCTGCTCAGCAACGCCATACTTGTCGATGGCCGCCAGGGTGTCGCCACCGCCGGCAATGGAGAATGCCGAGCTTTCAGCAATCGCCTTGGCCAGCACTTTGGTGCCGTTGCCGAACTGGTCGAACTCGAACACACCGACCGGGCCGTTCCACAGGATAGTCCGGGAGGCTTTCAGCAGCTCGGCGAAGTTGGCCGCCGTTTGCGGGCCGATATCCAGGATCATGTCGTCAGCCGCCACATCTGCGATCAGCTTGACGGTCGCTTCGGCGCTTTCGGCAAATTCCTTGGCAACCACCACGTCCACCGGCAGCGGCACGCTGACCTTGGCCGCGATGGCACGGGCGGTGTCCAACAGGTCCGGCTCGTACAGCGACTTGCCTACCGGATGGCCAGCAGCGGCCAGGAAGGTATTGGCAATGCCGCCGCCCACGATCAGTTGGTTGCAGATCTGGCTCAGGCTGTTGAGCACGTCCAGCTTGGTCGACACCTTGGAACCGGCCACGATGGCAGCCATTGGCTGGGCTGGTGCGCCCAGGGCCTTGCCCAGTGCATCCAGCTCGGCAGCCAGCAACGGGCCAGCAGCGGCCACCTTGGCGAACTTGGCCACGCCATGGGTCGAACCCTCGGCGCGGTGCGCGGTGCCGAAGGCGTCCATCACAAACACGTCGCACAGCGCAGCATATTGCTGGGCCAGTTCGTCGCTGTTCTTCTTCTCGCCTTTGTTGAAGCGCACGTTTTCGAACAGCACGATGTCGCCGGCCTTGACGTCAACACCGCCCAGGTAGTCAGCCACCAGCGGCACTTCGCGGCCCAGGGCCTTGCTCAGGTAATCGGCTACAGGCTTGAGGCTGTTTTCGGCGGAGAACTCACCTTCGGTCGGACGACCCAGGTGGGAGCAGACCATCACGGCCGCGCCTTTTTCCAGGGCCAGCTTGATGGTCGGCAGCGAAGCCAGGATTCGCGCATCGCTGGTGACTACACCGTCCTTGACTGGGACGTTGAGGTCTTCGCGAATCAGTACGCGCTTACCTTGCAGATCGAGGTCGGTCATCTTCAACACGGTCATGGTCGCAGTTCCTGAATTACTTGATTTTGAAGGGCTAATTTTGAAGAAGCGATGTGCAGATAATGTTCCGCAACATCCAGCATGCGGTTGGCAAAGCCCCATTCGTTATCGAACCAGGCCAGGATATTCACCAGCCTGGGGCCGGAAACGCGGGTCTGGCTGGCATCGACGATGGCCGAATGCGGGTCGTGGTTGAAATCACAACTGGCGTGCGGCAACTCGGTGTACGCCAGCAGGCCTTTGAGCGGGCCGCTGGTGGCAGCCTCGCGCAGGATCCGGTTGACCTCGCTGGCGTCGGTGTCGCTGACAGTCTGCATGGTGATATCCAGGCACGACACGTTCACCGTCGGCACGCGCACTGCTTTGGCCTGGATTCGCCCGGCAAGTTCCGGCAGCAGGCGTTCAATACCACGAGCCAGGCCGGTGGACACCGGAATCACCGACTGGAACGCCGAACGGGTACGGCGCAGGTCTTCATGGTGATAGGCGTCAATCACCGGCTGGTCGTTCATCGCCGAGTGAATAGTGGTAATCGACACATACTCCAGGCCAATCGCCTGGTCCAGCAGGCGCAACAACGGCACACCGCAGTTGGTGGTGCAGGAGGCGTTGGACACCAGCAACTCGTCACCGGTCAGGCAGTCCTGGTTGACCCCATAGACGATGGTGGCGTCGACATCCGCCTCGCTGGCCATCGGCTGGGAAAACAACACGCGCGGCGCGCCGGCGTCGAGGAACCGCTGGCCATCGGCCCGGGTGTGGTAGGCCCCGGAGCATTCCAGCACCAGGTCGACGCCCAGCGCCGCCCAGTCGATGCCCTCGGGCGTGGCACTGCGCAAAACCTTCACGCAGTTGCCATTGATATGCAGACAATCGCCGTCGATCCGCACTTCGCCGGGGAACCGGCCGTGGGTGGAGTCGAAGCGCGTCAGGTATTCGATGCTGGCCATGTCGGCCAGATCGTTGATGGCGACAATTTCAAACCCGGCCGCCGCCCCTCGCTCGAACAGCGCACGCAAGACGCAACGACCAATCCGGCCGTAGCCGTTGAGTGCAACTTTGTAGGGACGGGGTTGAGGCATGGGGTTCTCGATCAATGTTCGTTCAGTGTTGAATGTTCCATCGCTATCGCGGGCAAGCCCGCTCCCACATTAGACCGAGATCCAAATGTGGGAGCGGGCTTGCCCGCGATGGCGCCAGTACAGACAACGCAGACTGACTTAGTCTTCCAGCAGCTCTTCAGCCTGACCCAGGATGTTTTCCAGGGTGAAACCGAACTCTTCGAACAACGCTGGCGCCGGCGCCGACTCACCGTAGGTGGTCATGCCGATCACGCGGCCTTCCAGGCCCACGTACTTGTACCAGTAGTCGGCGTGCGCCGCTTCGATGGCAATACGCGCGCTGACCTGCAACGGCAGGACCGATTGCTTGTAGTCGGCGTCCTGGGCTTCGAACACGCTGGTGCACGGCATGGACACAACGCGCACGTTGCGGCCTTGGGCGGTCAGCTTGTCGTAGGCCTGAACGGTCAGGCCCACTTCGGAACCGGTGGAGATCAGGATCAGCTCCGGCTCGCCAATGCAGTCCTTGAGCACGTAGCCACCACGGCTGATGTCGGCGATCTGCGCGTCAGTACGCACCTGGTGTTGCAGGTTCTGACGGGAGAAGATCAGCGCCGAAGGGCCATCCTTGCGCTCGATCGCGTGCTTCCAGGCCACCGCGGATTCCACCGCGTCGGCTGGGCGCCAGCAATCCAGGTTCGGCGTGGTGCGCAGGCTGGTCAGTTGCTCGACCGGCTGGTGCGTCGGGCCGTCTTCGCCGAGACCGATGGAGTCGTGGGTGTACACATGGATCACACGCTTCTTCATCAGCGCGGCCATGCGTACGGCATTGCGCGCGTATTCCATGAACATCAGGAAGGTCGCGCCGTAAGGCACCAGGCCGCCGTGCAGGGCAACGCCGTTCATGATGGCGCTCATGCCGAACTCGCGCACGCCGTAGTACATGTAGTTGCCGCTGGCGTCTTCAGCCGAGACACCTTTGCAGCCTTTCCACAGGGTCAGGTTGGAACCGGCCAGGTCAGCCGAACCGCCGAGGAACTCAGGCAGCAACGGGCCAAAGGCGTTCAGGGTGTTCTGGCTGGCTTTACGGCTGGCGATAGTCTCGCCCTTGGCCGCGACTTCGGCGATGTAGGCCGAGGCTTTTTCCGAGAAATCAGCAGGCAGGTCACCGGCCAGGCGGCGTACCAGTTCGTTGGCCAGCTCCGGGAACTCTGCGGAGTAGGCCGCAAAACGCTGGTCCCACTCGGCTTCTGCGGCGCGACCGGCTTCCTTGGCGTCCCACTCGGCGTAGATATCAGCCGGGATTTCGAACGGGCCATGGTTCCACTTCAGCGCTTCACGGGTCAGGGCGATTTCCGCGTCACCCAATGGGGCGCCGTGGCAGTCTTCCTTGCCTTGCTTGTTCGGCGAACCGAAGCCAATGGTGGTCTTGCAGCAGATCAGGGTCGGCTGTTCGCTTTTGCGCGCGGTTTCGATGGCGGTCTTGATCTCTTCCGGATCATGGCCGTCAACATTGCGGATCACCTGCCAGTTGTAGGCTTCGAAACGCTTTGGCGTGTCGTCGGTGAACCAGCCTTCGACTTCGCCGTCGATGGAGATGCCGTTGTCATCGTAGAAAGCAATCAGCTTGCCCAGGCCCAGGGTGCCGGCCAGGGAGCTGACTTCATGGGAAATGCCTTCCATCATGCAGCCATCACCCAGGAACACATAGGTGTGGTGGTCGACAACATTGTGGCCTGGACGGTTGAACTGCGCCGCCAGGACTTTTTCTGCCAGGGCGAAGCCCACGGCGTTGGCCAGGCCTTGGCCCAGGGGACCGGTGGTGGTCTCGACGCCTGGGGTGTAGCCGAATTCCGGGTGGCCCGGGGTGCGGCTGTGCAGTTGGCGGAACTGCTTGAGGTCGTCGATGGACAGGTCATAGCCGGTCAGGTGCAGCAACGAATAGATCAACATCGAGCCATGGCCGTTGGACAGCACGAAGCGGTCGCGATCGGCGAACGACGGGTTGCTCGGGTTGTGTTTCAGGTAGTCACGCCAAAGTACCTCGGCGATATCCGCCATGCCCATTGGGGCACCGGGATGGCCGCTGTTGGCTTTTTGCACGGCATCCATGCTGAGGGCACGAATGGCGTTGGCACGCTCACGACGGCTGGGCATCGCTGATCTCCTGGAGGTTGAATAAAAGAAACGGAAAAAAGGACCGGCATTTTCCCTCAGCCAAGGCCTCAGGGGCAATGACAGATACCGACTTATGTAGGTTTTTCCTGTGGTTTGGACTGCATTGGCGGCAAGAACACTTCCCGCCGTTCGTCTAAAGGTTATAGCGCCTGCTTATAACCACCGATTATCGACCAATATCAAAACTTTTTGATATTGGCCTTGCGGGGATTTGACCTCATCACTAGACTGCTGGCCTTATGAACTTACCTGCGCCTTCCATTCGCCCCGACGATTGCGATGAGCTGGCGGCCCTGTGCAAGGCCGGCGGTGATCCGCTGCGCTTGAATGTACTGCGCGCCCTGGCCAACGACTCGTTTGGTGTGCTGGAACTGGCGCGGATCTTTGCCATTGGCCAGTCCGGCATGAGCCACCACTTGAAAGTGCTGGCCCAGGCCGACCTGGTGGCCACCCGCCGTGAAGGCAATGCGATTTTTTACCGTCGCGCCCTGCCCCACACCGATTTGCTGGGTGGCAAGCTGCACGCTGCATTGCTCGAAGAAGTGGACAACCTGGCCCTGCCGGCTGACGTGCAGTCGCGGATCGCCCAGGTCCACGGGCAACGCGCTGCGGCCAGCCAGGACTTTTTCTCCCGGGTGGCAGACAAGTTCCGCGCCCAGCAGGACCTGATTGCCGGGCTGCCTCAATACCGCGAAAGCGTATTGGCGCTGCTCGACAAGCTGGGCTTCAACCCAGGTGCCACGGCGCTGGAAGTCGGCCCGGGCGACGGCGGGTTCCTGCCGGACCTGGCACGACGCTTCCACCAGGTGACGGCGCTGGACAACAGCCCGGCCATGCTGGAACTGGCGCGCCAGCTGTGCGAGCGCGAGCAATTGGGCAACGTCCGCCTGCAACTGGCCGATGCCTTGAATGAGGTCGGGCTGCAAGCCGATTGCGTGGTGTTGAACATGGTTCTTCACCATTTTGCCGCGCCGGCCGATGCTCTCAGGCAGATGGCCGGTTTGCTGCAACCGGGTGGCAGCCTGCTAGTAACTGATTTATGCAGCCACAACCAGAGTTGGGCCAGGGAGGCCTGCGGTGATCTATGGTTGGGGTTTGAACAGGACGATCTGGCCCGTTGGGCCACCGCTGCGGGACTCGTTCCCGGGGAAAGCCTGTATGTAGGCTTACGTAATGGTTTCCAGATTCAGGTCCGCCACTTTCAGCGGCCAACTGGCGACACTCACCATCGGTAAATATCAGGAAAACATCGAGATGAGCGAATATTCCCTTTTCACCTCCGAGTCCGTGTCTGAAGGGCATCCGGACAAAATCGCCGACCAGATTTCTGATGCGGTGCTGGACGCCATCATTGCTGAAGACAAGTTCGCCCGCGTGGCGTGCGAGACGCTGGTGAAAACGGGCGTGGCGATCATCGCCGGTGAAGTCACCACGTCGGCCTGGGTCGACCTGGAGCAGATCGTCCGTGACGTGATCACCGACATCGGCTACACCAGCTCTGACGTCGGCTTCGACGGCGCGACCTGCGGCGTGATGAACATCATCGGCAAGCAGTCGCCCGACATCAACCAGGGTGTCGACCGCGCCAAGCCAGAAGACCAGGGCGCCGGCGACCAGGGCCTGATGTTCGGCTACGCCAGCAACGAAACCGACGTGCTGATGCCTGCACCGATCACCTTCTCGCACCAGTTGGTCAAGCGCCAGGCCGAGGCCCGTAAATCCGGGCTGCTGCCTTGGTTGCGCCCGGACGCCAAGTCCCAGGTGACCTGCCGTTACGAAGGCGGCAAAGTGGTGGGCATCGACGCGGTGGTGTTGTCGACCCAGCACAATCCGGAAGTCTCCTACAAAGACCTGCGCGAAGGTGTGATGGAGCTGATCGTCAAGCACGTGCTGCCTGCCGAACTGCTGAGCAAGGACACCCAGTTCCACATCAACCCGACCGGCCAGTTCATCATCGGCGGCCCGGTGGGCGACTGCGGCCTGACCGGGCGCAAGATCATCGTCGACAGCTACGGCGGCATGGCCCGTCACGGCGGTGGCGCGTTCTCCGGCAAGGATCCCTCCAAGGTTGACCGCTCGGCAGCCTATGCCGGTCGTTACGTGGCCAAGAACATCGTCGCCGCTGGCCTGGCCGAGCGTTGCGAGATTCAGGTGTCCTACGCCATTGGTGTGGCCCAGCCTACGTCGATCTCGCTGAACACCTTCGGCACCGGCAAGATCAGCGATGACAAGATCGTCAAGCTGGTGCGTGAGATCTTCGACCTGCGTCCGTACGCAATCACCACCATGCTCGACCTGCTGCACCCGATGTATCAGGAAACCGCGGCCTACGGCCACTTCGGTCGTACCCCTGAACAGAAGACCGTCGGCGACGACACCTTCACCACGTTCACCTGGGAAAAAACCGACCGCGCCGACGACCTGCGCACCGCTGCCGGTCTGTAATCGCAGCACGTAGCACCCAAAGCCCCACCGGGTTTTCCCGGTGGGGCTTTTTGTTGCGCTTTTTTGCGGGCGGGGGTTAGCGCGACGGCGAACCTGGCAAATAGTTCACATTTATTGGATCCAAACCTTGCAGGCTAAATGATGGCCCACTAGAATTCGCGCCCTCCCGAGCCCTTAACCACATTGGATACTGCACTGCGCCTGCTCGGGACAGCCAAGTGCGCAGGCAATCGAACATTGAGGTTTTTCATGCGTATTTCCACCTTCGCTCCTGCCGCCGTACTGCTCAGCCTGTTCGCCCTGCCAGTGCAAGCCGCTGACCTGAGCGGCCTGACTGGCGCCCTGACTTCCCAACTGGGCGGCGCTACCGGCAACTGCGAAAAACAGAGCCAGGAGCTGCAAGCCAAAGTCGACGCCGCCAAAGCCAATGGCGAGGACCTGAAAGTGAAGGCCATGCAGGCAGCACTGGACCAGGTAAACAAAGGTTGCAAAAAAGTCGGCGAGTCCCAAGGCAAGCTCGACGAAACCGCGCAAAAGCAGCAGGCCAAGGCTGACAGCAACGACACCGTGAAAGCCCTGGGCGGTCTGTTCAAGTAAGCAGAAACACCCGGTAAAAAGCCTCGCGCCTGCGGGGCTTTTTTATGGGCGTTTGCTTGCTTTAGGCTGGGCGCCCCTTCAGAGCAAGGATGCTCATGATGACACCACGCCTGCTGACCTACCTGCTGTTGATGCTCTTCCCTATCGTCGCTTGGGCGCAGGGCTGCCCGGACTGGCAAGCCGACAAGGCCCGGGACGAAATCACCGCCCTGCAACGACAAATCGACCTCTGGGACGACAGCTACCACCGACTCGGCCAATCCCTGGTCAGCGACGAGCTCTATGACCAGGCCCGCATGCGCCTGGAGCAATGGCGGACTTGCTTTGCACAGGCGCCGTCACCTGCGCAAAATCCCCTGGCCAGCTCGCGGGGCACTGTCGCCCATCCCGTCCCGCACACGGGCCTTGAAAAGTTGGTCAACGACCGCGCCGTGGCAGACTGGATCGGCACACGCAGCGACCTGTGGATACAACCCAAGGTCGATGGGGTGGCCGTGAGCCTGGTCTATCGTGGGGGTCGCCTGGCCCAGGTGATCAGCCGCGGCGACGGCCTGTCCGGCCATGACTGGACGGACTCGGCCCGCAAGATCCCCGGCCTTGTGCAACAACTGCCCGAGGCCATCGACCTGCTCTTGCAGGGTGAGCTGTACTGGCGCCTGGACGCCCATATACAAGGGGAGACGGGCGGCATGAATGCCCGCAGCAAAATCTCCGGGCTGATGAACCGCCAACACCTCAATGACGCCGACGCCGCCGGCATCGGCCTGTTTGTCTGGGCCTGGCCGCAAGGGCCGGCGGACCTCAAGCAGCAGTTGGACACCCTTGCACACTGGGGTTTTACCGACAGCCGTCGCTACAGCCAGCCCATCGACACCTTCGAGCAGGCCCGTCACTGGCGAGCGTTCTGGCATGGGCACCCTTTGCCCTTCGCCACTGATGGCGTGGTGCTGCATCAAAGCCAGCGCGCCCCGGCCGAACGCTGGCAGGCCAGTACGCCTTACTGGGCTGTTGCCTGGAAATACCCGGTCATCACAGCCCTGGCCCATGTGCGCCAGGTGCAGTTCAAGATCGGCCGCACCGGCCGTATCACCCCGGTCCTGGAACTGCACCCGGTAATGCTCGACGATCGCCAGATCAAGCGCGTCAGCATCGGCTCGTTGAAACGCTGGCAACAGCTCGATATCCGGCCCGGCGACCAAGTGTCCATCAGCCTTGCCGGCCAAGTGATTCCCAGGCTCGACCAGGTCATCCTGCGCAGCTATCCACGGGTCGATGTCGCGGCCCCGGTGGCGGGCGACTTCCATCACCTGAGCTGCTTGCGTCTGGCCCCGGCCTGCGAGGAGCAACTGCTGGCCCGACTGACCTGGCTCAGTGGCAAGCAGGGGCTGGATCTGCCACACATTGGCCGCGAGACCTGGAACTCCTTGATCCAGGCCGGTCAAATCAGCGGTTTGGTGGATTGGTTGAACCTTGATGAGACAGAGCTTGCTACCATTGACGGATTCGGCGACCGCAGCACGACGCGCCTGCTTGCGAGCCTGCAGACCGCACGTCAGCGACCGTTCGCTCAATGGCTGATGGCGCTGGGGGTTCCACCGACCGCCCGCAATAACCTGGTGGGTGGCTGGCATGCCCTGGCCGCCCGCGACACGCAAGCCTGGCAGGCCGAGGCAGGAATCGGCCCGGGACGCGCGGCGCAGTTGAGCGCCTTTTTTCGCGACCCTCAGGTGGTGGCCATGAGCGAAACACTACGGGCTGCCGGGATCGACGGCTTTTAGGCCCGGCCCGCTACATTCATCGGTACCGGCAGAAATCATCCTGCCCACCTGACAACGATCTTGTTTATTTTGGAGTTCTTATGAAGTTTCTTGCACCGCTTGCCCTGTTGACCGTCACCAGTTTTCTGACCACTCCCTTGCTGGCTGCCGAGACAGCCCCGCAACTGACCGGTTGCGCTGCCAAGCGCCAGGCCATCAGCCTGCAGATCGAACAAGCCAAGGCCCATGGCAACAGTGAGCAACAAGCCGGTCTGGAAAAAGCCTTGAGCGAAGTCACCGCCCACTGCACCGACGCCTCCCTGAAAAAGGAACGCGAGAACAAGGTGCTGGATGCCAAGCACGAAGTCAGCCGTCGTCAGGCTGACCTCGACAAGGCCATGAAAAAAGGCGACTCCGAGAAGATCAACAAGCGTAAGGACAAGCTCGCCGAGTCGCGCAAAGAGCTACAGCAAGCCCTCGACGACCTGGACAAGTAAGACGCATCCGACCGATGCCTCAATGGTCGCGAAACTGCTTATGACAGGCGCTGCACGCATCTTCGACTTTCTGCACGGCCGGCTTCAGGTCACTGGCTTTGTACGGCTGCACCTGGCTGGCGATCACCAACTCACCGGTGGCCGCCTCAAGGTTGCGCGCCAGTTCCTGGAACTGGGCCTGTTTCTGCCATACATCGTCCTTGGCACTGGTGTGATCTTCTTCGCGCACCGTTGGAAAGTGCTTCCACGGCTCATGGGACAGGGTGTCGAGCTTGACCGCACCCTCGGCAAATTTCGCCCCGTCGAACGGAATACGGCCGCGCAGCATCCCGCCCAGGTCTTCGCCGGTCTTGAGCATCTGCTTGAAGATGGCCTTGCGCTGGCCCAATGGCGAGTTCGGATCCACGCCGCCGCAGGCGGTCAGCGTCAAAGCGGCCAGCAATACAACAGTCAGTTTTTTAAAAGTCATGGTGGCTCAGGGTCACGGGAAACGGCGGCCAGTATCCCCGCCCCGCCCGGAAAGACCAATAGCCCTATTAATAATATGGACGCTTGTGCCGTAATCGGTACCGGCTACCGCCTTGGGAATTACTTGCATGAATAACCTGTTGAACCCCTGGAGCCGCCGACTGGCATGGGCTCTGCCGATGATCGCGCTGCTCGCCGGATGCGACGGCGGCAACGCCCCGACCCCCAAGCCCGAGCCGGAAAAACCCCACGCCGTGGCGACCTATGTCAGCGCCACCTGGGAAGCCCTGCCGGAAGTTTCGGACACTGACCTGCAAGCCGGCTTCGAATCCTGGCGCAGTGCCTGCCAACGCCTGAAGAACGATCCGGTGTGGGGCACCACCTGCGCTGCCGCGGCCAATGTGCCGGGCAATGCCGGTGATATCCGGGGTTTCCTCAAGCAACAGCTGGAGGTGTATGGCTTGCGCTCGGCAGACAACACGCCCAATGGCCTGATCACCGGCTACTACGAACCGGTCTACCCCGGCAGCCTTACCGAAACCAAGACCGCCCATGTTCCTGTGTACGGGGTGCCAGACGACCTGATCATCGTCAACCTGGAAAGCATCTACCCGGAGCTCAAGGGCAAACGCCTGCGTGGGCGCCTGGAAGGGCGGGTACTCAAGCCCTATGACGATGCCGGCACCCTCAACCAGCAAGGCTCCAGCGCCAAGCCCATCGCCTGGCTGACCCACCCGATGGACCTGCAATTCCTGCAAATCCAGGGTTCGGGCCGCATCCAGTTGGCGAACGGTCGTCAACTGCGCGTGGGCTATGCCGACCAGAACGGTTTCCCCTACCGCCCTATCGGCCGCTGGCTGGTGGAGCAAGGCGAGTTGAAGAAAGAAGAAGTGAGCATGGGCGCCATCAGTGCCTGGGCCAAGGCCCATCCCGAGCGGATCCCGGAGTTACTGGCGAGCAACCCCAGCTACGTGTTCTTCAGCACCCGGCCCGACAGCAATGAAGGCCCGCGCGGCTCGCTGAACGTACCACTGACCGCAGGCTACAGCGTGGCCGTGGACCGCAAGGTGATCCCACTGGGCAGCCTGCTGTGGTTGTCCACCACCCGCCCCGATGGCGCACCGATCGTACGGCCGGTAGCGGCCCAGGATACGGGGGGCGCGATTGTCGGTGAGGTGCGTGCAGACCTGTTCTGGGGCACGGGTGATGCAGCGGGCGAGCTGGCCGGGAACATGAAGCAGCAAGGCCAGATCTGGATGCTGTGGCCCAAGGGTGCGGCGCTGCCTCAAGTGCCGGACGCGCCTTTGTAGGAGCCGGTTTACCGGCGATGGCGGTTTCAAATCCGCCATCGCTGGCATGCCAGCTCCCACAAGGGTTGGCTGCGTGCCTTAGATCGAAGCGAAGAAGAAGCTCGCAATCAACGCCATGCCCACAAACCACACCAGCGAACGCAAGATCGCCCAGTCCGCCAGGTAGCAGATGATGTACAGCAGGCGGCTGGTGATAAACAGCACCGCCAGTACGTTGATGGTCACCAGTTCCGCGTTGCCCGCAAGGTGGGCAATGATCACCGCTGCGGCAAACGCCGGGGTCACTTCAAAGCTGTTGAGCTGTGCGCTATGGGCGCGTTTGGCAAAGCCTTCGAGGGTTTCCAGGAAGGCCCGGGGGTCGTGGTTCTGCCGGGGCCCGAATTTGCCACCACTGAACTTGGCCACGCCAGTACACAGGTAAGGCAGAAAAATTGCGATCAACACACACCAGAAAGCAACAGTCATCACTCATTCCTTTTTTAGTTTTATCCGCTGGTTAGAGTTTCATCACGAGCATGCCGATCAGTACCAACCCACAGGCTAAGAGCCGGGAGCGGCCGAAAGGTTCTTTCAGGTAACGCATACCGAACAACACCACCAGGATCACGCTGACTTCTCGCAGCGCGGCGGCCTCGGCAATTGAGCCCAACTGCATGGCCCAAAGCACCAGAGCGTAGCTCAACAACACGCACAACCCCACGCTCAGCCCCAACCGCCATTGCGTGCGCCAAAACAGGCTGAACGCCGCGCGCTTGCGCACCATGGCCAGCAGGGGAAAGGGCCAGGCACTGAGCAGGGTCAGCCATACCAGATAGTCCAACGGGTGCGACCAGCGCCGCAGCGCCTGGCCATCAAGGAAGGTGTAGCAGCCGATGCACAGGCCGATCAGCGCCACCACCGGCAACATCGACCAGGGCAGCCGCTCCCCGCCACCGCCCTGCCAAAGCAGGCACAGCATGCCGAACGGGATCAGCAGGATGCCGACAATCTGCTGGGTACTGAGCACTTCCCCGGCAAACACCAGGGTCAACGCCAGCACCACCAGCGGTGATAAGCCGCGCATCAGCGGATACACCAGCCCCAGGTCGCCAACGCGGTAGGCCTGGATCAGCAGGTAGCGATAGAGCAACTCGAACAAGGCCGATGCGATGATCCACGGCCAGATTTCCAGGGGCGGCAACGACACAAATCCCACTGCCAGCAGAACAAACAACAGGGCCACGCTGTCCATGCAGGCGATCACCAACAGGCGCTCGCCGCTGAACTTGATCAAGGTGTTCCACGTCGCATGCAACAGCGCCGCTACCAGCACCAAGGCTGTCGCAACCACAGGGAGCCCCTTGTCAGAATGGCCAGATTTGATTCGTCATGTGTCAGCACCCTGCACGCTTATGTGGGTTTCCGCTTTATCGGCCTGCCACCCACCATCGGTGGATAAGGTTTAGTCTCACTGGCGTCGACTTTTTCAGGTCTGGATACAGGCTACACCCGTCTAGACACCACAGCCTTAGCTGCTCACTATGTAAATATATATATTATATAAACACTAAATGAGTCAGCAGTCATGCCACCTCTTGAACATGAACTTGATATCCAGCAACTGCGAGCTAGTGCTGAAGCCGCTGGCCAGCTACTGAAAGCGCTGGCAAACCCTGAACGATTGCTCCTCCTCTGCCAGTTGTCGCAGGGCGAGCTAAATGTTACCGATTTAGAGGCCTTGTCAGGCATTCAGCAACCTACGTTGTCTCAGCAACTCGCGGTGCTACGTCGCAAGGAGATGGTGGAAACGCGACGGGCAGGAAAGCAAGTCTATTACCGAATCAGCAGCTCTGTAGCGCTCGCGGTGATCCATGTCCTTTATCAGCACTTCTGTGCAGGAGATGCAAAATGAGCATTGATTGGATCAACTTTACGCCTTGGACTTCCGTAGGCGGAGGGGCCTTGATAGGGCTGGCGGTTAGCTTGTTTGTTCTCGCAAATGGCCGTATCGCAGGAATCAGTGGCTTGATTGGAAGCGTGATGCATTTTGGCAGTGAAGGCTGGAGCGAAAAGGCGCTATTTCTTCTTGGCCTGGTGATGGCGCCATTGTTGTGGGGGGCGTTTACCGTATTGCCGGAAATCGAGATCAAGGCAGAGTGGCCGGCCCTGATTATCGCAGGCCTGCTCGTCGGTTTGGGAACTCGCTACGGCTCCGGTTGTACAAGCGGTCATGGTGTTTGTGGGATCTCTCGATTGTCTCCCCGCTCCATTGCAGCAACGATCTGCTTTATGTTCGCAGGCATTGCAACGGTGTACATCATTCGTCATGTGGTGGGAGCATGAAGATGATCAAGTCGAGCGCATTTTTTGCAGGGCTGATCTTCGGCCTGGGTCTACTCCTGGCAGGCATGGCGAACCCCGCCAAGGTATTGGCTTTTCTTGATGTGGCCGGGGCCTGGGATCCGTCACTCGCACTGGTGATGGGAGGAGCTATCGCAGTGGCGGTTATTCCCCTGAGTTGGGCGCGCAAGAACAAGCGATCGTTGCTAGGTGCCCCCATGCAGTTACCGATTAGCCGAGAGTTGGATACCCGCTTGATTGGCGGCAGCCTGGTGTTCGGTATAGGTTGGGGAGTTGCGGGGATCTGCCCTGGGCCAGCCGTCGCTATTCTGCTTACGGGGCATGGGCAAATCATCATATTCGTATTGGCCATGTTGGCCGGTATGTACGTGTTCTCTCTATTGGATCGTCGACGCACGACCTGATTAGGCGATAGACGTGAAAGCGAATGACCCAGGCTGAACCCCAGGCCACGTCTGAACATCACTGATCCTTGTCGATCGACTGCGGATGCCTCGGGTCCGCAGCCTGCTTGCCCGGCAGGCTGCCTTCGCTGCGAATCTGCGCATGGCTGATCAGCGCGAAGATAAAACTGCCGCCGATGATATTGCCCGCCAGGGTCGGCCCGGCAAATACCAGCCAGAAGTCCTTCCACGGTAGCTCGCCGGCAAATACCAGATAGGACACCTCCGCCGAACCGACGACAATGTGGGTGAAATCACCCAGGGCCATCAGGTAGGTGATCAGGATAATGATCCACATCTTGGCGCTTTCCATGGACGGGATCATCCACACCATGGTGGCGATCATCCAGCCGGAGACGATGCCTTTGGCAAACATCTGGCCCGTGTCGTTCTCCATGACCTTGCGCCCGATGTCGAGGAAGGCCAGGTCGGTCTTGGTGTCGAAAATAGGCAGGTGCAGCATCACGTAGGCCACCAGCAAGGTGCCGCAAAGATTGCCCACCAGTACCACCGTCCACAACCGCAGCAGGCGCCCGGCATTGCCCAGGGTCGGCTTGCTCATCACCGGGAGCACGGCGGTCAGGGTGTTTTCGGTGAACAGTTGCTGGCGCGCAAGGATCACCGCGAGAAAACCTGCGCAGTAGCCAAAGCTGGCAATCACCTTGAAGCCTTCACCGCCCGGCAGGCGTGAGTTGAGCAGCCCCATGGCCATTAATGACAGGCCCATGGTCAGGCCGGCGGCCAGCGCCGACCACCACAGCGCCGCGACGCTGCGCTCCAGTTCCTGGTCGCCCTGGGTGCGAATGATTTCATGCAGCACCGCTGCCCTGGGCGGTTGGTTCTTGTCCACATCCTGCTGCTCTTCCTGCGACAGGTTGGGAGTTTTGCCGTCTTTTTGGGTGGCCATGATGTTCCAGTGTCCAAGGGGTGCCTGTAGCTACGACACGCTGGCGCAGTGGCTGTTCAGTGGCCGGAGAACTAAAGCGGGATGCGCCAGGCCTTGGCCATTTCCACGGTGGTCGAGCTCAGTGGCTTGGACCAGGGTTTATTACGCGCACCATAGTGTTCAATGATGTCGTCGAGCACCCGATTGAACTCGGCCGGCGTCGTTGCCGTGGCCAGGTCGCGCGCGGCCCGCTGCAGAAGCTCGACGTTGGCGGCCGTCTGGCCTGCACGGTAGAGGGAGGGGTAGATGACTTCGCGGGTGAAGTTGTCGGCTTTTACGGCAATATCCCGTCGCTGCATTTGAGCCACGGCACTGGTCATGACCTTGGAGGTTGGCGTGGAAGCCCCCTGATTGTGCTTGGCAACCACCTGCAACAGTTGCTGGAAGTTATGCTGCCCAGGGGCGTTAAGCCGCCGCCCCAACCACTCGATATGCTGGGGCCGGGTAACCAGTGCATCCAGGTTACGCAGCGCAGAGAGCAACCCAGGCGTGAAGACCAAAGTATTGCCTGCCTTGTTGGCCTCGGTAATCGCTGCGTCCAGGGCTTGCAATGCCTGCTGTGCCTGCTTGCGAAAACGCAGCACATTCGCCGCGGCGGGATCCTTCTGGAGTGCCACTTGCACGCTGGCAAGCATTGCATCGTCCATCGCCAGCACCGCGTCGTCCAATGACTCGAACAAGTGCCGCTCACGCACCTTGCTGCGCTGCTCCTGGTGCTGCGTCACCGCTTGCCGGGCCTGGGCCTGCAAATGCTTTTTCTGCTCGGCGGTCATGGTGAAATTGACCGTGCCACTGAGCAGGCCACTAAAGTCACCTTTGGCGGATTTGAGCGGCAGCACCACGGTTTGCTCGTTAAATTCCTTGAGGCGTTGCTGTTGATAGGCACCTGCAGCCGTATGGGCAGTGCCTGTCAGTTTGTCCGCAACAGCGCTTATGACGCTGCCGCTCTTTTTCTGCGATGCAGGAGCCTGGGACTCGAATTTGACGATCAACGACTCCGGCTGGCTCAGCGGGCTCTCGAGAAACGAGCGATCGATCACCCCGGGTGCCGGGGTGTTGAGCACCAAGCCACCGTCCTGGAAAAAAGTGGTTTCCCCCCCTGCCTGAAACCCATGGCCTTGCTCGGCAGGGCTTTTGAACAGTCCCGGTAGGGAGCCCGAGATATGCGCGGCGCGGGCAATGTCCATATCCGGGGTCAGGCTGGCGTTGAACACCACCAACTGCGGGCGACCATCGAACATGCCGGTCCCCGTGATGTTCAGTTGCTTGATCGCCGGGATATGCCTGCTCAGCACGTCAAGATCAGCAAAGGTTGGTGCCCCTCCGGCGCTCAGCCTGTCGGCGATTTTCATCACTTCGTCGGGGCGGGCTGCCCTGGGCATGGCGGCAATATGGGCCAGGATCGACTTGCGTGACTCGTTACGGATCAGGTCTTCGAGCGAGTGCGCCTGGGTTTGCAGGCGCGGCATCATGGTCAGCAGCAATTGGGAAATGTTGCCCGCCGGGCCTGGCAGGCGCCCGGCAAGTTTGCCGAGGCTCGCCCCGGCATTTTGCAGCCAGGCCGTCAAAGGGTTGGGGCTGTTGAGCAGGCTGGGCAGATCAATGCTGTTTGAGAGCGTGCCGAAGGCCTTGGCTCCCATACCACTGGCCAGCAGCGCTGCAGAAATCGCACCGGCAGATGAACCAGAAATGGCGGAGATGCCTGGCAGTGTTCCGGTTTCTTCAAGGGCCTGGACCATCCCGGGGAAGGCGATGCCCTTGGCGCCACCGCCGCTGAGTACCAGATGGCTGACCGCAGGGGGTGACAGCACCACCTCCACCTGCCCCTTACTGTCTCGAAACAGGCTCAGCTTTCGCGGGCCGACGCCCTCGACCAAGGGTGTCTTGGTGCCTTGGGCGGGGGGTGGCGGGGGTTGCCGCGATGACGGCTGAGTCTTGGCAGCCGGGTTGGCGGTCACTTTCATTGCGGGCTCTCTCTACAGGATGTGGTCCTGAGTGCAGAGAAAGCCTGGAAGCGATCCACCCGGACAGATTTGGTAAATCAAATCAGGCCGGGCCGGGGTTACTCAGTGAGGTTGTCATCCTGGAACTGGTCTTTCACGTACTTGATCTCGGTACGCCCGTGGGGTGCCGGCAGACCGTCTTCGCCGAGGTTGACGAAGACCATTTTTTCCACGGTGAGGATGCTTTTGCGCGTGATCTTGTTGCGCACTTCACAGGTCAGGGTGATGGAGGTGCGGCCAAACTCGGTGGCGGTGATGCCCAGCTCGATGATGTCGCCCTGGCGCGAGGCGCTGACAAAATTGATCTCGGAGATGTACTTGGTCACCACACGCTGGTTGCCCAGTTGAACGATGGCGTAGATCGCCGCTTCTTCGTCGATCCAGCGCAACAGGCTGCCACCGAACAGGGTGCCGTTGGGGTTGAGGTCTTCGGGTTTTACCCATTTGCGGGTGTGGAAGTTCATGTTCACTCCAAAGCGTCTTGCCGAATGATGGGCAACATCATGGCAGAGCGCCGGCCCAAGCTCTATGAGCCATTGCCTATCAGCACCATGAACGATCTTCATGCCCCCGACAGAAAGGCTTGGGAAGTCAGGCGCAGGCAGCTATAATCGCCACCGCTTCAAAACGGTCATCTGTGACTGATACCGTTCTCCCGCCACCTGTCCGAGGGGCGCTGCAGCAGGCCCTGGCCTGTCAGGCTCGGATGGGGCGTTGCCCGGCCGGGTTGTCCTGGCTGGATACTAAACGCACAACGGCGCCCATTCGCACACTACGAATGGAGGCTCTTCATGAGCGCTGTAATCACGCCTGCAGGTTTTACCGACTACAAAGTCGCCGACATGTCCCTCGCTGCCTGGGGCCGTCGCGAAACCTTTATCGCCGAATCCGAAATGCCAGCCCTGATGGGTCTGCGCCGCAAGTACGCCGCTGAACAGCCGCTCAAGGGCGCGAAGATTCTCGGCTGCATCCACATGACCATCCAGACTGCCGTGCTGATCGAAACCCTGGTTGCCCTGGGTGCCGAAGTGCGCTGGTCGTCCTGCAACATCTTCTCGACTCAGGACCAGGCCGCTGCCGCCATCGCAGCCGCTGGCATCCCTGTCTTCGCCTGGAAAGGCGAGACCGAAGAAGAGTACGAGTGGTGCCTGGAGCAAACCATCCTGAAAGATGGCGCGCCTTGGGATGCCAACATGATCCTCGACGACGGCGGCGACCTGACCGAGCTGCTGCACAAGAAGTACCCGGCCATCCTGGACCGCGTCCATGGCGTGACCGAAGAAACCACCACCGGCGTACACCGCCTGCTGGACATGCTGGCCAAGGGCGAGCTGAAAATCCCGGCCATCAACGTCAACGACTCGGTGACCAAGAGCAAGAATGACAACAAGTACGGCTGCCGTCACAGCCTCAACGATGCGATCAAGCGCGGCACCGACCACCTGCTGTCGGGCAAGCAAGCCCTGGTGATCGGCTACGGCGACGTGGGCAAGGGTTCGTCCCAGTCCCTGCGTCAGGAAGGCATGATCGTCAAGGTCTCCGAAGTTGACCCGATCTGCGCCATGCAAGCCTGCATGGACGGTTTCGAAGTGGTCTCGCCGTTCATCGACGGCCAGAACGACGGCACCGAAGCGAGCATCGACAAAGCCCTGCTGGGCAAAATCGACCTGATCGTGACCACCACCGGTAACGTCAATGTGTGCGATGCCAACATGCTCAAGGCCCTGAAAAAGCGCGCCGTGGTGTGCAACATCGGGCACTTCGACAACGAGATCGACACCGCTTTCATGCGCAAGAACTGGGCATGGGAAGAAGTCAAACCTCAGGTGCACAAGGTTCACCGTACCGGCGCTGGCGATTTCGACCCACAGAACGATGACTACCTGATCCTGCTGGCCGAAGGCCGCCTGGTAAACCTGGGTAACGCCACTGGCCACCCAAGCCGCATCATGGATGGCTCGTTCGCCAACCAGGTACTGGCGCAGATCTTCCTGTTCGGCCAGAAATACGCCGACCTGTCGCCCGCCCAGAAAGCCGAGCGCCTGACCGTGGAAGTACTGCCGAAGAAACTCGACGAAGAAGTGGCCCTGGAAATGGTCCGCGGCTTCGGCGGCGTCGTGACGCAACTGACCAAGACCCAGGCCGACTACATCGGCGTGACGGTTGAAGGTCCGTTCAAGCCGCACGCCTACCGCTACTGATCGGCCTGTTGCCTGCTCTCCATGTGGAGGGCAGGCTTCTGTGGGAGCGGGCTTGCTCGCGAAAGCGATGTTTCAGTATCAGGTATGTTGACTGAAACTCCGCTTTCGCGAGCAAGCCCGCTCCCACATTGACGGTGTATGTCTTCCGGTTTTTTGAGTTTCCAAGGGTATGACCATGTCCCAAGACCGTCGCTACAGCTTCGAGTTCTTCCCGACCAAGACCGATGCTGGGCATGAAAAATTGATGGCGACTGCCAAGCAGTTGGCCAGCTACAACCCCGACTTCTTCTCCTGCACCTACGGCGCAGGCGGCTCGACCCGTGATCGCACGATCAACACCGTACTGCAACTGGAAAGCGAAGCCAAAGTGCCCGCCGCGCCGCACCTGTCCTGCGTAGGCGACAGCAAGGCCGACCTGCGCAGCCTGCTGACCCAATACAAGGCCGCCGGCATCAAGCGTATCGTCGCCCTGCGCGGTGACCTGCCATCCGGCATGGGCATGGCCAGCGGCGAGTTGCGCTATGCCAATGACCTGGTGAGCTTCATTCGTGAAGAGACTGGCGACCACTTCCATATCGAAGTAGCCGCCTACCCGGAAATGCACCCTCAGGCGCGCAATTTCGAAGACGATCTGCGCAACTTCGTGCGCAAGGCCGAAGCCGGCGCCAACAGTGCGATCACCCAGTACTTCTTCAACGCCGACAGCTACTTCTACTTCGTCGAGCGCGTGCAGGCCCTGGGTGTGAATATCCCAATCGTGCCGGGCATCATGCCGATCACCAACTACAGCAAGCTGGCGCGCTTCTCTGACGCCTGCGGTGCAGAAATCCCACGCTGGGTACGCAAGCAGCTGGAAGCCTATGGCGATGACGTCAAAAGCATCCAGGCCTTTGGCGAGCAAGTCATCAGTGAAATGTGCGAAACCTTGCTGCAAGGTGGCGCGCCGGGCCTGCACTTCTACACCCTGAACCAGGCTGACCCGAGCCTGGCAATCTGGAACAACCTCAAGCTGCCACGCTGAGGCTGCCCCTTTGTACCGCCAGCCGGGATTCCTTCCCGGCCCGGCGGCACAATAAAAGTTCAGGTTTGCGGCCTGAAGATCCCCGATCCAGAGCTTCTCTTTAACCTGCGACAGTCGTAACCTCAGGGTATGCCCGTCATTTTCCAGCTGTTGACCGCTGTCCTTTTCACTTGCCTGAGCCTGACCGCCCACGGCGAGAAATTGCGCATTGTCACCGAACCCTGGGCCCCTTACGTCTACGAAGAAAACGGCCAGATGCGCGGGCTCGACTACGAGGCCACCGTCATCGTGTTCGAGCGCCTGGGGATCGAGGTGCAATGGCAGTTCCTGCCCTGGAAACGTTGCCTGGCCATGCTCGACCAGGGCCTGGCCGATGGCGCGCTGGATATTTTCCACAGCCACGAACGCGACGCGGCGCTGCTTTATCCCAGCGAACCGCTGTCCCAGGTTGAGTTTGTGATGTTCTACGCCAACGAGCGCCCACATCCGTTCCAGACCCTGGATGACCTCAAAGGGCTGACCATCGGCACCTCCCCCGGCTACCTGTATAGCGCCGGGTTCAGCGAATCCACCCTGTTTACCCGCGAGCCGGCCCCCAGCCATGAGGCCAACTTCGGTAAACTGGCCCGTGGCCGGATTGATCTGGTGATCACCGACCGCCGGGTTGGCCAGCATGTGCTCAAGGAGTTAGGCCTGGAACACCACGTTACCCAGGCGTCGCCGGTGATCAGCAGCCAGAAACAATTCCTCGCCGTACGCCGTGGCGCGGGCATGGACTTGCTGGTGCAGCGCTTTGGTGCCGAGCTCAAGCGCTTCAAGCAAGAGCCCGCCTATGCCGCCCTGAGTGCAAAATATGCCGGCAACAGTGCCAAAACTGCCCCCTCGCCGCCGCTGGAGCAAACCGTTGAGCAGCAGGAAAGCGGCGCGCGGTGATTGCTCTGTTATACTCCGGCCTTTCCGCCAGGCTTACGCCCGGCCGTTGTGGTCGTATAACAGGCATCCAACCCCGCTACTGCGCAGCTTTGCAGCCCGCGCGAGCCGTTGGAGTGCCTGCCAGCCCCAGCAGGACCGGACGGGGTTGCGTTCCTCTAAACGCGATTCACGCCCGGCAAGATTATCCCTTTGGGCCAAGCCCTAACTACAAACAGGATTACTCATGTCCTTTGCTTCCCTCGGTCTCTCCGAGGCTTTAGTCCGCGCCATCGAGGCAGCGGGCTATACCGAGCCTACTCCGGTGCAACAGCGGGCTATTCCCGCCGTGTTGCAAGGTCGCGACCTGATGGTCGCGGCTCAGACAGGTACTGGTAAAACCGGCGGCTTCGCCCTCCCGATTCTGGAGCGGTTGTTCCCCAATGGTCACCCGGACAAATCCCAGCGTCACGGCCCGCGCCAACCCCGCGTACTGGTCCTGACCCCTACCCGCGAACTCGCCGCACAAGTGCATGACAGCTTCAAGCTGTACGCCCGCGACCTGAAGTTCGTCAGTGCCTGCATCTTCGGCGGCGTTGGCATGAACCCCCAGGTTCAGGCCATGTCCCGTGGAGTTGACGTGCTGGTCGCCTGCCCTGGTCGTTTGCTCGACCTGTGTGGCCAAGGCAGCGTCGATCTGTCCCACGTGGAAATCCTCGTGCTGGACGAAGCCGACCGCATGCTCGACATGGGCTTTGTCCATGACGTGAAGAAAGTCCTCGCGCGCCTGCCGGCCAAGCGTCAGAACCTGCTGTTCTCGG
This sequence comes from Pseudomonas sp. MF5691, assembly GCF_016405645.1. NCBI lineage: Bacteria > Pseudomonadati > Pseudomonadota > Gammaproteobacteria > Pseudomonadales > Pseudomonadaceae > Pseudomonas > Pseudomonas sp. MF5691. The sequence continues at coordinate 67,639 of NZ_JAEKDC010000002.1, forward strand.
CAACGTTCTCCAACGACATCACCGCCCTGGCCGGCAAGCTGCTGCACAACCCCGAGCGCATCGAAGTCACGCCGCCCAACACCACGGTCGAGCGTATCGAGCAGCGGGTGTTCCGCCTGCCAGCCAGCCACAAGCGCTCGCTGTTGGCCCACCTGATTACCGCCGGTGCCTGGGAACAAGTGCTGGTGTTCACCCGCACCAAGCATGGCGCCAACCGCCTGGCCGAGTACCTGGACAAGCACGGCCTGACCGCCGTCGCCATCCACGGCAACAAGAGCCAGAACGCGCGGACCAAGGCCCTGGCCGACTTCAAGGCCGGCTCCGTACGGATCCTGGTCGCCACCGATATCGCCGCCCGCGGCCTGGATATCGACCAACTGCCGCATGTGGTCAACTTCGAGCTGCCAAACGTCGATGAAGACTATGTGCACCGTATCGGCCGTACTGGCCGTGCCGGTCGTTCGGGCGAGGCCATTTCCCTGGTCGCCCCGGATGAAGAAAAACTGCTGAAAAGCATCGAGCGCATGACCAAGCAGAAAATCGCCGACGGCGACCTGATGGGCTTCGATGCCAGCACCGTAGAAGCCGAAAAACCGGAAGTGCGCGAGCGTCCGGACGTGCGTAACCCGCGCAACCCACGTGGTCCTAAGGGCGATGGCCCGAACGGCGGCGGTGGTGGCGGTGGTCGTCGCGACAAAGGCAAGGACAAAGGTGGCAAAGACAAGGCACCTACCAACGGCCGTGGCGAACGCCCAGCCCGCGAGCAAAAGCCCCGCGAAGGCACCCCGGCCCGCGAACAGCGCCAGCCGAGCCAGCCGCCACGCGCCGCAGCCGACCGCGCACCGGACGAGTTCCTCGACGATGACGTGGATAACTTCGGTAACCGCGTGGACTACGTGCCACAGGCCAAACCGGCCCAGGGCCGTGGTCGTCGCCCAGGTGCCCCGGCACCGGGCGCTGGTGCAGGCGCTCCGCGCACCGGCGGCCAGCCACAGGGTCGCCAGAACGGTCCGCGCAGCAGCAACGGCGCTACCACCGGCACCCCACCGGCCAAGCGCAATGGTCCGCGTAACGGCGCACCGCGTGATGGCCAGGCCCGTCGCGAAGAGTCGCGCAACCGCCGCCCTGCACGTGATGAGCAGCCACGCGCCTCGGAACCTGCCGTGCAGAACCCGCGCAGCGGCACGACGCCGAAGATCATCCACAAGGAGTCGAAAAGCGATCGCTTCCCGACACCTGAGCAGTTGGATCAACTGCCAGGCCGCCCTCGTGGTGAAAAACCAGCGTTGCTGACCCGCAACCGCTGATTTTCAAAGCGCCATGAAAAATGCCCCGCATCGAAAGATCCGGGGCATTTTTATGGGCTCGACAACGATCAACTGCAGAAGCTGGCTTGCCTGCGATGACGGTACTTCAGCCTGCATCGCAGGTGGCTGACCTGCCGCTATCGCAGGCAAGCCAGCTCCTACATTGACCGTATTCCAGGCTAAAAAAAACCGGATCTCACAATCCGGTTTTTTATGCAGCCTGCGAATTTACTTCGTTTTGACACCTTCCAGCGTGATGTCCAGGTCTACAGTCTGGGAAGTCGGGCCAGGGCCTTTGACGCCGAAGTCATTCAGGTTCAGCGTAGTCTTGGCGTTGAAGCCAGCACGTTCGCCGCCCCACGGATCCTTGCCTTCACCGTTGAACGTGGCCTTGAAGGTCACAGGCTTGGTCACACCGTGGAAGGTCAGGTCGCCGGTCACGTCAGCCGTTTTTTCACCGGTTGGTTTAACTGCGGTCGAAACGAACTTGGCATCGGCGAACTTGCCAACGTCCAGGAAGTCCTTGCTGGCGATGTGCTTGTCACGTTCAGCGTGGTTGGACCACAGGCTGGCGGTTTTCACGTCGACGGCGATTTTGCTGGCTTCAGGCTTAGCGGCATCCCAGCTGAACGTACCATCCCAGTCCTTGAAGGTACCGTGGATGTAGCTGTAGCCCAGGTGGCTGATTTTCCAGTCGATGAAGGCGTGCTGGCCTTCCTTGTCGATCTTGTAATCAGCAGCCATCACCTGACCGGCAGACAGCAGAGCAGTACCGATTGCCAGAGCGGCGAGAGTCTTTTTCAACATGCTTTCTATTCCTTGTGAGTCGAGGTTGAACATCAGGCTTTGCGCCCCAGCATACGAACCAGGGTCGCGTCACGATCAATGAAGTGGTGTTTCAACGCGGCCACGCCATGCAGGCCGGCAAACACCACCAGCACCCAGGCCAGGTAAAAATGCACCAGGCCGGCTACGTCTGCCTGGTCCGGTAGACCGGAAACCACGGCAGGAATTTCAAACAGGCCAAACACCGGGATCCCGACACCGTCTGCGGTGGAAATCAGGTAACCGGCAATCATCACGGCAAACAAGCCGACGTACAGGAACCCATGGCCAAACGCCGCGCCGATACGTGTCATGCGGCTATAGCTGGCCAGTGCGGGCGGCGGCGGGCTGAGCAGGCGCCAGACAATCCGCACCAGCATCACGGCGAATAGCGTAATACCGATGCTTTTGTGCAAGTCCGGGGCGTCTTTGCGCCACAGGCTGTAGTAGTCGAGGCCGACCATCCACAGGCCCAGCGCGAACAAACCAAACACCACCAGCGCCACACTCCAGTGGATAACGATGCTGACCCAGCCGTAGCGGGTCGATGTGTTTCGTAGTTGCATTCCCCAAATCCCGTAAGAGCCGTGCCCAAGACTAGCGTTTTACTTATCGACATAAAGCGGAAAATTTCGCTTCAAAAGATCGACTTATCCGATATTGAGCCTATGAACAGTAAATTAACTAGGGATTAAGGACTATTCAGCACAAACGTGACAGACCGTCCTACATTTACTGCCAATTCACCGCCCATGGGTTGTGACACAGCCCACCATTGCATAGGCTTGCGCGATTGTTTTGCCTGCGCAGGCAGTGGCAGCGCTTCGAGGAGACTAAAAGATGGGCTTGAATAACCAGTGGATGCAACGCGACCTCGCCGTGCTGTGGCATCCCTGCACCCAGATGAAAGACCACCAGCAACTGCCGCTGGTGCCGATCAAGCGCGGTGAAGGCGTATGGCTGGAAGACTTCGAAGGCAAGCGCTATCTCGATGCGGTCAGTTCGTGGTGGGTCAATGTGTTCGGCCACGCCAACCCGCGTATCAATCAGCGCATCAAGGACCAAGTGGACCAACTGGAGCACGTGATCCTCGCCGGTTTCAGCCACCAGCCGGTGATCGAGCTGTCCGAGCGCCTGGTCAAGCTCACCCCCGAAGGCCTGACCCGCTGCTTCTATGCCGACAATGGCTCGTCGTGCATCGAAGTCGCGTTGAAGATGAGCTTTCACTATTGGCTCAACCGCGGCCAGCCGAATAAAAAGCGCTTTGTCACCCTGACCAACAGCTACCACGGCGAAACCATCGCCGCGATGTCGGTCGGCGATGTGCCGCTGTTCACCGAGACCTACAAGGCCCTGCTGCTGGACACCATCAAGGTGCCCAGCCCGGACTGCTACCTGCGCCCCGCAGGCATGAGCTGGGAAGAACACTCGCGCAACATGTTCCAGGCCATGGAACAGACCCTGGCGGACCACCACGACAGCGTCGCCGCGGTGATCGTCGAGCCGCTGATCCAGGGCGCCGGTGGCATGCGCATGTACCACCCGGTGTACCTCAAGCTGCTGCGCGAAGCCTGCGACCGGTATGGCGTGCACCTGATCCACGACGAAATCGCCGTGGGTTTCGGCCGCACCGGCAGCATGTTCGCCTGTGAGCAGGCGGGCATCCGCCCCGACTTCCTGTGCCTGTCCAAGGCCCTCACCGGTGGCTACCTGCCGCTGGCCGCCGTGGTCACCACCGAAGATGTGTACAGCGCCTTCTACGACGACTACCCGACCCTGCGCGCGTTCCTGCACTCCCACAGCTACACCGGCAACCCGCTGGCGTGTGCGGCGGCCCTGGCGACCCTGGATATCTTCGAAGAAGACAACGTCATCGAGAACAACAAGGCCCTGGCCCAGCGCATGGCCACGGCCACCGCGCACCTGGTGGACCACCCCCATGTGTCGGAAGTGCGCCAGACCGGCATGGTGCTGGCCATCGAGATGGTCCAGGACAAGGCCACCAAGACCGCCTACCCCTGGCAGGAACGGCGCGGCCTGAAGGTGTTCGAGCACGCCCTGGAACGCGGCGCATTGCTGCGCCCGCTGGGCAGTGTGGTGTACTTCCTGCCGCCGTACGTGATTACCCCGGAGCAGATCGACTTCCTCGCTGAAGTGGCCACTGAAGGCATTGATATCGCCACCAACAGCACAGTCAGCGTGGCCGTGCCCAAGGACTTCCACCCAGGCTTTCGCGACCCCGGCTGATTGAACCCACCCCATTAATCTGGCGCCTGGCCTGCCGCATCGCGGGCAAGCCCGGCTCCCACAGGTTTTGCATTTTCCCGAGAACAGAAATGAGACTGTCCCGCTTTTTCACCGATACCCCGTTGAGCCTTGGCGACCACGAGTTGCCCGAGGCCCAGGCGCACTACATCAGCCGCGTGCTGCGCATGAAGGAAGGCGATGCCGTGCAACTGTTCGACGGTTCTGGCCAGGAATTTCGCGGCAGCCTGCTGGAAGTCGGGAAAAAACGCGTGACGGTGCAACTGACCGAAGCCTTCGCCGGCCAGGTGGAGTCGCCTTTGCACATTCATCTGGGTCAGGGCTTGTCCCGTGGCGAGCGCATGGACTGGGCCATCCAGAAAGCCACCGAGCTTGGGGTCAACGCCATCACACCGATTTTCAGCGAGCGCTGCGAAGTGCGCCTCAAGGACGAACGCGCCGACAAGCGCCTGCTGCACTGGCGCCAGGTCGCAATCAGCGCCTGTGAGCAATGCGGGCGCTCCACGGTGCCGGTGATTCACCCACCGTTGTTGCTGGCCGATTGGTTGAAACAAGCCGAGGCGGATTTGAAGTTGGTGCTGCACCCGGTGGCCGAGCCACTGGTGAGCCATGCCAAACCGTTGAGCCTGGCGTTTTTGATCGGGCCGGAGGGAGGCTTGACCGATGGCGAAGTCCAGAGCGCGCAAAATGCTGGCTTCCACGCCGCACGCCTGGGCCCGCGAGTATTGCGCACCGAGACCGCGCCCGTAGTTGCGCTATCCGTCGCGCAACAACTGTGGGGCGATTTCTAACCCCACTGTGCAAACCCAATCAAAACGGTGGGAGCTGGCTTGCCAGCTCCCACATCGGGATGGGTGGGTTACTCCACCGGATCGCTGACCGGCTTGGCAATAATCGCCTTCAGCTCGCTGGTCATGGGGAATTCCAGGTTCAAGCCCTTCGGCGGGATCGGCTGTTCAAACCAGCGCTGGTAGATCCCATTGATTTCCCCCGAGCTGTACAGCTCGCCCAGGGTCTCGTTGACCACCGCCAGAAACTGCGGGTCGTCCTTGCGCACCATGCAGCTGTAGATTTCCCGCGATTGCTCCTCGCCCACCACCACCCACTTGTGCGGGTCCTTGGCCTTGGCGCGCTCGCCGTAGAGCAACGCATCGTCCATATAAAACGCCACGGCCCGGCCCGATTGCAGCATCTGGAACGCCTCGCCGTGATCCTTGGCGCTGATCACCGACATATCCAGCTTGTGCTCGTGGTTGTAGCTCTTGAGGAAGCGCTCGTTGGTGGTGCCTGCAGTGGTCACCACGTTCTTGCCGCGCAGGTCGGCGAAGCGCTGGATACCGCTGTCCTTGGCAGTGAGCAACTGGCCCTTCACATAGATAAAGCCATAGGAAAACGCCACCTGCTTCTGCCGCTCGGCCGTCACCCCGGTGGAGCCGCACTCCAGGTCAACGGTACCGTTGATCACCAACGGAATACGGGTCTGGGAGGTGACCAGGTTGTACTTCACGTTGAGCTGGGGCACGCCGGTCTTCTGTTGGATACGCTCGACAATCTTGCTCGCCAGGTCCACCGAATAGCCCATGGGCTTGCCGGTATGGTCGCCGACATAGGAAAACGGCACCGACGCATCGCGATAGCCCAGGGTGATGCTCTTGGCGTTCGCGACCTTGGCCAGGGTGCCCGTCAGCGGCGCTTCATTGGCCTGGGCCTGGGCAGTCAACAACAGCCCCAGCGCAGTGCCGATCAACGTGATTTTTTGCATTGTTATTCTCCGTTGGTTTTCTTGTTATGGGCGGCGCACAGCGATGACGCTGATTTCCACCAGCACACTCGGGCGTGCCAGCTCCGCCTGCAGGGTGGTGCGGGTCGGTGCCTGGCCGGGCGTGAGCCAGGCGGACCAGGCATCATTCATCGGCGCAAAGCCCTCCTGAATGTTTTTCAGGTAGATCGTCGCGTTGAGCAGATGATCCTTGTCACTGCCGGCTTCGGCCAGCAACGCATCAATTTTGGTCAGCACCTCTTGGGTCTGGGTGGCGACGTCCTGGCCCTCGCCCGGCACCTGGCCGGAGAGGAATACCAGGTCCTGGTAGGTCACGGCGCCCGACAGGCGACTATTGCTGTTGATCCGGGTGATGGTCATTGCAGTGTCCTATGCGGCGCGGGGCGCGAGGCCCTGCATATCAATGGAAGGGGTATGCCGGCCGATCAGTTCGGCCAACAGCTGGCCGCTGCCACAGGCCAGGGTGAAACCCAGGGCGCCATGGCCAAGGTTGAGCCACAGGTTGCGGTACACACTGGCGCCAATCAGCGGCACGCCGCTGGGGGTGGCCGGGCGCATGCCGGCCCATTCGATGGCCTGGCTGTAATCGCCGGCCAAGGGGAACGTCTCACTGGCCTGGCGCTTGATCAGGGCCAGGCGCTTGGGCTCAAGGCCCGTATCAAAGCCGACGATGTCGACCATCGCCGCCACCCGCAGTTGCTCACCGATCCGTGCGTAGACGATCTTGCGGTCATAGTCGGTGATGCTGATTTTCGGTGCGGCGTGCTGCTCGCCAATCGGCACGCTCAGGCTGTAGCCCTTGAGCGGATACAGCGGCAACGCAATGCCCGGCAAGGCCAGCTCGGGGCTGCGCACCCCCGCCGCCAGCACCAGGTGCTGCACCGGCATCACCTCGCCACCCAACTCAATCGCCTGCACCGTGCCGTTGGCATGGCGGATGCCCGTGACTTTGCGCCCCAGCACAAACCGGCAACGACCCGACGCTTCCAGGCGTGCCGCCAATTGCTGGCAGAAGCTATGACAATCCGCCACTTCTTCATTGGGTGTGTAGATGCCCCCGACAAAGTCCGTGGCCCCCAGGGTCGGTTCCAGGCGCGTGCAATCGGCCGCCGACAGCACTTGCTGTTGCAGGCGATCGAGCACCTTATTGCGAGCGTGTTCAAACGTGTGGTGGCTGCGAAACGTCACCAGCTTGCCGTTGCGTTTCCAGTCGAAACCATCCAGCCCGTCTTCTTCGCGCCACTGCTGCAAGATGCCCTGGCTCAGGCTGGCCAGGCGCAACAAGTGGCCGGCATTGCGCTTGTTTACCGAAGCCCGGCAGGCGCCAAGGAACGAGGCCATCCAACGCCATTGCGCCGGGTCCAGGCGCGGGCGCAGCTTCAAGGGTGAATCACCGCGCAGCAGCCAGCCAATGGCTTGCAGCGGCACACCTTTGTCCGCCAGCGGCGCAACGTAGCGATAGGACAACTGGCCGCCATTGGCAAAGCTGGTCTCGCTGCCCAGGCTGTCGCGGGCCTCGACCACCGTCACGTCCATGCCGGCGCGCACCAGGGCATAGGCACTCGCCAGACCGATGACCCCACCGCCAATGATGCAAACCTGCTGAGCCATGTCGATTCCCAAGCGTTGTAATGAGCGTCCAAGGGTAGGGGCAGGTGACAGGCGCCGGACAATGAATAAAGATGGGCCACCTATAAACAAAGGTTATGGACTCGTCATGCGCTTGCGTCATATCGAAATCTTCCAGGCCATCCGCCAGACCGGCTCGGTCAGCGCCGCCGCGCAGTTGCTGCATGTCTCGCAACCGGCGGTGACCAAGGTGCTGCAACATGCCGAGCTGCAACTGGGCTTCCCGCTGTTCCTGCGCATCCGCGGCAAGCTGCAGCCCACCCCGGAAGCCCTGGCCCTGGAGCGCGAAGTCGATAAGGTCAGCGAAAGCCTGCAAGGCGTGCGGCGCCTGGCGCAGAACCTGCGGCGCGCACCCGGCCAAAGCCTGCGCATCGGCGCTACGCCGGCCCTGGCCTTGTCGCTGCTGCCGCCAGCGATTGGCGAATGGACCCAGCGCTACCCGGACATCGCCTGCGAACTGTCCAGCGCCCACAGCCGTGAGCTGGTGCAAAACCTGTTGATGCGCGAGATGGATGTGGCGCTGACCCTCAAGTCCCCGGACCATCCGGGGCTCAAGGCCCAGGCATTGGCCCACGGCGTGTTGGTGGCCCTGGCGCCACGGGGCTTCTGGCCGGCGGCGGAACTGGGCAAACCCTTGCCCTTGATGGCCCTGGCGGGCGCGCCGTTGATTGGCCTGTCGAGTGCCGACCCACTGTCGGCGCGGCTCGACAGCTACCTGGAAGCGGTCGAGCCGCCGCCGCGCGTGCGGATCTCGGTGCAGACCTATTCCCTGGCCCGCGCCATGGTCGAATCCGGCGCCGGCCTGGCGGTGATCGACCCTTTCACCGCGCTGGGTGCATCCACCGACAGCACCTGCATCCGCCCCCTGGCCCCGCCGTTGCCCATCACCCTGTATGCCCTGACCCGCGCCGACGAACCGCCGCCGCATATGTTGGCGAGCCTGTTGGAGATCTTTGGCAGCCGTGCCCAGGAGCAGTTAGACCGTCTCTAAAACACCACAAAACCCATGTGGGACTGGGCTTTTATGAGAGCTGGCTTGCCTGCGATGCAGGCGCCTCGGTTCATCAGTTAAACCGCAGTGATGCTATCGCAGGCAAGCCAGCTCCCACACAAGCCAGCGGCTACAGTTTCAGAGCACGTAGCGCATGATCGCCACAAAATGCAGCAGGCTGCCGCCAATCACAAACAAGTGCCAGATCCCATGGGAATGCCTTAACCGGTGTTCCAGGGCAAAAAAGATAATCCCCACCGTGTACAACACCCCGCCCGACGCCAGCCAGATAAACCCGTCCATGCCCAGCGCGGCAATCAACGGTTTGACCGCCACCAACACAATCCAGCCCATCACCGCATAAATCACAATCGACAATATGCGCGCCTCGGAACGCGGCTTGATCTCCTGCAGGATCCCGATCACCGCCAGCCCCCAGACAATCCCGAACAGCGTCCAGCCCCACGGCCCGTGCAGGGTCACCAGGCAAAACGGCGTGTAGCTGCCAGCGATCAGCAGGTAGATCGAAAAGTGGTCGACCTTCTGCATGATCGCTTTCTTGCGCCCGCGCACGCTGTGATACACCGTCGAGGCGCTGTACAGCACCAGCAGCGTAACCCCGTAGATCGCCACGCTGACGATCTTCCACGGGCTGCCGTCCATACTCGCCACCACCAACATCCACACCGCGCCGATAAAGGCTGCCACGGCGCCGAGCAAATGGCTCCAGGCGTTGAATCGTTCTCCGTGATACATGTGTCGCCGACCTCCAAAACTGCTGCGTCTACCCCATAAGGCTCAGGCCTGCCAGACGAGAGTGCAAGACCGTTATGACGACTGCGGTACAGATGGCGCTACATGGCTGGGAGCAGCGGGGTTTTGCGGGCACAATCGAACGCATTCGAATAAGAGTCATCGCCATGCTGATCGACGAAGAATTCACCCTCAAGAAACTGGAAATCTTCCTGGCCTTCATGCGCACCGGCAACCTGGCCCGCGCCGCCGCCGAGTTGCAGACCAGCAATGTCAGCGTGCACCGGGCCATCCACTCCCTGGAAAACGCCCTGCGTTGCCCGCTGTTCAAACACGAAGGGCGCAACCTCACCCCGCTGGAAAGCGCCTACGTCCTCGAAGAACGCGCACAGAAGCTGGTGCAAGAGGTGGTCGACAGCGTGCGCCTGACCCGCGAAGCCGCCGGTTTCTCTGCCGAACGTTTCAAGCTCGGCGCCTTGTATTCACTGACGGTCAAGACCGTGCCGCAACTGATCATGGGCCTGAAAATCAGGCGCAGCGAGCTGAATATCGACCTGATCCTGGGCTCCAACGTCGACCTGATGTACAAGCTCAAGAACATGGAAGTGGATGCGATCCTGATCTCCCTCGACGACCAGGCCGTCGAGCCGGACTGCGCGCAGATTCAGCTGTTTTCCGACGACATCTTCCTCGCCACCCCCGCCGACTCGCCCCTGGACCGCGAACAGGAAATCGATCTGGCCCAGGTGCGCGACGCCACCTTCATCACCCTGACCCAAGGCTTCGCCACCCACCAGGACGGTGCGCGGGTGTTCAAGCAGGCGGGCTTCGAGCCGAAGGTGGCGATGCAGGTCAACGACATCTTCACCCTGCTGAGCATGGTCAGCTCGGGCGTTGGCTATGCGCTGCTGCCGGGGAGGATTGCGGCGGTGTATGAGAACCGGGTCAAGCTGATCCCGTTGCAGCCACGCTACCGGTTGCAGCAGCACATTGGCGTGGTGTTCTTGAAGGCCAAGGAGCGTGATCCGAACTTGCTGGCGTTGTTGGCGGAGTGTCGGATGTATGCCAATCGGCAAATTTGAAACCGCCATCGCAGGCAAGTCGAATCGTCGCACCGCAGCTCCCACATTTGAATGTATTCACACATCAAAATGCGGGGGCGGCGGTGCGACTTGCCCGCGATGAGGCCCGATCATTCAATCGAAATGTTGTGCCCTACCCCACCAACCCCCGCATCATCAAAAACAACAACGAAGGCCCCAACAAACACCCCAGCGCCGTATAAAACGCCGCCGTCAGGCAGCCATAAGGCACCAGCTTCGGATCAGTCGCCGCCAACCCGCCAGCCACACCGCTGGAGGTGCCCATCAACCCGCCAAAGATCACCGCACTGCGCGGGCTGTTCAGGCCGATCAGCGGCGCGACGAACGGGGTCATTACCATCACCAAAATGGCCTTGATCAACCCCGCCGCAATCGACAGTGCCATCACCTCGGAACTGGCGCCAATCGCCGCCCCGGTCACCGGCCCGACGATATAGGTCACAGCACCCGCGCCGATGGTGGTCAGGCTCACCGCATCGGTATAACCAAACGCCATGGCCACCCCGACGCCGGCGATAAATGACGAACCGACGCCGACAAACAACGCCAGCACCCCCACATACCCGGCGCGTTTGAGTTCATCGACGCTCACACCAAACGCAGTGGCGACGATGGCAAAGTCCCGCAGCATCGCCCCGCCCAGCAGGCCGATGCCCGACAGCAGCGGGATATCCACCACGCCCTTGGCCCCGCCGGTAAACGCACCGCCCACATAGGACAACACCAGCCCCAGCAGGATCGCGATGGCCGAGCCATGCAGGCGGCCTTTGGTGAAGTTGTCGCTGATCCAGTAGGACACCCACATGGTCAGGCCGATCACCGCAAAACCACTGATCAGGCCGTAGCCGGTGATGACTTTCATCAAGGATTCGTACATGGCGCTCACCCTGCCGACTTGGTGGGAACGACCGCATCCGGCTCACGGTTGCCGATGCGTACCAGCACCGGCACCAGGGCAAATGCCACCACCACCGCACTAGCACCGGCGAGGATCGCCATGGGGCCGCCACTGATCGCGCCATACACGTTTTGCTGGGCTGCCATGGCCACCACAATGGGAATGTACACCGCCGCCCAGAAGCTCACGCCCTGCTCGGATTTGCCGGTAAACAGGCCACGCTTGCCGAGGTAACTGCCCAGGCCGATCAGCAGCAACATCGCGATTCCCACCCCGCCGACGTTGGCCGGAATGCCCATCCATTTGCCCAACAGCTCGCCGACAAACAAGCCTGCAAGGGTACACAAGGCCAGAAACGCCACACCGTAAATAATCATGCTGGTAGTCCTCTTGATGCTTGATCGAAATTGTTGTTTTTGTGCTTCGAAAGCCAAGCTCACGCTTTATCGGTGGTGGCGGCCCTCCTGTTCCAGCAGGGCCTGCAAGGTGTCCAGGCGCGCGCCTTCGAAGGCGATCACGGTGCCTTGCTCAAACACACGCCGCGCCAGGCCAGTGAGGACTGCGCCCGGTGGCAGTTCGATCTGCAGGCGTACACCACGCTCATAGGCGCTTTGCACGGTGCCGCGCCAATCGACGATGCGGCACATGTTGAACGCCAGGTCGTCGCGCAACTGCGCGGGATCACGGATCGGCCGCGCCCGGGTACTGCTCAGGTAAGTGATGGCCGGCGCATGGAGCGCAACCTTGGCGAATGCCTCGGCGAGGGCCTCGGCCGGCTGCTCCAGCAGAGCGCAGTGGGACGGCACGCTGACGGCCAGGCGCTTGGCCACGGCCTGGCCTTTGACACGATCCGCGACACGCTGCATGCCGGTATCGCTGCCGGCAATCACGCACTGGTTGTCGGCATTGATATTGGCCAGGTACACCGGGGTTTGCGTGCTGTGGACCTCGGCGAGCACGCTTTCGACGGTGGATAACTCCAGGCCGATCAGTGCGGTCATGCCATAGCCCTGTGGATAAGCGTGCTGCATCAGTTCAGCGCGCAGGCTGACCAGCCGGAGCGCATCGGCAAACTCCAGGGCGCCCGCGATCACCGCCGCCGGATAGGCCCCGATGGACAGACCCGCCACGTAATCCGGGATGCGTTGCAATTGCCGGGCATGGGCCACGCCGGCGATCAGCAGGCACAGTTGCACAGCGCGGGTGCTGGCCAGGGCGTGCGCCGAATCGAGCTGGCGCACATCTTCGACCAACGCATCACTGGCCTCATCAAGGACGCTGGCGGGCAGTTGCTGGAGCATGCCCGGACGCTGGGCGCCCTGCCCCGGAAACACCAAGAGGCTGCTCATGCCACCGCCTGCCAAGGGTCGCTGACCAAGTGCGCACCGCTGGCGTTTTTCAGCAGCACCCGTTGCGCGGGGCCGGCCCATTCGCGCAAGGCGACAGCGCCATAAGGGGTTTGCAATTGCAGGTCCACGGCACACGGCGCGGTGTTCAGAATCGCCAACAGACCCTCGGCATCGCCGCGATCAAGACGCTCGGGAGTGCGCAGCAGCAGGTCCAGATCGCTCTGGGCATGCAGCGCTTCAATGCCCGTGGCCAACTCGAACCCCGCGCTGCCGGTCACGCCCCAAGCCTCTTGCGCCAGCACCGGCCGCAGTTGATCGAGGGCGCGCAACGCCGGTAGATTCCGGGGCGAAATCACCCCGCGCAGGGCCTCGGGTGTCACTCGCCGTTGCACAGCCGCCAGGGGCATCACGGCCGCAAAACGCTGCTCGCGCAAACGCCCACGCACCCCCACCGCCACGTAGCCCGGATCGACCAGCGCCCGGCGTACCACCACCGGATGCCCCGCCCCGATCACCGCCAGGACCCAGGCCGGTGCGTCAGCAGGCAGGTGCGCCGGGGTCATGCCCCAGAGCAAGTCGTGGGCGTTCACCATTGTTCCCGCAGCAGTTGGCGCACATGGCTGGACGCGGCACGGTTGGCGGCGCCCAGGCGCCCGCGCAAATCGCGCACGCCGCTGTTCTGCACATCCTTGATCGCCTGCACCAGGCAATCCCTGACCCGCGCCAGGTCGTCGACGGTCGGCTGTTCGATCTGGCTGACCGTCAGGGTTTCCCAGAGCAAGCCGAGGCTGGCATAGCTGTCGATGTCATAGGCCATGGGCGGCACGCTGGCGGCCAGGGCTTCCAGTTCTTCGACGCTGCGCAGGGTCACCCGCGCCGCCGAGGCTTTGCCCATGGCGTGCACCATCACCCCAGGGTCGCGCAGGGCGATCAGGCAATTGGCCTGGTAGCCATGGGCGAGAAACGCCCCGGACATGGCCTTGCCCACCAGCAACCCGATCACCGGGTGCCCGGCCAGGCGCGCGCGGGCATAACTGTCTGCCGCCGCCGCCAGGGCTTGATGGATGCCCAGGGCTTCTTCGCGACGGCCATAGGCCTGGCTGGGCACGTCGACGATGGCAACAATCGGGCGTTGATCGCCGCTGGCAATGGCTTCATCCACCGCCTTGGCCAGGCCCCAGCCTTCGAGCAAACCGACTTCCCCCTGGCGCGCCCGGGGGAAGCGGTTGGCAGCATCCGGCACCACCGCGATAAAGCGTACGGCATGCTCGCCGAGTACCCCATCGGCGACTTTCAACGACGCCGGCAAACCCGCCACTGGCGCTGCGCCGGCGCTCAATGCGTTGAACCACTGCAAGCCTCTCATGGGCGTTCTCCCTGATACAGGTCGCGAACCGTGGCCGGTTCGATCTGCGGTTCGGCGTCCAGCGCAGCCAGGCGTGCCAGGTAATAGTCGGCCTGACGGCTGCGTTGCACTGCCGGCAAACCTTGCTGCAACAGTTCACTGATCGGCTGGCGGATCTGCGCCACATCGTCCGCCACATAACGGTCGGCCAAGCCGCTGTTGAAGCGCTGCTCGCCGCCGGTCAGGCTCCAGATAAAGGGCCGGTCACGGGAGTCGTATTCTTCAAGGCCGGCTTCCTGTTCGATCACTTGTGGGCCGTTCAAGCCCAGGCGTGCTTCGCGGGTCACCAGCAAGTAACTGCACAGGCCAGCGGCAATGGACATGCCGCCAAAACAGCCCACGCTGCCGGCCACCACGCCGATCACCGGCTGGTACTGGCGCAGGTCGACAATCGCGGCGTGGATATCGGCAATCGCCGCCAGCCCGAGGTTGGCTTCCTGCAAGCGCACGCCGCCGGTTTCCAGCAGCAACACAGCCCGCGTGGGAATGCCGTTGCGGTTGTCCTCGGCGGCCAGTTCCAGGGCACCGGCGATTTTCGCGCCGCCCACTTCACCCAGGCTGCCGCCCTGGAAGTTGCCTTCGATGGCCGCAATCACCAGCGGCAGGCCGTCGAGCGTGCCCTTGGCGATCACCACCCCATCGTCGGCCTGCGGCACCACGCCCTGGCGACTCAACCACGGCGACATCACGCGCTGGAACGGGTCGATCAGTTCACGGTAGCTGCCGGCATCCAGCAAGGCCTTGGCCCGCTGGCGGGCACCGAGTTCGACGAAGCTGTGCCTATTGAGTAAATCAGTCATGGCCAAGCTCCTCGAAACCTTGCTCCAGGCGCAAACGCACCACGCCGGGGGTGGCGCCAAAATCGTGGATCTGAATGTTCAAGGCCGGTGGGGTCTGTTCCTGGAAGATCCGCTGGAACAGGTGCTGCCAGCGTTGCTCGGCGCCGTTGACCGAGGTTTGCACCTGGATGCTCAAGGTGCCCGCCGTACCTGGTTCCAGCAACACTTCAAGGTCGCCGGAACCGACGCAACCCACCAGCGCGCGGCCTTTGGGCGGCTGCCCGGCGGGGAATTCAAAAGATAGGGTTTCCATCAAAACGCTCCGTCGCAAGACTCGATGCGGTCGATAAACAGGCACGCGGCCAACAGGTCGGCGGCGCCACCGGGGGAAGCATTCAGCGCCAGCAGTTGCTGGTCCAATTCATTGAGGCGACGCCGCCCCGCCAGGCTCGCGCTGCCGCCCGCATCCAACACGGCCTGGGCGCCTAGTTGCATGGCCTGCAGGCCGTCGGTGCCGGCGCGGTAGAGCACGCAGGTGTCGGCCAGTTGGGTCATGATCGCCAACAGTGCGTCGAGGCGCGCGTTCTGCTCGCCGTGGTGCTGCAGGCGGCTTGCATGCAGTTGCGGCAGGCCGCGTTGCAGCACGGCGGGGAAGCCCAGTTGCGCTTCTTCGCGGGCGCCACGCACGCCATAGCGTTGCGCGACTTGCGCGCCGTGGCTGAGCGGTTGCGGTGCAAAACGGTCATTGAGCAGGGCCAGGCGCGCAGCCCGCAGGCTCAGGGCACTGGCGTGACGGGAGGTGGGGTCCAGCGCGGCAGCGGCCACCAGCAGACCGAGGGCCCAGATCGCGCCACGGTGGGTATTCACGCCCTGAGTGGTGGCGAGCATCGCCTGCTCGCCTTCGCGGCCGATCCGTCCGAGGGCTTCGCGTAGCGGCAGGCCAATCTCACCCAAGGCAATCGCCGCTTCGGCCATTTCCTTGAAGGCCGGCCACAAGGACAGCGCCGAGGCGTGCATCAGGCCCAGGTGTAGATCCTGATGGGCGCCATTGCCGCGCCGATCCACCAGCGCCGGTTTGGGCGACAGGTCCGCTTCGTCGATCAGCGCCTCGACCGCCAGGTCCGCCAGTTGCTCGGCCAGGGTCAGTGTGTGCAGTTTGAGTGCGTGCATTTACCAGCTCCTGAACTTGGCGGGCGGGTTGTACAGGCCACCGGACCAGTCCACCAGGTCGGCCACGCTTTTGGCCGCCAGCAGTTCGCGGGTGGCATCGGTGCGGCGGATGCCGAGGTCTTCGGGCAAGGCGATCAGGCCTTCGCGGCGCATGCGCGCAGTGTCCTTGGGGTTGTGGCGCAAGCCGATGACGGTCACCCCGGCGACCGCCGCGATCATCGCCTGGCGCTCTTCCAGGGAGCGCGCCTTGTACAGGTAGGCGATGCCTTCTTCGGTGAGCAAGTGGGTCACGTCGTCGCCGTAAATCATGATCGGCGCCAGGGGCATGCCGCTTTTGCGCGCCACTTCCACCGCGTCGAGGGTGTCGACGAAGGTCGGTTTGCCGCCCTCCTGGAAGGTCTCGACCATTTGCACCACCAGTTTTTTGCCGCGTTCCAGCAAGGCTTCGGGGGCGTCGTCATGGCGCATGTCGAGCCAGGCCGGGGTGCCGTGGCGGCGCCCGCGCGGGTCGTGGCCCATATTCGGCGCGCCACCAAACCCGGCGAGCCGGCCACGGGTCACGGTGGACGAATGACCGTCACCATCCACCTGCAAGGTGGCGCCGATAAACAGGTCCACCGCGTATTGCCCCGCCAGTTGGCAGAACATCCGGTTGGAGCGCAACGAGCCGTCGCGACCGGTGAAGAACACATCCGGGCGCGCGGCGATGTAGTTTTCCATGCCCAGTTCGGTGCCGAAGCAATGCACGCTTTCGACCCAGCCACTTTCGATGGCGGGGATCAGCGTCGGGTGCGGGTTGAGGGTCCAGTTGCGGCAGATCTTGCCTTTAAGGCCCAGGGACTCGCCGTAGGTCGGCAGGATCAGTTCAATCGCGGCAGTGTTGAAACCAATGCCATGGTTCAGCGACTGCACATTGTGTTTTTCGTAGATGCCACGGATCGCCATCATCGCCATCAACACATGCACCGGCTTGATATGCCGGGGGTCGCGGGTGAACAGCGGTTCGATATAGAAGGGTTTGTCGGCCACCACCACGAAATCCACCCAACTGGCCGGGATGTCCACACGGGGCAAGTCGCTGACGTCGTCGACCAATTGGTTGACCTGCACGATGACGATGCCATCGCTGAAGGCCGCCGGTTCGATCAGCGCCGGGGTGTCTTCGGTACTGGGGCCGGTGTAGATATTGCCGGCGCGGTCGGCCATAAAGCCGGCGGACAGCACCACGTTGGGGATCAGGTCTACGACCAGTCGCGCATAGAGTTCGATGTAGGTGTGGATCGCGCCGACTTCCAGCAGGCCATCTTCAAGGAGCTGGCTGATGCGCAGGGATTGGGTGCCGGCAAACGAGAAATCGAGTTTGCGTGCGATGCCCTTTTCAAACAGGTCCAGGTGCTCGGAACGCCCGACGCTGGGCATGATCATGTGCAAGTCATGGAGCACGGCCGGGTCGGCCTTGGCCAGGGAGCGCGAGAGAAAGTCAGCCTGCTTCTGGTTATTGCCCTCCAGCACCACCCGGTCGCCGGGCAGGATCAGGGCTTGCAGGGCCTCGACGATCCGGTCGCTGGGCAGCACGGCCCCGTCGGCAAACGCCTGCACCAGCCCGAGCCGCCGCCGCTTCTCGTCGCGGCGCCGCGTCCAGCGCGAGTCGGGGGTTATTGTTGTTGTCATGATCGCTCCACGGGTTCGCTGTCGTGGAGCTCACCATAGGAGTGAATCGGGGGGGTATCAATCAAGCTCGGTGGTGGACTGTTACGGTTGGAGTAACGGTCAGGAGCGCCGCCATTCCATGCGCTGGCGCCACACGGTCCAGCCCATCGCAATGCCCGCTACGCCATGGAACCCCAGCACCGCCGCCAGGCTCCAGCTCACCAGCCCCCAAATCGCCTGCACGTACACGGGCAGCAGAAACAGCAACAGCCCAAACAACACGGCCACGCCCAGCTGTTCCCACTTCATCAACCGACGCAGATAGGAGACGATCGCACAGCCCGACGCTGCGCCCAGGAAAACCAGCAACAGGCCCGACACGACATGCCCCGTTACCACAGGCCAACCGAAGAACCACAAGAGCAGGCAGAGCGCAGACAAGGCAAGTGAGCACATGAGGATAAACACGAACAGGTATTCAAAGATCCTCAGGCCCCAGCCGCGGACGAAGTTGCGGGTCTTTTGGAGCTCGGCCTTGCTCGGTCCTTTCGAGATAGCCACCGCCAGCAGGCCCGAGCCCAGGCCGCCCAGGGTCATGACTATAAAGTTGGTCACAACCCCTTTGATTTCTTTGCCGGTGGCGCTGAGCGTCAGCAGTTCCAGGTGCCCCAGAATCAACACCGCACCTACGGACGTGATCCCAAACCCTAAGAGCTTGCCGCGCCTGGTCGGGTGTTTCATCGTCACGCTGGCGGTGATCACCAGCACCACAAGCCACATTATGAAAGCGAAGGTAAATGGGTTGAGGTTATACAGCCGGGCAAATACATCAAATAGCCACATTGTGTTGTTGCTTCCACCGAAAGACTCCTTGGGTTATCGGCGGGTTTACGTGGGGCTTTACCCGAGCAGGCATCAGTCCCAAAAAGGGAACGAACGGTCCCTTTCTGGGACTGATCAAGTTTTACGCAGCGGCCGCAGGCGATATTTGCTCCAGCGCACGCTCGACCAGCAGTTGGCCCAGTTCGGTCATTTGTTGGATGGCCAGGAGTACGCCGCGCTGGGCGCCGTTGAGCTCAAAGGCCAGGGCGCAGGTCAGGGCGTTGAGGGAGGCGAGGGTTTCGCTGGCGTTGACCAGCAGGGTTTCGGTGTTCTGGTGTGGGTTGACGGTGAAGATACTGGATGAGGTAGGTGGGTTGGGGGTGGGTTTGATCATGGTGAACATCTCCGATATGTGAAGGAGACTGACACCACTTGCTTGCACGCAAATCGGGTGGCAGCTGTGCGCAGGTGTGCAAGACCGGGCATATCGGCCCCCGGCAGACCCGAAGGTCTCCCACGCACAGCCGCCATAACAAACACAGCAGGCATAAAAAACGCCCGTTGAATGGCTATGGGCGTTGGTGCGCCGATATGTAACCGGACTTGCACGTCCGTGTCACCGTTTTTTGCGATGACCGACCAAGCCTAGGCGCGAAGGCGGCGAGCGACAAGTTCATGGGCGGCGCGTAAACGTGCGGGAAAAATCTGAAGGCATCATGCCGCACGATCATTCCTACAGGTTTTGGGGGTTGTTGCTCGGACATCGCCTCACTAGCCTTTTGTATCCGAACCCTTTTGCCCACACTAAAAATGAATGCCTATAGACATACAAAGCATTCAATATTGACTGCCTATAAACATACATATAGCCTGAAAATGTATGCCTATAGGCATTCGATAAATTAAGATCAACGATGCAAACACATCCGCAATTTCGCGGTGTGAACATCTGATAGGCAAATACGGGTGCCCCCATGACCTCCTCCTCACTCAACGAACTGCGCCTTGCCCAAGTAGAAAAGGCCCTGGAGCCGTTTGAAACACTAAGCGGTAAATCCACCCCGCCTGGAGGATGGCTGCGCTCGATCAGAGAATCATTGGGCCGATCGCTGAGGTCCCAGGCAGCCCTGCTTGGCGTTGCCTTTGCGACGTTGCAGCAGTCGGAGCAGGCCGAAGCCGATGATCGCATCACACTCGCCCAGTTGCGTAAGTTGGCGGCAGGTCTGGACTGTGAGCTTGTTTACGCTCTGGTGCCAAGAAAACCGCTGCGCGAGATGGTGCAGGCGCGCGCCGAGGTACTGGCCAGGCAAGAAGTGATGGGTGTCGCTCATACGATGGGCCTCGAAAACCAGCGCCCGTCAGATACGTTCGTCGAGCGTCAGGTGGCCGCTCGCCGTATGGAATTGCTCCGCGGCTCATGGGCTCGATTGTGGCGATAGTACTTGAGCTGAAACCCGGCCAAACACCCCTGGATCCCGACGAAGTAGCAGGGCTCAAGCCTAGGCACATCACCACCCAAGGCGAGCTGGATGAATGGGAAGCTGCAAACATCCTCAAGGCAATGCGTTGGCTGGGGCGACAAAACAAGCTTGATGTCTTGAATGAACATTTCTGCCGTCAACTCCACGTCAGAATGTTCAGTGATACATGGAAATGGGCTCGGACATTCAGGCACTCCGACAAAAATATCGGCTGCGACTGGACGAAGATTTCAGTCAACCTACGTCACCTTCTAGACAACACAACGTATTGGCTGGAACACGATGTATTCCCGTGCGAAGAGGTTGCTGTCCGCTTCCATCACCAACTGGTTTCACTGCACCCATTCCCCAATGGCAACGGTCGCCACGCGCGCTTGATGGCTGACTGCCTGCTCAGACAACAAGGGCTCGCACTTTTCTCCTGGGGAAGCGCTAACCTGATCGCCGCCAATGAAGTCCGTATGCGCTACATCCAGGCACTGCGCGCAGCCGATCTGAACGATTACGGCCTGCTTCAAGCTTTCGTGCGCAGCTAGCTGTGGAAGGTCTCCACACATTGGGTCTTCAGAGGTGCTGAGAACGGGGGTTCAGGCCAGGCCAGCTTCGACCAGCAGCGCTTCCAGCCCCATCAGGTCCGGCACTTTCGCCACATGCTCGCCGACCTGTACCGCCGCCAGTTCCAGCGGCGACAGGGGGACGTCCACATAGCTCAACTGGCTGTCGAGCTTGTACGAGCGGGGAATGCCCTGGATCACCAGCGCAATAAACTTCAATGTCGGGCGCCCGCCCAGGGCGTTGAGCACGACGATTCGTGCGCGTTCGCTGACGACGCTGGAGCCACCGCAGGCCGCTTCAAAGCTGATCAGGGGCAGTTGCTGGTCGCGCCAGGTCACTGGCCGCAAGTACCACGGCGGGGCGTCGCTGGCCGGTTCGCCGCGCTGGAAGTCGATCAGCTCGGCCACCGCCACGTTGGGCAGCAGCAGGTTGCGGTCGGCCAGAGGCAGCAGCAAGCCGGTGAGTTGACTGGTGCGGTGGTCAAGCATGTTTCGGGCTCCAGTAGGCGATGCTTTCGAGCAACACCGACTCTTGATAGGGCTTGCCAAGGTAGTCGTTGACGCCAATCGCCATGGCCCGGTCGCGGTGTTTCTGGCCGGTGCGCGAGGTGATCATAATGATCGGCAGGCGCGCGAGCCGCGGGTCGTTGCGCACCTGGATCGCCACTTCAAAACCATCCATGCGCGGCATTTCGATGTCCAGCAACATCAGGTCGGGGGTGTGTTCTTCAAGCAAGGCGATGGCGTCGATGCCGTCCTTGGCGGTCAGTACGTTCATGCCGTTGCGTTCCAGCAGGCGGCTGGTGACTTTGCGTACGGTCACCGAATCGTCCACCACCAGCACCAGCAACCGCTGTTTTTTCTGCGGTTCGTTGACCGCCAATGCGGTGTCCGCCGCCTGGGCCGGCAAGGCCGGGGCCAGGGCGCGGATATGCGCCAGCAGGTCGATGATCAACACCACCCGGCCATCGCCGAGGATGGTCGCCCCCGACAGCCCCTGCACCGCCGCAAACTGCGGGCCGAGGCCCTTGACCACGATTTCCCGGGTGCCGGCCATGTCGTCCACCTGCACCGCAATGTACCGCTCGTTGCACTGCATCAGCAGCACTGGCAGCGGCTGGCTTTGCCCCAACAGCTTGGGCCGGGCCACGGTGTGCAGCAACTCGCCCAGGTAATACAACTCGTAGTGCTGGCCGGCGTATTCATACACCGGCGGGTCCAGTTGGTAATGCCCTTCCAGCTCATTGGGCAGCACGCGCACCAGGCCCTGGATGGTGTTCAGCGGAATCGCGTACTGATCCTCAAAGCACTGCACCATCAATGCCCGGTTGACCGACACGGTAAACGGCAGGCGAATACGAAAGTGCACGCCCTGCCCCGGCGTGGAGTCGATCACCATGCTGCCGCCCAGTTGGCGCACTTCTTCATGCACCACGTCCATGCCCACGCCGCGCCCGGAAATCTGGGTGATTTTTTCGGCGGTGGAGAAGCCCGGCTGCAAGATGAACTGCAACACGTCGCGATCGCTGATCTCCATCTCCGGGTCCAGCAGGCCGCGCTTGATCGCCTTGCGCCGCACCGCATCCAGAGGCACGCCCGCACCGTCGTCACGCATGTCGAAGATGATGTCACCGCCTTCGTGGCTCAGGTCCAGGGTGATCCGGCCCTTCTCCGGCTTGCCCGCCAACAACCGCGCATCCCGCGATTCCAGGCCATGGTCGACGGCGTTGCGCAGCATATGCTCCAGGGGCGCGGCCATGCGTTCCAGCACGTTGCGGTCCATCTCGCCCTCGGCATTGCCGACCACGAATTCCACGTCCTTGCCCAGTTCGCCGGCCACTTGCCGCACGATACGCTTGAGGCGCGGCAGCATGCGCTCGAACGGCACCATGCGCGTGCGCATCAGGCCCTCTTGCAACTCGGTGTTGATCCGCGCCTGTTGCTGCAACAGGTTTTGCGCGTCCTGGTTACGCTGGTCGAGGGTCTCCTTGAGGTCCAGCAGGTCCGAGGCTGACTCGGACAACGCACGGGACAACTGTTGCAACTGAGAATGACGATCCATTTCCAGCGGGTCGAATTCTTCATAGCCCAGGCGCTCGGTTTCGGCGTGCTGACGGCTGAGGATGCGCCCCTGGGTCTCGGTATCGAGGCGGCGCAGTTGGTCGCGCATACGCTCGATGGTGGTTTCCACCTCGCTGAGGGCGGCGCGGGCATCGTTGACCTGCTGCTCGATACGCCCACGGAAAATCGAGGTTTCACCGGCCAGGTTGACCAGATCATCCAGCAGCTCGGCAGAGATTTTCACCATGTCCGCGCCCGGCTCGCTGGCTGCCGGCGCTTCCGGTTTGCTGGCGACCATGGCGACCGGTACCGCCTGGTCTTCGCTGGGCTGGACCAGGCTTTTGATGCGTTCGATCAGGCGTTCCACCGAGCCGACCGGCAACCCCGCCGCCACCGCCTCGACCATCTGCGCCAGACGGTCATGGCAGCCTTGCAGCAGCGCGAACAGCTCGCTGGTGGGCGCCAGCAAGCCCGCCGACAGGCCTTCGTAGAGAAACTCCAGCTCATGGGCCAGGTCACCGATCGGGCCGATTTCGACCATGCGCGCGCCGCCCTTGAGGGTGTGCAGGTCGCGCAGCAGGGTCTCGACTTCCTGACGGCCCTGGGGCTCGGCCTGCCAGCGCAACAGCGCGGCGCCGGAGCTGTCGAGGATGTCGGCCGCTTCTTCAAGAAAGATATCCAGCAGCTCGGGATCACTGCCGGCCCCCTGCGCCTCGGGTGCAGTGGGCGCCGCGACCGGCGCAGCGTTCTGGCGCACCTCGCGCAAGCGGCTGATCAGGGCGTTGGAGTCGCTCAGGGGTTGCTGCTCTTGCAACTGCTCCAACTGCAAGGCCAGGTGTTCGTGGCTGTCCATCAACACTTGCGCTATTTCACCGGAGTAGCTGTAGCGCCGGTCCACCAGGCCCTCGTAAAGGCTTTCCAGTTCCTGGGCCAGATCGCCCACCGGGCCGATTTCGGCCATGCGCGCGCCGCCGCGCAGGGTATGCAGGTCCCGTTGCAGGGACGACAGCGGCGCCACGCCGTCGGGCTCCAGCAACCAGCGCTTGAGGGATTGCCCGGCGCTGTCGAGGATATCCACCGCTTCCTCAAGGAAAATCTCGACGATTTCATCGTCCACCGCCCAGTCCTGTTGCAACTGCGTGGTGGCCGCCCCCAGTTCGGCAATGCTCAATGCGCGGCTGCCGTCGGTTTTGATCAGGCCGGTGGCGCTGGGGTCCAGCCCTTCATCGAGCAACTCGCGCAAGGCTTTCATGCGCGCCGATGCCGGGCTGACTTCCTGGCCGGCCGCCAGTTGGTCGAGCATGTTGATCAGGGCTTCATGGGCCTGCTCGGCCTCCTGGAAAAACCGCTCGCTGACCGCCAGGCTGCTCTCTTCCACTGCGCCATAGAGGTCGAGCAAGGCTTCGCACAGCTCATCCATCGGGTGCAGGTCGGCCAGGTGCGCGCCCTCGCCCAGGGTGGTCAGCTCGTCCAGCAATGCGCTGAGTTCCTGGCGCTCGCCAGGGTGTTGCTGCCAGCGCCGCAGCAGGCTTTCGGCGTCGAGCAGGATGTCCATGCCCTGGGCCAGGAAGTTGCTGATCAAGTGTGGGTCGCGCTTGACCCGCAGGCCGGCGCTCGGCGCATTGAGCACCGCTTCGAGATGGCTGTCGAGGTGCGCCTGGGTGCGCTTGATCAAGTCGGCCGCGCCGTTGATGGGCACCAGAGGATCGCTGTCCAACTGGCGCAGGCCGCGCTGGAACAAGGCTTCGCCCTCCAGCAGCAGTTCGATTTCATCCAGGTCCAACGGCAAGCGATGGGCCTTGTATTCACGGGTCAGGTGGTCCAACGGCCGCGCCAGTTCGGCGATGGGCAGCACCCCCGCCATGTAGGCGCTGCCCTTGAGGGTATGCAGGGCGCGTTGCAACTCATCGCTGACGGGCAGCGGCATCTGTTCGGTGGCCTGGTGCAAAAACTGGTTGAGGCTGTCCAGGTGGCTCTGCGCTTCGTTGCGGAAAATTTCCAGCAGCAGCGGGTCGAGTGCGCTGTCGTCCGGCTCCATGGCTTCGGGTAACGGCGCGCCACTGGCCAGGGCATGGGCGCGCGCGGCAAGCAGGTCGACATCATCGCGCTGGCGCTGGGCGTCGGCGGCGAACTCGGCGATCAGCGCCGGCAAGAGCACCAGCACATCATCCAGTACGGCCTGGACCTCGGCACCCGGCGCGACCACCCGCTCGAGCACGCGGTTCAGCAGGTTTTCCACGGCCCACGCCAGCTCCGCCAGCACCAGGGCTCGCACCATGCGCCCACTACCCTTGAGGGTATGGAAGGCACGGCGCATATCGCTCAGGGCGGTCTTGTCTTCGAGGCTGGCAGCGCCTTGGGGTATCAAGCGCTGCAGCACTTCCAATACTTCGGCGGTTTCTTCCAGGAACACTTCGCGCAGTTCATCATCCACCGACTCTTCGTCGGCCGGTGGCGGCAACAGGCTGCCCGGGCGTTGCAGTGCCGGCGGGTTGAGGCGCGGCGTCGGGCTGGCGAGCGCCTGTGCCAGTGTCTGGGTGTTATCCGTGGTTTCATCGCTCAACGCCGAGCGCTCCTGGCGCCAGGTCTGCTGGGCCTGCAGCGGCGCGTAACCCAGCGCCGCGAGGCCTTCGTAAGCGATGTCCAAGACGCGTTCGCCGGGCGCGTCCGGGTCCTGGAGCATGCGTTCGAGGTAGTGCTCCAGGCTGGTGAGCACGTCGGCAAGATGCTCGAGTTGTGCCGCAGAGGGCGCAGTGTCCTGGACCATCAACTGCTCATCCACGTAGTCATTAAAACCACGCATCAGGCTCGCCGCACGGGGCAGCGGAATCATTGCCAGGGCGCCACGCACCTGGGTCAGCAGCTCTGGCAGGGATTCCAGACGTTGTGTATCCCATTGCGCCTCAAGGCAGTCAATGATCAACTCCCGCGCCTGCTTGAGGCACTGGCACGATTCCTTGATCACCAACTGGTGGATCTGGGTCAGGTCGGTGGTGGGCAGGCGGCTGTCTTCACGGTTTTGCGGCTCGACAGTGCCGACCATCCCGGCCAGGGTCGCTTCGACATAAAGCAGGGCCCCGGCGACATCCATCAACACCGCGTCGTTGGGCTCGCGCTGCCCCTGGGCCAGGCCCTGGACCACCGCCAACTGGTCGATGATGACTTTGCGCGGCTGGCCAAAGCCAAGCACCGCCAGGGTATCGGCGATCTGGCGCAAGGGCGCCAACAGGCTGTCGAGGTCCGCGATGTGCTGGCGGTCGCTGCGCACAAACAGGTCCAGGCGTTCCTTGACCCGTACCAACTCCTCACACAACGCGCCGAGCACCGAGCCCATGGCATTGCGGTCAGGCCCGGCCAGGCGCGCGCGCTCGGCATCGACCACGGTGCTGTCGGGCAAGGCTTCATCCAGGCCGTAGCGTTCCTTGAGGCTTTGCATGCGCGGCGTCGGCCGGGTGACTTTGGCGATATAAAACAGCAGGCTCTTGAGCAACTGGTCCGGCGCCGGGCTGTTGATCCCTTCGATGCCCTGGGTTTGCAGGCGCTTGAGCACCTTGTCGCAGCTCTTGAGCAGGCTGCGCAATGCCGGGCTATTGGCGATCACGCCAGTGAGCATGCCTTCGGCCAGCGCCGAGGTGACTTGCCACAACGGCAGCAATGGCGCGCCGTGACACAGTGCTTCCAGTTGGGCGAAGACCCGTGCCATGTCTTCCAGGTTGCTCGGGCCGTGATCTTCACGCAGCAGCCCGGCCAGGCCCTGTTGCAGCATTTGCCGCCAGTGCTGCAGTTGCTCGGCAAAGTCGGCCGGTGCCCGCTGGGCCAGGGCGTCATCGGGCAGCGGGGCAATCACCAGCAGTTGCGGGCTGAACAGGCTGGTTTCCGAGAGCAGGCTTTTGCCATGCACGCTGCGCAGGTCGTTGAGCAGCGGCAACACCACCAGGGGCAGGTCGCGCCGGGCGCTGTGCACGCGGTCCAGGTACAACGGCAGTTGCCCGAGGGCCTGTTGCAGCAGGCGGATACCTTCTTCGCGCTGGCTGACGTGCCCGGCTTGCAGGGCCTGGGCCAGGTGCTCCATTTCTTCGGCGAGCAGTGCCGCGCCGTAGAACTCGACCATCTGCAGGGCGCCGTGGACCTGATGAATGCCCTCCAGGCACTGCGCGAGGGCTTGCTCGCTGGCATCGTCGGCAAAGGCGTCCAGTGCCGCACGGGCCTGCTTCAGGGTGTCGGCGATCTCGCCCTTGACCCATTCGAGGGCGACGTAGTCGTGCCGGTCAACCATAACGACTCCCGTCTGAATGGGTGAAAAGTGAGAATCCATGTGGGAGCGGGCTTGCTCGCGAAAGCGCTGGGTCAGTCGGCACATTAGGTGACTGATACACCGCTTTCGCGAGCAAGCCCGCTCCCACATTTAGATTGCGGTGGTTTTGGGGGGGCATGTCATTCATCGGTCTTGCGCACGGGCGGCAAGGTGAAGCCCGATACCGAGCGGCGCAACTGGCTGGCCATTTTGGCCAGGTTGCCAATGCTTTCGGCGGTGGCCGTGGAGCCCGATGAGGTTTGGCTGGTGATCTGCTGGATCACGTTCATGGTCAGGGAGATCTGCCCCGCCGACGAGGTTTGCTGCTGCGCCGCGTTGGAGATGCTCTGGATCAGCGCGGCCAGGGTCTTGGACACCCCTTCGATTTCTTCCAGGGCCACCCCGGCGTCCTGGGCCAGCCGCGCGCCGCGCACCACTTCGGTGGTGGTCTGCTCCATGGAAATCACGGCTTCATTGGTGTCGGTCTGGATCGCCCGCACCAGGTTCTCGATCTGCCGGGTGGCGGCCGACGAGCGCTCGGCCAGGCGCTGCACCTCATCGGCCACCACCGCAAAGCCGCGCCCGGCGTCACCGGCCATGCTCGCCTGGATCGCGGCGTTGAGGGCAAGGATGTTGGTCTGGTCGGCGATATCGTCGATCAGGCTGACAATATCGCCAATTTCCTGGGACGATTCCCCCAGGCGCTTGATGCGTTTGGCGGTGTCCTGGATCTGTTCACGGATGTTGTCCATGCCGTGGATGGTGTTGTGCACCACCTCGTTGCCCTTGTTGGCGATCTCCACCGAACGTTCGGCCACGGCCGAGGACTCGGCGGCGTTGGCCGATACCTGGTCGATGGATTGGGCCATCTGGTTGATCGCCGTGGAGGCTTCGGCGATCTGCTGGGCCTGGTGCTCCGAGGCCTGGGCCAGGTGCATGGCGGTGGCCTGGGTTTCCTGCACCGCACCGGCCACTTCACCGGCAGTGAGGTTGATGGTCGCCACCAGGTCACGCAACTGGTCCACCGAATAGTTGATGGAATCGGCGATGGTGCCGGTGAAGTCTTCGGTCACCGAGGCGGTCACGGTGAGGTCGCCGTCGGCCAGGTCTTCGATTTCGTCCAGCAGGCGCATGATCGCGTTCTGATTGCGTTCGTTTTTCTCGGCGGTTTCGCGCAACTGACGATTGGTCTCGCGCACCATCACCAGGCCGATCAGGATAATCGAGGCCAGCGCCAGCAAGCCCAGGGCATAGCCG
Source organism: Pseudomonas sp. MF5691 (assembly GCF_016405645.1). Classification (NCBI taxonomy): domain Bacteria; kingdom Pseudomonadati; phylum Pseudomonadota; class Gammaproteobacteria; order Pseudomonadales; family Pseudomonadaceae; genus Pseudomonas; species Pseudomonas sp. MF5691. The sequence goes on from NZ_JAEKDC010000002.1 coordinate 96,012, forward strand.
CCGATGGTGTCGAGGGTGCGCCCGCCGGCCAGGTTTTCAAAGCCGGTGGCCAGTTGCGAGGCTTCATCGAGCAGGGTCTGCGAGAGGCTGAAGATGTTGCTCGCCGAGGCGCGCACCTGGAACAGTTGTGGCGAGGTTTCGAGGATTTCATCCACGGAGCCGGAGACAAACTCGAACAGCTCGGCAATTTCCGCCAGGCGCGCCCGGGCGTCCGAGTCTTGCACCTCGCTGATCTTCAGGCCGGCACTGCCCTGGAGCATACCGGCCAGGACCTGGCCAAAACGGTTGGCGTCGCGGCCAAAGGCGTCGGCGGCCTTGACCGCCGTGTCATCTCCCGCCAGCACCGTGTTGACCGCTCCCAGGATGCGCTCGGCCAATAGCGACTGGCGCTGGGCCACCGCCACCTGGCTGGCGGGCGCGCCGCGCTGCAGCAGGATCTCGACGACCTTTTCCGACTCGATCTGTAATTGCGGCACGGTTTCGGCCAGGGTCGCCGCCACTTGATGCAGGGACAGCACCGTCTGCTCGCTGGCCAGGATCACGTCGGTGTTCTTCAGCAAGGCTTCCCAGTCATGCTGCACGGCGCGCATTTCGCTGCGCACGGCAGCGGGTGCCGCGGGCAGGCCGGTGGCCGGGTCGCCTTTTTTCAGGTAACCCCAGCGCTGGGCAAAATCATTGCGCGCCTCACTCAGCAGCTTGAACGCGGCGGCCTTGCCGGCGGCGGCCTCCGTGGCGTTCTTGGCAATGCGCTGGGACAGCACCCGCAGCTCGCCGGCGTGGCCGATGTACTGCTTGTCGTAGGTGGACTGGGTGTTGAGGTACGCGAAGTTGGCGAACAGCAGCATGATGAAGATGATCAGCGCGATAAACAGCACGATGATCTGCGAACGGCTACGGGAGGCTTCCTGCGGTTTGACGGGGGTGGCGGTGCTCATGCGGCAACATCCAGAAAGCCCGGGGCCTGGGCCAGGGCGAAGGGGCTGAAGACCTGCCACAGCGGGTCGCCGCTGAACTGGCCTTGGATAAACGCGGCGCTGGCGGCGGGCACGCTGGCCGATGCCGGAAGCAGCAGGTCCTGGGCAAAGTGTTGCAGGCCGACCACTTCATCCACCAGCAGGCCGACAAAGGTGTCTTCGTGCTCGATCACCAGCACCCGGCGCTGCTTGCGCGCCGCCGACAGCTCATAGCCGAAAAACCCACACAGGTTGATCACCGGCAGCAAGCGCCCGCGCAGGTTGGCCACGCCCCTGACCCAGGGCTTGACCCCCGGCATCAAGGTGCAGCGCGGTTCATGCAGCACCTCGGCGACTTCGCCCATGGGCGCCACATACCAATGCCCGCCCAGGCGAAAGCCGATGCCGCTCCAGCTGTGCGACCGGGTTTCCTGGGACGGCAAATCAGCGGCCAGCAGGCGGCAGCGGCGATCGATGTCCAGCAGCAGCTCAAAGGCGGTTTGCGACTCGGTCATGGGAACGTGCCGTCAGGGTTTGAGCACCGAGTTCAGGACTTCAATCAGCTTGTCTTCTTCCACCGGCTTGGTCAGGTACGCCTTGGCCCCTTGGCGCGCGCCCCAGATCTTGTCGGTTTCCTGGTCCTTGGTGGTGACGATGATGATCGGGATACCGCTGGTTTCCGGTTCCTTGGACAATTGGCGCGTGGCCTGGAAGCCATTGAGGCCGGGCATGACGATATCCATCAAGACGGCGTCGGGCTTCTCCTGGCGGGCCAGGGCAACGCCATCGGCACCGTTTTCGGCCTTGAGGACCTGGTGACCGTGCTTTTCCAGCATGCCGGTCAGTTTGTACATTTCAGTCGGCGAATCGTCGACGATCAGAACACGTGCCATGGTTTTCCCCACTACATTGGTTGACGCAAGCCCCGGGGGCTGGGTCAATGTGCTTGTTCTACTGCAGCGAAACCCGGCACATAGGCCTTGATCGCACTCAGCAGTTCTTCCTTGCTGAAAGGCTTGGTCAAAAATTGATCGACGCCGACGATGCGCCCCTTGGCTTTGTCGAACAGGCCGTCCCTGGACGAGAGCATGATCACCGGAATGGCCTTGAACGCCGGGTTGTTCTTGACCAGGGCGCAGGTCTGATAGCCATCCAGGCGCGGCATCATGATGTCGACAAAGATAATGTGCGGGTGGTGGTCAACGATCCTGGCCAGGGCATCAAAACCGTCGATGGCCGTGATGACTTCGCACCCCACGTTCTTCAACAGCGTTTCAGCGGTGCGGCGAATCGTTTTCGAATCGTCGATCACCATCACTTTCAAGGCGTTGGAATGCTGTTCCATATCTGCTCTACCATCGCCACAGCGAATCGGTTTTCGGTGTGTACTGCCGGGTGCGGCCTGGGACCAGCGCCAAAACCCTTGCCGTGCAAGGGCCGACACGCCATGGCAGCCTTTTTAGCACAGACTGGGAAGGCAATCTATCGGCCGACCGGCAAGGTGGTTTTTCCTTGACCCACAACAGCCGCAGCGCCACTCTGACGCCACTTTTATGCGCCCTTATTTGTTAGAGGAATTCCCCATGAGCGTTCGCGTCGGCATTGTCATGGACCCTATCGCCAGCATCTCCTATAAAAAGGATAGCTCGCTGGCCATGCTGCTCGCCGCCCAGGCCCGCGGCTGGACCCTGTTCTATATGGAGCAGCGCGACCTTTACCAGGGCGACGGCGAGGCGCGGGCGCGGATGCGCCCCTTGCAGGTGTTCGCCAACCCAGAGAAGTGGTTTGAGCTGCAAGACGAGATCGACAGCCCCCTGAGCGACCTGGACGTGATCCTGATGCGCAAGGATCCGCCGTTCGACATGGAGTTCGTCTACTCCACCTACCTGCTGGAGCAGGCCGAGCGCGCCGGCGTGCTGATCGTCAACAAGCCGCAGAGCCTGCGCGACTGCAACGAAAAGCTGTTCGCCACCCTGTTCCCGCAGTGCACGCCACCGACCGTGGTCAGCCGCCGCGCCGATGTATTGCGTGAATTTGCCGCCAAGCATGGCGATGTGATCCTCAAGCCGCTGGACGGCATGGGCGGCACCTCGATCTTCCGTCACCGCGCGGGCGACCCGAACCTGTCGGTGATCCTTGAGACCCTGACCGCCCTCGGCACCCAGCAGATCATGGGCCAGGCCTACCTGCCAGCGATCAAGGACGGCGACAAGCGCATCCTGATGATCGACGGCGAGCCGGTGGATTACTGCCTGGCACGCATCCCGGCGGCCGGCGAGACCCGTGGCAACCTCGCGGCCGGTGGTCGTGGCGAAGCCCGCCCGCTAAGCGACAAGGACCGCTGGATCGCCGCCCAGGTTGGCCCAACCCTGCGGGAAAAGGGCCTGCTGTTTGTAGGCCTTGACGTAATTGGCGAGCACCTGACCGAAATCAACGTGACCAGTCCCACCTGTATCCGCGAAATAGACAACGCGTTCGGCACCAATATCGGCGAAATGCTCATGGCAGCAATTGCCGACAAGCTACAAGCCAAGTGACATAGAACAGCCAGATGTAAACCAACATTGCGCTATCATGCGCCACCCGTGAGACGCGCGATGTTGGTTTTCCTGTTATGACGCTTCCGTCCGACCTGCCCCCCCAATTCACCCATAGCGGCGTACGCCCGGCTGATCGGCTCGGATTTACCCTGTTCCTGGCAGCGCTGATTCATTTGGCGTTGATCCTTGGCCTGGGCTTCACCTTCGTCGAACCCCAGCAGATCAGCAAAACCCTGGAAATCACCCTCGCCACCTTCAAAAGTGAAAAAAAGCCCGAAAAGGCTGACTTCCTGGCCCAGGACAATCAGCAGGGCAGCGGCACCCTGGATAAAAAGGCGGTGCCCAAGACCACCGAAGTGGCGCCCTTCCAGGACAACAAGATCAATAAGGTCACCCCGCCTCCAGCGGCCAAGCCTGAGGTCAAGCAGGCCGCGCCCAAGGCCGCCGTCGCCACCGTTGCGCCAAAACCCCAGAAGGCCGTGACCCAGCGCGAAGCCGTGAAGACCGAGCCTACGCCAAGCAAACCCGCCCCCACATTTGACAGCTCGCAGCTTTCCAGCGAAATCTCCAGCCTGGAAGCCGAACTGGCCAACGAACAACAGCTGTACGCCAAGCGCCCGCGCATCTACCGGCTCAATGCCGCCTCCACCATGCGCGACAAAGGCGCCTGGTATAAGGACGAATGGCGCAAGAAGGTCGAGCGCATCGGCAACTTGAACTACCCGGACGAGGCCCGTCGCCAGCAGATCTACGGCAACTTGCGCCTGCTGGTGTCGATCAACCGCGACGGCTCCCTGTATGAAGTGCTGGTGCTGGAGTCCTCCGGCCAGCCATTGCTGGACCAGGCGGCGCAACGCATCGTGCGCCTGGCTGCACCGTTCGCCCCGTTTACCGGCGACCTGAACGATATCGACCGCCTGGAAATCATCCGCACCTGGCGTTTTGCCAAAGGCGACCGGCTTTCCAGCAACTGACCACTGCAAGCTCGCGCCTACACGGGAAACAAATCCGCTAACCGTATTCCTACACATCCCCAGCTTGTCAGTTCGCCCCTCCAACGCCACACTAGCGGACATGAAAAATGTCAGCCCGACTTACCTCAAGCACCAATTCCTGATCGCCATGCCCCATATGGCCGACCCGAACTTTGCGCACACCTTGACCTATATCGTCGAGCACACGGCCAATGGCGCCATGGGGCTGGTGGTCAACCGCCCGCAAAGCCTGAACCTGGCGGATATCCTTGAGCAACTGCGCCCGGAGATCGACCCGCCCGCCAGTTGCCAGGCAGTGCCGATCTATTTCGGCGGCCCGGTGCAGACGGACCGGGGTTTCGTGCTGCATCCCAGCGGCCCGACGTTCCAGGCCACTGTCGACCTGGAGGGCGTGTCGCTGTCCACCTCCCAGGACGTGCTGTTTGCCATCGCCGATGGCGTCGGCCCGCAGCAGAGCCTGATTACCCTGGGCTACGCGGGCTGGGAAGCCGGGCAACTGGAAGAAGAACTGGCCAACAATGCCTGGCTGACCTGCCCGTTCGATGCCGACATTCTGTTCAATACCGCCAGCGAACTGCGCCTGAATGCCGCGGCCAAGCAGTTGGGGGTCAACCTCAACCTGCTGACCAGCCAGGCGGGGCACGCCTGATGGCCTTGCGACTGATCCTCGGGTTTGACTACGGCACCAAGCAGATCGGCGTGGCCGTGGGCCAGGTCATCACCGGCCAGGCCCGCGAGCTGTGTACCTTGAAGGCGCAAAACGGCATTCCGGACTGGAATCAGGTCGAAGCCCTGATCAAGGAATGGAAGCCCGACGCGGTGGTGGTCGGCCTGCCGCTGAACATGGACGGCACCCCCAGCGACATGTGCCTGCGTGCCGAAAAGTTCGCCCGTCGCCTCAATGGCCGCTACAACCTGCCCTTCTATACCCACGATGAGCGCCTGACGACCTTCGAGGCCAAGGGTGAGCGCCGCGACCGTGGCGGGCAGAAAGGCAGCTACCGCGACAACCCGGTCGACGCCATTGCCGCCGCCTTGCTGTTGCAGGGCTGGCTGGATGAAAACACTGCTTTATTTGAATCCTGACTGACGCGGCTTGCCGCGTCTTCTTACGTTTGAGCCCGGACTTTGTCAGCGTCACGCTGGCCGAGCCCTTGAAGGAGCCACCATGAGCCTGCCCAATCCCGCCGAACTGATCAGCCAGATGGCGATTCGCCTCAAGGCCCATCTGCAACACCGCGCCATCAGCGAGCCGCGCTTCATCGGCATCCGCACCGGCGGTGTGTGGGTCGCCCAGGCGTTGCTGCAAGAGCTGGGCAGTGACTCGCCCCTGGGCACCCTGGACGTGTCCTTCTACCGCGATGACTTCAGCCAGAACGGCCTGCACCCACAAGTGCGCCCGTCAGCCCTGCCGTTCGAGATCGAAGGCCAGCACCTAGTGCTGATTGATGACGTGCTGATGAGCGGCCGCACCATCCGGGCCGCCATGAACGAGCTGTTCGACTACGGCCGCCCGGCCAGCATCACCCTGGTCTGCCTGCTAGACCTCGAGGCTGGCGAACTGCCGATCAGCCCGGATGTGGTGGGCGCGACCCTGTCGCTTTCAGCCCTGCAGCGGGTAAAATTGTCCGGTCCCACGCCGCTCGAACTCGAACTGCAAGACCTCGCCCTTTAAACCGCCTTGTAAAGAGTCCCCGCGATGACGCCTCTAGATGCCAAGCGCCCGCTGCAGCTCAACGCTCAGGGCCAGCTGCAACACTTCCTGTCCCTCGACGGCCTGCCCCGCGAATTGCTCACCGAAATCCTCGACACTGCCGACTCGTTCCTTGAAGTCGGCGGCCGAGCGGTGAAGAAAGTCCCGCTGCTGCGCGGCAAAACCATTTGCAACGTGTTCTTCGAGAACTCGACGCGCACCCGCACCACCTTCGAACTGGCAGCCCAGCGCCTGTCAGCCGACGTGATCACCCTGAACGTCTCCACCTCGTCGGCGAGCAAGGGCGAAACCCTGCTCGACACCCTGCGTAACCTGGAGGCCATGGCGGCCGACATGTTCGTGGTGCGTCATGGCGACTCGGGCGCGGCGCACTTTATCGCCGAGCACGTGTGCCCGCAGGTGGCGATCATCAACGGCGGCGATGGCCGCCACGCCCACCCGACCCAGGGCATGCTCGACATGCTCACCATCCGTCGGCACAAGGGTGGCTTTGAAAACCTCTCGGTGGCCATCGTCGGCGATATCCTGCATTCGCGGGTAGCGCGCTCGAACATGCTGGCCCTGAAAACCCTGGGCTGCCCGGATATCCGCGTGATTGCACCGAAAACCCTGCTGCCGGTAGGCATCGAGCAATACGGGGTGAAGGTCTACACCGACATGGCCACGGGCCTGAAGGATGTGGACGTGGTGATCATGCTGCGCCTGCAACGCGAGCGCATGGCCGGTGGCCTGCTGCCCAGCGAAGGCGAGTTCTACCGCCTGTTCGGCCTGACCACCGCGCGCCTGGCCGGTGCCAAGCCGGATGCCATTGTCATGCACCCCGGCCCGATCAACCGCGGGGTGGAGATTGAGTCGGCGGTGGCCGACGGGCCGCACTCGGTGATTCTCAACCAGGTTACCTACGGCATCGCCGTACGCATGGCCGTGCTGTCCATGGCCATGAGCGGGCAAACCGCCCAACGTCAATTCGAGCAGGAGAACGCCCAGTGAAGCTCAGCATTCTCGGCGCCCGAGTCATCGATCCGGCCAGCGGCCTGGATCAAGTCACTGATCTGCACCTGGAAGCTGGCAAGATCATTGCCATTGGCGCCGCCCCCAGCGGTTTCAGCCCGGTTCAGAGCATCGACGCCAAAGGCCTGGTGGCTGCTCCCGGCCTGGTAGACCTGAACGTCGCCCTGCGCGAGCCGGGCTACAGCCGCAAAGGCAGCATCGCCAGCGAAACCCGCGCCGCCGCTGCCGGCGGTGTCACCAGCCTGTGCTGCCCGCCGCAGACCAAGCCGGTACTGGACACCTCGGCCGTGGCCGAGCTGATCCTCGACCGTGCCCGCGAGGCCGGCAATTGCAAAGTGTTCCCCATCGGCGCCCTGAGCAAAGGCCTGGATGGCGAACAACTGGCTGAGCTGATTGCCCTGCGCGACGCGGGTTGCGTGGCCTTCGGCAATGGCCTGGAAAGCTTCCGCAGCACCCGCACCCTGTGCCGTGCCCTGGAATATGCAGCCACCTTCGACCTGACGGTGATCTTCCACTCCCAGGACCACGACCTGGCTGAAGGCGGCCTGGCCCATGAAGGCCCTACCGCCAGCTTCCTCGGCCTGGCAGGCATCCCGGAAACCGCAGAAACCGTAGCCCTGGCCCGTGACCTGCTGCTGGTGGAACAAAGCGGGGTGCGTGCGCACTTCAGCCAACTGACCAGCGCCCGGGGCGTGGCCCTGATCGCCCAGGCCCAGGCCCGCGGCTTGCCGGTGACCGCCGATGTGGCGTTGTACCAGTTGATTCTGACCGATGAGGCGTTGATCGACTTCTCCAGCCTGTACCACGTGCAACCGCCACTGCGCACCCGCGCCGACCGCGACGGTTTGCGCGCAGCGGTGAAGTCCGGGGTGGTTTCGGCGATCTCCAGCCATCACCAACCCCACGAGCGGGATGCCAAGCTGGCCCCATTTGGCGCGACAGAGCCTGGGATCAGCAGCGTCGAGTTGCTGCTGCCGCTGGCGATGACCCTGGTGGAAGATGGGTTGCTGGACTTGCCAACGCTGCTGGCACGCCTGAGCTCAGGCCCGGCCCAAGCGCTGCGCCTGCCGGCGGGCAAGCTGGCGGTGGGTTCTGCGGCGGACCTGGTGCTGTTTGATCCGGCCAGCTCCACCGTGGCTGGCGAGCAGTGGCTGTCTCGGGGTGAAAACTGCCCATTCATCGGCCATAGCTTGCCGGCGACTGTGCGCTACACCCTGGTGGATGGACGGATCAGCTACCAGGCCTGATCCGCTCTAAAGTGGGCACGGTCAAAAATGTAGGAGCCAGCTTGTGTGGGAGCTGGCTTGCCTGCGATTGCATCACCTCAGTGCCACTGACATACCGAGGTGCCCGCATCGCAGGCAAGCCTGCTCCCACATTTGACCGTGCCCACATGAGCCTAGCCAGGCTTAGCGCCCGCCCAGCCGCTCGGCATTGCGGATCGAAACCTGCGTATTCAGCGTCCAGAAGTCATACAGCACGCCGACCAGGAACAAGCCGCCCGTTACCAGATACAACAGGCCGGTGAGCCATTTGCCCTGATACATGCGGTGCAAGCCAAACACCCCAAGAAACGTCAGAAGAATCCAGGCCACGCTGTACTCGATCGGCCCGGCGGTAAAACGCAGGTCGGCTTCACGGTCCATCGCCGGGATCAGGAACAGGTCGATCAGCCAGCCAATACCCAGCAAACCAAAGGTGAAGAACCAGATCGTCCCGGTCACCGGCTTGCCGTAGTAAAAGCGGTGTGCCCCGGTAAAACCGAAGATCCAGAGCAGGTAACCGATCACCTTGCTATGGGTGTCCTGTTGCGAAACATCCTGTCGATAGGTGTTCATGAATGACCTCTTTAGCCTCGATAGATAAATATTTCTGGTTTCTTTGTGACTTTTTTACAGGCACCCGACGTACGGCAAATGTTATCGTCGCTTCCCTCAAAGCCTTATACCGCCTGACTTGTGTAGGACAATTGCGACAGTTCGTCGCGGTTTTCCTGATTTTGACGTCAAGGTTCAGTCGACAGACGGCCTGAGAAAGACACTAAAAGCTGTTATAAAGTTGCGCGCAAACCAACAAGAGCCTGCCTTATGCGACCATTTTTAAAGACATGGCTAACCATTTGCCTATTGATGCCACTGGCCGCCCACGCCACCAATCGTGAGCAACGACTTCCGAACGTTAATGGTTTTACCCCTAAAGTTCACGCCACTACCACCTCCGCCAAATCGGCAAAGCTCACCGTCAAGCGCCCGACTCAGCTGAGCAAGGCCAACGTTAAAGCAGTTCCGGGCCTGGTAGCGAGCAATAACCAGCAAAGCAGCAAAGTCTTGAGCCGTGCCGTCAACGTGCTCGGTACCCCTTATCGTTGGGGCGGCAGTAGCCCAAGTAAAGGCTTTGATTGCAGCGGCCTGGTGAAATACGCCTTCAATGATGTGGCTGCAGTGGATTTGCCACGCACCTCCAACGCCATGGCCAGCGGCCACGGGCAGAAGGTCGATCGCAAGGATCTGAAGCCCGGCGACCTGTTGTTCTTCAAGCTCAAGAGCCGCCAGGTCAACCATGTTGCCATCTACCTGGGCAACGACCGCTTTATCCACGCACCGCGCCGTGGCAAGTCGGTCAGCATCGACACCCTGAAAAAGCCGTTCTGGAACAAGAACTACGTGATTGCCAAGCGCGTGCTGCCCAAAGAGCAGAACAACCTGCGGATTGTGCAGCGCTGACAGTAAATGCAAATGTGAATGCTGGCTTGTGTGGGAGCTGGCTTGCCTGCGATAGCATCACCTCAGTGTGACTGACACACCGAGTTGCCTGCATCGCAGGCAAGCCAGCTCCCACATCCTATATATCTGCGGGCACCCGCGCCTGCTCCCGGGCATCTTCAAGCCTGACCAGTCCCTGACTGACCAACCCCTTCAAGCTCATATCCAACGTCTTCATCCCCAGCGCCCCGCCCGTCTGAATCGCCGAATACAACTGCGCCACCTTGTCCTCGCGGATCAGGTTGCGGATCGCCGGTGTGCCGAGCATGATTTCATGGGCCGCCACGCGCCCGCCGCCGACTTTCTTCAGCAACACCTGGGACACCACCGCCTGCAGCGATTCCGAGAGCATCGAGCGGACCATGGCCTTTTCCCCCGCCGGAAACACATCCACCAGCCGATCCACGGTTTTCGCCGCCGAACTGGTGTGCAGGGTGCCGAACACCAAGTGCCCGGTTTCCGCCGCCGTCAGGGCCAGGCGGATGGTTTCCAGGTCGCGCAATTCGCCGACCAGGATCACATCCGGGTCTTCGCGCAACGCCGAACGCAGGGCCGTCGAGAAACTGTGGGTGTCGCGGTGCACCTGGCGTTGGCTGATCAGCGCTTTACGCGGTTCGTGGACAAACTCGATAGGGTCTTCAAGGGTCAGGATGTGCTGCTGACGGGTGCTGTTGAGGTAATCGACCATCGCCGCCAGGGTGGTGGACTTGCCCGAGCCCGTGGCACCAGTCACCAGCACCAGCCCTCTGGGCAATTCGGCGATGCGCCGGAATATGTCCCCCAGCCCCAGGGCTTCCAGGCTCTGAACCCGAGAGGGGATCGCACGGAACACCGCCCCCAGCCCACGGTGCTGGCAGAACACGTTGGCGCGAAAGCGCGCGACGCCAGGCAAATCGAAGGAAAAATCCGTTTCAAGAGATGTTTCGAAATCCTTTTGCTGGTGTTTATGGAGGATCGGGCTGAGCAAGTCCGCTACTTGCGTAGCACTCAGCACCGGCCAATCCAGTGGCAGTACCTCGCCATCGACGCGCATCCTCGGCGCCAAGCCTGCCGACAGATGCAGGTCGGAGGCGCCCTCGCTGACGCTTGCGGCCAGCAGTTCAGTGATGTCCATAGGGCTATCCATTTCCAGTAGAATGCCGCGGACTCCATATCCGCGGGCGCAACTTTAATGTCGACCATAGCAGACAATATCGGCCTGGTTACCGAGCGGATCCGTGCCGCGGCCAAGGCCGTGCAACGCGATGAAACCAGCGTGCACTTGCTGGCCGTGAGCAAGACCAAACCCGCGCAAGCCGTGCGCGAAGCCTACGCCGCCGGGATGCGCGACTTCGGCGAGAACTACTTGCAGGAAGCCCTGGGCAAACAGGCCGATTTAACCGATCTGCCCTTGAGTTGGCACTTCATCGGCCCCATTCAATCGAACAAGACGCGCGCTATCGCCGAGAACTTCGCTTGGGTGCATTCCGTGGACCGCCTGAAAATTGCCCAACGCCTGTCCGAACAACGCCCGGCCGACCTGCCGCCGCTCAATATCTGCATTCAGGTCAATGTCAGTGGCGAAGCCAGCAAGTCCGGCTGTACACCCGCCGACCTGCCAGCGCTGGCCGAGGCGATCCAGGCCCTGCCCCGCTTGAAGCTGCGTGGCCTGATGGCGATCCCCGAGCCCACCGACGACCGGGCACAGCAAGATGCGGCGTTTGCCGCTGTGCGTGACTTGCAAGTGAGCCTGGACCTGGGGCTCGACACACTTTCCATGGGCATGAGCCATGACCTTGAGTCGGCCATTGCCCAAGGGGCCACCTGGGTGCGGATCGGTACCGCGCTGTTTGGTGCCCGCGACTACGGCCAGCCATGAAATGGCTGACTTCCATCTGAGTAAGGACCTGTCATGAGCAGCACGCGTATAGCCTTTATCGGCGCCGGTAACATGGCGGCCAGCCTGATCGGTGGCCTGCGGGCCAAGGGCCTGCAAGCCTCGCAGATTCGCGCCAGCGATCCGGGCGCCGAGACCCGTGCCCGGGTGAGCGCAGAACACGGTATCGAAACCTTCGCCGACAACGCCGAAGCCATCCAGGGCGTCGACGTGATCGTACTGGCGGTCAAGCCACAGGCCATGAAAGCCGTGTGCGAAGCCTTGCGCCCAAGCCTGGCGCCGCAGCAACTGGTGGTGTCGATTGCCGCCGGTATCAACTGCGCCAGCATGAACAACTGGCTCGGCGCCCAGCCCATCGTGCGCTGCATGCCCAACACTCCATCGCTGCTGCGCCAGGGTGTCAGCGGCCTGTACGCCACCGCCCAAGTGAGCGCCGCCCAGCGTGAGCAGGCCCAGGAGCTGTTGTCGGCCGTGGGTGTGGCCCTGTGGCTGGAAGAAGAGCAGCAACTGGACGCCGTCACCGCCGTGTCCGGCAGTGGCCCGGCGTATTTCTTCCTGCTGGTCGAAGCCATGACCGCCGCCGGCGTGAAGTTGGGCCTGCCACGGGAAATCGCTGAGCAACTGACCCAGCAAACCGCCCTCGGCGCCGCACATATGGTGGTCTCCAGCGATGTGGATGCGGCCGAATTGCGTCGTCGCGTGACCTCGCCCAATGGCACCACACAGGCGGCCATCGAATCATTCCAGGCCGGGGGCTTTGAAGCCCTGGTCGAAAAAGCACTGGGTGCCGCCGCGCACCGCTCGGCTGAACTTGCCGAACAACTGGGTCAATAAGGAGCCAATATGATTGGTTTGAACACCGCTGCCGTCTATGTACTGCAAACCCTCGGCAGCCTTTACCTGCTGATCGTGCTGTTGCGCTTTGTCCTGCAACTGGTACGCGCCAACTTCTACAACCCGCTCTGCCAATTCGCCGTGAAGGCCACCCAGCCGCTGCTCAAGCCGCTGCGCCGGGTAATCCCGAGCCTTTTCGGCCTGGACATGTCGTCGCTGGTGCTGGCGATCCTGGTGCAACTGGCGCTGATGGCCCTGACGCTGCTGCTGACCTACGGCACCATGGGCAACTTCCTGCAACTGCTGGTCTGGGCCCTGATCGGCGTGACCGCGCTGTTCCTGAAGATTTTCTTCTTTGCACTGATCATCAGCGTGATCCTGTCCTGGGTCGCACCGGGCAGCCATAACCCTGGCGCCGAACTGGTCAACCAGATCTGCGAACCGGCCCTGGCGCCATTCCGCAAGATCCTGCCGAACCTCGGCGGCCTGGATATCTCGCCGATCCTCGCGTTCATGGTGCTCAAGCTCCTGGACATGCTGGTGATCAACAACCTGGCGGCAATGACCATGATGCCGGACATCCTGCGCTTGCTGATCTGACGACTGTTTGCGGGCTGCGCAGGACAACATGTGGGGGCAGGCAAGCCCCCACATTTTTGTAACTGTGTCTTGAAGTGAATCCATGCAGGCCTTCGCTTGCCGCTAGGCCCCCCGCTCTTTAGACTTACGCCTCATTTAAACGAGAGCAGGGTCGATGCCAACTGCCTTTCCCCCCGATTCTGTTGGACTGGTCGTGCCCCAAGTGGCGCACTTCAGCGAACCCCTGGCCCTGGCCTGCGGGCGGTCGCTGCCAGCCTATGACCTGATCTATGAAACCTACGGTGCGTTGAACGCCACGGCCAGCAACGCCGTGCTGATCTGTCACGCCCTGTCGGGCCATCATCACGCCGCCGGCTACCACAGCGCCGACGAGCGCAAGCCCGGCTGGTGGGACAGCTGCATCGGCCCTGGCAAACCCATCGACACCAACAAGTTCTTTGTGGTCAGCCTGAACAACCTCGGCGGCTGCAACGGCTCCACCGGCCCCAGCAGCCTCAACCCGGAAACCGGCAAGCCGTTTGGCGCCGACTTCCCGGTACTGACCGTGGAAGACTGGGTGCACAGCCAGGCACGCCTGGCCGACCGGCTGGGCATCCAGCAATGGGCAGCGGTGATCGGCGGCAGCCTGGGCGGCATGCAGGCCCTGCAATGGACCATTACCTACCCCGACCGCGTGCGCCATTGCCTGGCCATCGCCTCGGCCCCGAAGTTGTCGGCACAGAACATCGCCTTCAACGAAGTGGCGCGCCAGGCGATCCTCACCGACCCCGAGTTCCACGGCGGTTCATTCCAGGAAGCCGGGGTGATCCCCAAGCGCGGCTTGATGCTGGCGCGGATGGTCGGACATATCACCTACCTGTCGGATGACTCCATGGGCGAAAAATTCGGCCGTGGGCTCAAGAGCGAGAAGCTCAACTACGACTTCCACAGCGTCGAATTCCAGGTCGAAAGCTACCTGCGTTACCAGGGCGAGGAGTTTTCCGGGCGTTTCGACGCCAACACCTACCTGTTGATGACCAAGGCCCTGGACTACTTCGACCCGGCGGCAAACTTTGATGACGACCTGGCGAAGACCTTCGAAGGCGCCACGGCCAAGTTTTGCGTGATGTCGTTCACCACCGACTGGCGCTTCTCGCCGGCCCGTTCGCGGGAGCTGGTGGATGCGCTGATGGCTGCGCGCAAAGACGTCTGCTACCTGGAGATCGACGCACCGCAGGGCCACGATGCCTTCCTGATCCCGATCCCGCGCTATCTGCAGGCCTTCAGCAATTACATGAACCGCATAACTTTGTGAGAACGCCATGAGAGCCGACCTGGAAATCATCCAAGACTGGATCCCCGCCGGCAGCCGCGTGCTCGACCTGGGTTGCGGCGATGGCGAACTGCTGAGCTGGCTGCGCGACAACAAGCAAGTCACCGGCTATGGCCTGGAAAACGACCCGGACAACATCGCCCAATGCGTGGCCAAGGGCATCAACGTAATCGAGCAGGACCTGGACAAGGGCCTGGGCAACTTTGCCAGCAACAGCTTCGATATCGTGGTGATGACCCAGGCCCTGCAGGCTGTGCATTACCCGGACCGGATCCTCGACGAAATGTTGCGCGTCGGCCGCCAGTGCATCATCACCTTCCCCAACTTCGGCCACTGGCGCTGCCGCTGGTACCTGGCCACCAAGGGCCGGATGCCGGTATCGGACTTCCTGCCGTACACCTGGTACAACACGCCCAATATTCACTTCTGTACCTTCGAGGACTTCGAAGCGCTGTGCAGCGGGCGCGAAGCCAAGGTGATCAACCGCCTTGCCGTCGATCAACAGCATCGCCACGGCTGGGCAAGTAAGCTATGGCCTAATCTTTTAGGTGAAATCGGGATTTATCGGGTCAGCAGTCCTGGCCTGACCGATCATCAGATTGCCGTCTAACCATTTTCGAGGAGGACGATCATGAGTCGCCTGGCTATTTTTCTACTCACCGCCTGCCTGGGCGCCAGCGCCATGGCTGCCGGCCCTATCGACAGCAATCGGCAGAAGGCGTTTGGTGATATCACCGTGCACTACAGCACCTTCACCTCCAGCTTCCTGCAACCCGAGACGGCCCAGGCCGTGGGCGTGGTGCGCAGCAAGAACAAGGGCATGATCAATGTCTCGGTGATCAAGGGCGTGGAGCCCGTGGCGGCCCAAGTGACCGGCACGATCAAGGACTTGACCGGCAAGAGTGAAATGCTGACCTTCAAGCAAATCACCGAAAAAGGCGCGATCTACTACCTCGCCCCCTACTCGGTGCCGCAGCAGGAGTTCCGCACCTTTACCATCAATGTTGAAACCGGCGGCAAAGCCCACGGCTTCAGTTTCACCCAAGAACTGTTCCCGGCCGAATAATGAACCTGACACAACTCGTACTGGCCAGCCATAACGCCGGCAAACTCAAGGAACTCCAGGCCATGCTCGGCGAATCGGTGCAATTGCGCTCGATTGGCGAGTTCAGCCAGGTGGAGCCGGAGGAAACCGGCCTGTCGTTCGTCGAGAACGCCATCCTCAAGGCCCGCAATGCCGCGCGCATTTCCGGGCTGCCGGCATTGGCCGACGACTCCGGCCTGGCCGTGGACTTCCTCGGCGGCGCCCCCGGCATCTATTCGGCGCGCTATGCCGACGGCAAAGGCGACGCGGCGAACAACGCCAAGCTGCTGGACGCCCTCAAGGACGTGCCGGACGCGATGCGCGGCGCGCAGTTTGTCTGTGTGCTGGCCCTGGTGCGGCATGCCGACGACCCGCTGCCGATTCTCTGCGAAGGTTTGTGGCACGGGCGCATCCTGCATGCGGCCAGCGGCGAGCACGGGTTTGGCTATGACCCGCTGTTCTGGGTGCCGGAGCGCAATGTGTCCAGCGCCGAACTGAGCCCCGCCGACAAGAACCAGATCAGCCACCGCGCCCGCGCAATGGATTTGCTGCGCCAGCGTCTGGGCTTGAAATGACCCAGAACACCTCCGCGCAGCCCCTGATCCTCGGTGGCGCGCAAATACCTCGGGCGGCCCTGCCAGTGCTGCCGCCCTTGGCGCTGTACATCCACATCCCGTGGTGCGTGCGTAAATGCCCCTATTGCGACTTCAACTCCCACACCGCCAGCAAGGTGCTGCCGGAAGAAGAGTATGTCGACGCGTTGCTGGCGGACCTGGATCAGGACCTGCACGCGGTGTATGGCCGCGAGCTGAGTTCGATCTTCTTTGGCGGCGGCACGCCAAGCCTGTTCAGTGCTGCGGCGCTGGGCCGGTTGCTGGAGGGCGTGGAGCAACGTATCCGGTTTGCCCGCGACATCGAGATCACCCTGGAAGCCAACCCCGGCACCTTCGAGCAAGAGAAGTTCGTCGCCTACCGCAAGCTGGGGATCAATCGCCTGTCGATTGGCATCCAGAGCTTCCAGCAGGACAAGCTCAAGGCCCTGGGCCGCATCCACAACGGCGACGAAGCCGTACGCGCCGCCGGCATGGCACGCCAGGCCGGCTTTGATAACTTCAACCTGGACCTGATGCACGGTTTGCCCGACCAATCCCTGGACGACGCCCTGGGCGACCTGCGCCAGGCGATTGCGCTCAAGCCGACCCACCTGTCGTGGTACCAACTGACCCTGGAACCCAACACTGTGTTCTGGAACCAGCCGCCGACGCTGCCGGAAGACGACACCCTGTGGGATATCCAGGAAGCCGGCCAGGCCCTGCTCGCCGAACACGGCTACGCGCAATATGAAGTCTCGGCCTACGCCCAGCCGGGCCGGCCCGCGCGGCATAACCTCAATTACTGGAGTTTTGGCGACTTTATCGGCATCGGCGCCGGCGCCCACGGCAAGCTCAGCCATCCAGACGGGCGCATCGTGCGCACCTGGAAGACCCGCGCACCTAAGGACTACCTCAACCCGGCAAAAACCTTCCAGGCCGGGTCGAAAGAGCTGAGCAATGAAGAATTGCCCTTTGAGTTCCTGATGAACGCCCTGCGCCTGACCGAGGGCGTCGAAGCCAGGCTGTATGCCGAGCGCACCGGCCTGGACTTGGCCAGCCTGGAACAAGCCCGCAGGGATGCCGAACAAAGTGGCTTATTGCAGGTCGAACCGTCACGCCTGGCGGCCACGGACCGTGGGCAACTCTTTCTCAATGACCTGCTGCAGAAGTTTTTGAGCTGATCGCTCTAAGGAAATCGAATGGATCTGGTACTCGACCTGCTCGCCACCGTATCCCGCTGGAGCCGTAGCAACCTGTCGGAAATCTCCCTGGCGCTGGTAGGCTGCCTGTTGGTGCTATTCGGCGCCGATATCAAGGGTTGGGTCGAAGCACGCCTGGGCAACATCGCCGGCGCCTTGCGCGTACCGTTGATGGCCCTGCTGTGCATGATCGGCAGCGGTGCTGCGCTGATCTACGCCACACCCTGGATTGTGCGGGGGTTGAGCCAGTTCAATAACTACAGCCTGGCACCGGTGCTGTTGGTGGTGCTGGTGTTGATTGGCGTGGTTGCCGACCGCCGCTGACTCAAAGCCCACCACAAAACAACTGTGGGAGCTGGCTTGCCTGCGATGCAAGCACCTCGGTGTATCAGTGACACCGAAGTGATGCTATCGCCGGCAAGCCAGCTCCCGCAGTTAATCGCATTTCAGCTTGCTAGCTGATTACGCCAGCTTTTCGAACTTCAAATCCCAAACCCCATGCCCCAATCGCTCGCCACGGCGTTCGAACTTGGTGATCGGACGCTCGGCCGGGCGTGGTACGCACTGACCATCTTCGGCCAGGTTGCGGTAGCCAGGGGCGACGTTCATCACTTCCAGCATGTACTCCGCATACGGTTCCCAATCGGTGGCCATGTGCAGGATGCCGCCGACCTTGAGTTTGCTGCGCACCAGCTCCGCGAAGGACGCCTGGACGATACGGCGCTTGTGGTGACGGCTCTTGTGCCATGGATCCGGGAAAAACAGCATCAGGCGGTCGAGGCTGTTGTCGGCGATGCATCGGTTGAGCACTTCGATCGCGTCGCAGTCATAGACCCGCAGGTTTTTCAGGCCCTGGGTCAGCACGCCGTTGAGCAGTGCGCCCACGCCCGGACGGTGCACTTCCACACCGATAAAGTCTTGCTCGGGCGACGCTGCAGCCATTTCCAGCAGGGAATGGCCCATGCCGAAGCCGATCTCCAGGGAGCGCGGGGCAGAACGGCCAAACACCTGGTCAAAGTCCACCGGCGCGTCAGCCAGGGGCAGGACGAACAGCGGCGCGCCTTGGTCGAGGCCCTTTTGCTGGCCTTCGGTCATGCGCCCGGCACGCATCACAAAACTCTTGATGCGGCGGTGCTTGGACTCGTCGCCTTCTTCCACGGGGTTCGGCGTTTCGTTTGATTCAGTCATCAATGGCTCTTACTTGATCAGACCATCCAGCGGCGAGGAGGCGCTGGCGTAAAGTTTTTTCGGCATACGCCCGGCGAGATACGCCAGGCGGCCGGCGACAATCGCGTGTTTCATGGCTTCGGCCATCATGATCGGCTGTTGTGCGTTGGCGATGGCCGAGTTCATCAGCACCGCTTCGCAGCCCAGCTCCATGGCAATGGTGGCATCGGACGCGGTACCGACGCCGGCATCCACCAGCACCGGGATCTTGGCTTCTTCGAGGATGATCTGCAGGTTGTACGGGTTGCAGATCCCCAGGCCAGTGCCGATCAGGCCGGCCAGTGGCATCACCGCGATGCAGCCGATCTCGGCCAGTTGGCGGGCGATGATCGGGTCATCGCTGGTGTAGACCATCACGTCGAAACCTTCCTTGACCAGGGTTTCGGCGGCCTTGAGGGTTTCGATCACGTTGGGGAACAGGGTTTTCTGGTCCGCCAGCACTTCCAGCTTCACCAGGTTGTGGCCGTCGAGCAGCTCACGGGCCAGGCGGCAGGTGCGCACGGCTTCGATGGCGTCGTAGCAACCGGCAGTGTTCGGCAGGATGGTGTAGCGATCCGGCGGCAGGATATCCAGCAGGTTCGGTTCGCCCGGGTTCTGGCCGATATTGGTGCGGCGCACGGCCACTGTCACGATTTCGGCGCCCGAGGCTTCGATAGCCAGGCGGGTTTCTTCCATGTCGCGGTACTTGCCGGTGCCTACCAGCAAACGCGACTGGTAAGTACGACCGGCCAGGACGAAGGGCTTGTCGCTACGAACGATGCTCATGGGAAATCCTCGAGTTGGGGTGAGGTTCTGCAGAATTCGGGTAGTTGCCCCGGGCCTAGCCGCCGCCGATGGCGTGGACCACTTCGACCTGGTCGCCTTCGGTGAGGGCGGTTTCGGTGTGCTGGCTACGCGGGACGATATCCTGGTTGAGCTCCACTGCGACGCGACGTCCGGTCAGTTCCAGACGGGTCAGCAGGGCCGCGACGGTTTCACCGTCGGGCAGTTCATAGGATTCGCCGTTCAATTGAATGCGCATGCCACGGGCCGCCATCGTTTTTAGGGGCCAGCATTCTAGCCTGATCGTGACCTGAAGGTCAGCTACAAGCGTCAGGCGGTCAGTTGCAGGCGCCAGGCGGCGAGCCCCAGGCACAGCCAGCCAATCAGGAACGCCAGGCCGCCAAACGGCGTGATGATCCCCAGTTTGCCGATGCCGATGGTGGTCAACAGGTACAGGCTGCCGGAGAACAACAGGATACCGATGCTGAACGACACACCGGCCCACAGCACCAGCCGCCCAGGCATATGCGCGGCCAATAAGGCCACGCCAAACAACGCCAGGGCGTGCACCAACTGGTAGGTCACACCGGTGTGGAAAATCGCCAGGTACTCAGCACTCAGGCTCTTTTTCAGGCCATGGGCGGCAAATGCGCCGAGGGCAACACCGGTAAAACCGAAAAAGGCAGCCAGCATCAGAAAGCCACGCAACATGAGGAACTCCAGTCAGACTCATTGGGCAGGGTCTGTATAATGGCCCGCTCAACGGGTTCGGCCAAGCCATCTCTATGCTGCGTGTCCTCTTCAGTCGTTTTCTCAAAGTCGTGAAATGGTTTGTCATCGGCAGTGTTTTGCTGGTGCTGCTGTTTCGTGTCGTCCCGCCGCCGTTCACCGCACTGATGGTCGAGCGCAAGATCGAATCCTGGATCGACAGCGAGCCCATTGACCTGCAACGGACCTGGGTGCCGTGGGATGAGATCTCCGATGACCTGAAAGTCGCGGTGATGGCCGGCGAGGACCAGCGCTTCCCGCAGCATTGGGGCTTTGACTTTGGTGCGATCCAGGCCGCTTTGCTGCATAACGAGCGCGGTGGTTCGATTCGCGGCGCCAGTACACTGAGCCAGCAGGTATCGAAGAACCTGTTCCTGTGGGCCGGCCGCAGTTATTTGCGCAAGGGCCTGGAAGCCTGGTTTACCGGGTTGATCGAGATCCTGTGGCCCAAGCAGCGGATCCTTGAGGTGTACCTCAACAGCGTGGAGTGGGATGAAGGGGTATTTGGCGCAGAGGCGGCGGCGCGGCATCATTTTGGCGTGGGTGCCAAGGGACTTTCGCGGCAGCAGGCCAGCTATCTGGCCGCTGTACTGCCTAATCCACGGGTGTGGAGTGCCAGCCATCCGACGGCGTATGTGGCGCGGCGGGCGGCTTGGATTCGTCAGCAGATGGGGCAGTTGGGTGGTACCGGCTATTTGAATGAGCTGAACAGTACGCGGCAGGCGCCGAGGGCCAACTGACACCACCCAATAGGGCTGGCTGACCCACCGCGATCGCAGGCCAGCCAGCGCCTACACCCTGGACCGCGTAAGGCTTGAGGTTTCTCGGGCACGAACAAAAATGCCCCGATCTTTCGATCGGGGCATTTTTTTGGTCGTTCGCAGCGTGCTAGGCGGCGATCGACAGTTTCAGCTTATTCATCGCGCTCTTCTCAAGCTGACGAATACGCTCGGCCGACACGTTGTACTTCTGCGCCAAGTCGTGCAGCGTGGCTTTTTCTTCTGCCAGCCAGCGCTGGTAGAGGATGTCACGGCTGCGGTCGTCCAGCACTTCCAGCGCTTCGTGCAGGTTGTGGTTGGAGTTGTCGCTCCAATCGGCATCTTCCAGTTGACGCGCAGGGTCGTACCGGTGGTCTTCCAGGTAGTTGGCCGGCGATTGGAAAGCGCTGTCGTCGTCCGCTTCGGCGGCCGGGTCGAAGGCCATGTCATGGCCGGTCAGGCGACTTTCCATCTCGCGCACTTCCCGAGGCTCCACACCGAGGCTTTCCGCCACACGGTGGACTTCCTCGTTGTTCAGCCACGCCAGGCGCTTCTTCTGGCTGCGCAGGTTGAAGAACAGCTTGCGCTGGGCCTTGGTGGTCGCCACTTTCACGATGCGCCAGTTGCGCAGGATGAACTCGTGGATTTCCGCCTTGATCCAGTGCACAGCGAACGACACCAGGCGCACACCCATTTCCGGGTTGAAGCGCTTTACAGCCTTCATCAGGCCGACGTTGCCTTCCTGGATCAGGTCAGCCTGGGCCAGGCCGTAGCCGCTATAGCTACGGGCGATATGTACGACAAAACGCAGGTGGGCGAGCACCATCTGCCGAGCCGCCCCCAAATCCTGCTCATAGTAGAGACTCTCGGCCAGTTCACGCTCCTGCTCAGGCGTCAGCAATGGAATGCTGTTGACCGTGTGCACATAAGCCTCCAGGTTCGCACCCGGGACCAGAGCATAAGCAGGTTGCAAAGAAGTGGTCATACGAAAAAACCTCCGACTCACATAACTCGTGCAGTTCAGCACTGCGAAAATTGACCGGGAACCGTAGGACAAGTTCCCTAAACCACTGATACGGTCAATACAAACGAAACCACATTAATCTGACATTAACTACTTCGGCGCCAGCTCACGCAGATGCCGTGCGACCGCAATCCAAGCACCGATATACCCCAACAAGACCGCGCCAAGCAAGAGTGACAGACCATCGGCCGCGGGTACGCCAGCCAGGGCAAAGTCACTGCCATACAAACCGGCCAGGCCGACTACCGCGTCGTTCAGCCAATCCAGGCCAAACGCCAGGACGCCCCAGGACAGAATCCCTGCACCGAAGCCATAAAGCGCGCCCATATATAGAAAAGGACGACGCACATAGCTGTCTGTGCCGCCGACCAGTTTAATCACTTCTATCTCGGTGCGGCGGTTTTCAATATGAAGACGAATGGTATTGCCTATCACCAAAAGTAATGCAGAAACCAGCAACACCGTCAGGCCGAAGACAAACCGGTCGCCCAGCTTGAGAATCGCCGCCAGACGCTCGACCCACACTAAATCAAGCTGCGCCTGTTGCACCTTGGGCAGTTCAGCCAATTTTTGCCTTAATGCTTCGAGGGCCGTCCTGTCGATTTCATTGGGCGTGACCAGCACAACCCCCGGCAGCGGGTTCTGCGGCAGCTCCTTGAGCGCCTCACCCAAGCCGGACTGTTGCTGGAACTCTTCCAGCGCCTGGTCGCGGCTGATGTACTCGGCATCCGCCACACCCGGCAGGTTCTTGATCTGCTCGCGCAAGGCCTCGCCTTCAGTGGCGCTGGCATCCAGTTGCAGGTACAGGGAAATCTGCGCCGCGCGCTGCCAGGAACCGCCCAGGCGCTCGACATTATTCAGCAGCAACGACAAACCCATCGGCAGGCTCAACGCCACGGCCATCACCAGGCAGGTGAAGAAGCTGCCAATCGGCTGCTTGCCCAGGCGGCGCAGGCTGTCCACCAGGCTGGCGCGATGGCTTTCGATCCAGGCGTGCAGCAAGGTGCTGAAGTCAGGACCGTCATCATCGTCGCGTTTCTTTTTCTGCGGTTGCGGGTCGGCGGCTTTCGGCGCCACGCGCTCGGAAACTTTAGGGCTGCGTGTGGCACTCATACGCCAGCCTCCCCGTCACCGATCAGGCGCCCGCGCTGCAGGGTCAACATGCGATGGCGCATACGCGCGATCAATGTCAGGTCGTGACTGGCAATCAGCACACTGGTGCCCAGGCGGTTGATGTCTTCAAAGACCCCCATGATCTCCGCCGCCAGGCGCGGGTCGAGGTTACCGGTGGGTTCGTCCGCCAGCAGCAAGGCCGGGCGATGGACGATAGCGCGGGCAATGCCGACGCGCTGTTGCTGGCCGGTGGACAGGTCGCCGGGATACAGGTCGGTCTTGTCCGACAGCGCCACGCGCTCCAGAGCCGAATCCACACGCTTGACGATCTCGGCCTTGGACAGCCCGAGGATCTGCAATGGCAGGGCGATGTTATTGAACACCGTGCGATCGAACAGCAACTGGTGGTTCTGGAACACCACGCCGATCTGCCGGCGCAGGAACGGGATCTGCGCATTGCTGATGGTGGCCAGGTCCTGGCCTGCCAGCAGCAGTTTGCCGGTGGTCGGGCGCTCCATGGCCAGCAGCAGGCGCAGCAACGTACTTTTGCCGGCCCCGGAATGACCGGTGACAAACAAGAACTCGCCACGGCGCACCCGGAAACTCAGCTCATGCAAGCCGACATGCCCGTTGGCGTAGCGCTTGCCCACCTGTTCAAAACGAATCATGAACGCTCCCGCTCGGCAAACAGTGCCTGGACAAAGGGTTCGGCCTCAAACGTGCGCAGGTCATCAATACCTTCGCCTACACCGATATAACGAATCGGCAGCCCGAATTGTTTAGCCAGGGCGAAAATCACCCCACCCTTGGCCGTGCCATCGAGCTTAGTCAACGCCAGGCCAGTCAGTTGGACTGTCTGGTTGAATTGCTTGGCCTGGCTGATGGCGTTCTGCCCAGTACCGGCGTCCAGCACCAACAGCACCTCGTGCGGCGCGTCGGCGTCGAGCTTGCCCATCACCCGGCGGACTTTCTTCAACTCTTCCATCAAGTTGTCTTTGGTATGCAGGCGACCAGCGGTATCGGCAATCAGTACGTCGATGTTGCGGGCCTTGGCGGCCTGCACTGCGTCGAAGATCACCGAGGCGGAATCGGCACCGGTGTGCTGGGCGATCACCGGGATCTTGTTGCGCTCGCCCCACACCTGCAATTGCTCTACGGCGGCGGCGCGGAAGGTGTCACCGGCGGCGAGCATGACTTTCTTGCCTTCCAGTTGCAGCTTCTTCGCCAGCTTGC
The DNA here is from genome assembly GCF_016405645.1 of Pseudomonas sp. MF5691. Taxonomy (NCBI): domain Bacteria; kingdom Pseudomonadati; phylum Pseudomonadota; class Gammaproteobacteria; order Pseudomonadales; family Pseudomonadaceae; genus Pseudomonas; species Pseudomonas sp. MF5691. Next base: position 120,370 of record NZ_JAEKDC010000002.1, read on the forward strand.
CGATGGTGGTGGTCTTGCCGGCGCCGTTGACGCCGACCACCAGGATCACAAAGGGTTTTTTCTCGGTAATCACCAGCGGCGCTTCCACCGGCTTGAGCATGGCAGCCAGTTCGGCCTGCAATGACTTGTAAAGCGCGTCGGCGTCGGTGAGCTGCTTGCGCGCCACCTTCTGGGTCAGGCTCTGGATGATCACGGCAGTGGCTTCGACGCCCACGTCAGCGGTCAGCAGGCGGGTCTCGATATCTTCGAGCAACTCGTCATCAATGATCTTCTTGCCCAGGAACAGGCTGGCCATGCCTTCGCCGATGCTCGCGCTGGTCTTGCTCAGGCCTTGCTTGAGGCGGGCGAAGAAGCCGGTCTTACTGGTTTCAGCAGGTACAGCGACGGGTTCGGCGACCACCGCAACGGGCTCGGCAACCACTGGCTCGACCACCAACGGCGCCGGCTCAACGACAACGGGCTGGGGCTCGACGGCGACCTGGACCGGCTCCACCACCACAGGGATCGGCGGCGTCACATGTTCGGCCTGCACATCCTCGACCAACGCAACAGGTTCTTCAGCCACCGGCAATGGCGGCCACGGCTTATGCTCTGGCTCTGGCTCTGGCGCAGCCTCCACCTCCGGCTGCAAGACCGGCTCGGCGATAGGCAGCACCACCGGCGCTGGCGTCTCGACGACAGGCTCGGCCACGGGCTCAATCGCCGGTTCCGCTTGCAGAACAGGCTCAGGCACAGGCTCGGGTTGGACTTGCGGCTGTTCGACGACGGTTTCCTGCGGCTTTTTGCGCAGCCATCCGAACAGGCCTTTTTTCTCGCCAGCCGCAGCTGGGCTCTTCTTGTCGTCGTTGGAACCAAACATGGAGGACGGCTATCTCACGGTAGCGACGCGCCAAGGAGGCGCCTCGGTAAATAATATTCGATGCGCAACAGACTGTTTTTTAGCCAGCTTGTTCATGCGCAGCATTTTGTGAGGCGTGAATACAGCCTCAACAAATCGATTCAATATAGGACTGAAGCGATAAAATCGGCGAAAAGCGAATTAAAACCGGGGAAACCCACGGATAACTCCATCTTTACGACGACTGGATCCGAAACGATATGACAGCCGCAGTGGCCGCCGCTAATACGGATCAGTATCCTAGCACCTCCTCGCCCGCCGACGCTAAGACCAAGCGGGCAGCCCAACAGGTTTAAAAACGAATGAATGCTCTAGCCCGCCGCGCCGCAGGCCTGCTGCTCAGCACAGTTTGTCTGCCCCTTTCAGCCTTGGCTGCCGACCCACAACCCACCCATGAATTCACCCTGGACAACGGCCTCAAGGTCGTCGTGCGCGAAGACCATCGCGCCCCGGTGGTGGTCTCGCAGGTCTGGTACAAGGTCGGCTCCAGCTATGAAACCCCTGGCCAGACCGGTTTGTCCCACGCCCTGGAACACATGATGTTCAAGGGCAGCTCCAAGACCGGCCCCGGCGAAGCCTCGTTGATCCTGCGCGACCTGGGCGCCGAAGAGAACGCCTTCACCAGCGACGACTACACCGCCTACTACCAAGTGCTGGCCCGCGACCGCCTGGGCGTGGCCCTGGAGCTGGAAGCCGACCGCATGGCCACCCTGCGCCTGCCGGCCGACGAATTCAGCCGCGAGATCGAAGTCATCAAGGAGGAGCGCCGCCTGCGCACCGATGACAACCCGATGTCCAAGGCCTTCGAACGCTTCAAGGCCATGGCCTACCCGGCCAGCGGCTATCACACGCCGACCATCGGCTGGATGGCCGACCTGGACCGCATGAAGGTCGAGGAACTGCGCCACTGGTACCAATCCTGGTATGTGCCGAACAACGCCACCCTGGTGGTGGTCGGCGACGTGACCCCGGACGAGGTGAAAACCCTGGCCCAGCGTTACTTCGGCCCGATCCCCAAGCGTGACGTGCCACCGGCGAAAAAGCCCCTGGAGCTGGCCGAACCAGGCGAACGCCTGCTGACCATGCATGTGCAGACGCAGCTACCGAGCGTCATCCTCGGCTTCAACGTACCCGGCCTGGCCACCGCCGAAGACAAGCGCTCGGTCAACGCCCTGCGCCTGATCTCGGCACTGCTTGATGGCGGCTACAGCGCGCGCATCCCGAGCCAGCTGGAACGCGGTGAAGAATTGGTGTCGGCTGCCTCGACCAGCTACGACGCCTACACCCGGGGCGACAGCCTGTTCACCTTGAGCGCCACCCCCAACCAGCAGAAGAAGAAAACCGTGGCCCAGGCCGAAGCCGGGCTCTGGCGCCTGCTGGATGAACTCAAGGCCAAGCCACCGACCGCCGAGGAACTGGAGCGTATTCGCGCCCAGGTCATTGCCGGGTTGGTCTACGAGCGTGACTCCATCACCAGCCAGGCCACAGCCATTGGCTCCCTGGAAACGGTCGGCCTGTCGTGGAAACTCATGGACACCGAGCTTGCCGAACTGCAAAGCGTGACGCCCGAAGACATCCAGAAGGCCGCGCGCACGTATTTCACCCGCGAACGCCTGAGTGTCGCCCATGTCATGCCACAGGAGAGCACTCATGAGTGATCGCAAAAACAACCGCCTGGTGCTGCCTGGCCTGATCGTCGTGACTCTGGTGGCGGCAGTCGCGGTGTATATCGGTCGCCCGGACGACTCCGTTGCCAGCCCGGCGCTGGAGCAGGCCAAGTCCAGCAAGACCCTGCAATCCCTGGCAGAACTGGACGGCAAGAACCCAACCAACCGCCAGCTCAACGTGCAGACCTGGAACACCGCCGAAGGCGCCAAGGTGCTGTTCGTCGAAGCCCACGAACTGCCGATGTTCGACATGCGCATCCTGTTCGCTGCCGGTAGCAGCCAGGACGGCAACACGCCGGGCCTGGCCCTGCTGACCAACGCCATGCTCAACGAAGGCGTGCCGGGCAAGGATGTGGGGCAGATTGCCGCCGGTTTTGAAGGCCTGGGGGCGGATTTCAGCAACGGCGCCTACCGCGATATGGCGCTGGTGTCGCTGCGCAGCCTCAGTGCCGCCGACAAGCGCGAGGCCGCCCTCACGCTGTTTGACCAGGTGATCGGCCAGCCGACCTTCCCGGCCGACTCCCTGGCGCGGATCAAGAACCAGTTGCTGGCCAGCTTCGAGTACCAGAAGCAGAACCCGGGCAAGCTGGCGAGCATCGAGCTGTTCAAGCGCCTGTACGGCGATCATCCCTATGCGCACCCGAGCGAAGGCACGCCCGAGAGCGTTCCGGCCATTACCCAGGCACAGCTGAAGGCATTCCACGCCAAGGCCTACGCCGCCGGTAACGCGGTGATCGCGATGGTCGGCGACCTGTCCCGTGCCGACGCCGAAGCCATGGCAGCCAAGGTGTCCGCATCCCTGCCCAAGGGCCCGGCACTGGCGAAGATCGCCGAGCCGACCGAGCCCAAGGCCGGCCTGGGGCATATCGAGTTTCCCTCCAAGCAGACGCACCTGTTGTTCGCACAACTGGGCATCAACCGCGCCGATCCGGACTACGCGGCCCTGTCCCTGGGCAACCAGATCCTTGGCGGCGGTGGCTTTGGCACTCGCTTGATGAGCGAAGTGCGCGAGAAGCGCGGCCTGACCTATGGCGTGTACTCGGGCTTTTCGCCGATGCAGGTGCGTGGTCCGTTCATGATCAACCTGCAGACCCGCGCCGAGATGAGCGGCGGCACCTTGCGCCTGGTGGAACAAGTGCTGGCCGACTACCTCAAGACCGGGCCGACGCAAAAAGAACTGGATGACGCCAAGCGCGAACTGGCCGGCAGCTTCCCGCTGTCCACTGCGAGCAACGCCGATATCGTCGGGCAACTGGGCGCCATGGGTTTCTACAACCTGCCGCTCAACTACCTGGAAGACTTCATGAAGCAATCCCAGGCCCTGACTACCGAACAGGTCAAGGCTGCACTGAACAAGCACTTGAGCAGCGATAAAATGGTGATCGTGACCGCTGGTCCCACCACCGCGCAAAAGCCACTACCGCCCCCCACTGATAAACCTGCCGAGCAGCCGCTCGGGGTTCCGGAGCATTAATGGCTAGTCCATCCCGCCCTAAAAAACCTGTCCATAACGTGCATAACGGTGTGGGCCAGCTGCGCATCATTGGCGGCCAATGGCGCAGCCGCAAGCTGAGCTTCCCCGATGTCGTGGGCCTGCGCCCGACTCCGGACCGGGTCCGCGAGACCCTGTTCAACTGGCTCGCGCCGTACATCGAAGGGGCCAAGGTGCTTGACCCGTTCGCCGGCAGCGGCGCGCTGTTCCTCGAGTCCCTGTCCCGTGGCGCCGCCCTGGGTCAGGCCCTGGACGCGAGCAACGTGGCGGTTTCCAGCCTGCGCGAACACCTGGGCACCCTGCGTTGCACCACCGGTCACGTCCAAACCGCCGATGCCCTGCGCTACCTGGAAACCCAGCCAGCCAGTGCATTCGACGTGGTGTTCCTCGACCCGCCGTTCAACCAGAACCTGTTGCCAACCGTCTGCGCGCTGCTGGAAGAGCGCCAGTGGCTGGCCGATGACGCCTGGGTCTACACCGAAAGCGAAACCGCGCCGTCGACCCTGGGCCTGCCGGGCAACTGGCGCCTGCACCGCGAACAAAAATCCGGGCGGGTGTATTACGCGTTGTGGCAACGTACGGTCCAGACCGCTGACTAAATAACGTGGCAAGCCACTTTACTGTGGCGAGCGGGCTTGCCCGCGTTGGGTTGCGCAGCGACCCTAGAAAATGGGACTGCTGCGCAGTCCAACGCGGGCAAGCCCGCTCGCCACAGCCACAGCCACAGCCACAGCCATAGCCACAAGCCACAGCCACAGCCACAAAATACGCAGCCAACATTAAAGCAGTGTCGAGACCACCCATCGTGCCGCAACCCTCCCACCGCTTCACCCCCGCCTTCGGCCTCGGCAACCCTCACCTGCAAACGTTGTGGGGCCCGCTCTGGCGCCCCACCACCCACCTCGAACGCCAACGCGAGCGCCTATGGCTGGAGGATGGCGACTTCCTCGACCTCGACTGGCACGGCCCCCACGACCCGCATGCGCCCCTGGTACTGATGCTGCATGGGCTGACCGGCTCGTCCAATTCGCCCTACGTCGCCGGCCTGCAAAAAGCCCTGGCCAGTCAGGGCTGGGCCAGTGTCGCGTTGAATTGGCGTGGTTGTTCCGGCGAACCCAACCTGCTGGCCCGCAGTTATCACTCCGGGGCCAGTGAAGACCTGGCGGCCGCCATCGCGCACCTGCGGGCCAAGCGCCCATTGGCGCCGCTGTATGCCGTGGGTTACTCCCTGGGCGGCAATGTGTTGCTCAAGCACTTGGGCGAAACCGGCGACAACTCCGGCCTGCAAGGCGCGGCCGCGGTGTCGGTACCATTTCGCCTGGACCAGTGCGCCGACCGTATCGGCCTGGGCTTTTCACGGGTCTATCAGAAGCACTTCATGCGCGAGATGCTCGGCTATATCCGGGTCAAGCAGCGCCAATTCCTACAGGATGGTCGCGAAGAAGCACTGAAAACCCTGGCCGAGCTGGGCTCCCTGGAAAAGATGCGCACGTTCTGGGATTTCGATGGGCGCGTCACTGCGCCACTGCATGGCTACCTGAGTGCCGAGGACTATTACCGGCGGGCGTCGAGCCGTTACTTCCTCGGGGCGATTCGCACACCGACGCTGATCATCCAGGCGGCAGATGATCCTTTTGTGTTTGCCCACAGCCTGCCCCAGGCCAGTGAACTGTCGGACTGCATCGAGTTTGAATTGCAGGCCAAGGGCGGTCACGTGGGGTTTGTCGATGGTTCGCTGAAACAGCCCGGGTACTACCTGGAGCGGCGGATCCCGCAATGGCTGCTGTCTCAACTCGATAAATAATGTGGCTGGCTTGCCTGGTGAAATCAGTCGCCAGTAGCAATTGCCCGCTGCGGATCATTGATCCACTCACTCCACGACCCCGCATACAACTTGCCCAACGGATACCCCGCCAGGCTCAGGGCAAACAGGTTGTGACACGCCGTCACGCCCGAGCCGCAATACGCCACCAACTCATTCGGCGAACGACCTTGCAGCTTGTCGGCAAACCGCTGCTTGAGCTGCTCCACCGGCAAGAAGCGCCCGTCACTGCCCAGGTTCTCGCTGAACGCCGCACATTGCGCGCCGGGAATATGCCCGGCAATCGGGTCGATGGGTTCCACCTCACCGCGAAAGCGCGGCAAGGCCCGGGCGTCGATCAGTGTCAGGCCCGGCTGGCCCAGGCGTTTTTGCAGGTGCTCTGCGTCCAGTAGCAGGTCGTAGTCGGCAGTGCCAGCAAAGGTCCCCGGCTCGGTGCCCGGCGCATCCAGGCTCAAAGGGAAACCGGCGCTGTGCCAGGCCTTCAGGCCACCATCGAGGATCGACACCCCGTCGCGCTTGCCCAACCAGGCCAGCAGCCACCAGGCACGGGCGGCATATGCGCCAGGACCATCGTCATACAGCACGATTTCGCTGTCGGCATGGATGCCCCAGGCCCGCAACTGCTGGACCAGCGCCTCGGGTGCCGGCAGCGGATGGCGTCCAGTCACGCCTTTAGTCACCGGCCCGCTGAGGTGGCGTTCCAGATCGGCATACTGTGCCCCCTCGATATGCCCTTCGGCATAGCTGCAACGCCCGTAATCCGGATCTTCCAGGGCAAACCGGCAATCGAGGATGACTAAGCCTGCGTGCTGCTGGCGCTCGGCCAGTTGTTGCGGGCTGATCAGTTGTGCAAGCGGCATAACGGACTCCTGGAAATACGTTCGGGAAAGGGCCTACTTCACTTCTTCCAGTGCCTGACTTAACGGCACGTAAAATTCCTTGAACAACGCGTCCACGGCTTCTTTGGCCTGTGGCGTGATAAACCCCGCCTCCAGCACCAGCACCTGGTACACCCCGCGCTTGATCGCCTCGGCGCTCAGGTGTGCGGAGTTCTCGTTGGTGGTGCACAAAAAGCGCACCCAGGAGGTGAGGATAATCCAGGCATTGAGGGTCAGGGCTTCGGTCTGCACCGGGTCCATGTTCAGGATCCCGGCCTCGACAAACCCCCGGTAAATCGCGCCGCCCTGAATCAGGCAGCGCTGGGAGAAACGCCGGTAGCCGGTGGCCAGCTCCGGGTCGCTCTCCAGCAGATGCTCAAGGTCACGGTGCAAAAAACGGTAGCGCCACATGCCGGCCAGTACCGCCTGCAGGTAGAAACGCTTGTCTTCGACCACCATGGCGCGCCCCTGGGGCGGGCGCAGGAAGCTGTCCACCAGGGCTTCATACTCGCGAAACAGCACCGCGATAATCGCCTGCTTGTTCGGGAAGTGGTAGTACAGGTTGCCCGGGGATATTTCCATATGGGCGGCAATATGGTTGGTGCTGATGCTGCGCTCGCCCTGCTGGTTGAACAACTCCAGGCTGGTTTGCACGATGCGTTCGCTGGTCTTTACTCGTGGTGCCATGGGGTATCGGCTTCTTGAATCCTGATGCAAACATCTTACGGTCTATCCTTGCCAGGATAAAACTGCATGTTACTGCGAAGGCATTTGACAAATTAGAGCAATGACTCTAAAAACCCAGGTACTCCAATAATATTCGGGAACTGCGCCATGTCTGCCAATGTTGCCTACCTGCAAGATTCCCAGGCGCTGGACCAGCTCCAGGACCTGTTCGCTGCCCAGCGCCGCGCCTACGCGGCCAACCCGATGCCGCCAGCGGCGCAGCGCCAGCAGTGGCTCAAGGCATTGCGTGACCTGCTCAGCGATGAGCGCCAGGCGCTGATCGAGGCCATCAGCAACGATTTCAGCCATCGCAGCGCCGATGAAACCCTATTCGCCGAACTGATGCCCAGCCTGCACGGCATTCACTACGCCAGCAAACACCTCAAAGGCTGGATGAAACCATCGCGCCGCGCTGTAGGTATAGCCTTCCAGCCGGCATCTGCCAAAGTGATCTATCAGCCCCTGGGCGTTATCGGGGTGATCGTGCCCTGGAACTACCCGCTGTACCTGGCCATAGGGCCGTTGGTCGGCGCGCTGGCGGCGGGTAACCGGGTGATGCTCAAGCTCAGCGAATCCACCCCCGCCACCGGCCAACTGCTCAAGACCCTGCTGGCGCAAATTTTCCCCGACGACCTGGTGTGCGTGGTGCTCGGCGAAGCCGAAGTGGGCATGGCGTTCTCCAAGCTGCCGTTCGATCACCTGCTGTTCACCGGGGCCACCAGCATCGGCAAGCATGTGATGCGCGCCGCCGCCGAGCACCTGACCCCAGTCACCCTGGAGCTGGGCGGCAAATCCCCAGCCATTGTCTCGGCCGATGTACCACTCAAAGACGCCGCCGAACGGATCGCATTCGGCAAGGCGCTGAATGCCGGGCAAACCTGTGTGGCGCCGGACTACGTGCTGGTTCCCGAAGACCGGGTGGACGGTTTCGTCGAGGCCTACACCCAGGCGGTACGCGGGTTTTATCCGACCCTGGCCGACAACCCGGACTACACCGCAATCATCAACGAGCGACAACTCGCCCGGCTCAATGCCTACATCAAGGACGCCACCGACAAGGGCGCGACCCTGTTGCCGCTCTACGACCAGGGCCAGGCCCGGCGCATGGCCCATAGCCTGCTGCTGAATGTCAGCGATGAGATGACCGTGATGCAGGACGAGATTTTCGGCCCGGTGCTGCCCATCGTGCCCTATCGCGGCATCGACCAGGCCTTTGCCTACATCAACCAGCGCCCGCGCCCGCTGGCGTTGTATTACTTCGGCTACAACAAGGCCGAACAGAATCGCGTACTCCACGAAACCCATTCCGGCGGCGTGTGCCTGAACGACACCCTGCTGCATGTGGCCCAGGACGATATGCCGTTTGGCGGCATCGGCCCGTCGGGTATGGGCCACTACCATGGCCATGAGGGTTTTCTCACCTTCAGCAAGGCCAAGGGGGTGCTGATCAAACAGCGCCTGAATGCGGCCAAGCTGATTTACCCGCCGTATGGCAAAGCCATCCAGAAACTGATCCAGAAGCTGTTCGTGCGCTAAAACCGTTACCACCGGGACAACAATAAAAATGAACCCTAGCCTGACTGAATCACCCACGCTGTCGCGGCGCGGCGTCTTGAAAATCGGCCTGTGCGCCAGCGCCTTCCTGGCCACCGCCGGCCTTGGCGCCAGCCTCAGCGGCTGCTCCAGCAGTACCCCCGCCAGCGGCTTTGCCATGTTGCGCAACAGCGACCTGCCGTTTTTGCGCGCAGTGATCCCGGTGTTGCTCGAAGGCGCGGCCAGCGCCGAGGTGGTGGCGGCAGGCATTGAAGACACCCTGAAAAAACTCGATTACAGCCTGCAGCACCTGTCGCCGGAGATGTTCAAGCTGACCCAGCAGTTGTTCGACGTACTGGGCATGGCCGTCACCCGTGGCCCGCTGACCGGCATCTGGGGCAGTTGGGAAAACGCCAGCAGCGAGCAGATCCGCAACTTCCTGCATCGCTGGGAAAACAGCTTCCTCAACCTGCTGCGCATGGGCCAGGGCTCGCTGCTCAAGCTGGTGATCATGGCCTGGTACTTCCGGCCCGAGTCCTGGGCCCATTGCGGGTACCCCGGGCCACCGAGGATCTAGCCTGGGTAACCCACGTTGATAGCCACTCCGTAGCCATAACAATAAGAGAACAAGCTGATGCCCGTACCTGATGTGTTCCGCGATGGCATGGCCCGCGGCTGGAAGACCCATAACGGCGCCGCCCTCGACCAGGACCTGGTGCTGGAGGCCGATGTCGCGATCATCGGCAGCGGCGCAGGCGGTGGCACCACCGCAGAAATCCTCAGCGCCGCTGGCTACAAAGTGCTGTTGATCGAAGAAGGCCCGCTCAAGACCAGCAGCGATTTCAAGCTGCTGGAAGACGAGGCCTACGCCAGCCTGTATCAGGAAGGCATCGGGCGCATGAGCAAGGACGGCGCCATCACCATCCTGCAGGGCCGCGCCGTGGGCGGCACCACGCTGATCAACTGGACCTCGAGCTTTCGCACGCCCGACCCGACCCTGGCTCACTGGGCCAGCGAGTACGCGGTCAAGGGCCACAGCAGCGCCGAGATGGCGCCGTGGTTTGAAAAGATGGAGCAGCGCCTGGGCATCGCACCCTGGGCCCTGCCGCCCAACCCCAACAACGATGTGATCCGCAAAGGCTGCGAAAAGCTCGGCTACAGCTGGCATGTGATCCCGCGCAACGTGCGCGGCTGCTTCAACCTGGGCTATTGCGGCATGGGCTGCCCGGTCAACGCCAAGCAATCAATGCTGGTGACCACCATTCCCTCGACCCTGGAGCAAGGCGGCGAATTGCTCTACCTGGCCCGCGCCGAGCGCTTGAAGTTCAGTGGCGATACCATCACCAGCCTCGAATGCGTGGCCATGGACTCCCGTTGCGTCGCGCCCACCGGCCGCAAGATCACGGTCAAAGCCAAGCATTACGTGCTGGCCGGCGGCGGCATCAACAGCCCCGCGCTGTTGATGCGCTCGGACGCACCCGACCCGCATTCGCGCCTGGGCAAGCGCACCTTCCTGCATCTGGTGAATTTTTCCGCGGGGCTGTTCGATGAGGTGATCAACCCGTTCTACGGCGCGCCGCAGTCGATCTACTCCGACCACTTCCAATGGCAGGACGGCACCACCGGTAAAATGTCCTACAAGCTCGAAGCGCCACCCTTGCACCCGGCGCTGGCCAGCACGTTGTTCGGGGGGTATGGCACGCAAAACGCCCTGGACATGAGCCAGTTGCCCAAGACCCACGCGATGCTGGCGCTGCTGCGGGACGGCTTCCACCCCGACAGCCAGGGCGGCAGCGTCGGCCTGCGCGGCGATGGCACGCCGGTGCTCGACTATGAGGTCTCGCCCTACGCCTGGGACGGCCTGCGCCGGGCGTTTCATAGCATGGCCGAGATCCAGTTCGCCGCCGGCGCCAAGTCGGTCAAGCCACTGCACCACGATGCGCGCTACGTCAGCACACTGGCCGAGGCCCGCAGCCTGATCGACGGCCTGAACCTGGAGCTGCATCGCACCTGCCTGGGCAGCGCCCATGTGATGGGCGGTTGCGCCATGGGCGAAGAGCCGAAAAATGCCGTGGCCGACAGCCTTGGCCGGCATCACCAACTGCGCAACCTGTCGATCCACGATGGCTCGCTGTTCCCCACCAGTATCGGCGCCAACCCCCAGCTTTCGGTGTACGGCCTGACCGCGCAACTGGCGACGGCGCTGGCCGAACGTCTGAAAACAGCATGAAAAAACCAGGTATTCGCGGTGTCTATAGTGCTTTCTTCTGAATAAGTTGACTTGGCCGACCGGGATGGCTGCGATACCATCCGGTTCCCCAACGGACTCCGCCAGGACGACGCGATGAACCGAGTGTTGTACCCAGGTACCTTCGACCCGATTACCAAAGGCCATGGCGATCTGGTCGAACGCGCCTCGCGCTTGTTCGACCATGTGATCATCGCGGTCGCGGCCAGCCCCAAGAAAAACCCGCTGTTTCCCCTGGAACAGCGCGTGGAGCTGGCCCGTGAGGTCACCAAGCACCTGCCTAACGTGGAAGTGGTGGGCTTTTCGACGCTGCTGGCACACTTCGCCAAGGAGCAGAACGCCAATGTATTCCTGCGCGGGCTGCGGGCGGTGTCGGACTTCGAGTATGAATTCCAGCTGGCCAATATGAACCGCCAACTGGCGCCGGACGTTGAGAGCCTGTTTCTTACGCCGTCGGAACGTTATTCGTTCATTTCTTCGACCCTGGTCCGGGAAATCGCGGCATTGGGCGGGGATATCACCAAGTTTGTGCACCCTGCGGTCGCCGATGCGCTGACGCTGCGCTTCAAGAAGTAAGACCGCTCGACCGGCGCCCGCTCGCACTGCGGGCGCCAATGCGGCACAATTGCGCGCATTAGTTTTTCAGATGCCTTGGCAGAGCGCCCTGGCAGGAGTTTCCATGTCCCTGATCATCACCGACGATTGCATCAACTGCGACGTCTGCGAACCCGAGTGCCCGAACGCTGCCATTTCCCAGGGTGAAGAGATCTACGTGATCGACCCCAACCTGTGCACCCAGTGTGTCGGCCACTACGACGAACCCCAGTGCCAGCAAGTGTGCCCGGTCGATTGCATCCCGCTGGATGAGGCACACCCTGAGACTGAAGAGCAGTTGATGGAGAAGTACCGGTTGATTACCGGCAAGGCCTGAGACCTTGTGGTGGCTGGGCGGGCCTCATCGCAGGCAAGCCAGCTCCCACACTTGAAGGTATTCACAAAGCAAAATGTGGGAGCGGGCTTGCCCGCGATGACGGCAACCGCCGTCACACACAATCAGCTCTGGCACTTGGGGCAAAACACACTCGCCCGCTGCCCCAACATCACATTGCGCAATTCGCTCCCGCAGACCTTGCACGCCTCGCCACCCCGGCCGTAGACGAACAGTTCCTGCTGGAAATACCCCGGCTGCCCATCGCCACCGATAAAGTCGCGCAATGTCGTACCGCCGCGCTCGATGGCGGCCGCGAGGATGCGTTTGATCTCGATCGCCAGCTTCAGGTAACGCCCACGGGAAATGCCCTTGGCCTCCCGGCGCGGGTCGATCCCCGCGGCAAACAGCGCCTCGGTCGCGTAGATATTGCCCACCCCCACCACCACCGCGTTGTCCATGATGAACGGCTTGACCGCCATCGAGCGCCCACGGGAGAGCTGGAACAGGCGCTCGCCATCAAACAGGTCGGTCAACGGCTCCGGCCCCAGGCGCAGCAGCAGTTCGTGGTTGTGCGGGTCCTGGCTCCAGAGCATCGCGCCAAAGCGCCGGGGGTCGGTGTAGCGCAGGGCCAGGCCCGACTCCAGCTCGATGTCCACATGCTCATGCTTGGCTGCCGGTAGACCGACTTCCACCAGGCGCAAATTGCCCGACATGCCCAAGTGGCTGATCAAGGTGCCGACTTCGGCGTTGATCAGCAGGTACTTGGCCCGCCGCTCCACCAGCACGATGCGCTGCCCGGACAGGCGCACATCCAGGTCTTCGGGGATCGGCCAGCGCAGGCGCCGTTCACGCACCACCACGCGGCTGACCCGCTGGCCTTCCAGGTGCGGCGCAATTCCGCGCCGGGTGGTTTCGACTTCTGGCAGCTCAGGCATATTCGTCTCGCGATAGAAAGGTTAGTGCGCGCCCAACTCGCGGATCGACAACTTCAGGTTCTCGAAGTCGTAGTCCGACAGGCCCACGTAATCCAGCACCAGGTGGCCGATGCTGTCCCATTCATGGTCCACCGTCTGGTTGCCCAGTACCCGATAGGACGCGCAGATATGCTCGGCCATCTTCAGGATCGCCAGCAGGTTTTTCAGCGGGCTGTTACGCGCCGACTCATCGCTGAAAATCGCCAGGGCATTGTGGTGGTTGGCGATGGCGTTGGTCACATGCTCCGGCAGGCGCCAGGACTTGGCGGTGTAATAGCCCACCACCGCATGGTTGGTGTGGAACGCGCGGTTCTCGGTGTCGACCACCCGACAATCGGGCCCCGCCTTGGCGTAGGAATCTTCCAGCACGCTCATGTAGTCCGGGAAACGCTTGAGCATCAGCGGCACGCCACAATCGTGGAACAGCCCCAGGGCATAGGCTTCGTCTACCGCCTGGGAGCCGGTGCGCTTGGCCAGGGTCAGGCAGGTCATCGCCACGTCCTGGGCGGTGTCCCAGAACCGGTTGAGGGTGACGATGGTGTCATCGCTCATCTCGCCCTTGATCGACTGGGCGTTGATCAGGTTGACGATCGAGCGGCTGCCCAACAGGTTCACCGCGCGCTGGATCGAGGCAATTTTGTTGCTCAGGCCGTAATACGGCGAGTTGACGATTTTCAGCAACGAGCCGGAGAGGCCCGGGTCCTGGGAGATCAGCCGCGCAATCACCTCCAGGTCCGGATCGGGCATGTACTGCTCCATCTGCAAATCCACCATGATTTGCGGTTGGGGCGGCACGCTGATGCCTTGCAGGGCCTGTTGGATCTGTTCGGCGGAAAGCTCTTGGGACATAGGTACATACTCTGGACTAGGCGCGAATTCTAACCTCTAAGCAAAGCTGACCGACACCTCAAAAACCCGAACCGAACCCCGATCCAATATGGGAGCTGGCTTGCCTGCGATTGCATCGCCGCCGTACGTCAGATACACCGCGCCGTCTGCATCGCAGGCAAGCCAGCGCCCACATGAACGGGCGCGCAAAGGGTATACTCCCGCTCTTTTTTCCGGAGCGACGTCATGTCCCTGCCAAGCCTGCGTCTCAAAGCCAACGCCGATCGTCGTTTGCGCAACGGCCACCTGTGGGTCTACAGCAACGAAATCGACGTGGCCGCCACCCCACTCCACGGCTTCCAGGCAGGCGACCAGGCCATCCTCGAAGCGGCCGGCGGCAAGACCCTGGGCATCGTGGCCATGAGCCCGAACAACCTGATCTGCGCGCGCCTGCTGTCGCGCGACATCAAGTTGCCGCTGGACAAGTCGCTGCTAGTGCACCGCCTGAATGTCGCCCTGTCCCTGCGCGACCGCCTGTTCGACAAGCCGTTCTACCGCCTGGTCTACGGCGACTCCGACCTGCTGCCGGGCCTGGTGGTCGACCGTTTCGGCGATATCCTGGTGGTGCAGATCGCTTCGGCGACCATGGAAGCCCATAAAGAAGACGTGATCGCCGCGCTGACCCAAGTACTCAAGCCCAGCGGCATCCTGTTCAAGAACGATTCCGCCGCGCGCGACGCCGAAGGCCTCAACCGCTACGTCGAAACCGTGTTCGGCCTGGTCCCTGAATGGGTTGCCCTGGAAGAAAACGGCGTGCAATTCGAAGCCCCGGTGATCCAGGGGCAGAAGACCGGCTGGTTCTACGACCACCGCATGAACCGTGCACGCCTGGCCCCGTACGCCAAAGGCAAGCGCGTGCTCGACCTGTACAGCTACATCGGCGGCTGGGGCGTGCAAGCTGCCGCGTTTGGCGCCAGTGAAGTGTTCTGCGTCGATGCCTCGGCCTTTGCTCTGGATGGCGTAGAGCGCAACGCCGCGCTGAACGGCGTTGCCGAGAAGATGACCTGCATCGAAGGCGACGTGTTTGAAGCGTTGAAAGAATTGAAAGCCAGCGAAGAGCGCTTCGACGTGATCGTCGCCGACCCACCCGCCTTCATCAAACGCAAAAAAGACATGAAAAACGGCGAAGGCGCTTACCGCCGCCTCAATGAGCAAGCCATGCGCCTGCTCAGCAAGGACGGCATCCTGGTCAGCGCCTCGTGCTCCATGCACCTGCCGGAAGACGACCTGCAAAACATCCTGCTGACCAGCGCCCGCCACCTGGACCGCAATATCCAGATGCTGGAGCGTGGTGGCCAGGGCCCGGACCACCCGGTGCACCCGGCGATTGCCGAGACGCGCTACATCAAGAGCATTACGTGCCGGTTGTTGCCCAATAGCTAAGTAACATGCAGATCAAAGGTGGGAGTGGGCTTGCCAGCTCCCACCTTTTTTGTGCAGTGTCAGAAAGATTTTTCCTACCGTCGCAAGCCGCGCGCTCCCCAGGAAATTTCCTTCAAAGGTTTTGATTGAATTCCACTTTTTGCAGACTAGTATCGGTTTCTGGCTTCACTGCGGAAAACAAAAACAATGTCTGACTCCACCTGCTCGCCCGTCCTCGATGGCCCAGCCAAACGCCAGTATCTTTCCCGCTTCATCCTCATCACCTGCATTGCCCTGATCAGCTTCTTCCCGATCAATATCCTGCTGCCTTCATTTCCGGCCCTCGCCGCCAGGTTCGACACGCCCAGCGCCAATGTCGCGCTGTCCATCAGCCTGTTTACCCTGGTTTTTTCGGTCTCCCAACTGATCGCCGGCCCACTCTCGGATAAATGGGGGCGCAAGGAAGTCCTGCTTGGCTGCATCACACTGTCGATCCTCGGGGCTATAGGCTGCACGCTGGCATCGGACTACCTGACCTTCCTGCTGTTTCGCAGCGTGCAGGCCATGGGCTGTGGCTTCTTCGTGCTGGGCCACGCCCTGGTGGAAGACCTGTTCGAGGAGCAGGACCGGGCTCGCGTGCGCCTGTATTACATGACCCTGAGCGGCTCGTTCGTCGCCCTTTCGCCGCTGATCGGCTCCTGGCTGCAAACCACCTTTGACTGGCAAGGCAGCTTCTACGGGTTCGCAGTGATGGCATTGGCCATGTTGATCCATGCGCTGTGCATCCTGCCGTCCAAGTCCGCCAGCCCCCATCGCGCACCGGTGTCGATCATCGCCACCTTGAAAGCCGTGGCCGGCAACCGGGACTTCCTGCGCTACTGGTGGATCGCCGCACTGGTGTTCGCCTGCTACTTCGCCTTGATCAGTGTCACCCCCCTGATGTTCATGGATGGGCTGAAACTCTCCGAATACCAGTACGCCCTGGTGCTGATGGTCTACGGCGTGGCCTATCTGCTGGGCGGCGTGGCGGCCTCGTTTCTGCAAAAACGCATCTCGCTGTCCCGGCAAATCAATATCGGCCTGGGGTTACTGCTGGTGGCCGGTGTGCTACTGATGCTGATCGTCAGCCTTGACGCCATCACCACCATAACCCTGCTGATCCCGATGCTGATCAGCGCCCTGGCCGTGACCCTGGTGCGCCCGGCGGCGATTTCGGCGGCGATGCTGTTGTTCTCAAGCAGCGCGGGCACGGCCGCCTCGGCGGGCAACAGCATCATGTTCCTCACGGCCGCGATCAGCAGCGCCGCCCTTGCGCAAACCGGAACGCATTTGCTGATGACCATTGCCGCAAGCTTCATCGCCTTCAGCCTCTGGGGCTGGCTGACAAATACGAGGGTCGGGCGATAAAGCCCCGGGACATGCTTCTCGCCATTCCCTCCCGACGCCAGCGGTGTAGAATCGACCCTATTCATCGCCAGTCATCCCCCGGCGGGTTTATGAGCTCGAGGCCCAAGCAAGCGGCGATCCCGCGACGCGAGTGGCAACTTCCGGACACACGGCCATTTTTCGGGTGTTCCAGTCGTCAATTAGAAGCTCACTCCCCTTTAGTACTTGATTAGCCGCCCGGAGTGCTCCAATGCCAGATTACCGCTCGAAAACATCCACCCATGGCCGCAACATGGCCGGCGCCCGCGCACTGTGGCGTGCCACGGGGATGAAAGATGACGACTTCAAGAAGCCGATCATCGCGATTGCCAACTCGTTCACCCAATTCGTACCGGGCCACGTCCACCTCAAGGACCTGGGCCAACTGGTCGCCCGCGAGATCGAACGTGCTGGCGGCGTAGCAAAAGAATTCAACACCATCGCCGTGGATGACGGCATCGCCATGGGCCATGACGGCATGCTGTATTCCCTGCCGAGCCGCGAGATCATCGCCGACTCCGTGGAATACATGGTCAACGCCCACTGCGCCGACGCCATCGTCTGCATCTCCAACTGCGACAAGATCACCCCTGGCATGCTGATGGCCGCCCTGCGCCTGAACATCCCGGTGATTTTCGTCTCTGGCGGCCCGATGGAAGCCGGCAAGACCAAGCTCGCCTCCCACGGCCTGGACCTGGTTGACGCCATGGTCATCGCCGCCGATTCCAGCGCTTCTGACGAGAAGGTCGCGGAATACGAGCGCAGCGCCTGCCCGACCTGCGGTTCGTGCTCCGGCATGTTCACCGCCAACTCGATGAACTGCCTGGTGGAAGCCCTGGGCCTGGCCTTGCCGGGCAACGGTTCGACCCTGGCCACCCACAGCGACCGCGAGCAGTTGTTCTTGCAGGCCGGCCGTACCATCGTCGAGCTGTGCAAGCGTTACTACACCGAGAACGATGAGTCGGTATTGCCGCGCAATATCGCCAACTTCAAGGCGTTCGAAAACGCCATGACCCTGGATATCGCCATGGGCGGTTCCACCAACACCATCCTGCACTTGCTGGCCGCAGCGCAAGAAGCCGAGATCGACTTCGACCTGCGCGACATCGACCGCCTGTCCCGCCACGTGCCGCAGTTGTGCAAGGTCGCGCCGAACATCCAGAAGTACCACATGGAAGACGTGCACCGCGCCGGCGGGATCTTCTCGATCTTAGGCTCCCTGGCCCGTGGCGGCCTGTTGCACACCGACCTGCCGACCGTGCACAGCAAATCCCTGGCCGAGGGCATCGCCAAGTGGGACATCACCCTGACTGACGACGAAGCCGTGCACACCTTCTTCAAGGCAGGCCCGGCTGGCATCCCGACGCAAACTGCTTTCAGCCAGTCGACCCGTTGGGACACCCTGGACGACGACCGTGAAAATGGCTGCATCCGCAGTGTCGAACACGCCTACTCCAAAGAAGGCGGCCTGGCTGTGCTGTACGGCAACATCGCCCTCGACGGCTGCGTGGTGAAGACCGCTGGCGTGGATGAGTCGATCCATGTGTTCGAAGGTCGCGCCAAGATCTACGAAAGTCAGGACAGCTCGGTACGCGGCATCCTCGCCGACGAAGTGAAAGAAGGCGACATCGTAATCATCCGCTACGAAGGCCCGAAAGGCGGCCCGGGTATGCAGGAAATGCTCTACCCGACCTCGTACCTGAAGTCCAAGGGCCTGGGCAAAGCCTGTGCGCTGCTGACCGACGGGCGCTTCTCCGGCGGTACTTCGGGCCTGTCCATCGGCCACGCTTCGCCAGAAGCCGCTGCCGGTGGCGCGATTGGCCTGGTGCAGGATGGCGACAAGGTGCTGATCGACATTCCGAACCGCTCGATCAACCTGTTGATCAGCGATGAAGAACTGGCGGCACGCCGGGTCGAGCAGGACAAGAAAGGCTGGAAGCCGGTGGAGAAGCGTCCGCGCAAAGTCACCACCGCCCTGAAGGCTTACGCCCTGCTGGCCACCAGTGCCGACAAGGGTGCAGTGCGTAACAAGGCCATGCTCGACGGCCTGTAAGCCCCGCCCATAAAAATGCCCCGCCAAGTGCGGGGCATTTTTTTGCGCCGAAGAAATCGCGCAAATTACCCCGGGGCGATACTCCTGGCCAAACCTGCCGACCATGCAGCAACCATCTTGTCTGCCACCCCTTCAAACGCGGGATGAGTACTTCGATAGGCCAAAAGCTCCGTCATTGCGCGGCTCATGCCATCCTGCACCCTGGCGAGCAACTCATTGCAGCGCGCCTCTGTCAGATTGCACGAACGGCGACCGAACTGGACCAGCATCTTGCGTTTGGGCCAGGCCTTAGAACCGTCCAGCAAGAGGGCCATGATGTCGCTGCCCTGGTAGACCGTGGTGGTCACCAGGTCGTAGGCCGGCGCGAGCCAGATGTCAGCCTCTTCGGCACAGTTCTCATAAAGCACACCGAAGTTTTTCAGGTGCCCGTCACCATTCTGGATACCGGCAGAGAGCGCCACCATCATGAAAAAATCTTCCAGCGCCTTGGTTACCCGGCTTGGCGTGACATAAGACTTGATCAGCCTGGCGCATCCCTGGTAAGTCCCGTCGTACTTCCTGCGCGTCGCCAACCCTGACAGAACGCACATATCCTCAAACCCGAGGTAGGCGCCATCACTGACGTCGAACCGTTGCACAACAAGGAATTTCGCGTTTTTGCTCAGTTGAAAAACCGGCACTTCAAGGCCGCAGTGCAATGCCGCCCGCATGCAAAAAAACTCGTTGGCCGCCAACTGAGGGAAGTCTTGTTCATTGAACGCCTTCACCAGGTGCGTGACACCCCGGTGGGTAAACCGCGCCATATCAGGCGCCATCTCGTCAATATCGCGCACCAGCACTTTCGGCTGAACGCCCGAAACCCCGGAGTAGGCGGCGTAGGTTCGCAATAGGTCACTGAAGAGATCGTTTGCCCCGTCATGGACCAACAGTTCAGACAGGTTGATCTGCGGCAGCGATGCCTCACCGCCAGCGTGGACAATGCTGATTCGGCCAAGCTGGTGTGGCCCAACGATACCCAGCAATGCCAGGTCGTCGAAGCCGCGTACTGACTTGCTGAAACGCCGCACGAGCTCGTCTTTGAGATACCCCTCGGGAAGGTGCATCTCGAACAGCGGATGGATGCCGTACTCCCAGTTGTAACTCTCCAGGCGCACCGGCATCGTCAAGGAGACGGCATTCTCTTCGGCCACCGCATCGTTATACGAGAAAACCGAATCGTGCCTGTTTTCTTCGCTCCGGCCGAGTGTTCCTGCCACCACACCACCAGTGCCGATGGACAGTCGGTCATTGTGCCTGGTCATGGATGCGTCCTGATTTCAGCTCATCGAGCGTCATGCGCCGACGCCTGGGAGTCGCGGTCAATTCGTATCCCAAGCCCTCAAGGATCGCGGCAACCTTGCGAATCCCCACTTCCGGGATGCTGTTGTTCTCGATCCCAGAGATGGTTGCACGACTCATCCCGTGCCGTTGCGCAAGCTGGGTCTGTGAGAGGCCAGCGGCTTTACGCAATTGTTTGATTAAAAGACCTAATTCATCCACGCTAAATTGCATCCTATACAATGCAAAACATGAAAAATCACTCAAATGCACCGCATACAATGCATTAAAGCGTGATGGTCCTTTCTACACCCAACGGTAAAGCCTGGCAACTCTGTGGCGGGGCCTTATTGAATCGCCTCCGGCTTGACGATCACCCAGTTCTTATCCGCCGTCACCGGTAACCCTTCCTTGGCCTGGGCCGCCGCATGCTTGGCCATCATGCCGTTAATCTGGGTCATGTACTTGTCCTTGCGGTTGATCCACAAGTGGATGCCACCCTTGGCCACGTCCACATCGTGAAACAGCATGTAGCCGTCGCTAGTGGGGGTGTCGCCGCCGACCAGCACCGGTTTTTTCCACTCGTCGATGTAGGTGAGGATCGCCGCATGCTTGCCGGCCATCCAGGTTGCCGGGGTCCACAGGTAGGGGGTCAGTTCCAGGCCGAGGTTGGCCTTTTCGTCGTATTTGCCGGCGCTGATCTGCTTGCGGGCGGTGGTCAGCTCGCCAGTCTTGCGGTCCTTGAGCAACAGGCTGACGCCAATGACGTTCTGCGGCTTGACGTTGTAGCCGTACTTCGGATCCGAGGCGACCATGCGCACCAACTCTTCAGAGGCAGCGGTCATCACGTACACGTCGATGCCGTTTTCCATCAGCTTGTTGTACAGCTCGGTCTGGCCGGTGAAGATTTTCGGCGGCTGCACCTCCATGTTCTTCACCACGTCGCCTTCGAAGTAGGTGACCGGCACCGGTTTACCGGAGGCCATCAGCTCATCGACGTAGCCCTTGAGTTCCTTGAGGGTAAAGCCTGAAAACACCTGGGCGACCCACGGGTAGCAGACCATGTCGTCCACTTCGCACAGGCGATAGTAGTAACTGAACAGACTTTCCTTATGGTCAGCAGTGTCTTTGAACGGCATAAGTTTGAGCGACGGATCGAGACTGTCGCGGGTGATCAGGCCCTTGTTTTCCATGTACGGCAACAGTGACTCTTCGAGGTCGAAGCGGTAGCTGGTGTTGTCCATGTCGAACACCGCGTAATTGCCCTTGTTGGCGTTGGCGGCAATCATTTCGTTGAGTTGCTTGGCGGCGGGTGCCGGCCAGTGTTTCAACTCGGTGGCGGCCATGACCTGGCTGACAAGCCCCAGGCATAGCGCGGCGGCAAACAGTCTCGGCGCGAGCTTCATGTGCGTTTTCTCCCTGAGTGAAAGGCATAAACGCTAACAAATCCTTATGACCGTTCCCGGCACCAGCACGACCGTCTGCGTCCTGATACCGCCACCGGCATACGTCTGGGCGCCAAAGCCTTATTCCAAAAACGACAGTAGTCATTCCATAAAGGTATTAAATCAATATATTTCAAGCTGTTAGGCTTTCCGGTTCGCAGTCGCACGCTCAGGCGACTGGCAGCCATTTAATTGGAGCTTCAATGAATCTGCCGCTGATTCTCAATTTGCTGGTGTTCCTGGCGTTACTGCTAGGCCTGGCCCAAACCCGTCACAGCCACTGGAGCCTGGCCAAGAAGGTCCTGCTGGCACTGGTGCTCGGGGTGGTTTTTGGTGTGATCCTGCACACCATTTATGGTGCTGGTCACCCGGTACTCAAGGCCTCGATCAGTTGGTTCGACCTGGTGGGCAATGGTTATGTGCAACTGTTGCAGATGATCGTGATCCCGCTGGTGTTCGCCTCGATCCTCAGCGCCGTGGCCCGCCTGCATAACGCCGCGTCCCTGGGCAAGATCAGTTTCCTGACCATCGGCACGCTGCTGTTCACCACCGCCATTGCGGCGCTGATCGGTATCGGCCTGACCAACCTGTTTGGCCTCACCGCCGAAGGCCTGGTGGCCGGCACCCAGGAGCTGGCGCGCCTGCAGGTGATCCAGAGTGACTACGCAGGCAAGGTCGCCGACCTGAATATCCCGCAGTTGCTGCTGTCGTTTATCCCGCAAAACCCGTTCGCCGACCTGGCCCGGGCCAAGCCGACGTCGATTATCAGTGTGGTGATCTTCGCCGCGTTCCTGGGGGTTGCCGCGCTGCAACTGCTCAAGGACGACGTGGAAAAAGGTCAGAAAGTGGTCAACGCCATCGACACCCTGCAAGCCTGGGTGATGCGCCTGGTGCGCCTGGTGATGAAGCTGACCCCTTACGGCGTACTGGCGCTGATGACCAAAGTGGTCGCCAGTTCCAACCTGCAAGACATCATCAAGCTCGGCAGTTTCGTGCTGGTGTCCTACCTGGCGCTGGGGCTGATGTTCGTGGTCCACGGCCTGCTGCTGTCCCTGGCCGGGATCAACCCGCTGCGCTTCTTCCGCAAGGTATGGCCGGTGCTGACCTTTGCCTTCACCAGCCGCTCCAGCGCGGCGAGCATCCCGCTGAGCATCGAAGCGCAGACCCGCCGCCTGGGCATCCCGCAGTCCATCGCCAGCTTCGCCGCCTCGTTTGGCGCGACGATTGGCCAGAACGGCTGTGCCGGCCTGTACCCGGCGATGCTGGCCGTGATGGTGGCGCCAACCGTGGGCATCAACCCCCTGGACCCGCTGTGGATCGCCACCCTGGTGGCGATTGTGACCCTGAGCTCGGCCGGTGTAGCGGGCGTGGGCGGCGGTGCGACGTTTGCCGCGCTGATCGTGCTGCCGGCCATGGGCTTGCCGGTGGCGTTGGTGGCGCTGCTGATTTCCGTGGAGCCGCTGATCGACATGGGCCGTACGGCGTTGAACGTGAATGGTTCGATGACGGCGGGGGCGATTACCAGCCAGATCATGCAGCAGACGGATAAAGAGCTGCTCAATGCCGATGAGCATGCTGAGTTGGCGCAGGCCTGATAGACCGCTATCGCGGGCAAGCCCGCTCCCACAGTTGAACCGGTTTCTTCAGTAAAAATCGGTCAACTGTGGGAGTGGGCTTGCCCGCGATGCTTTTAGGCTTTTTCCCAAACTTCGAAGTTATAGGCCGGCTTGTCACCTTCAGCCGGATTCTGCACATTCGACACCAGCTTCCATTGGCGGGTATCAAACTGCGGAAACCACGCATCCCCTTGCGGGCTCAACTCCACCCGCGTCAAATACAGGCGATCCGCCTGCTCCAGCCCCTGCGTATACAGCTGCGCGCCGCCGATCAGCATCAGCTCATCCACGCCCTGCTCCAACGCCCAGGCCTCGGCCCGCGCCACGGCTGCATCGAGGGACGGAAAAACTTCCGCACCTTCGAGCACCAAATCGGTCTGACGGCTGACCACAATGTTCAAGCGACCCGGCAACGGTCGACCCAGGGAATCCCAGGTCTTGCGCCCCATGATGATCGGCTTGCCCAGGGTGGTGGCCTTGAAATATTTGAAATCCCCCGGCAAATGCCAGGGCATGCTGTTGTCGACGCCGATCACGCGGTTTTCACCGAGGGCTGCGATCAGGCTTAAAGGGAGAGTTTTTTTCATGGCGACGAGAATACCAGAGGCGCGGGCCAGCGGTTATGCTCCAGGCTCACTGACACAACAGGATGGCGCGTGACAGCACTTACACCTCTGCACACACTCTGGCTGACGGAAACCGTGCGCCTGCGTGAAGAACACGCTGGCCCCCTGGAAGACCTGGAAGCCAATCGCCTGGCCCGCAGCCACGGCGGCGACCTGCCGACGCGCATTCAAAACCGCGCGCTGTGGCTGGCCGAACGTGACGGCCTGCGCGCCGCCCTGCTCCACTGGCTGCAAGGCGCACGCCTGGCGCTGATGGTGCTGATGGTGCTGGCCATCGTCAGCGGCGCCGGCCTGGCCTTCGCCGCCCTGGGCAACGGCCAGACCCCGGTCAATGTGTTCTGGGCCCTGGGCAGCCTGCTGGGCTTGAACCTGATCCTGCTGCTGAGCTGGGCCCTGGGCCTGTTGTTTGCCGGCGAACACAGCGCCAGCTTGGGCCGCCTGTGGTTGTGGCTCAGCGAAAAACTTGCCCGCGATGCCAAGGCCGCACAACTGGCGCCGGCGCTGTTGTTACTGTTGCAACGCCAGAAGCTCAACCGCTGGGCGGTCGGCGTGCTGGTCAATGGCCTGTGGCTGCTGGCGCTGTGCAGCGCGCTGGTGATCCTGCTGACCTTGATGGCCACCCGGCGCTACGGGTTTGTCTGGGAAACCACCATTCTTGGGGCCGATACCTTTGTCAGCGTGACCCAGGCCCTGGGCAGCCTGCCCGCACTGCTCGGCTTCAGCGTGCCCAGCGTGGAGATGATTCGCACCAGCGGCGATTCGGCGCTGACTATCGAAAGCGCCCGCCAGGCCTGGGCTGCGTGGCTGGTGGGGGTGTTGCTGGTCTATGGCCTGCTGCCCCGGTTGATTCTCGCCCTGTTGTGCCTATGGCGCTGGAAACGCGGGCGCGCGGCCTTGGGCCTGGACCTCAACCTGCCCGGCTACAGCCACTTGCGCGATGCCTTGATGCCCAGCAGCGAACGCCTTGGCGTCAGCGATGCCGCGCCTGAGCAGTTGCACCACGTCAGCGGCGGTGCCAGCGAACTGCACAGCGATGGCGCCCTGCTGGTGGCCATCGAACTCGACGACCAGCACCCCTGGCCGCCCAAACTTCCGGCCATGGTCAAGGACGCCGGCATCCTCGACAGCCGTGAGTCTCGCCACAAACTACTGGAGCAACTGACCCGCTTCCCACCCGCACGCCTGGTGATCGCCTGCGACCCGCGCCGCTCGCCGGATCGCGGCAGCCTCGCGCTGATTGGCGAGCTGGCCCGCAGCGCCAGCGCCACCCGGGTCTGGCTGTTACAAGCGCCACCGGGCCAGGCGCTGGATGCCGAGCGCCTTGGCGATTGGCACACGGCCTTGCAGCAACTGGACCTCCCCTTCGCCGACTGCGCGCCGCTCACCTGGCTGGAGACGGGCCATGACTAAACCCCTGAAACTGGCCGTGGTCGGCCACACCAACGTCGGCAAGACCTCGCTGCTGCGCACCCTGACCCGGGACGTGGGCTTTGGCGAAGTGTCCCACCGCCCCAGCACCACCCGGCATGTCGAAGGCGCACGCCTGTCGGTGGACGGTGAAGCCTTGCTGGAGCTGTACGACACGCCGGGCCTGGAAGATGCCATCGCCCTGCTCGATTACCTGGAGCGCCTCGACCGCCCCGGCGAACGCCTGGATGGCCCGGCCCGCCTGGCGCGCTTCCTCGAAGGCAGCGAAGCCCGCCAGCGCTTTGAGCAGGAGGCCAAGGTGCTGCGCCAGTTACTGGCGTCCGACGCCGGCTTGTACGTGATTGACGCCCGGGAACCGGTGCTGGCCAAGTACCGCGACGAGCTGCAAGTGCTGGCCAGTTGCGGCAAACCGCTGCTGCCGGTGCTCAACTTTGTCAGCAGCGCCGAACACCGCGAGCCGGACTGGCGCGAAGCCCTGGCCCGCCTGGGCCTGCACGCGCTGGTGCGCTTTGACAGCGTGGCGCCCCCAGAAGATGGCGAGCGGCGGCTGTATGAAAGCCTGGCCCTGTTGCTGGAAAGCTCACGGCCACAGTTGGAGCGGCTGATTCTCGACCAGGAGGCCCAACGCCAGGCGCGCCAGCAAAGCGCCGCACGCCTGATCGCCGAGCTGCTGATCGACTGCGCCGCGTGCCGGCGCAGCGTGGTCATCGAGGATGAACAGCAAGCCGTCAGCGATCTGCGTAAAGCCGTGCGCCAGCGCGAACAACGTTGCGTCGAGGCCCTGCTCAAACTCTACGGCTTCCGTGCGCAAGACGCCGCTGCCAGCGACTTGCCGCTGCTGGACGGACGTTGGGGCGATGATTTGTTCAACCCCGAAACTCTCAAGCAACTGGGGGTGCGGGTCGGCGGCGGGATTGCCGCGGGAGCTGCGGCCGGTGCCGGCGTGGACTTGCTGGTCGGCGGCCTGACCCTGGGCGCCGCCGCCCTGGCCGGGGCGATTGCCGGGGGCGCCCTGCAAACTGCGCGCAGCTACGGCAGCCGTTTGCTGGGCAAGATCAAGGGCCAGCGCGAGCTGACCGTGGATGACAGCGTGTTGCGCCTGTTGGCCCTGCGCCAGCGCCAGTTGCTCAAGGCCCTGAACCTGCGGGGGCATGCGGCGATGCACAGCATCAAGGTCGACACCCCGCAGGACAAGAGCTGGCGCGAAGGCAAACTGCCCGAGGCCCTGCACAAGGCGCGTGCCCATCCGCAATGGTCATCGCTCAACCCCCATGCACGGTTGAGCCAGGCCGAGCGCCAGGAACAGATCGAAGCCCTGGCCCAGCGCCTGGACGAGGCTTAAGCCGCCAGCAGGTGCCGAGCCTTGGCCTTCAACACCTCAAGGTCGAGCACCGGCACGTGCATTGCCTTGGCCTGCTCATCCCAGTGGCGCATGCGCAGGCTCACCGCACACAGCGGGTCCTGCTCAAACACACGGGCCTCGTCGGCCGTCATCACCCCGCCCTGGTAACCCAGGGTGCGGCGGCTGGCCTCGCTCAAGCGCGCATAGTAGTCCGGCTGGCTGAAGGTCAGGTAACGCTTGGCCTGCACGTGATACTCCACCAGTTTCGCCAGGCGCTCGCTGAACCCGGCACGCCGCAAGTAATCGGCGCCCAGGCGTTCGTGACTGACCACGCCGTAGCCGCCCATGTTCTCCTCACCCTGGCCGCAGATGTGCCCGATATCGTGGAAGAACGCCGCCAGCACCACTTCATCGTCAAAGCCTTCAGCCATGGCCAGTTGCGCGGCCTGGGACATATGCTCGATCTGCGACACCGGCTCGCCAATGTAATCGGCAGCGCCGTGCTGCTCGTACAGGCCAAAGACTTCAGCGACCACCTGCTCAGCGTTCATTACGCCTGCCCCCACAGTTCAGTGATATTGCGCTCGGCCAGCGCCGGCCCCACGCTCATGCCCACGCCGGTGTGCATCAACGCCACGCTGACCCCCTCGGCGGCGCGCAGGAACGAAAACGGCCCCGGCCCACGGGAACCATAGACCCCTTGCCAGCGCTCGACGACCTGAATCTGACAGCCCAGGGTCTGCTCGGCCAGTTCGATCATCCAGTTGTCCACCTGTTCGGCGTTGAATGGCGAAGGATCGCTGCCGTAATGGTGGGAATCCCCGATGATCAACTCGCCATGGGGCGTCGGGCTGATCAGCAGGTGGATGCCATGTTCATGCAGGTGCGGTGTGTCACGCAGGATCTGCGCCTGCACCGGCGCCGCTTCCGGCAAGTCGGCAAAGGCGCCGTAGTGCACGCAGCTCAGGCCGGTCAGCAGCGCGTGTTGCAGGTTCAGCTCCACCTTGGGCCGGGCGCGCAGCATTTGCAGTTGGCAGATTTGCGGCTGGAGTGCGGCGATCTGTTCGGCCAGCAGGGTTTGGTAGTCGTGGCCGGAGCACACGATGATCTGCTTGCCACGAAAGCTGCCGGCGGTGCTGTGCACCTGGCCCGGTTCGATGTCACGTACCAGGGTGGAGAAGTGGAACTCCACCTTGAGGTCGCGGCGTAGGTACTCGATCAGCGCCGGCAGCGCCTCACGGGAATACAGTTGCTGATCGTCCAGGCCGTGCAGCGCGGCGCGGTGATGGCGGAACTGGCCGCCATACAAGTCGTTCAGCGCTGCGCCTTGCAACAGGTTGACGCGGTAGCCATGCGCCTTGGCGCGCCCGGCGCAAAAAGCCTCCAGCAGGTGCTCTTCGGCTTCGGTGCGGGCAAACAGGTAAGAGCCATTGCGCTTGAGCTGCAGGTTCGCCTGTTGCGCCCACTGGCCCCAGATCTCGCGGCTTTGCCGGGCCAGGTCGAGCATCTGCCCCGGCGATTGGCCGGTGACCAGGGCCTGGCCGAAGTTGCGCACCGAGGCGCCCAGGGGCGTGGCCGTGCGCTCGAACACCGTGACCTTGAGGCCGCGTTTGGCGGCGGCGTAGGCATGGGACAGGCCGAGGATGCCGGCGCCGATGATCAGCAGATCGCTGTGGTGTGTCATTAAGTGATGTCCTGAATTTGAGGCCGCCATCGCCGGCAAGCCAGCTCCCACAGGGTGAATTGTGAACACCTTCAAATGTGGGAGCTGGCTTGCCGGCGACGAGGCCATCAGCCCCAACGAATATTATTGACCTGCCACTTTCTCCGACTTGCCGTCATAGCGCTTACGCCATTCAGCCAGGATGTTATCGCGGTTTTTCGAGGCCCAGGCAAAGTCATTCTTGATCAGGCGCTGCTCATAGTCCGCCGGCAATTCTGTCTGTGGCTTGGCAATGCCTGGCTGGGCCAGCACGGCAAAGTTTTCCTTGTACAGCTCCATCGCTGCGGGGCTTGCAGAGAAATCGGCGAGCTTCTGTGCCGCTTCCGGGTGGGCCGTGCCCTTGATCACCGCAGTGGCTTCGATGTCCCAGCCCAGGCCTTCCTTGGGCAATACGATATCCAGTGGCGCGCCCTGGCGCTTGAGCTGCACCGCTGGGTATTCGAAGGAAATGCCGATTGGGAACTCACCGGAAGCCGCCAACTTGCATGGCTTGGAACCGGAGTGCACGTACTGGCCGATGTTCTGGTGCAGGTCATCCATGTACTGCCAGCCCTGCTTCTCGCCGAAGGTCTGCAACCAGGCGCTGACGTCGAGAAAACCGGTGCCGGACGACGCCGGGTTAGGCATGACGATCTTGCCCTTGTACTCAGGCTTGGTCAGGTCTTGCCAACTGATCGGCTTGCTCAGGCCCTGTTTCTCGGCTTCGACAGTGTTGAAGCAAATGGTCGCAGCCCACACGTCCATGCCGACCCAGGCCGGTGGGTTGGCGGCGTCGCGGTAGTTCTTGCCAATTTTGTCCAGATCCTTCGGCGCATAGCTTTGCAGCATGCCTTGCTGATCGAGGATCGCCAGGCTGGAGGCCGCCAGGCCCCACACCGCATCGGCTTGTGGGCGGGCTTTTTCTGCCAGCAGCTTGGCGGTGATGATGCCGGTGGAGTCGCGCACCCACTTGATCTCGACGTCCGGGTTGGCCGCTTCGAAGGCTTTCTTGTAGGTCTTCAACTGCTCGGCTTCAAGGGCCGTGTACACGGTCAACTCGGTCTTGGCAGCAAAGGCATTCAGGCTGAACGCGGTGAGCACAGCAGCGGCGAGGGCCAGGGGCTTGAACATGGTGCGTTTCCTTGTGTGGGGCAGAGTTATTGACCGGGCGCGGTTTGGCGCCAGGCCTGGGAGCGGCGCAACAAGCCGCGTGAGGCCCACGCCAGCAGCAGCGAGACGCCGGCTGAGGTGAACAGAATCAGGGTCGACATGGCCGCCGCGCCGCCCACGTTGCCGGCGTCGTCCATGTTCAGCACCGCCACCGCCGCAAGGATGGTGTCGGGGCTGTAGAGAAAGATCGCGGCCGATACGGTGGTCATCGCCGAGACAAACAGGTAGCGCAGGATGTCCAACAGCGCCGGCAGGCAGATCGGCACGGTGACCCGCATAAAGTGGCGGTACAGCGGCGCCTTGAGCGACAGCGCGGCGGCTTCGAACTCGGCGTCGAGTTGGCGCAGGGCGGTGGTGGCGGTCATTTGCGCGGTGGTCAAATAGTGAGCAATGGTGCACACCACCAGCAGCGTCATGGTCCCGTAGAGCACATGCAGCGGGTTGCCGTTGAGGTTGAAAAAGAACACGTAGCCCAGGCCCAGCACCAGGCCAGGCACCGCCATCGGCACAAAGCTGAGCATGCGCAGCGCCAGGTTCAAGCCCTTCTGCCCCTTGGTCTTTTCCATCAGGTAAGCGCCGGTGAAGATCAGCACGCTGCCAATCAGTGCGGTGCAGATCGCCATGGTCAGGCTGTTGCGATAGGCCAGCCAGCCGCCGCCAGCGGTGTCGTTGAACTGGTAGTGGTTGAGCGACAGCGACAGGTTGTACGGCCAGAACTTCACCAGCGACGAGTACACCGCCATGCCGAACACCAACAGCAGCACCGCGCAGATCAGCAGCACAATCGCCAGGTAGCAGCCATCACGCAGACGCGATGGCGCCGGCTGGAACACCTGGGCGCGGCCGCTCATGGAGTCGCCGTGGCGCCGGCGCAGCCAGGTATCCACCGCGAAACTGAGCAACGCCGGCAGCAGCAGCACCATGCCGATCAAGGCGCCGCGACCGAACTGCTGTTGGCCAACCACGGCCTTGTAGGCCTCCAGCGCCAGCACTTGATAGTCACCACCCACCACCACCGGTACGCCGAAGTCCGTGATGGTCAGGGTGAACACCAGGCAGAACGCGGCGAACACGGCCTGGCGCGTCGCCGGCCAGGTGATGCTGCGAAACGCCCGGGCCGGGCTGGCGCCCATGCTCGAGGCGGCATCGAACAACCGCGCATCCGCTAGGGACAGCGCCGACAGCAGGATCATCAGCGCATGGGGAAAGGTGTAGATCACTTCACCGAGGACAATCCCCCAGAAGCCGTAGATGTTGTCGGACAGCAGGCCACGCAACATGCCCTGGTTGCCGAACAGGTACACCAGGGCGATGCCCGGCAGCATCGACGG
This sequence comes from Pseudomonas sp. MF5691, assembly GCF_016405645.1. NCBI lineage: Bacteria > Pseudomonadati > Pseudomonadota > Gammaproteobacteria > Pseudomonadales > Pseudomonadaceae > Pseudomonas > Pseudomonas sp. MF5691. The sequence continues at coordinate 151,244 of NZ_JAEKDC010000002.1, forward strand.
CGCCATCAGCGGCAGCAACGACAGGCCGCGCCAGAGGGTCTTGCCGGGGATCAGCGTGCGTTGCAAGGCGTAGGCAAACAGGTAGGCCAGGGGTACGACAATGATCGCGACGCTCAGGGAAACCTTCAGGCTGTTGCCCAGCAGCCAGTGGAAGTTGGCGCTGGTCAGCAGCTCACGCGCCGCCACCAGGCCGCCGCCCTGGCCGTCTTCGGCGCTGAAACCGCGCCAGAAGATCGCCAGCAACGGCAGCAGTACGGCGAGGCCCAACAGGCACAGCAGCAGTAGCTTGCCGCCCAGTACGAAGATACGGTCGCCGATTTGCGCACGGGAAGCCTGACGCGCCACACGGCCGGGTACTGGCAGGGTCATATCAGTGGCCATCTCAGGCAAACACCTGCAGGCTGCGCGGCGGCAGCGCCACCCAGATATCCTGGGCGCCCAGGCGTGGCATGGCTTCCGGCGCCAGTTCGGCCAGCAGCGGATGGCCGGGCAACTGGTCCAGTTCAAAGCTCATGCGGCAACGGTTGCCGAGGAAGGTGATCTCGCGGACCTTGGCCGGGAACAGGTTTTCTTCGTGTACCGGCGGGTTGACGCTGATCGCTTCCGGCCGGCAGAACAGGCGGCCCGACGCGGCCTTGCCGCTGTCTTCGGCCAGGCGCACATTCATCCCGCCAACCTGGGCGTGGCTGGCGCTGTTGCGGCTGAAGGGCAGCCAGTTGCCCTGGCCGACAAACTCGGCCACGAACGGGGTGGCCGGGCGGTCGTAGATCTCTTGAGGGGTGGCGTACTGCTCGACCTTGCCGTTGTTCATCACGGCGATGCGGTCGGCCATCAGCATGGCCTCGTCCTGGTTGTGGGTGACCATCAGGGTGGTGATGCCCAGGCGGCGTTGCAACTGGCGCAACTCGGTGCACAGGTGCTCGCGCACCCGGGCATCGAGGGCCGACATCGGCTCATCCAGCAGCAACAGCGACGGGGCCGGCGCCAGGGCACGGGCCAGGGCGACCCGTTGCTGCTGGCCGCCGGACAGTTGGCCGGGGTATTTCTTTTCGCTGCCGGTCAGGCCCACCAGCTCCAGCATCTGCGCCACGCGTTTGCGCACTTCATCGCGACCGCTGCCAGCCAAGCCATAGCCAATATTGGCCTCGACGCTGAGGTTGGGGAACAGCGCGTAGGACTGGAACAGAATGCCGTAGTCCCGCGCCTGGGGTGCCAGAAGGGAAACGTCACGATCACCCAGGTACAACTCGCCGCTGTCCTGGCGCTCCAGGCCGGCGATGCAGCGCAGCAAGGTGGTCTTGCCGCAGCCCGAGGGGCCGAGCAGGCACACCAGTTCACCGGCGGCGACGTCCAGGGACACATGGTCCAGGGCAGTAAAGGCGCCAAAGCGCTTCTGGATACCACGCACCGTCATCGGCGCGCCGGGGTTGAGCTGGGCTGTGTTCATGGTGGCACCTCATCAAACTGATGAAGGCCATGCTAGGCAGCAAATGCGTCCCTGGTGTGGCAGGAAGGCAAAAGCGGGTGATAGTGGTATTGGTGGATTTGGGTAGGGGCAGAGCCATGGGGTGTTGGGTCTACCGCTATCGCAGGCAAGCCGGCTCCCACATTTGGAGCTGTGAATACCTTCACATGTGGGAGCTGGCTTGCCTGCGATGGCGATTTCAAAACCACCCAAAATCTTTCAGAGCGGCGACATTTCCTGCGCCAACCCCAGAAACGCCGCCGGCAACCGCGCACCTTTACGCTCCTTGAGGCAGTACAGGTATTCAGGAATCTGCGGCGCATTCTCGATGGTCAGCACCCGCAGTTGCGGGTCATGGGGCACTTCCTGGCGGGCGATGATGCTGATGCCGATATTGCGCAGCACCGCCTCGCGGATCGACTCACGGCTACCGATTTCCAGCAGCGGCCCATAACCCACGCCAGCGCCTTTGAGCATCTCTTCGGTCAAGCGCCGGGTGGTCGAGCCTGCCTCGCGCATCAACAGGGTATGCCCCGCCAGCGCACTGAGCGGCACATGCTCCAGCACGGCCAGCGGATGATTGCGATGCACCGCCAGCACCAGCGGGTCGGTGCCCAACACCCGGCGGATCAGGCGCGGGTCTTCCAGCAATTGCGAGGAGGCGGCGACGTCCACCCGGTAATCATCCAGCGCTTCGAGGACCTGCTGGGAGTTGCCGATTTCCACTGCCACTTCCACGTGGGGCAAGCGTTCGCGGAAGGTTTTCACCAGATCAAGGATGTAATAGGGCGCGGTCGCGGCGATGCGCAACGTGCCCTGGACCTGGCCGCTGTTGCGCAGGAAAAACTCGATATCCGCCTCCTGCTGCAACAGCGCCTTGACCATCGGCAACAGCCGCGCCCCTTCGTCGCTGACGGTGAGGCGGCGGCCACCGCGATAGAACAGCTCAACCGAGTACTGGCTTTCCAGATGGCGGATCTGGGTGGTCACCGTGGGTTGGCTCAGGCCGAGTTTTTTCGCCGCCTGGGTAATGCTGCCCAGGCGGGCGACCATGTAAAACGCCTTCAACTCGGCACTCAGCACACCACCCTCTCATCGACTATTTGCGCAACAGGCGCAGACCATTGAATACCACCAGCAGGCTCACGCCCATGTCAGCAAACACCGCCATCCACATGGTGGCCATGCCCATGAAGGTGACGGCCAGGAAGATCGCCTTGATCACCAGCGCCAGGGCGATGTTCTGCTTGAGGATACTCGACGTTTGTCGCGACAAGCGTATGAATGCCGGAATCTTGCGCAAATCATCGTCCATCAGCGCCACGTCGGCGGTCTCGATGGCCGTGTCGGTGCCTGCTGCCGCCATGGCAAAGCCAATCTCGGCGCGGGCCAGGGCCGGGGCGTCGTTGATGCCGTCGCCGACCATGCCGACCCGGTGGTTTTTCCCGTACAGGTCCTCGATAGCCTTGAGCTTGTCGGTGGGCAAAAGATCGCCCTGGGCCTGGTCGATGCCCACCTGGGCGGCAATTGCCTGGGCGGTGTGGGTGTTGTCGCCGGTGAGCATCAGGGTCTTGATGCCCAGGTCGTGCAACTGCTGGATGGCTTCGCGACTGCTGTCCTTGACCGTATCGGCCACGGCGAACAGCGCCAGCGGGCCGGATTTGTCGAGCAGCAGCACCACGGACTTGCCTTGTTTTTCCAGGGCGAAGAGTTTTTCTTCAAGGGCCGGCGAGCACAGGCCCAGCTCTTCCACCAGGCGGTGGTTGCCCAGGTGATAGACCTCACCGTTGATCTCGCCACGGACCCCGCGCCCGGCCAGGGCTTCGAAGTTATCCACAACCTGCAGCGGGAGTTTTTTATCCACAGCGGCATTGGCGATCGCCAGCGACACTGGGTGGTCGGAACGCGCGGCCAGGCTGGCGGCCAGGGCCGGCGCGTTGTCTTCTACATTGGGGAACAACGCCAGGTAGTCGGTCTGCACCGGCTTGCCGTGGGTGATAGTGCCGGTCTTGTCCAGGGCCAGGTAGTCGAGCTTGTAGCCGGCCTCCAGGTACACGCCGCCCTTGATCAGGATGCCTTTGCGCGCCGCCGCCGCCAGGCCGCTGACGATGGTCACCGGGGTGGAAATCACCAGGGCACAAGGGCACGCGACCACCAACAGCACCAGGGCGCGATAGATCCAGTCGAACCACACCGCGCCCATGAACAGCGGCGGGATCACGGCCACGCCGAGGGCAAACAGGAACACCGCCGGGGTGTAGATTTTCGAGAAGCTGTCCACAAAGCGCTGGGTCGGCGCCCGCGAGCCCTGGGCCTGTTCCACTGCGTGGATGATGCGCGCCAGGGTCGAGTTATTGGCGGCAGCGGTCACCCGGTATTCCAGGGAACCGGCCTGGTTGATGGTGCCGGCGAAGACTTTATCGCCCACGGTTTTCTCGATCGGCAGGCTTTCGCCGGTGATCGGCGCCTGGTCGATGGTGGACTGGCCGGCGGTGACTTCACCATCCAGACCAATGCGCTCGCCGGGGCGTACCCGCACGATGGCACCCAGTTCAATGGTCTTGACCTCTTGTTCGACCCAGCTACCGTCAGCCTGGCGCACCGTGGCCTGCTCCGGGGTCATTTGCATCAAGCCACTGATGGCATTGCGCGCACGGTCCAGGGACTTGGCCTCGATCAACTCGGCCACGGTAAACAGGAACATCACCATCGCCGCTTCCGGCCACTGGCCGATCAGGATCGCACCGGTCACGGCGATGCTCATCAGCGCGTTGATGTTCAGGTTGAGGTTTTTCAGGGCAATCCAGCCCTTTTTGTAGGTGGTGAGGCCGCCACTTAGGATCGACACCAGCGCCACCAGCGCCACCACCCAGGTCGGAGCCGCGTCGGTGAAATGGATCACCTCCGCCGCCAGGGCGCAAAAGCCGGACAGGGCCAGCGGCCACCAGTGCTTCTTGGCCGGTGGTGCGGCGGCCGGCACGCCCTCCTCGATCGGATCGGCCTGCATGCCCAGGGACTTGATGGCCTCGACGATCGGCGCGGTGCTCGGCAGGTCGTGGGTGACACCGAGGATGCGGTTGATCAGGTTGAATTCCAACTGCTGCACACCGGCCATCTTGCCCAGTTTGTTCTGGATCAGCGTTTGCTCGGTGGGGCAGTCCATGGCCTCGATGCGGAAAGTGCTCAGGCGCGCGTTGGCGCTGGTTGTTTGCGTCAACGTCACCAACGAGGGGGCTGCCGCGCCGGAACAGCAGGAGCCGCCGCCATGATCATGCTCTTTCACAGGGGCAAGCTTTTGCGCGTGATCATGATGGCTGTGGTCATGATCATGGCCGTGGTCGTGATGGCTATGATCATGGTCGTGATCATGATCGTGGCTGTGGTCGTGCTTGTGCGGGGTGCGCAGGGATTCGCTCATTGTGTCGCGTCCATGAAGGTGCCTGTTGCCAAGTAAAGACCCTGTAGCCACTATAGGGTCAAGCACCCTTTTGGAGATTGCTGCGATGAAGATCGGTGAATTGGCCAAACTGACCGACTGCCCGGTGGAAACCATCCGTTATTACGAAAAGGAAGGCCTGCTGCCGCCACCGGCGCGCAGCGAGGGCAACTACCGCCTGTACACCCAGGCCCACACCGAGCGCCTGACGTTTATCCGCAACTGCCGCAGCCTGGACATGACCCTGGAGGAAATCCGCAGCCTGCTGGGCCTGCGCGACAGCCCCCAGGACCAGTGTGAAAATGTAAATGCGCTGATCGACGAGCATATCCATCACGTCAAGGCGCGGATTGATGGGCTGCTGGCCTTGCAGAAACAGTTGATCGACCTGCGCCAGCGCTGTGGCGAAGGGCCGGAGATCGACCAGTGTGGGATTTTGCAGCGGCTGGAGGTCAGTGGGAGTGTGGCGGCCAGTGAGGCGGAGCATTCACATGTGGGTCGTAGTCACGGGCATTAGATAATGGAGTGACTGAGTTGACGCCATCGCAGGCAAGCCAGCTCCCACATGTGCCTGAGTACTCGGTCACATGTGGGAACTGGCTCGCCTGCGATGCAGACGATACGGTCTCGACTAGACCGCCATCGGCGCCGTCATCGGCGCATGGTGCTCATAGCCTTCCAGCGAGAAATCGCTCGGCTCGATCAGCTCCAGCCACTCTGGCTGGTACACCCCGGTCTTGGCAAACTCCGGCACGCGCTCGCTGATCACCAGTTTCGGCGCGGCGAAAGGCTCGCGCTTGAGCTGTTCGTTGAGCATGTCCAGGTGGTTTTCGTAGACGTGCGCGTCACCGATGAAATAGGTGAACCAGCGCGGTGTGTAGCCAGTCAGGCGACCGATCAGGCTCAGCAGTGCGGCGCCTTCGGTGAGGTTGAACGGCGTGCCCAGGCCCAGGTCGTTGGAGCGGATGTAGAGGGTCAGGGAAATCTCCCTGGTCTCGACATTCGGGTGGAACTGGTACAGCAGGTGGCACGGCGGCAAGGCCATTTCATCGAGCTGGGCGCAGTTCCAGCCGTGGAACAGGATGCGCCGGCTGCCCGGGTCCTTGATGATGGTGTCGACGCACTGGCGAATCTGGTCAATGGCCTTGTACAGCACCACGTAGGCCTGACCGTCTTCCTCGCCTTCGGCGATCTGGCGATAGCCCTGGGCCAGGGTCTGCTCGATAGCGGCCTGGTTGCTCAACGGGATCTGCTTGTACGCCGGCCATTTGCGCCATTGCACACCGTAGATCTCGCCCAGGTCGTCCTCGCCCTGGCGGAACGGGTTGGCCAGCCACTGCGCGTTTTCGTTAGCGTTCTGGTCCCACACCTTGCAGCCCAGGGCGCGGAATTCGGCGGCGTTATTCACCCCACGCAAAAAGCCACACATCTCGCCAATCGCCGACTTGAAGGCCATTTTGCGGGTGGTGATGGCTGGGAAACCTTCCTGCAGATCAAAGCGCAACATCGCACCGGGGAAGCTGATGGTGTTCACGCCAGTGCGGTTGGCCTGCTTGGTGCCGTTGTTGATGACGTGGGAAACCAGCTCGAGATATTGCTTCATGACATTACCTGTATCGGTGAAGCCGAGGCCCTCAGGCCCCGGCGTTCGAATTTATAGCGCGCTGGTCTTGATCGCCTGCGGGCGGTTGTAAGCCCACCAGAGCAGGCCCAGGCCAGCAAGAATCATCGGAATGCTGAGAACCTGGCCCATGGTCAGCCAGCCGAACGCCAGGTAGCCCAACTGCGCATCCGGCACCCGCACGAACTCGACGATGAAACGGAAAATCCCGTAGAACAGGGCGAACATCCCCGAAACCGCCATGGTTGGGCGGGGTTTGCGCGAGTAGATGTAGAGGATCAGGAACAGCGCCACGCCTTCCAGGGCGAACTGGTACAACTGCGACGGATGGCGCGCCAACTGCGCCGGGTCGCTGAACGGCGGGAACACCATGGCCCACGGCACGTCGGTCGGTTTGCCCCACAATTCGGCGTTGATGAAGTTACCGATACGCCCGGCACCCAGGCCAATCGGCACCATCGGCGCGATAAAGTCCATCAGTTGGAAGAATGACTTGCCATTACGTCGGCCAAACCACCAGGCCGCGAGCATCACGCCGATAAAACCGCCGTGGAACGCCATGCCGCCCTTCCACACCTCGAAAATCAGGGTCGGGTTGGCCAGGTACGCGCTCAGGTCGTAGAACAACACATAACCCAGGCGCCCGCCGACAATCACGCCCATCGACATCCAGAACACCATGTCGGAGAGCTTCTCCTTGGTCCAGGTCGGATCAAAGCGGTTCAGGCGTCGGGAAGCCAACAGCCAGGCGCCGCCGATGCCGATCAGGTACATCAACCCGTACCAGTGGATTTTCAGCGGACCGATGGCCAGGGCCACCGGGTCGATCTGCGGGTAAGGCAGCATTGCGACTCCTCGTTAAATCATTCGTTATTGCGCACGGACCTTGCCGGTGGACGATTAAGCCTGCGTTACAGCGGCTCGATCAAATGAAGAAGTTCGCACCCGCGCCAAGCAGCCTGGCATGTTAACGGATGGGAGGCATCTGGCCCAACTTGGATACGATGGATAGCCGGCGGATCTATGGGTAGAGTGAGCAAAACACAAAAGGATCGCCTTATGTGCCTGATTGTTTTCGCCTGGCGGCCGGGACATGCCCAGCCCCTGATCGTCGCGGCCAACCGTGACGAATTCTACGCCCGGCCCAGCCTGCCCTTGGCCCAGTGGCCCGATACACCGCAGGTGTATGCCGGTCGCGACCAGGAAGCCGGGGGCACCTGGCTGGGGATCGGCGCCGACGGACGGTTTGCCGCGCTGACCAATATCCGTGACCCGCACCAGCCACCGGCGCGCAAGTCCCGGGGCGAGTTGGTGGCGCGTTTTCTCCACGGTTCCCTGCCGATTGACCACTATTTAGCCGATGTTAACGGCAGATCAATTGAATATGCCGGCTTCAACCTGCTGATTGGCACGCCTCAAGAGCTGTGGCACTACAACGCCAATGAGTCGACGCCTACCCAACTGACGGCCGGGATCTATGGCTTATCCAATGCCGGGCTGGATACGCCCTGGCCAAAGCTGCTCAAGGCCAAGGCAGCACTGGCCCAAGTGCTGGATGATCCGCAGCCTGAAGCCTTGCTGGGGATTTTGAGCGACCCGCAGACCGCACCCTTTGCCGAACTGCCGGATACCGGTGTCGGGTTGGCCACGGAGAGTCTGTTATCGAGTGTGTTTATCGCCAGCCCCAGTTACGGGACGCGGGCGAGTACCGCGCTGATTGTGCATGCCGATGGGCTGCGGCACATGGTCGAGCGCAGCTTTGGCCCCCATGGCGGGCGGCTGGGCGAGGTGGAACTGAGGATTTAGTGGAGACTGGGCGACCGTCATCGCAGGCAAGCCAGCTCCCACAGTTTGAAATGCATTCCAAGTGTGGGAGCTGGCTTGCCTGCGATGGCCCCCCTCGGTCTAGAGGGTTTTTGTCGCAGACGGATTGATCATCCGCGCCAACCCCAAGCTTTTCAGGGCCAGCTGCAGCGAGCTGTGGATAACTTGCGGGTTGTCGATGGTCATCAATTCCGCCAGCAGATCCTTGGCCTTGCTCAGGTTGATCTGGCGCAGCATCCACTTGACCTTCGGCAGGTTGGTGGCGTTCATCGACAGGCTGTCAAAGCCCATGGCCATCAACAGCACCGCCGCCGCCGGATCACCGGCCATTTCCCCACAGATACTCACCGGCTTGCCTTCGGCATGGGCGTCGCGCACCACGTTCTGCAAGGCTTGCAGCACCGCCGGGTGCAGGTAGTCGTAGAGGTCGGCCACCCGTGGGTTGTTGCGGTCCACGGCCAGCAGGTATTGGGTCAGGTCGTTGGAGCCCACCGACAGGAAGTCCACCTGCCGTGCCAATTCCTTGGCCTGGTACACCGCTGCCGGGATTTCGATCATCACGCCAACCGGCGGCATCGGCACGTCGGCGCCTTCGTCGCGCACTTCGCCCCAGGCCCGGTGGATCAGGTGCAGGGCTTCTTCCAGCTCGTGGGTGCCGGAGATCATCGGAAGGAGGATGCGCAGGTTGTTCAGGCCTTCGCTGGCCTTGAGCATGGCGCGGGTCTGGACGAGGAAGATTTCGGGGTGGTCGAGGGTAACGCGGATACCGCGCCAGCCAAGGAAGGGGTTGTCTTCCTTGATGGGGAAATAAGACAGTGACTTGTCGCCGCCGATATCCAGGCTGCGCATCGTCACCGGTAACGGATGGAAGGCGGACAGTTGCTCGCGATAAATCGCCAGCTGCTCCTTCTCGCTCGGGAAACGTTGGTTGATCATGAACGGCACTTCGGTGCGGTACAGGCCCACCCCTTCAGCGCCACGTTGTTGCGCACGCGCCACGTCCGCCAGCAGGCCCGTATTGACCAGCAGCGGTACACGGTGGCCGTCGAGGGTCACGCAGGGCAGTTCGCGCAGGGCATCGAGCCCCTGGGACAGCTGGCGCTCCTCCTCGACGATTTCGGCGTATTGCTTGCGCAGCACTTCGCTGGGGTTGGTATACACCTCACCACGGTGCCCGTCGACGATCATCGAGATGCCGTCGACCTTGGAATACGGCAGGTCCACCAGGCCCATCACCGTCGGGATGCCCATGGCCCGGGCCAGGATCGCCACGTGGGAGTTGCCCGAGCCCAACACCGAGACCAGGCCCACCAGTTTGCCTTCCGGCACTTCGCCGAGCATGGTGGCAGTCAGTTCTTCACTGATCAGGATGGTGTTGTCGGGGTAGACCAGGTTGGTGGTGCGGTCTTCCTGCAGGTAGGCCAGCAGGCGCCGACCGAGGTCGCGCACATCCGAGGCGCGCTCGCGCAGGTAGGCGTCGTCCATCAGTTCAAAGCGGTTGACGTGATCGGTGACCACCTGGCGCAGCGCGCCCTGGGCCCACTGGCCGGTCTTGATCACGGTCTTGACTTCGTTACCCAGGGACGCGTCGTCGAGCATCATCTGGTACACGTCGAACAGCGCCCGTTCCTCGGGGCGCAGCTGGGTGGCCAGCTTGGTCGACAGGTTGCGCATGTCGGCGCGCACGCCTTCCAGAGCGGTCTTGAACAGTTTGATTTCTGCGTCGATGTCGTCGACGGACTTGTCCGGCACCACGTCCAGGTCGGCCGGGGGCAGCATGACCACCGCAGTACCGACCGCCGCGCCCGGTGAACCCGGCACGCCGACGAACTTGGCTTCCTGGATCCCCTTGCCCTGGCGCCCCAGGCCGCGAATCGAGCCGGTGGCTTCGGCATGGGCGATCACCCCGGCCAACTGCGCACTCATGGTCACGAGGAAGGCTTCTTCACCTTCATCGAACTGGCGGCGCTCTTTCTGCTGGATGACCAATACGCCGACAACGCGGCGGTGGTGGATGATCGGTGCGCCGAGGAATGAGGCGTAGCGCTCTTCACCGGTTTCGGCAAAGTAGCGATAACGCGGGTGATCGGCCGCGTTTTCAAGGTTCAGGGGTTCTTCACGCGTCCCCACCAGGCCCACCAGACCTTCATTGGGCGCCATGCTGACCTTGCCGATGGAGCGCTTGTTCAAGCCCTCCGTGGCCATCAGCACAAAACGGTTGGTCTCGGGGTCCAGCAGGTAAACCGAGCAGACCTGGCTGCCCATGGCTTCCTTGACGCGCAACACAATAATCCCCAACGCCGCCTTGAGATCCTTGGCGGAGTTAACTTCCTGGACGATCTTGCGCAGCGTATTGAGCATGGCTCGGGGTCGAACTCCGTCGTCAGTCGCGCGATAAAAGGCGCGGGGCAAGCTCTTTGAGAGCGCGACGATAAACCTCGCGCTTGAATGTCACCACCTGGCCCAACGGATACCAATAACTGACCCAGCGCCAGCCATCGAACTCCGGTTTACCGGTCAAATCCATCCGCACCCGCTGCTCGTTGGAGATCAGGCGCAGGAGAAACCACTTTTGCTTCTGGCCGATGCACAGCGGTTGGCTGTGGGTACGCACCAGGCGTTGCGGCAAACGATAGCGCAACCAGCCTCGGGTACAGGCCAGAATTTGCACATCTTCGCGCTCCAGGCCGACTTCTTCGTTCAACTCACGGTACAGGGCGTCTTCAGGGGTTTCGTCGGGGTTGATCCCACCCTGGGGAAACTGCCAGGCATCTTGGTTGATTCGGCGAGCCCATAGCACCTGTCCGGCATCATTCGTAAGAATAATCCCGACATTTGGACGGAAACCATCGGGGTCGATCACGGCAACAACCTCGCAAACGCATGTCGCCGCATTGTTCCACAAAGCTTGTTGCAGCGGCAACGAGGCTGCTTACCTTATGTGCACTCTTGTGAAAAGACCGTATTCTGGACGCCTTTTTACAGACTTTTCAGCGAGTAACCGCAATGCGCCTGGCTTTATTCGACTTGGACAACACGCTTTTGGGCGGCGACAGTGACCACGCCTGGGGTGATTACCTGTGTGAACGCGGCATCCTCGATGCCGTTGCCTACAAGACCCGCAACGACGAGTTCTACCAGGATTACCTGGCCGGCAAGCTGGATAACGCCGCGTACCTGAACTTCAGCCTGGAAATCCTCGGCAGCACCGAGATGGCCCAGCTCGACGAATGGCACCGCGACTTCATGCGCGACTGCATCGAGCCGATCATCCTGCCCCAGGCCGTGGAACTGCTGGCCAAACACCGCGCCGCAGGTGACACGCTGGTGATCATCACCGCCACCAACCGCTTTGTCACCGCGCCGATTGCCGCACGTTTGGGGGTTGAAACCCTGATCGCCACCGAATGCGAGATGGCCGATGGCCGCTACACCGGGCGCAGCACCGATGTACCGTGCTTCCGTGAGGGCAAGGTGACGCGCTTGAATCGGTGGCTGGAAGAAACCGGCTCTAGCCTGCAAGACAGCTATTTTTACAGCGATTCGATGAATGACCTGCCGCTGCTGGAGCAGGTGACTCACCCGGTGGCAGTGGATCCGGATGCAAATCTGCGGGCCGAGGCCCAGAAGCGTGGTTGGCCGGTGATTAGCCTACGCGGCTGATAAAGCTTTCGCGAGCAAGCCCGCTCCCACATTTGATCGGGTTCCACCTTTGGAATGCAGTCGAATGTGGGAGCGGGCTTGCTCGCGAATGAAGGCGACCCGGTTTCCAGCCTTAAACGGGTTTGGCGCCCATCAACCCGGCAATCGCCACAAACCCCACCAGGCTGACAATCGCCAGGGCCAGGGTGAACTTCGCACTGCCCGTACCGCCCAGCCGCAGGCGATTGAGGCGCACCACCAGCCAGAACCAGGCCAGCGCCGCGACGCTGTAGATCACGCTGGAACCCAGGATCCACGTCTGCCCCAACGGCCAGCCGACCAGGTGCACCAGCCACCAGCCGGTAAACGGCATGCTCACCAGGCTTACGCCCATCAACAACCAGACAAACAGCCATGGCCGATGCAACGTAACCGCCGGGCCAGCGGCGCGCTTGCGCCAGCTCAGCACGGCCAGGGCCAGGCCACTGGCCAACAGCAGCACCGTTGCCACCATGTGGATCGTCTTGAGGGTTGTCAGATATTCCATGCTCTCGATTCCTTAAAGGCCGCCCAATCAGCGTAGTCGCTCAACCGAGGAACAGCTGATAGGCCGGGTTGTCGCTTTCATCCCAATACGGGTAACCAATCGCTGCCAACGCCGCCGGCACCAGATGGCGCTCGTTGGCCGGCACTTGCAGCCCGGCGACCACACGGCCGTCGGCCGCGCCGTGGTTGCGATAGTGGAACATCGAGATGTTCCAGCGCCCGCCCAATTTGTTAAGAAAGTTGAACAAGGCCCCCGGACGCTCCGGGAACTCGAAGCGGAACACCAGTTCATTGCTGACGTGCGCCGCGTGGCCGCCGACCATATGGCGAATGTGCAACTTGGCCAGTTCGTTCTCGGTCAGGTCCAGCACCGGGAAACCCTGCTCGCTCAGGCTGGCAATCAGCGCGCTGCGCGGGTCGGTTTCCGGGTGGGTCTGCACCCCGACAAAAATGTGCGCTTCGCTGCCGGAATGGTAGCGGTAGTTGAATTCGGTGATCTGGCGCTTGCCCACAGCCTCGCAGAAGGCCTTGAAGCTGCCCGGGCGCTCGGGAATGGTCACGGCAATGATCGCCTCGCGACCTTCACCCAACTCGGCGCGCTCGGCCACATGGCGCAGGCGGTCGAAGTTGACGTTGGCCCCGGAATCAATGGCGACAAAGGTCTGGCCGCTGACACCACGGGTTTCTACATACTTCTTGATCCCCGCCACGCCCAATGCCCCTGCAGGCTCGGTGATGGAGCGGGTGTCGTCGTAGATATCCTTGATCGCCGCGCAGATTTCATCGGTGCTGACGGTGATCACTTCATCCACGTAGTCCTTGCAGATATCGAAGGTGTGCTGGCCGATCTGCGCCACCGCCACGCCATCGGCAAAGATCCCCACGGCCGGCAGCACCACGCGCTCGCCCGCGGCCATGGCAGCCTGCAGGCAATTGGAGTCGTCCGGCTCGACACCGATGATCTTGATCTCCGGGCGCAGGTACTTCACATACGCCGCGATACCGGCAATCAGACCACCACCGCCCACCGGGACGAAAATCGCGTCCAGCGGCCCCGGGTGCTGGCGCAGGATCTCCATCGCCACGGTGCCCTGCCCGGCAATGGTGTGCGGATCATCGTAAGGGTGAATGTAGACGTAGCCTTTTTCGTCGACCAGCTTCAGCGAATACGCCAGCGCTTCCGGAAAGGAGTCGCCATGCAGCACCACTTTGCCGCCACGGGAGCGTACGCCTTCGACTTTGATTTCCGGGGTGGTCTTGGGCATCACGATCGTGGCCTTGACCCCCAGCACCTTGGCCGCCAGGGCCAGGCCCTGGGCATGGTTACCCGCCGAGGCGGTGACCACGCCACGGGCGCGTTCTTCGGCCGTCAGTTGGGTCAACTTGTTGTAGGCGCCGCGAATCTTGAAGGAAAACACCGGCTGCAAGTCTTCGCGCTTGAGCCAGACCTTGTTGCCCAGGCGCTCGGAGAGCTGGCGGGCGGTCTGCAACGGGGTTTCCACGGCAACGTCGTAAACGCGCGAGGTGAGGATCTTTTTGACGTACTGTTCGAGCATCGGAAAGCATCACTGGGCGGGTTGGGCAGGGCCGAGGAGTCTAACCCGCCTTTTGGCCGGACGACCACACGAATCCAGAGGTTTTGTTGGGTTATACTCGCGCCCCTCTTTACTCCCCGCCCGTTCCGGAGCCCGCATGACCCAGGATCAACTCAAACAGGCAGTGGCCCAGGCCGCCGTCGATTTAATCCTTCCTAAACTCGACGATAAAAGCATCGTCGGCGTCGGCACCGGCTCCACCGCCAATTGCTTCATTGACGCGCTGGCCTTGCACAAGGGCGCATTCGACGGCGCCGTGGCCAGCTCCGAAGCCACCGCCGCGCGCCTCAAGGGCCATGGCATTCCGGTGTACGAGCTCAATACCGTGAGCGACCTGGAGTTCTACGTCGACGGCGCCGATGAAAGCGACGAGCACCTGAACCTGATCAAGGGCGGCGGCGCAGCCCTGACCCGCGAGAAGATCGTCGCGGCCGTGGCCAAGACCTTTATCTGCATCGCCGACGCCAGCAAGCTGGTCCCGGTCCTGGGCAACTTCCCGCTGCCCGTCGAAGTGATCCCCATGGCCCGCAGCCACGTGGCTCGCGAGCTGGTGAAACTGGGCGGCGACCCGGTGTACCGCGAAGGTGTGCTGACCGATAACGGCAACATCATCCTCGACGTGTTCAACATGCAGATCACCAACCCGGTGGAGCTGGAGACCCAGATCAATGCCATCGTCGGTGTGGTGACCAATGGCTTGTTTGCGGCACGGCCTGCTGATGTGCTGCTGCTGGGGACCCGTGAAGGCGTGAAGACCCTCAAGGCCTAAGTACACACAGAACCCCTGTGGGAGCGGGCTTGCTCGCGAATACGGTGTGCCAGTCACCGATTTTGCTAGCTGACACACCGCATTCGCGAGCAAGCCCGCTCCCACATTTTTGACCGCGCTCCATCCGATGGACATGTAACAAAACCGCTACTTTTCGCAGCATCCCCTCCCCCGCCTGCCCCAATCTGTGCGCCAGGTCACGGCAGCCCCCGCCGCATCTGGTATCAAATCCGTTACAACTTATAGCCAGGCGACCCCCACTTCCAACAACGCGCCAATTCGCGCTTGCCCCATGGAATGAGGCGCGCATTGTGCAATCGGTCCCGCCGAGCCACTCTCTCAACCACCTCAAGGAAGACCTTGTGATCAAGCCCCTAGCCCTCGCTGTCAGCGTTGCCTGTGCCCTGCTGTCGACTCAATCCCATGCCTACGACTATGGCGAGCACGCCAATGTCACCCTGGAAAAGCTGATCACCGACTACCCCGGCCGCTATCGCGGCACGGCCAACTTCGCCGGGGCCGCCGACTGGATGCAGAGCCAGATGGGCAGCGCCTATGACATCAGCCGCCAGGATTTCACCTGGAATGGCGGCAGCCGCGCCTCGCAGAACGTGGTGGCCTACGCCGCCGGCACCAAACCGCAGTACGTGGTGATTGGCGCGCACTTCGATACCTACTTCGGCCGCCCGGCCCTGCAAGGCCTGGACGACAACGGTTCAGGCGCCAGCGTGCTGACCGAAGTGGCGAAGAACCTCGGCGGCCTGCAACTGGAAAACGGCTTGCAGATCGTCGGCTTCGGCGCCGAAGAGGAAGGCTTGCGTGGCTCCAGGGCCTTTGTCGATTCGTTGAGCGCCAGCCAGCGCGCCAATATGCTGGCCATGATCAACCTCGACAGCCTGATCACCGGCGACATGATGTACGCCCACGCCGGCCAGAACAGCACCGCCAACCCGGCCCTCGCCTCATTGCGCGAGCACACCTTCCAGATCGCCAAGGAGCTGAACATCAACCTGTTCACCAACCCCGGCCTGGACGCGCAATACCCCGCCGGCACCGGCTGTTGCAGTGACGGCGAAGCCTTCGAGGGGCTCAATATCCCAATCCTGTATGTGGAAGCCACCAACTGGGAACTGGGTGCCCTGGACGGCTACACCCAGACCGACAACCCGGCGATCCCCGGCGGCTCGACCTGGCACGACCCCGATGAAGACAACAAGACGGTCCTGACCAACGCCTTCGGCCAGGAACGCATCGACCAGCGCCTGCGCGACTATTCGCGCCTGCTCAGCCGCCTGGTGCTGGAGCTGACCAATGCCGACTTGATGGCTTCCACCACCTCGGGCGGCGCAGTTGCGCGCAATATGCAGGACAACCTGCAGCGCCAGCACCAGGCCATGGTGCGCCTGCATGACCGGCGCTGGCTGACCCTGCAATCGGCCAGCCGTGAAGTGGGCAGTTTCGATGGCGAGATCGGCGTGGACGGCGAATACAACCCGGACAGCGGCTTCGACACCGCCCCCAACCCCGAGGCCCGGCGCCTGGGCCTGCATGCCCTGGGCGACTATCAACTGAGCAGCAGCCTGAACATCGGCGCCAGCCTCAGCTACCTCAACGGCCGCGACAAGCTGGAACACCGTGGCAAGCTGCAAAGCGACACCTGGCAAGCTGCGGTCTACGCCCTGTTGAACGATGGCGGCCCGACCTGGCTGGCCGGTGACCTGAGCGTGGGCCACAGCAGCTTCGACTCAAAACGCAACCTGCTGATCCAGGCCAATGGTGGCCCCGTGCTGCTTAACCAGCAACTGACTGGCGAGACCGACGCCCTGTCCCTGGGTGCCCGAGTGCTCGGCGGTTATGACTTCGATCTGGGCGCGATCAAGACCGGGCCGTTTGCCGGGCTCGATTACAGCCACTCGCGCATCGACAAGTTCCACGAGAAGCAGAACCTGCGCACCGCCCTCGAATATGAAGAGCAATCCTTCGACTCCCTTGAAGCCAGCCTCGGCTGGCGTGTGCGCGGTGCCGTGGCCCTGCCTTACGGCCTGAGCCTGATGCCCTACGGCGACATCGCCTGGGTCAAGGAATTGGCCGACGGCCGCCTCGACGACCTCGACCTGACCGCCCGCGCCGACGGCCAGGCCCGCACCGCACGCCTGGGTTCAGTGGACAAGAGTTTCGGCCGCGCGCAGGTCGGCAGCCAATTGGCGATCACCCCACAGCTTGGGGTGTACGCCGAAGTGAACGGCCGCCTGGGCCATGCCGAAGGCAGCCAGACCGGCTATTCGCTGGGTGTGCAGTGGATGTTCTGATCCGCGCCTACCGCTGCTCGGGCTTTTTCTTGAAGACATAGAACAGGTTCGGCTCACTCACCAGGTACAACGTGCCATCGTCATCCATGGCGATACCCTCGGCTTGGGGCACGCGTTTTTTCAAGCCATTGCGCCCCTTGAGCAGCGACAAGCTGCTCAAGGGGCGACCGTCGATATCCAGTTCCAGCACCAGGTACGACTCATCGGACAGCGCCAGTAAATGGCCGCTGCGCTCGTCGTATTGCAGGCTGGACAGGTCGCGTACAAACAGCCCGGCATCGCGTCGGGGGTTGTTGACTACGTGGACCGAGTAGGTTTTTTCCGGTTTGAAATGGGGAAAGCCGTGCACTTCGTAGATCAGCATCGGGTCCCGCTCCTTGGCGACAAACAGGCGCTTGCCCACCGAGTCATAGGCCAGCCCTTCAAAGCCTTTATTGCCCTTCAGGTGCACACCCAGGGTCATCTGCTCGGCCTCGGCCGCGTCGAGAAACTGCGTGTCGTCCTCCAGGTGAATCTTGATCAGCCGCTGCTGGCGCTCATCGCTGACCACATAGGTGTTCTCGCTGATGAACTCCACCGCTTCGGCATCGCCAAACCCCACCAGGTTGATACGCCGCAGGATCTTGCCGTCCAGGGACAGTTCAACCAGTTCGGCGTTTTGATTGGTCACGGTAAACAGGCTCTTGCGCACCGGGTCGTAGGTCAACGCCGAGACATCATCATCCAGGCCCTCAATCACCTGGGCTTCCAGCACCACCTCATAGTCCGCCAGGCCAATGGAGCGTTCATCCAGCGGCTGGCGCCAGGTCTGCCAGTTGAACCAGGCGCGCTCGAATAAACGAAACTGCTGGGCAACCACGCCCACGGCAACCAGGGCGATCAACAGTAGGATAAGAAGGGCAGGTTTGGGGCGGGCAAATCGGCGCATGGAGGCTGGCTCAAAGTCAAAACTGGCAAATGAATATCACAGCCGTCTGAATTTAAACTTAAACGCAGCTCAATGTCTGGGGAATGCCGCGCATAGAGAAGAGTCCGACGTAATCAATCAGCTATTTCTGCTTATCGAACCGATAAAACAGATTGGGCTCGCTGACCATGTACAGCGTGCCGTTTTCGTCCATGGTTACGCCTTCGGCGCGGGGGATCGTGCTTTTCAGGCCATTGAAGCCGCCCAGCACGGTCATGAAGCTGACCTGCTGACCCTTTTCGTCCAGCTCCAGCAGCAGATGAGAGTCGGCGGACAGCACCAACAGGTGGCCGGTACGCGGATCGACACTCAAGGCCGAGAGGTTGCGGATATCCAGTTCGGAGCTGGGCAACTTCCGCTTGTCGCCCGCTAGGACCTGGCCGCCATCGCTGGCCCAGGTAAACAACTGCGCCGGGCGCTCGATACCCAGCACCAGCTGTTGATTGCGTTTGTCCCAGGTGATGGCCTCGAATGCCTTGTTCTGGTTCTCGGAGGGGCCCAGGTCGTAGCTTGGGAAGTCGGCGAAAGCCAGTTCGTGGGTGTCGGCATCCACCTTGACCAGCGTCACGTTGTGCCTGCGCTCATCCACGATGCCTATCACGCCGTTTTCCATGACCGTCACGCCTTCCGGGTTGCTCCAGCCCACCAGGGGAATCTTGCGCAGCACATCGCCCTGCAGGCTGAGTTCCACCAGGAACGGGTTGCGGCCCATCACTGCGAATAAGGTTTTGGTCTGCGGGTTGTAGGCCAGGTCCGACGCTTCGTCCTTTTCCATGCCGGGCAATGGCTTGGCGTCGATCACCGTCTGGTAGTCCGGAAGCCAGACGCTTTCTCGGCGTTCGACCGGGCTTTCAAAGCGCTCCAACACCCATAACGCGCCCCGGTCATCCCAGTGCATCAACCAGGAAACCCCGTACATGATCACCCCGGCCAGCAACAGCCAGGAGTACCAGCGCATATTCAGGCGCGGGCGCGGGGTGGGATTCGCAGAAGAAAGGGGTACGGCCATGGAGGCATTCCAGATAATCGGCTGTCGGTGATGGCCCAGGGCTCAGAGCGCCTGGGTGCCATATGGCCGAGGATTATCCGGATGGCGTGTGAAAAAAATGCAAAGCCCTGATGTGCGCAGCACGCACAAATAATCTGTGTACGAGCTTGTGTGGGAGCCGGGCTCGCCCGCGATGCAAGCACCGTGGTGTATCAGGCACACCGCGGGGATGCTATCGCAGGCAAGCCAGCTCCCACACAAGCCGGCTCCTACAGAGGGATGGGGTTAGCGTACGGCGCTTTCGAAGCGACTGACACCCGGCAGTTCCAGCACCAGTTCGTCACCCACTTGCAGCGGGCCCACGCCCACAGGGGTGCCGGTCAGGATCACATCCCCGGCCTGCAGCGAGAAGCAACCGGCCATGTGCTGGATCATCGGCACGATCGGGTTGAGCATCTGCGCGCTGTTACCGTCCTGGCGCACCTGGCCATTGATGGTCAGGCGAATGCCGATATCGGTAAAGTCCGGGAAGGTGCTGCCCACCACGAACGGGGCAATGACTGCCGCGCCGTCGAAGGACTTGGCGATTTCCCACGGCAGGCCCTTGGCCTTGAGTTCGGCCTGCTTGTCGCGCAAGGTCAGGTCCAGGGCCGGGGCGAAGCCGGAGATGGCGTCCAGCACTTCTTCACGGCTCGGGGTTTTCGACAGGGGTTTGCCGATCAGCACCGCGATTTCCGCTTCGTAATGCACCGAACCGCGCTCGGCTGGAATGGCAAAGCCGCCTTCCAACGGCACCACGCAACTGCCCGGCTTGATAAACAGCAGAGGCTCGGTCGGCACCGGGTTATCCAGTTCCTTCGCGTGTTCGGCGTAGTTGCGCCCGATGCAGACCACTTTACCCAGTGGAAAGTGGATGTTGGTGCCGTCGACGTACTTGTGCTGATAGCTCATGGCCCGCTTCCTCTTTCGTGATGGTTAAACAGCGAAGATCTTGCCCGGGTTCATGATCCCGTTCGGGTCGAACACCGCTTTCACTGCCTTCATATATTCGATTTCAACCGGGGAACGGCTGTACGTCAGGTAGTCGCGCTTGGTCATGCCCACGCCATGCTCGGCGGAGATCGAGCCGTTGTACTTCTCGACGGTCTCGAACACCCACTTGTTGACGGTGGCGCACTTGGCGAAGAACTCGTCCTTGGACAGGTTTTGCGGCTTGAGGATGTTCAAGTGCAAGTTGCCATCACCGATATGGCCGAACCAGACAATTTCGAAGTCTGGGTAGTGTTCGCCGACGATCGCGTCGATTTCCTTGAGAAATGCCGGCACTTTCGACACGGTGACCGAGATGTCGTTCTTGTACGGCGTCCAGTGGGAGATGGTCTCGGAGATGTACTCGCGCAGCTTCCACAGGTTGTGCAACTGGGTTTCGCTCTGGCTCATCACGCCATCCAGCACCCAGCCCTGCTCGACGCAGTGTTCGAAGGTTTCCAGGGCGTGGTTGGCCACTTCTTCGGTGGTGGCTTCGAATTCCAGCAGGGCGTAGAACGGGCACTCGGTGTCGAACGGAGCCGGCACATCGCCACGGCCGAGGACTTTGGCCAGGGCCTTGTCGGAAAAGAACTCAAAGGCGGTCAGGTCCAGCTTGCTCTGGAACGCGTGCAGTACCGGCATGATCGAGTCGAAGTCAGCAGTGCCCAACACCATGGCGGTGAGGTTTTTCGGCGCCCGGTCCAGGCGCATGGTGGCTTCGACCACAAAGCCCAGGGTGCCTTCGGCGCCGATAAACAGCTGGCGCATGTCATAGCCGGTGGCGTTCTTGATCAAGTCGCGGTTCAGTTCCAGCACATCGCCCTTGCCGGTGACGACCTTCATGCCCGCCACCCAGTTGCGGGTCATGCCGTAGCGAATGACCTTGATCCCGCCGGCATTGGTGCCGATATTGCCGCCAATCTGGCTGGAACCGGACGAGGCGAAGTCCACCGGGTAGTACAGGCCGTTTTCTTCGGCGACGTTCTGCAACTGCTTGGTGACCACACCCGGCTGGCACACGGCGGTGCGATCGGTGAGGTTCACGTCGAGGATCTGGTTCATATAGTCGAACGACACCACCACTTCGCCATTGGCCGCCACGGCGGCCGCCGACAGACCGGTACGCCCACCGGATGGCACCAGCGCCACCTTGTGCGTGTTGGCCCAGCGGACAATGGCCTGCACCTGTTCAATGGTCTTGGGGAAGACGATAGCGGTCGGCGCGGGGGCGAAGTGCTTGGTCCAATCCTTGCCGTAAGCCTCCAGGGAGTCGGCATCGGTCAGCACTTTGCCGGGCTCAACCAGGGTCTTTAGCTCATCAATCAGGGCAGGATGGGTCATCGACAGAACTCTCGAACAATTCATGGTCATCCTGAGAACGCTTCACGTCGCAGGAATGAGTGTTTAGCGGGGCGCGTATGCTAGCATACCGCCCCCGCAGGACAGAGCCCAAGGGCGTTTCTGCGGTGACGGCTTTCCTGCCGTCCGGGTCAGCTTAAGCGATCCGATTCCCTGCCATTTTTCTCCGGGATACAGGTTTACGCAGATGAGCAAGACTTCTCTCGATAAGAGCAAGATCAAGTTCCTTCTTCTGGAAGGCGTCCACCCATCGGCCGTCGACGTCCTAAAGGCCGCCGGGTACACCAGCATTGAGTACATCACCAGTTCTCTGCCGGAATCCCAGCTCAAGGAAAAGATCGCCGACGCGCACTTTATCGGCATTCGCTCCCGCACCCAGTTGACCGAAGAGATCTTCGACCACGCCAAGAAGTTGGTGGCGGTCGGCTGTTTCTGCATCGGCACCAACCAGGTCGACCTCAATGCAGCGCGCGAGCGCGGTATCGCGGTGTTCAACGCCCCGTACTCGAACACCCGTTCCGTGGCGGAGCTGGTGTTGGCGGAAGCCATCCTGCTGTTGCGCGGTATCCCTGAGAAGAACGCCTCCTGCCACCGTGGCGGCTGGATCAAGAGCGCGGCCAACTCCTTCGAAATCCGCGGCAAGAAGCTGGGTATCGTCGGTTACGGCTCCATTGGTACCCAACTGTCGGTATTGGCTGAAGGCCTGGGCATGCAGGTGTTCTTCTACGACACCCTGACCAAGCTGCCGTTGGGCAACGCCACCCAGGTGTCGAGCCTGACCGAACTGCTGGGCATGTCCGACATCGTTACCCTGCATGTGCCGGAAACCGCTGAGACCCAGTGGATGATCGGCGAGAAAGAAATCCGCGCCATCAAGAAGGGCGGGATCCTGATCAACGCCGCACGCGGCACCGTGGTCGAGCTGGATGCCCTGGCCGACGCGATCAAGGACAAGCACCTGATCGGCGCCGCCATCGATGTGTTCCCGGTGGAGCCGCGCTCCAACGACGACATCTTCGAAAGCCCGCTGCGCGGCCTGGACAACGTGATCCTGACCCCGCACATCGGCGGTTCCACCGCTGAAGCCCAGGCCAACATCGGCCTGGAAGTGGCAGAGAAGCTGGTCAAGTACAGCGACAACGGTACGTCGGTGTCCTCGGTCAACTTCCCGGAAGTGGCCCTGCCGGCTCACCCTGGCAAGCACCGCCTGCTGCACATCCACCAGAACATCCCGGGTGTGATGATGGAGATCAACAAGGTTTTCGCGGAAAACGGCATCAACATCTCCGGTCAGTTCCTGCAGACCAACGAGAAGGTCGGCTACGTGGTGATCGACGTCGACGCCGAATACTCGGACCTGGCGCAAGAGAAGCTGCAGCACATCAGCGGCACTATTCGTAGCCGCGTATTGTTCTAAGGTTTCAAGCGTGTACGAAAAAGGGAGCCCCTCGGGGCTCCCTTTTTTTCGTCTGAACAAATCTTACTTGACGGTAACGGTGATCACTTTTGAGGCTACAGTAGGCTCGAACTGACGATGCAGGTTATCGCCCGCCACCAGTTGCAGGGTGTGCTTGCCTGGGGCCAGGGTCAGCTCGGTCTTGGTTTGCGCCTTGCCGAAGTGAATCACGGTATCGGTGGCCGGAATCGGCTGGCTTGGGTCAGGCAATTGGGTCTGGTCGACCAGCAGGTGGTGATGGCCTGCGCCTGGCACCTGTTTGTCGATGGGTTCCAGGTCCATGCCTTTGATGCCGAACTCGACGGTGAAGGTCTTATCGACCGTAGCACCATCCTTGGGTGAAACAATGAACACTTCAGCACCCTTTGGCGCCGGTGTACGTGGGATATCTGCGGCAGACGCCAGCATTGAAGCCCCCAGCAGCAGGCTGGCCAGGGTTGCACGAGACAAAATGGCTTTCATTAACTTCTCCAGTTTTTCTGTGAAATCTGTAGGGTTATGACAACTTAGTGACGAAACGTTGTCCAAGGCACTCGACACCATAGCAAAGCGAGCCTTAACCGCGTCTCGCACCTTCGAATTCTTTAGGAGTGACCATGCGTTTTCTGCCTGGCCTGTTACTTGTGCTGCCTTTGCTGAGCCCCCTGGCTCACGCCGAACTGTTCGACGACGTGTTTGACCGTGGGGAGCTGCGCATTGCCCTGGAAGCGGACACGCCGCCCTTCAACTTCAAGGAAGGCGACAAACTCACCGGTTTTGAAGTGGAACTGGGTGAGTTACTGGCTCGGGAAATGGACGTACGCGCCTCCTTTATCACCACCGACGACAGCGACTTGCTGCCCGGCGTGGAAAGCGGCAAGTACGACGTGGCGATCAACCACATCGCTGTGACTCCTGAACTGCAGGATCGTTTCGATTTCAGCGCGCCGTATAGCTATTCCAGCGCAAGCTTGATTGCACACAAGCAGCAAAAGCCCCTGCTGGGCAGCCTCGATGCGCTCAAGAGCAGCCAGTTCATAGCCAAGGCGCAGCCCGCTGAAGGTGTGGACCTGCGCCGCCCGGTGAATGCCAACGCGACGTTGACCCTGGCGATCCCCTTCCAGAAGGGCAACCCGGCGTTCAAATCGAGCCTGGACAAAGCACTGGAGCGGATCAAGGCCGATGGGCGGCTGACGGCGCTGTCGAAAAAGTGGTTTGAGGCTGACACCAGCAAACCCACCCAATAAGCAATGTGGGCACAAGCCTAACCTCACATTGGATCTAGGTCGGGTTTGAGAGCTGGGCCAGGGCGGCAGCCGCCTCAACCAGCTCCAGCTCGCTGAACACCAGTACCCCATGGCGCTTGAGCAACGCGGCCGTCACGCCTTCGCCCGTGACTTTCACCCCACTGAAGGTGCCGTCATACGTCAGCAGGTTGCCGCATGACGGGCTGTTGGCCTTGAGTACGGCGATGCGGATGCAATGAAGCTGCACCAAAGCCAGGGCCTGGCGCGCGCCGTCAAGGAAGGCTTCGCTGAAGTCCTCGCCATTGGCGGTCAACACTTGGGCGCGGCCTTCCCACACATCCATGCCCTGCCCGCCCGGAATCTCGGCAGATGGCCGTGGGGTAGGCAGGCCACCGGCCACTTCCGGACACACCGCGACCACTCGGCCCTCGGCTTGCCAGGTCGCAAGTTGGTCAAACGGCCCGCTGGCCCCACCGTCGTAACGTACGCGATGCCCCAGCAGGCAGCGGCTGACCAGAATCTTTTGCATGCTCAAAACGGCTCGTTGCCCCGCCGGCGAAACCAGCCGGTCAGGGACAAGCGTTCGCGGTGGGCAGGCAGGACTTCATGGGGCACTTCCCCCGACAGGAACACCACCAGGCAACCGCCGGCGGGGTCCACATCGTGCTCAACGCCGTCCTTGAGGTACATGCGTAACTGGCCGCCGTGCTCGGGCAGCCAGTCCTGGTTCAGGTAGACCACCGCCGAGACCATGCGCCGGTCATCGTCGCGAAAACGGTCGAGGTGCTTGAGGTAAAACGCCCCCGGCGGGTACATGGCGAAGTGGCATTCGAACTCTTCCAGGCCGAGGAACAGCCCACGGTTCATCGCCAGCCGCAGGCTGTCCATCAACGCCAGATAGCGGTCGCAGATAGCTGCCTGGCCGGGCTCCAGCCACTGGATATGGTCGCCACGGATCCCCTCGCGAATCTCCTGGGCCGGGCCGCGTCCGACAGCGGCCGGTGCCAATTCACCTTCAGCGGCACGTTTATGGCACTCAGCCGCCAGTTCCAGGGTCAGAGCCTCTGGCAGGAAGATGTTCTGCTGCGACCAGCCCTTCACGGCCAGGTCGTCGACAATGCGTAGCAGCAGCGGGTCATCAGGGGATATTTGCATGGCGCGCATAGTATCCATACGCCTGGCAAACCGACAGCGCCGCCTAGCGCCTAAACACACTTTAGTCAGGTGACTGATAGGACTTCTCGACAAATCCTACGCCCGACACGGACAATAGTGGCCGACTGACAGGAGTCCCTATGCGTCGTTTGTTTTTATCCTTGCTGATGTTCTGCGTATTGCCCGCCTGGGCAGACAGCCATGACCAGTTGTATGCGGTCGCCGGCTGGCCGGAACAACGCGCGCATTTTAATGACGCCTTGAGTGCTGCCCAGCAGCGCTACCGCAACAGCTTGCCGCCGGCGGTGTACCAGGCGCTGGTGGACAACAGCAATAAACGCTTCGCCCCCAAGGCCATGGATCAGCGCGCCGAAGCCCAGTTGCGCCAGAACCTGGCGGACCCCAAACCGGCGCTGGCGTTTTTCCAATCGCCGCTGGGGCGCAAGATTGTCGCCGCCGAGTTGCTGGCGACCCGCCGTGACCAGTTGGCCAAGAACGCCCAGGGTTTGCCGCAGATCCAGGCCGACGCCACCCGCAGCCTGATCATCGGCCACCTGGCCCAGGCCCTGCCCGCCCGCGAAGCCGGGGCCGAGGTCAGCCTGGCGATTGCCGGCGTGGCCGCAGATAGCCTGAGCCAGATGATCCCCGGCCTGTTGGGCGGCGGTCAGGCGCAAAGCATGCTCAACGGCCAGCGCGAGCGCTTGATGCAGCAGATCGGCAATGACCTGAACAACACTTTGCTGTACGTCTATCGGGATCTGTCGGACCCGGAGCTGGAAGAGTTCGCCACCTTTGCCGAATCGCCAGAAGGCAAGGCTTACTACCAGGCGGCACTGGCGGCGATCCGCGCCGGGCTGGCGGTGGGGCAAAGCACTTCAAGCCTGGCCCCGTAACAATCTGCGAGCGGGTTTGCCTGCTCCCAGATTTGATTGCGTCAGGTCAGATGGTCGCTGAGGAACTTGAAGTATTCCTCGCGAATTTGCGGCAGTTCATTGGCCAGATGATGCCGGCCCTTGGGCAACATCAGGATCTGCGGCTGATCAAACTTGCCGCGCAGCACCTGCAGGTTGTGCTGCCAATCCACCGTCATATCCTCCTCGCCCTGCACGATCAGGGGCCGCCGCGTGCTGCGCGGCGCGGCCTCGATGCGTTTGATCCAGCGCGCCAGCGCGCCCACCCAGGCGGTCGGCAACTGCCGGGGCTGTAGCGGATCGGCTTCGAGGAACGGACGGAACGCCGGGTCATTGCTGTTATCGCTGAAACGTCGGGCGATGCCTTTGACGAACGGCTTGAGCAGGTAATAGCTCAGTTGCGACCAACCCC
The DNA here is from genome assembly GCF_016405645.1 of Pseudomonas sp. MF5691. Lineage (NCBI taxonomy): Bacteria > Pseudomonadati > Pseudomonadota > Gammaproteobacteria > Pseudomonadales > Pseudomonadaceae > Pseudomonas > Pseudomonas sp. MF5691. The sequence goes on from NZ_JAEKDC010000002.1 coordinate 177,954, forward strand.
AGGCACGCGGCCGCACCAGTGGCGACAACAGGAAGGTCTGGCCTTGCGCCGGGCTGCTGGCGCCCTGGTTGAGCAGATGGTCCACTACAATCGCCCCGCCAGTGCTTTGCCCGAACAGATGCCAGGGCTTGGGCAGCTGCAGCGCGTCGGCCTGTGCGAACAAGCCCTGCACCACATGCTGGTACACCGCGAAGTCGTCGATACTGGCGCGCTCACCGCTGGACAGGCCATGGCCCGGCAAATCGCAGGCAATCACCACGAAGCTCTGGTCCAGACCCCATTCCACCACGCTGCGGTACAACCCCATGTGGTCGTAGAAACCGTGGAACATAAACAGTGTTGCCACAGGTTGCGCCGGCCACCAGACCTGGCTGACTACCTCGAACCCATCCACTTCGAAGCGCCCCAGGCGGCTGGCCACCAGGGTTTTGCGCGCGGCCAGGTCCAGCCCGTAGAAGCGCTGGTAGACCCTGGCCTCAGCCGAAAGCGGCTGCGCGTCCACCAGGGGCCGCAAGCTTTCGCGCAGATGATCGGGGTCAAAGGTAACGGGCATAAGTACTTCCAGACTAGGGCTTCACAGCAGTGAACAGATGAATATCGAGTCGCGATATTCATCTGTCAGGGCAAGCATGGCAAGCTACGCCACCGTCGAGGATTGTTCTGAATGCGAAAACCCTACCGCTCTGCCCTGCTCGCCAGCCTGATCCTGCTGATCTGCGCCGCCGTGCTGTGGGCCGCGTATGACTGGTTCCAGGGCCGCTACCTGCGGGCATTCAGCGAACATACGGCGGTGTTCTCCGGCGACCTGCTGCGCCTGCCCGACGACCTCGCCGGGCCCGGCCCGATCCGCCTGGTGCACTTCTGGGACCCGGCCTGCCCGTGCAATGTCGGCAACCAGCAGCACCTGAGCGAACTGATCGAGCAATACGCGCCCCAGGGCGTGGAGTTCTATGCCCTGCAAAAAACCGGCAGCCACGGCCAACTGCCCGAGAACCTCGGCGCGATGAAAATCATCACCGCCCTGCCCGGCGCCGACCAGGTGCCCGCCAGCCCAGCGGTGGGCATCTGGGACCGCAACGGCAAACTGGCGTATTTCGGCCCGTACAGCGAGGGCCTGACCTGTAATTCGAGCAACAGCTTTATCGAACCGATCCTGCAGGCGCTCAACGGCGGCCGGGCGGTGAATGCGACCCACACCCTGGCGGTGGGCTGCTATTGTTCCTGGCCAAAAGGCTCCTAGCCCAACTTCTAATAATAAGGATCGTTCATGAAGCGCGTCTTGTCGGGTCTCGCGGCCCTGCTGGTGTTGATCGCCCTCGGGGCTGGCTGGTACGTCTACAGCAAGCAACCGACCCGCCAGGGCACGGTGGAGCTGGCCAACCTGCAAGGCTCGGTGACGGTGCGCTACGACGACCGTGGGGTGCCGCATATCCGCGCCGAGAACGAGGCCGACCTGTATCGTGCCCTGGGGTATGTGCATGCCCAGGACCGCCTGTTCCAGATGGAAATCATGCGCCGCCTGGCGCGCGGTGAGCTGGCCGAGGTGCTCGGCGCCAAGTTGCTCGACACCGACAAGCTATTCCGCAGCCTGCGCATCCGCGAGCGCGCCACCACCTACGCGGCGCAGATGGACCGCCAGTCACCGCACTGGAAGGCCCTGCAAGCCTATCTGGACGGGATCAACCAATATCAGGACCGCCACGCCAGCCCCATGGAGTTTGACGTGCTGGGCATCCCCAAGCGGCCGTTCACCGCCGAAGACACCATCAGCATCGCCGGTTACCTGGCCTACAGCTTTGCTGCGGCTTTTCGCACAGAGCCCTTGCTGACCTACGTGCGCGACCAACTGGGCAGCGACTACCTGAAGGTGTTTGACCTCGACTGGAAACCCAAGGGCGACCTGAGCCTGGCCGCCGCCGACTGGCAGGGCTTGAGTGCCATCGCCCGCCTCAGCGAACAGGCCCTGGCCGACAATGGCCTGCCGCAGTTCGAAGGCAGCAACGCCTGGGCCATCAGCGGCAACCGCACCAAGAGCGGCAAGCCGTTGCTGGCGGGCGACCCGCATATCCGCTTCTCGGTGCCGTCGGTGTGGTACGAGGCGCACCTGTCGGCGCCCGGCTTTGAACTCTACGGCTATCACAACGCCCTGGTGCCGGTGGCGTTCCTGGGCCACAACAAAGCGTTCGGCTGGAGCCTGACGATGTTCCAGAACGATGACCTCGACCTGATCGCCGAGCAGGTCAACCCGGACAACCCCAACCAGGTGCGCTACCACGACCAGTGGGTCGACATGACGACCAGCGAGCAACAGATCGCGGTCAAGGGCCAGGCCCCGGTGACGCTGACCCTGCGCCAGTCGCCCCACGGCCCGATCATCAACGACGTGCTCGGCGCCAATGCCGGCACCACGCCGATTGCCATGTGGTGGGCGTTCCTCGATACCGAAAACCCGATCCTCGATGGTTTCTACCAGCTCAACCGCGCCGACACCCTGGCCAAGGCCCGCATGGCAGTGGCCAAGGTGCATGCGCCGGGGCTGAATATCGTGTGGGCCAATGCCAAGGGCGATATTGGCTGGTGGGCTGCAGCGCAGTTGCCGATCCGCCCGGCCGGGGCCAACGCCGGATTCATCCTCGATGGCAGCACGGCCCAGGCCGACAAGCTGGGCTTCTACCCTTTCAGCGCCAACCCCCAGGAAGAAAACCCGGCCCGTGGCTACGTGGTCTCGGCCAATGCCCAGCCGGTGTCGCCTACTGGCGTGCAGATCCCCGGCTACTACAACCTGGCGGACCGTGGCCAACAGTTGAACGCGCAATTGAGCGACAGCCAGGTCAAATGGGACCTGGACAACAGCCAGGCCCTGCAACTGGGCACCACCACCGCCTACGGGCCACGCCTGCTGGCGCCGCTGTTGCCGGTGCTGCGCGAGATGGTCAAGGATCCCGCCGAACTCAAGTTGCTGGAACAGTTGGCCGCGTGGAAAGGTGATTACCCGGTGGAGTCGATCCCGGCCACGCTGTTCAACCAACTGTTATACGACCTGACCGACGCGGCCTTTCGTCCCAAGCTGGGTGACGAGATGTTCAAGACCCTGATCACCACCCGTGTGGTCGACGCCGCCTTGCCGCGCCTGGCCGCCGCTGCCGATTCGCCGTGGTGGAACGGGCAGCGCGCCGCGACCGTCAAGCGCGCCTGGGACAACAGCCTGGCCCATCTGAAAAGCACCTTCGGCGACGACCCTGCACAATGGCAGTGGGGCAAGGCCCATACCCTGACCCACGGCCATCCGCTGGGCATCAAGCAGCCGCTGGACCAGATCGTCAATGTCGGGCCGTTTGCCGCACCGGGCAGCCACGAAGTGCCGAACAACCTGTCGGCAATCATTGGCCCGGCGCCGTGGCCGGTGACTTACGGCCCGTCCACCCGGCGCCTGGTGGACTTCGCCGACGCCGCTCACGCCCTGACCATCAACCCGGTGGGCCAAAGCGGCGTGCCATTCGACAAGCACTATGCCGATCAGGCCGAGACCTATATCGAAGGCGGGTACGAACAGGCGCATTTTGATGAAGAAGAGGTCCAGGCCAATACCCGTGGCACCCTCAAACTGTTGCCCTCCCGCCCCCCACAACAGCCCTGAAGAAACACACTAAACATGTGGGAGCTCAAACCAGCGCCGCAAAGTTGAGTCGGAACTGCTGCGGCGTCACCCCCAGCCGGCGATTGAACACACTGCGCAGGTGCTGGGCGTCGCGAAAGCCGCATTGGTAGGCCACGGTCTTCAGCGGCGCCGTGCTGCTTTCCAGTAGCACCCGCGCCGCATCCACCCGCGCCCGCTCGACAAACTCCGCCGGAGTGATCCGCGCCTCGCGGGCAAATACCCGCGAGAAATTGCGCGCACTCATATTGGCCGCGCGGGCCAGATCAGCAATGCCCAGGTCGCCGGTCAGGTTCGCCAGCACATACAACTGCACCTGTGCCACGGCCGAGGTGGCTTCGGCGTGGGGCGTGAGAAACGGGCTGAACTGCGATTGGCCGCCGCTGCGCTGGGTAAACACCACCAGGCGCTTGGCCACGCTCAGGGCCACTTCCGGGCCGTGGTCCTGGGCCAGCAGGTACAACGACAGGTCGATACCCGCCGTGACCCCGGCCGACGTGTAGAGGTTGCCGTCCTGCACGTAGAGGCGGTCGGCGTCGACCTGAGTCGAGGGGCATAGGCGCGCCAGATCAGCCGCGTCGCTCCAGTGGGTGGTAACGGTTTTGCCATCCAGCAATCCGGCCCGGGCCAGCATGAAGGCGCCGTTACAGATCGAACCGAAGCGCCGGGCCCTGGCGCTGGCGTCCTGCAGCCATTGATTGAACGCCAGGCCGAAATCCTCGAAGGGCAACTGCGGGCCGCCAGCGACCAACAGCAGGTCATAGGCTTGCAGGGCTTCGCTGTAATGGGTGTGGGCCTGCAAGGACAGACCGTTGGAACAGGCGATCTGACCCTGGACCTGGCCGATGACTTCGAGCTGGTAATGATCCTCCGGCGCCAGGAAGCGATTGGCCTCGCAGAACACATCCATGGGACCGGTCACATCCAGTGACTGGACGCCGGGAAAGATCAGGATCGCGACGGTCTTGTGCATGGGTAAACCTTCCTCTGGACTGTCGCAAAACCCTGTGGGAGCTGGCTTGTCTGCGATGGCATCCCCTGGGTATACCTGATGTACCGAGGCGATGCTATCGCAGGCAAGCCAGCTCCCACACTGGATCGTGTACAACCATGGCGCGATATGAAGGCACATTGGCCGGGATCGCGCCCCTGCGGTGGTGGTTGCCTGGCAACTGGGCGATCAGACTGCACTCATCAGCGCCAACCCCGCGTTTTCTTGAGGATCATGACCATGAGCACCACCATCGCCGGCATCCAAATCCCCGACAGCGCCCTGGCCAAGGCCACCACCGAATACATCCGCGACATTGAATCCGACCTGCTCTACCACCACTCCCGCCGGGTGTTCCTGTTTGGTGCCTTGAGCGGCGAGCGCAAGCAGATGGCCTATAACCCGGAACTGCTGTACGTCGGCGCGATGTTCCATGACCTGGGCCTGATGGACGGGCACCGCAGCGATGACGAGCGTTTTGAAGTGGACGGCGCCAACGCGGCCGCCGCCTTTCTCAAGCCCTATGGCTTGAGCGATGACGATATCGAGCAAGTATGGCTGTCCATCGCCCTGCATACCACGCCAGGCGTGCCCAAGCACCTGCGCCCTACCGTCGCCCTGGTGACCGCTGGCGTGGAGATGGACGTGCTGGGCATGGACTACGCCGCGTTTACCCACGTGCAGCGCGAGGCGGTGGTGCATGCGCATCCACGGGGTGAAGGGTTCAAGGAGTGCATCATCTGCGCGTTTGCCGACGGTTTGCGCCATCGCCCGCAGACCACGTTTGGCAACGTGAAGACCGATGTGCTGGTGGATCAGGAACCGGGGTTCAAGCCGATGAACTTTGTCGAAGTGATTCGCCAGTCGCCGTGGACGGCTTAATCAACTTGAAATGCAATCAAATGTGGGAGCTGGCTTGCCTGCGATAGCGGTGGTTCAGTCACATCTTCAGTGACTGACACTCTGCTATCGCAGGCAAGCCAGCTCCCACATTTTGAGCCTATTCCGGCGTTTAGACCGGTGCTGGCGCCCGGCGTACATCCGGCTGTTTCCAGCCATCCGCTGCCGCTTCTTCGATGGCTTGCTGGATGGCCTTCTTGCGCCGCTCTTCAGCACGGCGGCTGAAGAACCACACCAGGAACGTCACCAGCGACACCGCCAGCAAAATCAGGCTGGCCACGGCGTTGATCTCGGGTTTGACCCCAAGGCGCACCGCCGAGAACACTTCCATCGGCAAGGTGGTCGAACCCGGGCCCGAGACGAAGCTGGCCAGTACCAGGTCATCCAGGGACAACGCGAAGGACATCATGCCGCCCGCCGCCAGCGACGGCGCGATCATCGGGATGGTGATCAGGAAGAACACCTTCCACGGCCGCGCACCGAGGTCCATGGCCGCCTCTTCGATCGACAGGTCCAGCTCACGCAAGCGCGCCGACACCACCACCGCCACATACGCCGCACAGAACGTGGTGTGGGCGATCCAGATGGTGACGATGCCACGCTCCTGGGGCCAGCCGATCATCTGCGCCATGGCCACGAACAGCAGCAACAGCGACAGACCGGTGATCACTTCCGGCATCACCAGCGGCGCGGTCACCAGGCCGCCAAACAGCGTGCGGCCCTTGAACTGGCTGATACGGGTCAGCACGAACGCTGCCAACGTACCCAGCGCCACCGCGGCCACCGCCGTGTAGCAGGCGATTTCCAGGGAGCGCGCCACCGAGCCCATCAACTGGGAGTTGTCCAACAGACCCACGTACCACTTGATCGACCAACCCCCCCACACCGTCACCAGCTTCGATTCGTTGAACGAATAGATCACCAGGATCAGCATCGGCAGGTAGATGAACAGCAGCCCTACGACCAGCATGAAGCTGGAGAAACTGAAGCGCTTCATACCTTGCCCTCCATCTCTTTGGCTTGGCTGCGGTTAAACAGAATGATCGGCACGATCAGGATCGCCAGCATCACCACCGCCAGCGCAGAAGCCACCGGCCAGTCACGGTTGTTGAAGAACTCTTGCCACAACACTTTACCGATCATCAGGGTTTCCGGGCCGCCCAGCAGTTCCGGGATCACGAACTCGCCCACCACCGGGATGAATACCAGCATGCAGCCGGCGATGATGCCGTTCTTGGACAGCGGCACGGTGATTTTCCAGAAGCTGTTGAAGGTGCTCGAACCCAGGTCCGACGCGGCCTCCAGCAGGCTCTGGTCGTGCTTCACCAGGTTGGCGTACAGCGGCAGGATCATAAACGGCAGGTACGAATAGACCACGCCGATATACACCGCGATATTGGTGTTGAGGATCTGCAACGGCTCGTTGATCAGGCCGATGGACATCAGGAAGCCATTGAGCAAGCCGTTGTTGCTGAGGATGCCCATCCACGCATACACGCGGATCAGGATCGCGGTCCAGGTCGGCATCATGATCAGCAGCACCAGCACGGTCTGCATCTCTTTGCGCGCACTGGCGATGGCGTAGGCCATCGGGTAGCCGATCAGCAGGCACAAGGCCGTGCTGAAAAACGCCATCTTCAACGAGCCCAGGTAGGCGGCGATGTACAGCTCGTCGCCGGCCAGCAGGCTGTAGTTGGCCAGGTTGAGCACCACCTCCAGCTTCTGCTCGATGTAGGTGTAGATCTCGGTGTAGGGCGGGATCGCCACGTCCGCTTCGGCAAAGCTGATCTTCAGGACGATGAAGAACGGCAGCATGAAGAACAGGAACAGCCACAGGAACGGAATCCCGATGACCACCTGCTTGCCGCTGGGAATTATTCGGTGCAATCGCCGTTTGAATTTCTTCATGTTCATGAGCGAAGTACCACGCCGCTGTCGTCTTCCCACCACACGTAGACCTGGTCACCCCAGGTCGGCCGCGCGCCACGGCGTTCGGCGTTGGCGACGAAGGACTGCACCAGCTTGCCGCTCGGCAGCTCGACGTAGAACACCGAATGGCCGCCCAGGTAGGCGATGTCATGCACCTTGCCGCTGGACCAGTTGTGCTCGCAGGTCGGCATCTCGGTGGTGACCAGCAGCTTTTCCGGGCGGATAGCGTAGGTCACCGACTTGTCTTCCACCGACGTGGCAATGCCATAACCCACGTAGATATCGCGGTCCAGGTCGGCGCACTTGAGCACTGCGTGGCCTTCGGCGTCATCCACCACCACGGTGTCGAAGATGTTGACGTTGCCGATGAACTCGCACACCAGGCGGCTGGTGGGGGTTTCGTAGATGTCGATCGGGCTGCCGATCTGCGCGATCCAGCCCAGGTGCATGATCGCGATGCGCTCGGCCATGGTCATGGCCTCTTCCTGGTCGTGGGTCACCATCACGCAGGTCACGCCGACGCGCTCGATGATTTCGACGAGTTCAAGCTGCATCTGCGAACGCAGCTTCTTGTCCAGGGCGCCCATCGGCTCATCGAGCAGCAGCAGTTTCGGGCGTTTGGCCAGGGAACGGGCCAGGGCCACCCGCTGACGCTGGCCGCCAGACAACTGGTGCGGCTTGCGCTTGGCGTACTGGCTCATCTGGACCAGCTTGAGCATCTCGGCCACGCGGGCCTCGACTTCGGCCTTAGGGATCTTGTCCTGTTGCAGGCCGAAGGCGATGTTCTGCGCCACGGTCATGTGGGGGAACAAGGCGTAGGACTGGAACATCATGTTGATCGGCCGCTCGTAGGGCGGCATATCGGTGATATCAACACCGTCGAGGAAAATCCGCCCTTCGGTCGGGCGCTCGAAACCTGCGAGCATGCGCAGCAAGGTGGACTTGCCCGAACCCGATCCGCCGAGCAAGGCGAAGATCTCGCCTTTCTTGATTTCCAGGGACACATCGTCCACGGCAATCGTCTCGTCGAACTTCTTCGTGACCCGGTCGATTTTGACCAACACCTTTTTCGGTGTCTGGTCGCCCTCGAGGGCTTTCTTATAGGCGCCGGAGGCAACTGCCATTTACGAAACTCCCAGAAAAAAAGAGTGCAGAACGTCCAATACAGACGAACCTTAGATAGTGTGAGCCTTACTTGCCCGTCTTGACCTTGGTCCAGCTACGGGTCATCAAGCGTTGCACTTTCGGGGGTAGCTCGAAGTTGACAAATGTCCGGTCGAGAACCGCCTGCGGTGGGTAAACCGCTTCGTCGGTGCGTATTGATTGCTCCATCAACGTATCCGACCCTGGGTTAGGGTTGGCGTAGCCGACGTAATCACTGACCTGAGCGATCACTTCAGGTTGCAGTAAATAGTTGATGAAGGCGTGGGCCTCCTTGACGTTGGTCGAGTCCTTGGGGATCGCCAGCACGTCAAACCACAGGTTGCCGCCTTCTTTCGGAATCGCGTAGGCGATGTTTACGCCCTTGCCAGCCTCGCTGGCGCGGGCCTTGGCCTGGAACACATCGCCGGAGAACCCGGCGGCCACGCAGATATTGCCGTTGGCCAGGTCCGAAATGTATTTGGATGAGTGGAAGTAGGTCACGTAGGGACGCACTTTCAGGAGTTTTTCCTCAGCCTTCTTGTAGTCGGCCGGGTTGGTGCTGTTGGGGTCCAGGCCCATGTAGTTGAGCACCGCTGGCAGCATTTCATCCGCCGAGTCCATAAAGGACACGCCGCAACTGGCCAGCTTCTTCATGTTTTCCGGCTCGAACAGCACGGCCCAGGAGTCGATTTTGTCGACACCCAGCACTTCTTTGACTTTGTCGACGTTGTAGCCAATGCCGTTGGTGCCCCACAGGTAAGGCACGGCGTATTGGTTACCCGGGTCGTTCTTCTCCAGGCGCTTGAGCAGCGCCGGGTCGAGGTTGGCGTAGTTGCTCAACTGCGCCTTATCGATTTTCTGGAACGCGCCCGCCTTGATCTGCTTGCCCAGGAAGTGGTTGGACGGCACCACCACGTCATACCCGGTGCGCCCGGCCAGCAATTTGCCTTCCAGGGTTTCGTTGGAATCGAACACGTCATAGACGGGCTTGATGCCGGTGGCCTTTTCAAAGTTGGACAGGGTGTCGGGGCCGATATAGTCCGACCAGTTATAAACATGCACAGTCGAAGCCGCCTGCACGCTGACTGCCAACGTGAGACCCGCCCCTACCAGCAAGGCTTTGCGAAATAAAGAAATTGGCAAGTGGAGGTCCTCTTAAATAGTTGGGCCCAAAGTTGTTGCCCGACAACAAAACCGGCGCGCAACTTACCCTCGATAAACCGATCCGGCAAAGCTTTCTGTCATTTAATGGGTGGGAGCGGGCTTGTGGGGGAGCGAGCTTGCTCGCGAAGGCGGCGTGTCAGCCTGCATATGCCTCTACTGACACGCCGCTTTCGCGAGCAAGCCCGCTCCCATCCAACCCCCCTCCCACACCTATCAAGGCTTATTTACCCGACTTGATCTTGGTCCAGCTGCGCGTCAGCAAGCGCTGGGTAGCGGCCGGCAGATCGCTGATTGCATACAGCTTGGCTTTCACTGCATCCGTCGGATAGATGCTCGGGTCACCCGAGATATCCTTGCTCACCAGCGGCGTGGCAGCCTTGTTACCGTTCGGGAAACGTACGCTGTTGGTGATTTCAGCCATGACTTCAGGCTTGAGCAGGTAGTTCATGAACTGATAGGCGGCGTCCAGGTTCTCGGCATCTTTGGGGATGGCGACCATGTCGTAGAAGCTGCCTGCGCCTTCCTTGGGAATGGCGTAGGAAACTTTAACCTTGCCACCGGCTTCAGCCGCGCGGGATTTGGACTGTTCCAGGTCACCCGAGTAACCCACGGCCACGCAGATGTTGCCGTTGGCCAGGTCCGAGATGTACTTGGAGGAGTGGAAGTAACCCACCGAAGGACGGATCTTGAGGAACAGCGCTTCGGCTTCAGCCAGTTGCTTCTTGTCCTGGCTGTCGGTCGGGTAGCCCAGGTAGTGCAGGGCCACCGGGATCATTTCGGTTGGCGAGTCGAGGAAGCTCACGCCACAGCTTTTGAGTTTTTCGATGTTCTCGGGCTTGAACAGCACATCCCACGAATCGATCTTGTCGACGCCCAGCGCAGCCTTGACCTTGTCCGGGTTGTAGCCGATGCCGATGGTGCCCCACATGTACGGGAATGCGTGCAGGTTGCCTTTGTCGCTGGCATCACCCACGGCCTTGAGCAGGTCGGTGTCGAGGTTCTTCCAGTTTGGCAGCTTGGACTTGTCCAGCTCCTGATACACACCGGCCTTGATCTGCTTGGCCAGGAAGTTGTTCGACGGTACGACGATGTCGTAGCCGGACTTGCCCGCCAGCAGCTTGGCTTCCAGGGTTTCGTTGCTGTCGAAAACGTCGTACACCACCTTGATGCCGGACTCTTTCTCAAAGTTGGCTACGGTGTCCGGTGCAATGTAGTCGGACCAGTTGTAGACGTGCAGCACTTTGTCGGCAGCCTGGGCCGTGCCGGCCATTGCGCCCATCAGGGACAAGGCCAGGAGGGTCTTGCCGGCGTTCTTCAAACCTAATGCCTTCATTCGGTCATGCTCCAATTTTTCTTTTTTGGGCCACATTTTTCTACGTTTCATGGCCCGTCGAAGGGCGACAAAACAGGGCGACAGTCTGGCAAGTTCAGGGGCCGGCTTTCAACCAAAGCCCCGCATTTATCATTACCCGAATGCAACAGCCGCAGCCGCTGCATCCTGAGCCTAGCACTTAGCCCTGCAATGCCGCCAAAGTCAGGTCCAGGCAATGGCGAGCCTTGGTCACCAGCTCGTCAATCTCGGCCTTGCTGATCACCAGCGGCGGCGAAATGATCATGGTGTCGCCCACGGCGCGCATGATCAGGCCATTTTCGAAGCAGAAGGTGCGGCAGATCATACCCACGCCCTTTCCTTCATAACGCTTGCGCGTGGCCTTGTCCTGGACCAGCTCGATCGCACCCAACATGCCGACACCGCGCACTTCGCCCACCAGCGGATGATCCGCCAGCTCGCGTAGACGCTTCTGCAAATACGGTGCCGTTTCGTCATGGACGCGGCTGACAATTTTTTCATCGCGCATGATGCGGATGTTTTCCAGGGCCACCGCAGCAGCCACCGGGTGCCCGGAATAGGTGAAGCCGTGGTTGAAATCGCCGCCTTCGTTGAGCACCGCCACCACTTCGTCGCGCACAATCAGGCCGCCCATGGGGATATAGCCCGAGGTCAGGCCCTTGGCGATGGTCATCATGTCCGGCTTGAGATCGTAGAAATCGCTACCGAACCACTCACCGGTGCGGCCAAAGCCACAGATCACTTCGTCGGCGACAAACAGGATGTCGTACTTGGCGAGGATTTCCTTGATGCGCGGCCAGTAGCTTGCTGGCGGCACGATCACACCGCCGGCGCCCTGGATCGGCTCGGCAATAAAGGCACCGACGTTGTCCACGCCCAGTTCCAGAATTTTCTCTTCCAGTTGGTTAGCGGCCCACACCCCGAACTCTTCAGGGCTCATGTCGCCGCCTTCGCCGAACCAGTACGGCTGGGCGATATGCACGATGCCCGGGATCGGCAAGTCGCCCTGCTCGTGCATATAAGTCATGCCGCCCAGGCTGGCGCCGGCCACGGTGGAACCGTGGTAGCCATTCTTGCGGCTGATGATGGTTTTTTTGTTCGGCTGGCCCTTGATCGCCCAGTAGTGGCGGACCATACGCAACATGGTGTCGTTGCCTTCGGAGCCGGAGCCGGTGAAGAACACGTGGTTCATGCCGGCCGGGGCGATATCGGCGATGGCCTTGGCCAGTTCCAGCACCGGCGGGTGGGCAGTCTGGAAGAACAGGTTGTAGTAAGGCAGTTGTTTCATCTGCTTGGCGGCGGCGTCAGCCAGCTCATCGCGGCCATAACCGATGGCCACACACCACAGGCCGGCCATGCCGTCGAGGATCTTGTTGCCTTCGCTGTCCCACAGGTAAACGCCCTTGGCGTTGGTGATGATGCGCGGGCCTTTCTCTTTCAACTGCTTGAAGTCGCTGAACGGCGCCAGGTGATGATCGTTGCTCAGGGCTTGCCATTCACGGGTTTGCGGGTTGTTGCTGGACATACCAATCTCCAAAAAGTAGGTGAAGGTGCGGCCCATCCTGGCCGCACCCGGCGCATCAGACGGCGAAGAGCAGGAATTCCCGCTCCCACGAACTGATCACGCGCTTGAAGTTTTCATGCTCGGCCCGCTTGACCGCGACGTAGCCAGTGATGAATTTGTGACCCAGGTATTTCTCGATGGTCTTGCTGTTTTCCATGCGTTCCAGTGCATCTTCGATGGTCAACGGCAGGCGCAGGTTGCGTCGCTCGTAGCCACGACCGACCACCGGGGCGCTCGGGCTGATGCCTTCGACCATGCCGATATAACCGCACAGCAGGCTGGCGGCGATGGCCAGGTACGGGTTGGCATCGGCGCCCGGCAGGCGGTTTTCCACGCGGCGGTTCTGCGGGCCGGCATCCGGCACGCGCAGGCCCACGGTGCGGTTCTCTTCACCCCACTCCACGTTCACCGGCGCCGAGGTGTCGGGCAGGAAGCGGCGGAACGAGTTGACGTTGGGCGCAAACAGCGGCAACAGCTCGGGGATGAACTTCTGCAGGCCACCGATGTGGTGCAGGAACAGCTCGCTCTTGGAGCCGTCCTCATTGGAGAACACGTTCTTGCCGGTGGCGATATCAATAATGCTCTGGTGCAGGTGCATGGCGCTGCCGGGCTCGCCGGTCATCGGCTTGGCCATAAAGGTGGCGGCCACGTTGTGCTTGAGCGCGGCTTCACGCATGGTGCGCTTGAACACTAGGATCTGGTCGGCCAGGGACAGGGCATCGCCGTGACGGAAATTGATTTCCATCTGCGCCGTGCCGTCCTCGTGGATCAGGGTGTCCAGGTCCAGCTCCTGCAGCTCGCACCAGTCGTAGACGTCTTCGAACAGTGGGTCGAATTCGTTGGCCGCTTCTATAGAGAAGGACTGGCGACCGGTTTCCGGGCGGCCGGAGCGGCCAATCGGCGGTTGCAACGGGAAGTCCGGGTCTTCGCAGCGCTTGGTCAGGTAGAACTCCATCTCCGGCGCCACGATGGGCTGCCAGCCTTTGTCGGCGTAGAGCTTGAGGACTTTCTTGAGCACGTTGCGCGGCGACAGCTCGATCGGGTTGCCTTGCTTGTCGTAGGTGTCGTGGATCACCTGGGCGGTGGGCTCGATGGCCCAGGGCACCAGGAACACCGCGTTCTGGTCGGGACGGCAGATCATGTCGATGTCGGCCGGGTCGAGCAATTCGTAATAGATGTCGTCTTCGACATAGTCGCCGGTCACGGTCTGCAACAGAACGCTCTCGGGCAGGCGCATGCCTTTTTCGGCAATGAACTTGTTGGTCGGCGAGATCTTGCCCCGGGTGATCCCCGTGAGGTCGCCAATCATGCATTCGACTTCTGTGATCTTGTGGTCTTTCAACCAATCGGTGAGCTGGTCGAGGTTGTTACTCATAAATGCCTCTGGGCTGGGTTTCCTGACATCCATTAAAGGTCAGGCGTTGTTTGACGCGTGTGCGTCTCTTTGTTTCGCCCGCGTTCGGCAGGCATCGCCAAATGCCTGGAAGATCGCGAGGTAGTACGGGTTGGAGCTTACCTGCCATTCGGGGTGCCATTGCACTCCTAATGCAAAAGCGTCTGCAAATGCCTTGCCCTGTTTGAGCGAAAAAGCCTCGATCAGGCCATCCGGCGCGGTCGCTTCGACCTGCAGGCCCGGCGCCAGGCGCTCAACGCCCTGGCTGTGGATCGAATTGACCTGGATCGTGGCCGGCAAGCCCAGGCCCGCCAATACCCCGCCCGGCGTGATCGCCACGGCGTGCGCCGGGCCGTACTGGATGTCCAGCGGCTGGGTATCGTCTTCGCGGTGATCAAGCATACCCGGCAACTCATGAACCTTCTGGTGCAGGCTGCCGCCCAGGGCCACGTTCATTTCCTGGAAGCCCCGGCAGATCCCCAGCACCGGTACGCCTGCGGCAATCGCAGCGCGAATCAGCGGCAGGGTGCTCTGGTCCCGTGCAGGATCATGAGCAGTCCCGGGCGCGCTGGCCGGACCGTCGTAATGAAAGGGTTCGATATTGGAAGGGGAGCCGGTAAAGAGAATGCCATCCAGACCGTCAAGAATATTGGCCGGTTCGAACAGCTCCGCCAGGGACGGAATAATCAATGGCAGGCCCTTGGCAGCGACTGCCACGGCGCGGACGTATTTGTCGCCACTGATGTGATAAGCATGCAGACCAACCTGTTTGGAGCAGGCGGTGACGCCGATTAACGGCAGGCCAGACATGAAGCACCCCGGTATTATTGCTGTTATGGGTTTGAATCGAGCTTAGCCTTGTTCATTTTTTTACACAACACCCCCGTAAAAAATACAACACGGCCCGCTCAAGCCTGCTAGTCCCAAGCCGGTCAAACTGGCAAAACTGCCCAAAAAAGCCGCAAAAAACCCCTCAAGGCGCTTTTTTAGGGCAAAAAAGGCCTCGCTTGACTTCGGCAAGCCGTTCGGGTTGACTGAAACCAGAAAAGATCAATGATTGATATTTTTAACAACAAAGGTGTTGCATCATGTCGGTACCCCCGCGTGCCGTTCAGCTTAACGAAGCGAACGCGTTCCTTAAGGATCATCCTGAGGTTCTGTACGTAGACCTTCTAATTGCGGATATGAATGGTGTGGTGCGCGGTAAGCGCATCGAACGCACCAGCCTCCACAAGGTTTACGAGAAAGGCATCAACTTGCCGGCCTCTTTATTTGCCCTGGATATCAATGGCTCAACGGTGGAAAGCACCGGCCTGGGCCTGGACATCGGTGATGCTGACCGAATCTGTTATCCAATCCCCGACACCCTGTGCAATGAACCCTGGCAAAAGCGCCCTACCGCGCAACTGCTGATGACCATGCACGAACTTGAAGGTGAACCTTTCTTCGCCGATCCGCGCGAAGTGCTCCGCCAAGTTGTAACCAAGTTTGACGACATGGGCCTGACCATCTGCGCCGCCTTCGAGCTTGAGTTCTACCTGATCGACCAGGAGAACGTGAACGGCCGGCCACAACCTCCCCGCTCGCCGATTTCCGGCAAACGCCCGCACTCGACACAGGTCTACCTGATCGACGACCTCGACGAATACGTCGACTGCCTCCAGGACATTCTGGAAGGTGCCAAAGAGCAAGGCATCCCGGCTGACGCCATCGTCAAGGAAAGTGCCCCGGCGCAGTTCGAAGTGAACCTGCACCACGTCGCCGACCCGATCAAGGCGTGCGACTACGCGGTACTGCTCAAGCGTTTGATCAAGAACATTGCCTACGACCATGAGATGGACACCACCTTCATGGCCAAGCCTTACCCAGGCCAGGCCGGCAATGGTTTGCACGTGCATATTTCGATCCTGGACAAAGACGGCAAGAACATCTTTGCCAGCGAGGATCCCGAGCAGAACGCCGCATTGCGTCACGCGATCGGCGGTGTGCTGGAGACCCTGCCTGCACAAATGGCCTTCCTGTGCCCCAACGTCAACTCCTACCGTCGTTTCGGCGCACAGTTCTACGTGCCGAACTCGCCGTGCTGGGGCCTGGACAACCGCACCGTGGCGATTCGCGTACCGACCGGCTCGTCCGACGCCGTCCGTATCGAACACCGCGTGGCCGGCGCCGATGCCAACCCTTACCTGCTGATGGCTTCGGTCCTGGCGGGCGTGCACCACGGTCTGACCAACAAGATCGAACCTGGCGCACCGGTGGAAGGCAACAGCTACGAGCAGAACGAGCAAAGCCTGCCGAACAACCTGCGCGATGCCCTGCGCGAGTTGGACGACAGCGAGGTGATGGCCAAGTACATCGACCCGAAATACATCGATATCTTCGTCGCCTGTAAGGAAAGTGAGCTGGAGGAGTTTGAACACTCCATCTCCGACCTTGAGTACAACTGGTACCTGCATACCGTGTAAGCGGATGCTGCAACAAATGAACGCTGCAGGCTTATGGCCTGCGGCGTTTTTTATGGCCTGCTATCTCGTTCCTACGCTCTGCGTGGGAATGCAGCCCGTGGTGCTCTGCGTCACAACAGCGGACGCAGAGCGTCCTAAGAGGCGTGCCCACGCAGAGCGTGGGAACGATCAAGGTCGCGTACAATGCCCGCTGCCCTGTAGGAGACATCCATGACCCGCCCCGCCGCCCCTCGCAAACCCCGCGCCCGCAGCC
Source organism: Pseudomonas sp. MF5691 (assembly GCF_016405645.1). Taxonomy (NCBI): domain Bacteria; kingdom Pseudomonadati; phylum Pseudomonadota; class Gammaproteobacteria; order Pseudomonadales; family Pseudomonadaceae; genus Pseudomonas; species Pseudomonas sp. MF5691. The sequence continues at coordinate 194,762 of NZ_JAEKDC010000002.1, forward strand.
AGGCCCGGATCGACGCGATCCTCGATGCTGCCCGCACCCTGCTGGCCGCCGAAGGCGTGGCCAGTCTGTCGATTTACAGCGTGGCCGAACGGGCGCAGATTCCGCCGTCATCGGTGTATCACTTTTTCGCCAGCGTCCCGGCCTTGCTCGAAGCCCTGACCGCTGACATTCACGCCGCCTTCCGCGCCGCGCTGCAAGCCCCCATCGACCACGACAGCCTGCACCACTGGCGCGACCTGTCGCGCCTGGTGGAGTTGCGCATGCTGGCGATCTACAGCAAGGACGCCGCCGCCCGCCAACTGATCCTCGCCCAGCACGGCCTCACCGAAGTGACCCAGGCCGACCGCCAGCATGACCTGGAGTTGGGGGACTTGATGCAGCAAGTGTTCAACCGCCACTTTGAAGTGCCGGTGCTGCCGGCGGATGTGGACGTGTTTGCCCTGGCGCTGGAGCTGAGCGACCGCGTGTATGCACGCTCGGTGCATCAGCATGGGCAGATCACCCCGCGCATGGCGGAGGAAGGGATGCGGGTGTTTGATGCGTATGTGGGGCTTTATTTGCCGGTGTTTTTGCCCAAGCGCCCTCAATGATCGTTCCCACGCTCTGCGTGGGAACGCCTCATAGGACGCTCTGCGTCCGCTCTTGTGACGCAGAGCGTCACGGGGTGCATTCCCATGCAGAGCGTGGGAACGATCATCACAGTTTAGCGATCGACACCTCGGTGGATTTCACAAAGGCAATCACTTCACTGCCAATCACCAGCTCCAGCTCTTTCACCGAGCGGGTGGTGATCACCGACGTGACGATACCGGACGCGGTCTGCACGTCGATTTCCGACAGTACGTCGCCTTCGACGATTTCCTTGATGGTGCCTTTGAACTGGTTACGCACGTTGATCGCTTTGATAGTCATGGTGTTATTCCTCAAGGGACAAGTGAGTTAGTGCGCCCAACGCAACTGCGTAGGCAACGGTGAAACAGGTTCCGGCTCAGGCGGCGTGCCGGGCAGTGACAGCACACGGTTAAGCACTTCGGTTTCCAGGGCCGCCAGGCGATGGGAGCCACGGACCCGCGGGCGCGGTAGTTCGACGTGCAGGTCGAGGCCGATTTCGCCGTCTTCGATCAGGATCACCCGATCGGCAATGGCCACGGCTTCGCTGACGTCATGGGTCACCAGCAACACGGTAAACCCGTGTTTGCGCCACAGGTTCTCGATCAGTTGCTGCATCTCGATCCGGGTCAGGGCATCCAGCGCGCCCAAGGGTTCATCCAGCAGTAACAGGCGCGGTTGGTGAATCAAGGCGCGGGCCAGGGCCACCCGTTGTTTCTGGCCACCGGACAACACCGCTGGCCATTCATCGGCACGCTCGGCCAGGCCGACCGCTTCCAAGGCCTCCATGGCCTGGGGTCGCCAGTTGCCCTTAAGGCCCAGGCCGACGTTATCAATGATCTTTTTCCACGGCAGCAGGCGCGCTTCCTGGAACATCAGCCGCGTGTCTTCCAGGGCTTCGCTCAACGCTGCAGAGCCGGCCAGCAACTCGCCGCTGCTGGCTTCATCCAGGCCGGCCAGCAGGCGCAGCAAGGTACTTTTGCCGCAGCCGCTGCGCCCGACCACGGCGACAAATTGACCCGCCGGAATATGCAGGTCGATGCCCTTGAGCACCTCCCGCGCGCCAAATGCCTTGCGCAATGTGCGCACCGCCAACGGGATGCCCCGCAGCAGACGTGGAGGTTGTTGGGCGGTCATGCCGCACCTCCTTTATGCACTTGATAGGCCGGATGCCAGCGCAGCCAAACCCGCTCCAGGCCACGCGCGGCAAGGTCCGCCAACTTGCCGAGTACCGCGTACAGCACAATCGCCAGCACCACCACGTCGGTTTGCAGGAACTCCCGGGCATTCATCGCCAGGTAGCCAATACCGGAACTGGCAGAGATGGTTTCCGCAACGATCAGCGTCAGCCACATAAAGCCCAGGGCAAAACGCACCCCCACCAGGATCGAGGGCAAGGCCCCGGGCAGGATCACCTGGCGAAACAGGCTGAAGCCCGACAAACCATAACTGCGTGCCATCTCCACCAGCGCCGGGTCGACGTTGCGGATACCGTGATAGGTGTTGAGGTAGATCGGGAACAGCGTGCCGAGGGCGACCAGGAAAATCTTCGCCGTTTCATCAATGCCAAACCACAGAATCACCAGCGGGATCAGCGCCAGGTGCGGCACGTTGCGAATCATCTGCACCGAGCTGTCCAGCAGGCGCTCACCCCATTTCGACAGGCCGGTGATAAACCCCAGGGCCAGGCCGATGCCGCCGCCGATCACAAAACCGAGGCCGGCGCGCCAGCCGCTGATGGCCAGGTGCGTCCAGATTTCACCGCTGCTGACCAGGTGCACCCCGGCTGCAATCACCGCGCTGGGGGCCGGCAGAATCCGTGTCGACAACCAGCCCGCCGACACCGACAACTGCCACACCGCCAGCAACAGGATCGGCAGCGCCCACGGTGCCAGTCGATGCAAAATCCGTTGACTGTTCATGACGGCGCCTCAGCTCTGCGACGCGGCTTTGGGAAGAATGTCGTTGGCCACCATTTCGCCAAACGGGCTGACGTAGCCGGCGCTTTTCGGCAGCTCGGGACGTTCGATATCCAGGTGCGGGAACAGCAGCTCCGCGACCCGGTACGACTCTTCCAGGTGGGGATAGCCGGAGAAGATAAAGGTGTCGATGCCCAGGTCCGCGTACTCCTTGACCCGCGCCGCCACGGTCGGGCCGTCGCCCACCAGCGCCGTGCCGGCCCCGCCACGTACCAGGCCGACACCGGCCCACAGGTTGGGGCTGACTTCGAGGTTGTCGCGGCTGCCACCATGCAGGGCGGCCATGCGTTGCTGGCCCACCGAATCAAAGCGCGCCAGGGATGCCTGGGCCCGCGCAATGGTGTCGTCGTCCAGGTGGGAGATCAGTTTGTCGGCGGCTTTCCATGCCTCCTCGTTGGTTTCACGCACGATCACATGCAGGCGAATACCGAAGCGCACAGTGCGCCCGAGCTTGGCCGCCTTGGCCCGCACCTGTTCGATTTTTTCCGCCACCGCAGCCGGCGGTTCGCCCCAGGTCAGGACCATTTCCACTTGTTCGGCTGCCAGGTCCTGGGCCGCTTCGGAAGATCCGCCGAAGTACAGCGGCGGCCGAGGTTGCTGGATCGGCGGGTACAGCAGCTTGGCGCCTTTGACGCTGATGTGCTGGCCGTCGTAGTCCACGGTTTCGCCTTCCAGCACGCGACGCCAGATGCGGGTGAATTCCACCGAGGCCTGGTAACGCTCCTCATGGCTGAGGAACAGACCGTCGCCGGCCAACTCCTCCGGATCACCGCCGGTCACCAGGTTGAACAGCGCCCGGCCACCGGACAGCCGGTCCAGGGTCGCCGCCTGCCGCGCCGCCACTGTCGGGGAAATGATCCCGGGGCGCAGAGCGACAAGAAACTTCAAACGCTGGGTCACCGGGATCAACGAGGCGGCCACCAGCCACGAGTCTTCGCAGGAGCGTCCGGTAGGGATCAACACCCCGCCAAAGCCCAGGCGATCAGCGGCCTGGGCCACCTGTTGCAGATAGCCGTGATCCACGGCACGAGCGCCTTCAGCGGTGCCCAGATAATGGCCGTCGCCATGGGTAGGCAGGAACCAGAAAATAGTGAGGCTCATGGAGTTGTCTCCTGAAGAAATCGGATTACGGCGCTTTGGCAACGCTCGCAGGTGGCGTCCAGATCACGTCCTTGATGCTCAAGGGCTTGGGAATCAATTTGAGTTGGTAGAAGCTGTCGGCGATTTTCTGCTGGGCGGCGACCACTGCCGGGGTCAGGAACAGCGCGCCGTAGCCTTGGCGCTTCACCGAAGTCAGGGTGATGTCCGCCGGCAGGCCGAGTAGCGGTGCGACTTGCTCAGTGACTTCCTGGGGGTTGGCCTTGGACCATTCGCCCACGGCGCGCACTTCCTCAATCAGCGCCTTGATCACCTCGGGGTGTTTTTCGGTGTAAGGCTTGGTGGCCAGGTAGAACTGGTGGTTATCGGCAATGCCGGTGGCGTCACGCAGGGTGCGGGCTTGCAGTTGCTTCTCGGCAGCCGCCTGGTACGGGTCCCAGATGACCCAGGCGTCGACACTGCCACGCTCGAAGGCGGCACGGGCGTCGGCGGGCGGCAGGAACACGGTCTGTACGTCGGTGTATTTCAGGCCTGCGTCTTCCAGGGCGCGCACCAGCAGGTAATGCACGTTGGAGCCCTTATTGAGCACGACTTTCTTGCCCTTGAGCTCGGCCACCGATGTGATCGGCGAGTCCTTGGGTACCAGGATGGCTTCGCTGGTCGGCGCTGGCGGTTCGTAGGCCACATAGAGCAGATCGGCACCGGCGGCCTGGGCGAACACCGGCGGAGTCTCGCCAGTGACGCCAAAGTCGATGGAGCCCACATTCAGCCCTTCCAGCAACTGCGGGCCGCCGGGAAATTCGGTCCACTGCACGTTCACGCCCTGGTCCGCCAGGCGTTTTTCCAGGGTGCCCTTGGCTTTGAGCAGCACCAGGGTGCCGTACTTCTGATAACCGATCCGCAGGGTTTCTGCGGCTTGGGCTTGAACAATGGCGCCGAAGGACACAGCCGCAGCAAACAGTGCGACCAGGCCCCGACGCAAGATGACAGTGCGCATGGCGCTCTCCAAATTGACGATGAGGGTTGTGGCTGCACCTGCTTGGCCGTTGGCGGCTGAGTAAGGTGAGGGTTTCTGGTATTCGGGTTCGGCTTAGATGCTCCAGCGAGCACTCAACAAACGTTCATTCAACACATGGGGGTCCAGCGGTTGCGGGCGGCGAGCCATGGCGCTGTAGAACTGCTCCAGGGCTTCGCTCAAGCGTTGCTCAAGGATCGGCACCAACTGCGCCTGGGCACTGCCTTCGCCGTAGGCAATTTGGCTGTCTTCGGCAAAAATCCCGTGCAGCAGCTCCTGGGCTTTCAGCGCCGACAGCACCGGTTTCAAGGCGTAATCCACTGCCAGCATGTGGGCAATGCTGCCGCCGGTGGCCATGGGCAACACCACTTTGTGGGCCAGGGCCCGTTCCGGCAGCAGGTCGAGGACGGTTTTCAACGCGCCGGAAAACGAGGCCTTGTACACCGGCGTGGCAATCACCAGACCATCGGCATTGGCCACTTGGGCCAGCAGGTCGAGCACCTTCGGGCTGTCAAAGCGGGCATACAGCAAATCTTCGGCCGGGAAGTCCCGCACCTGATAACTCACCACTTCCACGCCTTGCTGCTGCAACCAGCGCCGGGAATGATCCAGCAAGACCCCGGAGCGGGAACGCTGACTGGGACTGCCACCAAGTGTTACGACCAGCATCTGGAGTTTCCTTGAGCAAGTGTCGGCGGTTCGCAGTGCAGCGATGGCGCCAAGATGGAACAGACCATATCAGCAGATTCATATATCTATAAATCTTATTTATTCATTTGTTTATTCTTAAATTGCATATGAGAAAGAGCATTCGGCGGGCGAAAAAAAAGGCCGTCGAAACGGCCTGAAAACCCCTGCTATGTGAGTCCTGAAATGCGATTAACTTGTGGGAGCGGGCTTGCTCGCGATTGCGGCGTATCAGTCAGCACATTTCTTGCTGAACCACCGCATTCGCGAGCAAGCCCGCTCCCACATTGGATTCGGGTTACCGGTTGGGCTGCGGGGTCAGCCGCAGATAGGGCTTAACCGCACGATAGCCCTTGGGAAAGCGTTTCTTGATCTCGTCCTCATCCTTGAGCGAAGGCACGATCACCACCTCATCACCGTCCTGCCAGTTGGCCGGCGTCGCGACCTTGTAGTTGTCGGTCAGTTGCAGCGAGTCAATGACCCGCAGGATTTCATGGAAGTTACGCCCGGTGCTGGCCGGGTAGGTGATGGTCAGGCGAATCTTTTTGTTCGGGTCGATCACGAACAGCGAACGCACAGTAAGCGTGTCATTGGCATTGGGATGGATCAGGTCGTACAGGTCCGAGACCTTGCGGTCGGCATCGGCCAGGATCGGGAAGTTGACGACGGTGTGCTGGGTCTCGTTGATGTCCTCGATCCACTTGTGGTGGGAGTCCACCGGATCCACCGACAGGGCAATGGCCTTGACCCCACGGTTGGCGAACTCGTCCTTGAGCTTGGCGGTAAAACCCAGCTCGGTGGTGCACACCGGGGTGAAGTCCGCCGGGTGGGAAAACAACACACCCCAGCTGTCGCCCAGCCACTCGTGGAAACGAATCTTGCCGGCGCTGGAATCCTGTTCAAAGTCGGGGGCGATATCGCCCAGTCTGAGGCTCATGGTGTGGCTCCTGATGGGTGCTTATGGAACCCACTGTGCCTGTGCCTGGAGTAATTTAAAAAGAATAAATATCGATTTGTTTAGATGATAAATGAATATGAAGAGTCTGCACGTGGGCCATCATGCAAAAAAAAACCTCGCGATAAACGCGAGGTTTTTTTCTTAACTTGGCTTACAGGAAGCTGTAAGTGTAGTTAAAGATCAGACGAGTCTGATCCTGGTCCTGAACGCCGGTACCGCTACCGCGATAGACACCGTGACGCAGCGTGGTGCCGAAGCCTTTCAGGGCACCCTGCTGGATGGTGTAGTCGATGCGCATATCGCGCTCCCACTCGGACTGGTCGCTGCCACCGTTCTTGGCTTTGATGTTGTCGCCACGCAGGTAAACAATCGAGGTTTTCAGACCTGGAACGCCCAACGCAGCGAAGTCATAGGAGTACTGACCGAAGGTGGTGTTTTCACCCGCACGCACGAAAGGGTTGATCATGCTATCGGTGAAGAGGTAGAAGCTGGAACCACCGGCACCTTCGTTACGACCATTGCCGTCGACAACGTTGCCTTGGTTCATCCAGACAAAACCGCCATCATCATTGACGCGCTGGTGACCCAGCAGGAACGCACTGCCACCCAAGGTGTAAGTGAACATGGCGCTCCAGGTTTTGTTATTAACCTCGCCAGCGTCCTTCGCGTAACCGCCGTTGTTGCTGAACTGATAGCCAGCCTGGCCATTCTTGCCGTCGGAGCTGCTATCGAAGTAGCGCACGTCGGTTTTGAACGACTGACCTTCGGTGATCGGGTAGACGTGAACCAGGCCCAGGAAGTGTTGCTTATAGAAGTCTTCCAGGTTGGCGTAGTAGTACTGCAAGGTCAGGTCTTTGGTGACCTTCCAATCAGCACCGCCAAAGCGGAACTGGTTACTTTCCTGAGTAGCGCCCGCGATAGACAGGCCCGTGCTGTTGGTCGAAGCACGGCCGGTGGCGTGCTCAAGTTGACCGGCGTTAAACGTCACATTGTCGATTTCTTTGGAAGTGACAGTGCCGCCTTCAAAGGTCTGTGGCAGCAGACGGCCGTCGCTTGCAATCAGAATCGGCAGGTTTGGCGCCAGAGCGCCACCCAGGTGGGCTTCGGTCTTGGAGAAGCGGGCTTTGACGTTGGCGCTCGCGCTGCTCCAATTGCTCACAGCCGAACCGTCGGTGTCGCTTGGAACGAAAGAGTTGTTGTCTGGGTGATGACCACGGCCACCGTCCAGGTGAATGCCGACCAATGCCTGGGCATCAATACCAAAACCAACGGTGCCCTCAGTGAAACCAGACTGGACGTTGAACTTCAGGCCAGTGGCCGTTTCGCGCTGGTCAGCACCGCCTTCGCGTTGATCGTTATCAAAATACAGGGTCCGAGAACTGACGGATGCCTTGGTGTCTTCAACAAAACCAGCGGCGCCTGCTTGCTGAGCCAAAACCCCAGCCGCGATGGCGAACGCCAATGTGGACTTCTTCATGTACCGCTCCTCTCGTTTCTAATTTTTGTAGTTCTTTGGTCTCGGGTCTGACGCCCTCGATCCACAGATGCGCGATTAGCGCCAGATAGTGACTGACAAGTCAATCGTAACCTTGTGTGTCTACTACTTTCGTCTAACCGCAGTTGATTTGGTCCTTGCAGGGTAATGAGTTTTTCATACACCCAAAAAGAATTATTTCATCCTTTTTCATACTATTCAGGAATAACACTTTCCATGGAGCAACTAGCCCGCAGTGGGGTATCGCTCCATAAGCTAATTCCCAAAGGGTATTTGTTGGCCATTTTTTAGATCGTTTAGTGTGAGCAGAATCTTGCACACGTCACTCACGATCAAAAAGGCGACGCCATCATGGCCAAACGCGCATCCTCTAGTCAATTTGTTACAGTTTTACTATCGCTTACACTTTCTATTGGCGTGCAGGCAGCCAACCTCACCATCGGCTACCAGACCGGCATTGATCCGAGCAAAGTGCCCCAGGCCGATGGTCTTTACGAACAAGCCATTGGCGAGAAAATCGACTGGCGCCGCTTCAACAGTGGCCCGCAAGTCATCACCGCGATTGCCTCAGGCGATGTGCAGATCGGCAATCTCGGCTCCAGCCCGTTGGCGGCCGCCGCATCCCGTAATCTACCCATTGTGGCGTTCATCGTATCGGCTCAAATCAATAGTTCTGAAGCTTTGGTAGTGCGTAACGGTAGCCAAATTGACGCACCCAAGGACCTGATCGGCAAAACCATTGCCACTCCTTTTGTCTCCACATCCCACTACAGCCTGCTCGGGGCCTTGAAACACTGGGGCCTGGACACCCGCCAGGTGAAAGTGGTGAACCTGCAACCGGCGCAAATTGCCGCAGCCTGGAAACGCGGGGATATCGACGGCGCCTTTGTCTGGTCGCCGGCCCTGGGAGAAATCCGCAAGACCGGCAAGACGTTGACCGACGCTACCGAGGTGGGCCAATGGGGCGCGCCGACGTTCGAGGTGTGGGTAGTGCGCAAGGACTTTGCCGAGAAACATCCGGAGGTCGTGGCCAAGTTTGCCAAGATCACCCTGGATTCGTTTGCCGACTATGCAGCCAATAAAAGCAGCTGGACGGTGGATTCCGCCCCGGTGCAAAAGATCGCCCGGTTGACCGGCGCAAACGCCGCAGACATCCCCGAACTGCTGGAAGGCAGCACCTTCCCCGATGCACAGGCGCAGCGAACCGAAGCCTTGCTCAATGGTGGGACAGCCAAGGCCATTGGGGAGACGGCGAAGTTTCTTAAGGAACAAGGGAAAGTAGAGACCGTGTTACCGGACTATTCGGCCTATGTGACCGGAAAATTCATCAAAGAATAAACCCGGACAAAGAATGTGGGAGCGGGCTTGCTTGCGAAGGCGGTGTGCCAGTCAATAAATGCGCTGACTGACACACTGCCTTCGCGAGCAAGCCCGCTCCCACATTAGGTATTGGGTGTACCGAATACCGTGTTTACAGGGTCTTTTCGAAGATCTTCGAGTTACGCTGGAAGTTGTACAACGAGGCCCGCGCCGACGGCAGGCGATCCACGCTGCTCGGCACAAAGCCGCGCTCGCGGAACCAGTGGGCGGTGCGGGTCGTCAGCACGAACAAGGTCTTCAAGCCTTGGGTGCGGGCGCGGGTTTCGATGCGCTCCAACAGCTCATCGCCACGGCCGCCATGGCGATACTCCGGATTGACCGCCAGGCACGCCAGTTCGCCAGCATCCGAGTCGGCAATCGGGTACAGCGCAGCGCAGGCGATGATCATGCCTTCGCGTTCCACTACGCTGAATTGCTCGATTTCCCGCTCCAGCACTTCCCGGGAGCGGCGTACCAGAATGCCCTGTTCTTCCAGCGGGCTGATCAGGTCCAGCAAGCCGCCGACATCTTCAATCGCCGCCTCACGCACCAGCTCGAACTGCTCCTGGGCCACCAGCGTACCGCCGCCGTCGCGGGTAAAAAGCTCGGTCAACAGCGCACCGTCCTCGACATAACTGACGATATGGCTGCGCCCTACGCCCCCACGACAGGCCTCGGCCGCCGCATCCAGCAGTTCGGCCTGGTAATTGTTGCCCAGGCGCTGCAGGTGCGCCGGTACTTGTTGGGGACGCAGTTCGCGGACCAGCCGGCCGTTTTCGTCGATCAGGCCCAGGTCTGCGCCAAACAGCAGCAACTTGTCGGCGCCCAGGTCGATGGCAGCGCGGGTGGCCACATCTTCACAGGCCAGGTTGAAAATCTCCCCGGTCGGCGAATAGCCCAGGGGCGAAAGAACGACGATGGAGCGTTCGTCGAGCAGGCGATTGATACCCTTGCGGTCGACCCGGCGCACTTCGCCGGTATGGTGGTAGTCGATGCCGTCCAGCACGCCGATAGGCCGCGCGGTCACCAGGTTGCCGCTGGCCACCCGCAGGCGCGAGCCCTGCATCGGCGAGGACGCCATGTCCATGGACAGCCGCGCTTCGATAGCGATACGCAGGTGGCCGACCGCGTCGATCACGCACTCCAGGGTCGCGGCATCGGTGATGCGCATCCCATCGTGGTAATGCGGGGTCAGGCCGCGAGCGGCGAGGCGGGTTTCGATTTGCGGGCGCGAACCATGCACCAGTACCAGGCGCACGCCGAGGCTGTGCAGCAGCACCAGGTCATGGACGATATTGCCGAAGTTGGGGTGATCCACACCATCACCCGGCAGCATGACCACAAAGGTGCAGTCACGGTGGGCATTGATGTAGGGCGAAGCGTGACGAAGCCAATTGACGTATTCGGGCATAAAACCTGGGCCTGTAATAAAAAGCAGCCAAAAAAGGATGAATCGCTAAACGCACAGCGGGCTGATGGTTATCGTCGGAACAGGCTTGGCGACACGCTCGCTCTCCTTTTAAGTACGGGATGCAATGGGGTTAATTTATGCAGGCTTGAGGCAGTAATGTTCAATCAATTCCCGCAATAGACGCACTGTAGGCGTCAAGCGTGACATTTCAAGGTACTCGCCCGGCTGGTGGGCGCAGGCTATGTCCCCAGGGCCGAGTACCAGGGTTTCACAACCAAGGCGCTGAAGATAAGGCGCTTCAGTGCCGAACGCTACTGCTTCGGCACGATGACCGGTCAATCGTTCCGCGACCCGCACCAGTTCGGCGTCTTCAGGCTGCTCGAAGGGCGGCACTTCGGGGAACAGCGGCGCGTAGTCGATCTGCACCTGATGGCGCTCGGCGATGGGCCGCAGTTTCTGGCGGATGGCCTCGCGCAACACCTGGGGATCCATGCCGGGCAAGGGCCGCAGGTCGAACTCCAGGGAGCACTGGCCGCAAATGCGGTTGGGGTTATCGCCGCCGTGGATGCAGCCAAAATTTAAGGTCGGCTGGGGCACGCTGAACTGTGGGTTGCGGTACTCCCGCTGCCAGGCCAGGCGCAGGCCGCGCAGCTCACCCATGGCGTCATGCATGGCTTCAAGGGCGCTGTGGCCCAGGCTCGGGTCCGACGAATGGCCACTGCGCCCGAGGATATCAATGCGCTCCATCATCACGCCTTTGTGCAGGCGGATCGGCTTGAGGCCTGTGGGCTCGCCAATCACCGCGGCACGCCCCAGCGGGCGTCCGGCCGCAGCCAGGGCGCGGGCGCCGGCCATGGAACTTTCTTCATCACAGGTGGCGAGAATCAGCAGCGGCTGCTTGAACGGTTGATCCAACAGCGGCAAGACCGCTTCGATGGCCAGCGCGAAAAACCCCTTCATGTCGCAGCTACCCAGCCCTACCCAACGGCCGTCGACTTCCGTCAGCTTCAGCGGATCGGTCTGCCACAGCGCTTCGTCGTACGGCACCGTATCGCTGTGCCCCGCCAGCACCAGGCCACCGGGGCCGCTGCCGAAGCTGGCCAACAGATTGAATTTGCCGGGGCTGACTTGCTGGATATCGCAGGCAAAACCCAGGTCGCCGAGCCAGGTGGCAAGCAAGTCGATCACCGGGCGGTTGGTCTGGTCGAGAGACGCTTGGGTACAACTGACAGAGGGCGCGGCAATCAGGGCGGCAAATTGTTCTTTCATGGACGGTAAAGGCATGCGCTGTCTCTCAACTTCCACAGATGAAACCCATCATAGAACCATCTGCGCTGCACAATAAACCCGTTGCGGCACGTTGCCCGGCTCAGTCCTGTACACTGCACGACCTTGGCAGCCACCTATTCTCCCGGCTGCACTCCCGATCCTGGATGTTCCGGCCATGCAAAAAGAAACCGAAATCAAGCTCCGCGTCAGCCGCGAGACCCTCGCCGCGCTGCGTGAGCACCCGCTCCTGAAAAAACGCAACAAAAGTGGCTGGGAACGCCGTGAGTTGATGAACCAGTACTTCGACACCCCCGAGCGCGACCTGGCCCAGGCCAAGGTTGCCCTGCGCCTGCGCAAGGATGGCGACGAAGTGATCCAGACCCTCAAGACCCGCGGCCACAGCGTTGCCGGCTTGTCGGAGCGTAATGAATACGACTGGAAACTGGCCAAGGCCAAGCTCGACGTGAAGAAACTCGACGGCGAATGCTGGCCCGAGCAACTGGCCGAGCTGGACAAAAAGACCCTCAAGCCGATCTTCACCACCGACTTCGTGCGCGAACGTGCCGAGATCGCCTGGGGCCGTGGCAAGGCCAAGGTGGTGATCGAAGCCGCCCTGGACCTGGGCCATGTGATTGCCGGCAAGCAGAAGGAAGAAATCTGCGAGCTGGAGCTGGAGCTGCGCGAAGGCGAACCTGCCGCCCTGCTGGAACTGGCTACCGAACTGGCCCAGACCCTGGCGCTGATGCCCTGCGATATCAGCAAGGCCGAGCGCGGTTATCGCCTGTTCGACGCCAACAGCTATTCCCTGAGCCTGCCGGCCCCGCAACTGCAACCAGAAATGCCCCTGGACGACGCCTTCGCCGCGCTGACCTGGCATTTGCTGGGCAGCAGCCAGCGCCTGGCCGAACAGTACCGTTTCAACGGCCACTGGCGCCTGTTGCAGGACTGGGTAGACAACCTCGCCGAAATGCGCGCCCTGATCGGCAGCCTTGGCCAGGCCGCACCACGCCAATCCACCAGCGAACTGCGTAGCGCCCTCGACGCCCTGCTGGAAGACTGGCGCCCGCTGGTCCAGGCCGGTGAAGACGATGAAGACGTGCGCAAGGCCGCGCCGGAACAGTTCCTCGAAGAATTGACCGACGTGCGCTGGGGCCTGTTCTCACTGAACACGTCCCGCTGGCTGCTGGCCCGCACCTGGAGCCTGGAGCGCAATGTGCGCGGCAACCGCCAAGGTGCGGCCCAGGTCGCCAACTGGCTGCCACGCCTGCTGGCCGACGAAGCCGTCGCCCTGCGCCTGCCGCGCTACCAGCAACAGCCGGAAGACCTGGCCGAGCAACTGCCGCGCATCGAGCGTCTGCAGGCCTGGCTGCACCATGCCCGTCACCTGCTGGAGGTTCCAGAACTGGATCGCTTGTACGGTGAACTGAACAAGTTGGCGGTACTGGCCAACCAGCCGATCACCGATGAGTCGCTGGATGCGCGGATGCATCAGGTGATTGCGGTGTATCAGAACCGTGCCTGGAAGACCTTGTTGCGCATGTAAGATTGCTATCGCGGGCAAGCCCACACACATTTGACCGAGCTTTCTAGAGGAGACCGGTTTGAAGGTGGGCTTGCCCGCGATGACACCCGCCCTCTCACCGCAACACTGGCAGACTGGTAGTGGACTTGATCTCCGACAGTGCCACAATCGAGTTGACCTCCTGTATCCCCGGCACCATCGACAGTTTCTCGAAGAAGAAACGCTCATATGCCTCGATATCCGAGGTGACAATGCGCAGTAGAAAATCCACCGACCCCATCAGCACATAACACTCCAGCACTTGCGGGAACCCGCGAATCGCCTCGGTGAATTCCGTGAAGTTGGAACGCCCGTGGGCGTTGAGTTTGACCTCGGCAAAGATCTGCGTGTTAAGGCCGATTTTCTTGCGGTCGAGCAACGTCACCTGGCCTCGAATCACCCCCTCCTCCTTGAGCCGCTGGATCCGTCGCCAGCAGGGCGACTGCGACAGGCCGACCTGTTCGGCAATCTGCGCGCTGGAGAGCGATGCGTCTTCCTGGAGCAGCGCCAGAATCCGGCGGTCGTAGATATCCAACTCACTGTGCATAAAAATACCTTTCAATCCATATTCTGCGAATTGCCTGATTCATTTATAAGGCATATCACTCCAACATAGATAAGAAATACCCCACAGCCCATGTAAAAATTTCTCCAGTCAAACTCGGAGAACGGCCATGCATTCAGTCCCCGCCAGCCCAGCCACGCGCCTCGACGCCTGGGCAGTCAGCAACAGCCATTGCCAGGCGCGCTATCAGATCCTCGCCGAGGCTGAACCCGATGTGCTGTGTCGGATCCTCAATTACTTCGCCTTGCAGTTTTTGGTGCCACAACAGGTGAGCGTGACACGCGACGAAGACCTGCTGAACATCGACGTGGTGATGGATGGCCTGAGCTGGCACCGCGCCCAGGTGATCGGCGAAAAACTTCGTAACCTGATCAGCGTGTGCTCGCTCGAACTGCAACCCGTTGAATCCACGAGGCTGCAAACCGTACAGGCAGTGGCGCAGTAAAAAGCGGCAACAACCCTCGGGGCGACAGCAACCAGGACCGGACTAGCCTTGGCGCTACCACTTGAAACCGCCCAGGAAACCACCATGCCCGCTGCGCCAGAACTTCAGGATCGCAGGCTTTGCCTCGACGAACTGCTGCCCGCCCTCACCGCCCACGGCATGCTCGACAACGCCCTGGCCGAGCGCTTGCGGCGCACCCCGGGCAATGGCTTGCACCCGCTGGAATTGCTTGCCAACCAGTCACTGCCCGATCCCGCCCGGCCCGGCATGGCGCTGTCCCTGGAGCAACTGACGCAATGGCTCGCCAGTCATGTGGGGCAACCCTATCTGCGCATCGACCCGCTGAAAATCGACGTAGCAAGCATGGTGCCCCTGATGTCCCACGCCTTCGCCCAGCGCCACCATATCCTTGCCGTCGCCCTTGATCGCGACAGCGTGACGGTGGCCAGTGCCGAACCGTACCTGCGAGAGTGGGAGGCCGGCCTGGCCCACGTGTTGAAACGCTCGATCAAGCGCGTACTGGCCAACCCCCAGACGATCCGCAGTTGTACCCAGGAGTTCTTCCGGCTGGCCCGGTCGGTCAGCGGGGCCGACCAGACCACCCCCACGGCGGTCCCTGCCGAACAACTGCTGCACCTGGGTGCCGGCGACCAGGAGCCCGATGCCAACGATGCGCACATCGTCAACATTGTCGACTGGTTGCTGCAATTTGCCTTTGGCCAGCGCGCCAGCGATATCCATATCGAACCCGGCGGCGACCAGGGCCGCGTGCGCTTCCGTATTGATGGGTTGCTGCACGATGTCTATCAGTTTCCGCCCCAGGTCACGACCGCCGTGGTCAGCCGCCTGAAAAGCCTCGGCCGGATGAATGTCGCCGAGAAGCGCAAACCCCAGGACGGCCGGGTCAAGACCAAGACGCCCACGGGTATCGAAGTGGAACTGCGCCTTGCGACCCTGCCCACGGCCTTCGGCGAGAAGCTGGTGATGCGGATTTTCGATCCCCAGGTACTGCTTCAGGACTTCCCGCAGTTGGGACTGTCGGCCGATGACCTGCAGCGCTGGCAACATATGACCGGCCAGGCCAACGGTATCATCCTGGTCACAGGCCCCACCGGATCAGGCAAGACCAGCACGCTCTATACCACCCTGCGACAGCTGGCGACCCGCACGGTCAACCTGTGTACGGTGGAAGATCCGATCGAGATGGTGGAGCCGGCCTTCAACCAGATGCAGGTCCAGCACAATATCGACCTGACCTTTGCCAGCGGCATCCGCGCGCTGATGCGCCAGGATCCGGACATCATCATGATCGGCGAGATCCGCGACCTGGAAACCGCTGAAATGGCGATCCAGGCGGCATTGACCGGCCACCTGGTGCTGTCGACCCTGCACACCAACGACGCCCCCAGCGCGATCAGTCGCCTGCTGGAACTGGGCATCCCCCATTACTTGATCAAGGCCACATTAATTGGGGTCATGGCCCAGCGTCTGGTGCGCCGGTTGTGCCCGCACTGTAAAAGCCCGGTGGCACTGAACCAGGACGATTGGTGCAGCGCCACCCAGTCCTGCACGCCGCCCCCCGCCAGCGTATACCGGGCCAACGGATGCGCAGAGTGTCGGGAAAGTGGCTATCGTGGACGCATCGGGGTCTACGAGATCATGCTGATGAATGACGCGGCGAAGGCCCTGGTCAGCGCCGATACCGATCTGCAGGCCTTGCGTCGCGAGGCGCTCAAGGGCGGCATGCACAGCCTGCGATTGTCGGGCGCCCACAAGGTTGCTGCGGGGCTGACCACCCTGGAAGAAGTGTTAAGGGTCACGCCTGCGAACGAGTAAACCGTTCTTATCTGCGACAAGCCCGTTACAATCGACAGACCTCGCGTTACCGCCACCACCAGACAAGGAATCGTTATGCAGATCGGAACAGTGCTTCTTCTCTTCGTAGGCTTGGCCATCGCCATCCTGTTCATGGGCTTCAAGGTCGTACCCCAGGGCTACCAGTGGACAGTGGAGCGCTTCGGCCGCTACACCAATACGCTCAAGCCGGGCCTGAATATCATCATTCCGGTGATGGACCGCATCGGTCGCAAGATCAACGTCATGGAAAGCGTGCTGGATATTCCACCTCAGGAAGTGATCACCGCCGATAACGCCACGGTGCAGATCGACGCAGTGTGTTTCTTCCAGGTGGTGAACACCGCCCAGGCGGCGTACGAGGTGAACAACCTCGAACATGCGATCCGCAACCTGCTGCAAACCAATATCCGTACGGTGCTCGGCTCCATGGAGCTGGACGCCATGCTCAGCCAGCGCGACGGCATCAACGAGAAGCTGCTGCGCACGGTCGATGAAGCCACTGCTCCCTGGGGCATCAAGATCACCCGTATCGAGATCAAGGACATCAGCCCGCCTGCCGACTTGATGGCTGCCATGTCCGGTCAGATGAAGGCCGAGCGGATCAAGCGTGCCCAGATCCTCGAAGCCGAAGGCCTGCGGGCTTCTGCAATCCTGACCGCTGAAGGCAAGAAACAGGCGCAGATCCTCGAGGCTGAAGGGGGTCGTCAGGCCGCGTTCCTCGAATCCGAAGCCCGTGAACGTCAGGCCGAGGCGGAAGCCCGCGCTACGCAGGTCGTGTCGGAAGCGATTGCCACCGGTAACGTGCAGGCCATCAACTACTTTGTCGCGCAGAAATACATTGATGCCCTGGGCAAGCTGGCCTCGGCCAACAACAGCAAAGTGATTCTGATGCCGCTGGAGGCCAGCCAGGTCATCGGTGCGGTGGGCGGCATCGGCGAAATCGTCAAGGCTACCTTCGACAACAAGAAAGCCTGAGGCCGGCACCATGTGGGAATTCCTGCAACACCTGTCGTTCTGGGATTGGCTGGCGCTGGGCACGGTGCTGTTGATTCTTGAAGTGTTTGGTGCCGGCGGTTATCTGCTGTGGATGGGGATCGCGGCGGCGGCCGTTGGCGTACTCAAGTTCCTGATTCCGGGGCTTGGGCTGGAACTGCAACTGCTGCTGTTTGCCGTGCTGTCCATACTGACGGCGGTGTACTGGTGGAAGCGCCAGCGCAGCAGTGCCAAGGCCAGCGACCAGCCAGGGCTGAATATGCGCGGATCGGAGCTGGTTGGCCGCACCTTTGTGGTGCATCAGGCAATTATCGACGGTCGGGGCAAGATCAAGGTCGGTGACGGCGTCTGGATGGTCACCGGCCCCGATGCGCCTGCAGGGGCTCAAGTACGGGTGATTGGTCAGGACGGCGTGATTTTACGGATCGAAACTGTTTAGTCAGTCATGGAACTAGGCTGGGTTATCTACAATCAAACCGTTCAGATAACCCAGTCGGAGTCACCCATCATGCGTCTCAAATATGCTGTCGCCACCCTCGCCGTGCTCTCTCTCCCAGTTGGATCGGCCATGGCCGACAGCTTCTGGCGTAATGTCATCTCGTCCGGCGCCACCACCGGCTCCACGTACCTGACCTTCAAGGACCACAAGCTGGTAGTCGCCGCCCAGGACGACGCCGGTAGCTTCGTCGCCAGCGACGGCGGCATCCGTGGCCCTTACCTGGAAGCCGCCATGCAGAAAGTGCGTGCCGACAACCCCGGCCTGAAGGCCACTGACATGGAACTGGCCAACGCCATCCTGGCGAAGAACGCCATCGCCGCCGAGTAATACACGACACGCAAAAAAGCCGCTTATGAAGCGGCTTTTTTGCGCTCGTCGTTCGACGATTCGTTCACGGACGACAGGCTATATTCAGTTGCCCCGTGCGACGATGCCGGGGTTGATATGAGCTTTTATTCTTAGTTCTTCTTAAAACGGATGCCTTCAACGTCATGAGCCAACTGCCCTTCCTGCCGTTTTCAAAACCTACCATTGATGAAGCCACCATCGCGGCGGTCGGTGATGTGTTGCGTTCCGGCTGGATCACCAGCGGGCCCAAGGTGCAGGCGTTCGAAGCGCAGCTGTCGGAATATTTTGGCGGCCGGCCGGTACGCACCTTCAACTCCGGCACCTGCACCATGGAGATTGCCTTGCGCATCGCCGGTGTCGGGCCGGGGGATGAAGTGATCACCACGCCGATTTCCTGGGTGGCAACGGCCAATGTGATTCTGGAGGTGGGCGCCACGCCGGTGTTTGCCGATATTGATCCGGTGACCCGCAATATCGACCTGGCCCGACTGGAAGCGGCTATTACGCCGCGCACCAAGGCGATCATCCCGGTGTACCTGGCCGGCCTGCCGCTGGACATGCCGATGCTTTACGCGCTGGCCAACAAGTACGGTCTGCGGATCATCGAGGATGCCGCCCAGGCGCTGGGCTCCCGTTGGGATGGCCAGCGCATTGGCGCCACCGGGGATTTTGTCTCGTTCAGTTTCCAGGCGAACAAGAACATCACCTGTTCCGAAGGCGGTTGCCTGGTATTGAACAATGCTGAGGAGGCGCGCCTGGCAGAGAAGTACCGCCTGCAAGGCGTGACCCGCAGCGGGTTTGATGGCCTGGACGTGGATGTATTGGGCGGCAAGTTCAACATGACCGATATCGCCGCCGCCATTGGCCTGGGCCAGTTTGCCCATATCGAGCAGATAACTGCCCATCGCCAAGCGCTGGCCCGGCATTATTTCGAGTGTTTTGGCAGCGACTTCGAGACAACGTACGGCGCACAATTACCGCCTGCGGACTTTGAAAACAGCAACTGGCACCTGTTCCAACTGGTACTGCCTGAGCGTGGGGATGGCCTGCCGGCCCGCGCCACGTTTATGGAGCGCATGCAGGCTCAGGGCGTGGGCATCGGCTATCACTACCCACCGATCCACTTGCTGAGTTTGTATCGGGCACAGGGATTCAGGGAAGGCATGTTCCCGGTAGCGGAAAAAGTCGGGCGTTTGATTGTGTCGTTGCCGATGTTTACAGCGATGACCAAGGCGGATGTGGAGCGTGCTGTCGCAGCGGTGAAGCAGGCGCTCAAGCCCTGACCTTTGCAGGAGCCGGCTTGCCGGCTCCTGCAGGGGGCGGTGTTATTCGCCGATGGCGGCTTTATAGCCAGCGGCATCCAGCAGCTTGTCCAGTTCGGCGGCATTGCTTGGCTTGACCTTGAAGATCCAGGCCTCGTACGGCTTGTCGTTGAGCGACTCAGGGGCATCGGCCAACGCCTCGTTGACCGCAATCACTTCGCCCGACACTGGCGAATAAATATCCGAAGCAGCCTTCACCGACTCCACAACGCCTGCTGCGTCGCCTGCAGCGAACACTTTGCCCACCTCAGCCAACTCAACAAAAACCACATCACCCAATGCTTCCTGGGCGTGATCGGAGATCCCGACGGTCACACTGCCGTCAGCTTCCAGGCGTGCCCATTCGTGGCTTTCGGCAAAACGTAGTGCGGCAGGGATATCGCTCATAGTCTGTGTCCTCAAAAAGAAATGTCAGCGGCCATTGGCCCGGAAAAGATTAGATCAAGGTTTTACCATGGCGCACGAAGGTCGGTTTGACCACTCGCACCGGGTACCACTTACCGCGAATTTCTACCTCGGCACGGTCGGCGGTTGCCATCGGTACACGCGCCAGGGCAATGGATTTGCTCAGCGTAGGAGAGAAACTACCACTGGTGATCTCTCCTTCGCCAACATTGGCGATACGAACCACTTGATGAGCGCGCAAAACCCCGCGTTCTTCCAGCACCAGGCCTACCAGTTTGAGCTGCACCCCGGCCGCACGCTCGGCTTCCAGGGCGGCGCGCCCGATGAAATCGCGGCTGACGGGTTCCCAGGCGATGCTCCAGGCCATGTTGGCGGCCAACGGTGACACATTCAGGTGGATATCCTGGCCGTAGAGGTTCATGCCGGCCTCCAGGCGCAGGGTATCGCGAGCACCGAGGCCGATGGGCGAGATGCCCGCGCCTACCAGGTCGTTGAAAAACCCCGGGGCCTGATCGGCAGGCAGGACGATTTCCAGGCCATCTTCGCCGGTATAGCCCGTGCGCGCGATAAACCAGTCACCGTCGGCACGCCCCTCGAAAGGCTTGAGCTGTTGGATCAACACGCCGCGAGACTGGGTGACCAACTCGGCAATCTTGTGCCGGGCCTGGGGGCCCTGGATCGCCAGCATGGCCAGGTCCGGGCGTTCGCGCATCTGCACCTGGTAGCTGCCCAACTGGCTCTGCATCCAGGCGATATCCTGGTCGCGGGTGGCCGCATTGACCACCAGCCGGTAACCCTCTTCGGTGCGGTAGACAATCATGTCGTCCACCACCCCGCCCTGCTCGTTGAGCATGGCGCTGTACAACGCATGGCCGCAGCCATGCAAACGATCGACATCATTGGCCAACAGGTACTGCAGCCATTCCCTGGCCTGCAGGCCCGAGATATCGATCACGGTCATGTGGGAAACATCAAACACCCCGCAGTCACGGCGCACCTGATGGTGCTCCTCGACTTGCGAGCCGTAGTGCAGAGGCATATCCCAACCGCCAAAATCGACCATTTTCGCGCCAAGGGCGAGATGCAGGTCATACAGAGGCGTACGCTGTCCCATGGGTTTCTCCTTCCGGGCGTGGCGAAGGTGCGGACGGTTGCTGTTCGGGCTACACACCTTGAAATACAAGGCTTGCAGCCACAATCAGCAACCCAACCCGAAAGACGGGCCGCACCGAATGCCGCGCATTGTAGCCTCAAGCCGTAGGACTGACACCTAACCGATTCGTCGCGCCGAACGTCGGATCAAGCCGATGACCGGCAACAGGCCGACCAACACCAGGGTCAGGGCGGGCAAGGAGGCGCGCGCCCACTCGCCTTCGCTGGTCATCTCAAAGATGCGTACCGCCAGCGTATCCCAGCCGAACGGGCGCATCAGCAGGGTCGCGGGCATTTCCTTGAGCACATCGACAAACACCAGCAGCGCGGCGCTCAAGGTGCCGGGCAACAACAGTGGCAGATACACTTTGCAAAACAGTCGTGGCCCACTGACCCCCAGGCTGCGCGCTGCTTCCGGCAAGGACGGGCGGATGCGCGCCAGGCTGTTTTCCAGTGGACCGTAGGCCACGGCCAGGAAGCGCACCAGATAGGCCATCAGCAGCGCCGACAGGCTGCCCAACAGCAACGGTTTGCCAGCACCGCCCAGCCAACTGGACACAGGGATCACCAACTCGCGATCCAAATAGCTGAACGCCAGCATGATCGACACCGCCAATACCGAACCCGGCAAGGCGTAGCC
This sequence comes from Pseudomonas sp. MF5691, assembly GCF_016405645.1. NCBI lineage: Bacteria > Pseudomonadati > Pseudomonadota > Gammaproteobacteria > Pseudomonadales > Pseudomonadaceae > Pseudomonas > Pseudomonas sp. MF5691. Next base: position 216,429 of record NZ_JAEKDC010000002.1, read on the forward strand.
CAGGTTGCCCAGGCTGACCCCGGCGCGGATGGCGCGGGTTGGCGCCAGGCGGTTGGCAAACGCCAGCAGCAACGCCACGCTCACTGTGATCAACGCGGCCATGCCACCCAGGTAAAGGGTATGCATGATCAGCCCGACGTAGCGCTCATCGAGGTCGAAACGCCCGCGCTGCCAGAACCAGGCCAGCAGCTGAAGCATCGGGATGACAAAGGCGCAGGCAAACACCAGGGCGCACCAGCCAGTGGCGGCGGCGGCCTTGAAGCCACTCAGGTGATAGAGCGCCTTGCCCCGCGGTCGCTCGTTGCTCGGGCGGCTGGCGCCACGGGCCCGGCGCTCGCCGTAGAGCACCAGCATCACCACCAACAGCAGCAGGCTCGCCAGTTGCGCGGCGCTGGACAGGCTGAAAAAGCCATACCAGGTCTTGTAGATGGCGGTGGTGAACGTGTCGAAATTGAACACCGACACCGCGCCGAAATCCGCCAGGGTTTCCATCAACGCCAGGGCCACGCCGGCGCCGATAGCCGGGCGCGCCATGGGCAGGGCCACCCGCCAGAACGCCTGCCAGGGTGATTGGCCCAACACCCGCGCCGCTTCCATCAACCCCTTGCCCTGGGCCAGAAAGGCGGTGCGCGCCAGCAGGTAGACGTAGGGATAGAACACCAGCACCAGCACGATGATCACGCCACTGGTGGAGCGCACGCGCGGCAGGCGCAGGCCCGTGCCGAACCACTCGCGCAGCAGGGTTTGTACCGGCCCGGAGAAGTCCAGCAGGCCGACGAAGACAAACGCCAGGACATAGGCCGGGATGGCAAACGGCAGCATCAACGCCCAGTCCAGCCAACGCCGGCCGGGGAACTCACAGAGGCTGGTCAGCCACGCCAGGCTCACGCCCAGCACCGTTACACCGACCCCGACGCCCAGCACCAGGGTCAAGGTGTTGCCCAGCAGACGCGGCATCTGGGTGTCCCACAGGTGCGACCAGATTTGCGTGTCGATGCTTTGCCAGGACAGCAACAACACGCTCAACGGCAGCAGCACCAGGGCGGCGACAGTGAAGACTGGCAGGTACCAGCGGCGTTGGGCGGGGTGGGCCAAAAGGAATTCTCAAGCAGTGGATGATGTGGAAACCTGCACAAAGCACTGTGGGAGCGGGCTTGTGTGGGAGCTGGTTTGCCTGCGATGCAGACACCTCGGTTTATCAGCGATACCGGGGTGATGCTATCGCAGGCAAGCCAGCTCCCACACAAGCCGCTCCCACACTAGAACTGCGGCGTCCTACAAATTGTACTCAGTTCCAGCCCGCACGATCCATCAGGCGAATCGCCTCGGCCTGGCGCTTGCCCGCCACTTCCACCGGCAGGGTGTCAGCCTTGAACTTGCCCCAGCTCGCCACTTCAGCCGAGGGTTCTACCGCCGGGTTGGCCGGGAACTCCTGGTTGACGTCGGCAAAGATCTTCTGCGCCTCAGGCGTAGTCATCCACTCCACCAGAGCCTTGGCGGCTTCCGGGTGCGGGGCGTACTTGGTCAGGCCAATGCCCGACAGGTTGACGTGCACGCCACGGTCGCCCTGGTTCGGCCAGAACAATTTGACTGCCAGCTTCGGGTCCTGCTTGTGCAGGCGGCCGTAGTAGTAAGTGTTAACGATCCCCACGTCGCACTGCCCGGCGTTGATTGCCTGCAATACCGCGACGTCATCGGAGAAGACATCGGTGGACAGGTTATTGACCCAGCCCTTGATGAGTTCTTCAGTCTTTTCTGCGCCATGGGTCTCGATCAGGGTGGCGGTCAGCGACTGGTTATAGACCTTTTTCGCGGTGCGCAGGCACAGGCGGCCTTCCCATTGCTTGTCAGCCAGGGCTTCGTAGGTGGTCAGCTCTGCCGGTTTCACGCGGTCGGTGGAGTAAGCGATGGTCCGCGCCCGCAGGCTCAAGCCGGTCCAGGCGTGGCTGGAAGCGCGATATTGCGCAGGGATGTTGGCGTCGATCACCTTGGAGGTGAACGGCTGCAGGATGCCCATCTGCTCGGCTTGCCAGAGGTTGCCAGCATCGACGGTCAGCAGCAGGTCGGCGGTGGCGTTCTGGCCTTCGGCCTTGATGCGCTGCATCAGCGGCGCTTCCTTGTCGGTGATGAACTTCACCTGCACCCCGGTTTTCTTGGTGTAGGCGTCGAACACCGGCTTGATCAACTCGTCGATACGAGAGGAGTAGACCACCACTTCGTCAGCCGCCTGGGCGGTGGTGCTGGCGATAAGGGTGAGTGCCAGGGCAGTCAGGAGGCGCTTGGGTGCCAACATAGGTGCGGTCTCTCGTAGGAAAAGTGAGCGCAAATGATAAGGACTCACATTTAGCATCTCAACCGAACACTGGCCGGAGGAGTTACGAGATGTTGCACGAATGCCATTTAAGGTGCGACAGAAGGCCTCAGGCCTTGGCCAGATCCGGCAGGTCTCCGGTCAAGCCCAATGCCTGGCGCACAAACAGCGCCTTGGCCTCGGGCATCTGGTCGACCATCTTCAGCCCCGCATTGCGCAACCAGCGCAATGGCAACTGGTCAGCCTGGAACAACCGTTCAAAGCCCTCCATCGCCGCCATCAGCGCCAGGTTGTGCGGCATGCGTCGACGCTCGTAGCGACTGAGCACCTTCACATCCGCCAAGCGCTCACCGCGCTCGCACGCCTTTAGCAGCACTTCGGCCAACACGGCGGCATCGAGGAACCCCAGGTTCACCCCCTGCCCCGCCAATGGGTGGATAACGTGGGCAGCATCACCAATCAGCGCCAGGCCTTCGGCGACGTAGCGCTTGGCGTGGCGCTGGCGCAGCGGTACGCACAGACGCGGGTCGGCGCTGACCACGCTGCCGAGGCGCCCTTCAAAAGCGCGCTCCAGTTCGCGGCAGAAGCTGTCGTCGTCCAGGGCCATCAGGCGTTCGGACTCACTTGGCGTGGTCGACCAGACGATCGAGCACCAATCTTCCTGGCCATCTCGTACCAGCGGCAGGAACGCCAGCGGACCATGGTCGGTGAAGCGCTGCCAGGCGGTACGCTGGTGCGGCTGGCTGCTGCGTACGCTGGTGACGATGGCGTGGTGCAGGTAATCCCATTCGCGGGTGGCGGTGCCGGTCAGGCGGCGCACAGCCGAGTTGGCGCCGTCGGCGGCGATCACCAGCGGCGCGCGCAAAGTGCGGCCATCGGCCAGGGTCAGCAGCCAGTCATCGCCGGAGCGGCGCATCTGCTCCAGGCGTGCATTGGCCAGCAGGCCCAGGTCGCAGTCGTGCAGGCGCTCAAGCAGGGCGTCCTGGACCACGCGATTTTCGACGATATGCCCCAGCACCTCGGCATGCACACTGGCCGCCGAAAAGTGGATCTGCCCGGTGCCACTGCCATCCCACACCTGCATCTCGCCGTAGGGGCTGGCGCGGCGGCTGGCGATGCCATCCCACACACCCAGGCGGTCGAGGATGCGCTGGCTGGCGGCCGACAAGGCGCTCACCCGCGGTTCAAACGGCGCATCGGCGTCGAATGGCTTGACGCTCATTGGGCTGCCGTCGAGCAGCAGCACCTGCAGGCCACTGCCCTGCAACGCCAGCGCCAGGGCGCTTCCGACCATTCCGGCCCCGACAATCAGCACATCTGCGCGCATGTCCATGCTTTATGCCTGTCTCGCTGGCGGCTTGCGCCGCACGTAAAGGGTTTTGTCGACTCGCGCCACCAGGGTGCCGGAGCCGTCGTGAATCTGCACCTTGAGGTGCGGCAAGTATTTCTCGCCGCCCTCGGTCTGCCGTCGCACCTCATCGAGCAAGGCCTGGTCGATGGAGAATTCGGCAAACACCGGGCCTTTGCCCGGCGAGATGAAATCAATGGTCGCGGCCTTGTCCCAGACGATGTAGTCGCGCCCCAGGTTCTCCATCAGCATCAGCATGTAGAACGGGTCGACCATCGAGTACAGGCTGCCGCCAAATTGCGTACCGACGTAGTTGCGGTTGTACCAGCCCAGGCCCATGCGCACCTTCACCTGACGAAAATCAGCGCTCATGTGCTGCACACGGACGCCTGCGCCCAGATACGGCGGATACAGGGTCATGATCCAGCGCAACAACCGCGCCTTGCCCAGGCGCTCCGTCAACCACTTACGCATCGGGACGCGTGCCCAGGCCCATGGCCTGCCGGGCGAACCAGCGCTTGGCCGGCGGCAACAGGTCCAGGCCCAGCAGGCCGAGGTTGCGGCCCATGGCGACCAGCGGCTGGCCGCTGCCAAACAGGCGGGTGACCTGGTCGGAGAAGCCCACGGTCAATTGCTGGTCCAGACGCTGGCGTTCGCGGTAGGCCTGCAAGGTCGCCAGGTCACCCGGCACTTGCGGCCCGGCCAACAGGGCCTCGGCCAGCGCATAGGCATCGCGCAGCGACAGGTTGAAACCCTGGCCGGCAATCGGGTGCAAGCTGTGGGCGGCATTGCCGAGGATCACCAGGTGCGAGCGCACTTGCTCCTCGGCCTCCACCAGGGTCAGCGGATACAAGTGGCGCGCGCCAACCTGTTTCAGGGTGCCCAGGCGATAACCAAACACGCCCTGCAACTCGCTGAGAAAACTGCGTTCATCCAGTTGCGCCAAGCGCTGGGCGTCCATGCCGACGCGAGTCCAGACCAGTGCGCAACGGTTGTCTGCCAGCGGCAGCAAGGCCATCGGGCCTTCGTCGGTGAAACGCTCGAAAGCCTCGCCGTTATGGGCTTCGCTGGGGGTGATGTTAGCGATCAGGGCGCTCTGGTTGTAAGGCCGTTGCTTGACGCCAATGCCCAACTGCTCGCGCAGGCCGGAGCGGCCACCATCGGCCAGTACCGCAAGATCGCACTCGATGACAGTTTCATCGTTGAGGGTCAGGCGGTAGCCGTCGGCCAGCGGTTCCATGCGGCTGACTTCTGCGGGGCAACGCCAACTGATCACGTCTTTGTCCAGGCCTTGCCACAGGCACTGCCCGAGCCAGGCGTTTTCCACCACATAGCCCAGGGCCGGTACGCCCTCTTCGAGCGCCGACAAGCGCGCGGTAGAGAAGCGCCCACGGTCGGAAACATGGATCTGCTTGATCGGCTCGGCGCGCCGGGAAATGTCTTGCCACACACCCAGGCGCTGGTAGATCTGTCGCGCGCCAAAGGACAGTGCCGAGGAACGTGCGTCGTAGCTCGGCTGGTAGCTGTCGCCGGGGGCAAAGGGCTCGATCAGCACGATCTTCCAACCGCGAGCCTTGGCCCCGGCCTGCAACGCCAGCGCCAAGCTGGCGCCCACCAGGCCGCCACCGATAATCGCCAGGTTGACCCGGCTCATCGGGCGGCCGCCATCAGTGCTTCAATCTCGGCCACGGTCTTGGGCACGCCACCGGTCAGAATTTCACAGCCTTGCTTGGTCACCACCACGTCATCCTCAATGCGCACGCCTATGCCACGCCATTTCTTTGCCACGTTCTGGTTATCCGGGGCAATGTAGATGCCCGGCTCCACGGTCAGGGCCATGCCCACTTCCAGCACCCGCCACTCGCCGCCGACCTTGTACTCGCCCACATCATGCACATCCATGCCCAGCCAGTGCCCGGCGCGGTGCATATAGAACGCCTTGTAGGCTTCGCTGGCGATCAACTCGTCCACGTCACCTTGCAACAAGCCCAGCTTCACCAGCCCGGCGGTGATGACGTGCACCGTCGCTTCATGGGCCTGGTTCCAGTGTTTGTTCGGCGCGATCTGCGCAAAGGCGGCTTCCTGGGAGGCCAGCACCACTTCGTAGATCGCCTTCTGCTCGGCGGAAAACTTGCCGTTGACCGGCCAGGTACGGGTGATATCGCTGGCATAGCAGTCGATTTCACAACCGGCGTCGATCAGCACCAGGTCACCGTCCTTGAGCACCGCATCATTCTGCTGGTAGTGCAGGATGCAGCTGTTGCGCCCCGAAGCGACGATGGAGCCATAGGCCGGCATCTTCGCCCCGCCCCGGCGGAACTCGTAGTCCAGCTCGGCTTCCAGGCTGAATTCATGCAACCCCGGGCGGCTGGCCTGCATTGCCCGGATATGGGCCGCGCAGGAAATCCGTGCGGCTTCGCGCATGACCTTTACTTCTGCGGCGGATTTATACAGGCGCATGTCGTGCAGCAGATGATCCAGGGCAACGAATTCGTTCGGCGGCTGCGCACCGAGGTGCGCCTTGGAGCGGATCACGTTGATCCACTCCATCAGGTGCCGGTCGAACTCGGCATTGCTGCCCATGGCCGAATACACCCGGTCGCGACCTTCGATCAGGCCGGGCAGGATGTCGTCGATATCGGTGATCGGGAAGGCATCGTCGGCGCCGTATTCGCGAATCGCGCCTTCGGTACCGGCGCGCAGGCCGTCCCACAATTCGCGCTCGGCATTGCGTTCACGGCAGAACAGCACGTACTCGCCGTGAATGCGCCCAGGCATCAACACAATCACTGCCTGGGGCTCGGGGAAGCCGCTCAGGTACTGGAAGTCGCTGTCCTGGCGGTAGACGTGTTCGACATCACGGTTGCGGATCGCCACGGCGGCGGCCGGCAGGATCGCGATGCTGTTGGGTTCCATCTGCGCCATGAGCGCCTTGCGGCGGCGGGTGTATTCCGCTTTGGGGATATGGATCATGGGCAGGTGGGTTCCCTCTCTTAGTGCAGCGACGGCTTGACTGCTGCGGGTTCAGCAGACTTTTTGGTCTCGGTGAACAGCAGCAGCGGCGCGACGCGCAGGTATTCCATGACTTCCATATAGTCGCCTTCGCCGTCTTCGGACTCTTCCAGGGCGTCTTGCACCTGGGAGATGGCTGCCAGGTCCTGCAACACTTCCTTGGCGTCGGTGCTCAGCTCCAGGCCGCCGGCGTTCACGCCAAAGCCATGGAGGAAGCCCTGGCACCATTGACCCAGTGCAGCAGCACGCTCGGTGAGCGGCGCATCATCGGTTGGCAGCAGCAGGACTACGGTGACGTCATCACCGGTCAGCTCGCCTTTAACCATTTCTTGCAAGCCGATCAACGCGTTGCGCACGTTTTCGGTAGGCTCGGTTTCCAGCAGCTCGGCGACGTCGGCCAGCCAGTTGTCGGCGTCAAAGCCGACACCGGTGCAGCTACGGCCCAGCAGCACGCCATGCAGTTCGGCAGGCGAGCAAGGGTGACCGCTGGTGCTCAGCAGTTTGGAAAAAGCGTCGTACGGGGAATTCTGAATAGGCATGATGAGCTAGGCGCCAGGCGGCGCGATGTCTAGAATGAAGCGCTGTATCCTAGCACCGGCAGACGCACCCGACTATCAAGGGCGTCAGATCGTTTATCCTGCAGTTGCCATTCATCAGACAAATCCAGTGGAACCCTATGGAAGACGCCGACTTGCAAGCGCTGATGGCCAGACTCGAATTGCTAATTACCCGGGTCGAGCAACTAAAGAGTCAAAACGGACTCCTATTAGCTCAGGAAAAGACCTGGCGCGAGGAACGCGCTCACCTCATTGAAAAAAACGAAATCGCCCGGCGTAAGGTCGAGTCGATGATTTCGCGCCTGAAGGCCCTGGAGCAAGACTCATGAGTTCAAGCAATAGCGTCACCGTGCAGATTCTCGACAAAGAGTATTCGATCATCTGCCCCCAGGAAGAGCGCAGCAACCTGGTGAGCGCCGCCCGCTACCTGGATGGCAAGATGCGTGAAATCCGCAGCAGCGGCAAAGTCATCGGTGCCGACCGTATCGCCGTGATGGCCGCCCTGAACATTACCCACGATTTGCTGCATAAGCAGGAGCGCCCTGACGTACAGGCCAGCGGCTCGACACGCGAGCAGGTGCGTGACCTGCTGGAACGTGTGGATCTGGTGCTTTCCAGCGATTCAGACGCACCCAAGGGCTGATTGCCGAGTCTGTTTGGGGTATACTCGCCCCACTCCCTGGCGTGCTTGCCAGTCGGCGATGTCCCGGAGCCGATTCGCACTACCCTGGAAGTTGCACGTTGGGCTGGTGTGCATGTCCGCTAGACGGAAAGCCTTAAAGCCTACTGCTTCTTCCACCTTGAACTTTCGGGTTCAAGGGCTTAGTCGACAGCGGTTCTGTCGGGGAGCCTGAATTCCCAAACTCAATGCCAGTCCCCGGACTGGCATTGTTTTATGAGCCGAACACCATGACCGAACCTGCGCCGCTTTCCCGTCCGCAACTTCGACGCATGTTGCGCAATGCCCGCCGCGCCCTGACGCCGGGCGAGCAGCGCCAGGCAGCTCTTGGCCTGTATCGGCAACTGGCACAGCACCCGCTGTTTCGCCGGGCCAAACATATTGCTTTATACCTACCCACGGACGGCGAAATCGATCCGCGCTTGCTGCTGCGCGCCGCCCAGCGCCGGGGCAAGGCCACCTACCTGCCGGTGCTCAGTGCCTGGCCACGGACCAAGATGGTGTTCCAACGGGTACGTCCCCGGGAAAAACTTGCGCCCAATCGCTTCGGCATTCTTGAGCCACGGGTCAATATCGGGCGCCAGCGCAAGGTCTGGGCCCTGGACCTGGTGCTGCTGCCATTGGTGGGTTTCGATGATGCGGGCGGGCGGCTGGGCATGGGCGGCGGCTTTTACGATCGCAGCCTGGCGTACCTGGCGCGCCGCTCGTCGTGGCGCAAGCCGACGCTGCTGGGCCTGGCCCATGAGTGCCAGAAAGTCAAACGACTGGCGCAGGCCAGCTGGGACGTGCCATTGAATGGCACCGTTACCGATAAGAAGTGGTATATCGCAGAGGGGACGCCGCTGGAATCAACGGCGCCGAAATAGCATCAACGCTTGAAGGTTTGTGGCTGCTGCTGTGCAAATTCAACCGGGGCTTCGGTCTTGTTCGACCACAGGCTTTGCGCGTACCCGGTGGTCACGACGCCCAGACCGAACAAAATAACCAAAATCCATAGTAAATCCGGTTTGCGTTTCATCGATTGCCCCCCTTCAGGCCTATCACACACGATGACAGCAACGTTCCAAAGTAGTCCGTTCCAGCTGCGTCAAGCTTAAAATCCCGGCATTCTGCGGTAACGTGAACCAACACGCAAACCTTGACGTCAACCGACCGTCGGTTTGTCATGAAATTGACAGACAACCTGCCCAATCCCCTGCAAAGGAGCAAAACCATGGCCTATTGGCTGATGAAGTCCGAGCCCGATGAGCTGTCCATCAAGGGCCTGGAGAAACTCGGCGAGGCGCGCTGGGATGGCGTGCGCAATTACCAGGCACGCAACTTCCTGCGGGCCATGGCCGTGGGTGACGCGTTCTTTTTTTACCACTCCAGTTGCCCCGAACCGGGGATTGCCGGCGTAGGGAAAATCATTGAGGCGGCTTATCCGGACCCGACAGCGCTGGAAGCTGACAGCCATTACTTCGATGCCAAGGCCACCCCGGAAAAAAATCCATGGAGCGCCATTACAGTGGCGCATGTCGAGACCTTCCCCAACGTTCTCGGGCTGGGCTACCTCAAACAACAGACGGCCCTGGCCGAACTGCCGCTGGTGCAAAAAGGCAGTCGTTTGTCGGTGATGCCGGTGACGGCCCAGCAATGGGCGGCGGTAATAGCCCTGCGTTAACGCCTAACGGTATTCATTTGACCGGTATCAACGGCTATCGGTTACGATCCCGGCAAACTAGGACGCTAACACCGCAGGATGCACCCATGTCGACGTCACATCGCAGTTCGCACTTCTTTGCCTTTCTCCTGATTCTATTGCTGGTGGCCGCCGGTGGCTTCGGCTACTGGAAGTCCACCCTGGACCGCCTGCCGGAAGGTTTGAACATGGGCAATGGCCGGCTGGAGTCCACCGAAGTGCAGATCGCCACCAAGATCCCCGGCCGCCTGGCTGAAGTGCGGGTCGATGAAGGCGACAAAGTGCTCAAGGGCCAACTGCTGGCGCGTATCGACACCCGCACCTTGGAGGCCCAGCGTTCCCAGGCCGAGGCCGAAGTGCTGCGCGCCAAGGAGAACTTCGCCGCCGCCGAAGCCAACGTGCAATTGCGCCAGAGCGAAAACCTGCTGGCCAGCCAGGAACTCAAGCGCACCCAGGAGCTGTACCGCCGCGGCTTCGCCAGCGCACAGCTGATCGACCAGCAACAGGCACGGCAGAACACCGGCAATGCGGCGGTGACGGCAGCCCAGGCCCAGGTCAATGCGGTCAAGGCCGCCATCGGTGCGGCCCAGGCCCAGGTGGCACAACTGACCAGCGAGATCGAAGACAGTAGCCTGCGCGCGCCCATCGACGGCATCATCCAGTTGCGCCTGGCCGAACCTGGCGAAGTGCTCGGTGCCGGCGGGCGCGTGTTGCTGCTGATAGATCCGAATGACCAGTACATGAACCTCTACCTGCCCGCCTCCGTCACCGGTCGCCTGACCGTGGGCAGTGAAGCGCGGATCGTGCTCGATGCGCTGCCGGATCAACCCCTGCCAGCGAAGATCAGCTTTGTCGCCGCCAAGTCGCAGTTCACCCCCAAAGAAGTGGAAACCCGCGACGAGCGCCAGAAACTGGTGTTCCGCGTCAAACTGCGCCTGACTCAACCGAGCGCCGTGCCCCAGGCCAAGCCCGGCATGCCCGGCGCCGGCTATGTGCGCACCGCCGACCTGGACTGGCCGGCTAACCTGCAATGACCGGGCTGGCGCTGCAGGCCACGGGCATCAACCACCGCTACGGCAAGCAACAGGCGCTGATCGACATCGCCTTCAGCCTGCCGGCCGGTACCCGCTGCGGGTTGATCGGCCCGGATGGGGCGGGCAAGTCGAGCCTGTTGGGCTTGATCGCCGGGGTGAAAAAACTGCAGGACGGTGACTTGCAGGTGCTGGGCGGCTCCATCGAAGACCGCCGCCACCGCAACAGCCTGTACCCGTTGATCGCGTTTATGCCCCAGGGCCTGGGCGGCAACCTCTACCCCGAGCTGTCCATCAGCGAGAACATCCGTTTTTTCGCCACCCTGTTTGGCCTGTCCAAAGCCGATTGCGAGCAGCGCATGCACAACCTGCTGCTGGCCACCGACCTGGCACGCTTCGCCGACAGGCCGGCGGGCAAACTGTCGGGCGGGATGAAGCAAAAACTGGGGCTGTGCTGCGCGCTGATCCACGACCCGGACTTGTTGATCCTCGATGAACCCACCACCGGCGTCGACCCTTTGTCACGCCGGCGCTTCTGGGAACTGGTAGAAACCGTACGCAGCGAACGCCCGCAACTGACGCTGCTGGTGGCCACGGCCTACATGGAAGAAGCCGAGCAGTTCGAGCACTGCCTGATGCTCGACCGCGGCAAGCTGATCGCCGATGGCCTGAGCCGCGAACTGGCGGCGGTCACGCCCAGCGGCAAGCTGGATGAGGCCTTCACCCATTTCCAGGGTGACAGCGCGCACAACAACCAGCCGCTGGTGATCCCTCCTCGGGCAAACGACAACACCGACATCGCCATCGAAGCCCACGACCTGACCCTGCGCTTTGGCGACTTTACGGCAGTCAACAAGGTCAGCTTCGCTATTGGCCGTGGCGAGATCTTCGGCTTTCTCGGCTCCAACGGCTGCGGCAAGACCACCACCATGAAAGTCCTCACCGGGCTGATGCCGGCCAGTGAAGGCAGCGCCACACTGCTGGGCAACCCGGTAAATGCCAAGGACCTGGCAACCCGCAAGCGCGTGGGCTTTATGTCCCAGAGCTTCTCGCTGTACGGCGAACTCAGCGTGCGCCAGAACCTGGTGCTGCACGCACAGCTGTTCGACCTGCCCAAGGCCGACAGCGGCCCGCGCATCGAAGAATTGATTCAGCGTTTTGACCTGGGCAGTGTCGCCGAACAACCCTCCGGCGAGCTGCCCCTGGGTTTGCGCCAGCGCCTGTCCCTGGCCGTGGCGGTGTTGCATCGCCCGGAAGTGCTGATCCTCGACGAACCCACGTCCGGTGTGGACCCCGCTGCGCGCGACGATTTCTGGCGTTTGCTGGTGGAGTTGTCCCGCGAGCAAGGGGTGACGATTTTTCTCTCCACCCACTTTATGAACGAAGCCCAGCGCTGCGACCGCATCTCGTTGATGCACGCCGGCAAGGTGCTGGCCTGCGACACCCCGGACGCCCTGCAGCAACACTTCCACGGCGAGACCCTGGAAGCCGCATTTGTCACCTGTCTGGAACAAGCCCAGGAAGCCCCAGAGGCCGCCGCGCCCAGCGCAACCGTCAGCACACCGACCACGCCGCCGGTCAGCAAGCGCGGCTTCAGCCTGGTCCGCCTGCTGGCAGTGGCCAGTCGCGAAGGCAAGGAGTTGTTGCGCGACAAAGTGCGCATGGCCTTTGCCCTGCTCGGGGCGATTTTCATGATGGTGATCTTCGGCTACGGCATTTCCCTGGACGTGGAGAAGCTCGCCTTCGCCGTGTATGACCAGGACCAGACCCCACAAAGCCGCGCCTACCTGGAGGCCTTTCGCAGTTCGCGCTACTTCGCCGAACAGCCGCCGATCAGCGATTCGGCCGAGCTGCACCGGCGCCTGCAACGCTCGGAAATCAAACTCGCCTTGGAGATTCCTCCCGGATTTGGCCGCGACCTGTACGCCGGGCGCCAACCGGCAGTGGCCGCCTGGCTGGATGGCGGCATGCCGTTTCGCGCCGAGACCAGCCGCAACTATGTCGAAGCGGTACACCAGGCCAATCTGCAGCAGTTGGCGGAACTCAACAGCTCCCCGCGAGCCCAGCCCGCCGCCGCCAGACTGGAGACGCGCTTTCGCTATAACCAGGACGTGGTCAGCGTAAATGCCATCGGCCCCGGCGTGATGGCACTGATCCTGGCGTTTATCCCGGCCATGCTCACCGCCCTGGGCATCGTGCGCGAGAAGGAGCTGGGGTCGATCACTAACTTCTACGCCACACCGCTGACCCGCCTGGAGTTTCTCCTCGGCAAGCAGGCGCCGTATCTGGTTATCAGCCTGATCAACCTGGCGCTGCTGGTGGCGATGAACCGCTGGCTGTTCGGCGTGCCGTTCAAGGGCAGTGGCGTGACCCTGGCGTTTGGCGGCCTGCTGTATGTGCTGGCCACCACCAGCATGGGCCTGCTGATTTCTGCGTTCACCCGCACCCAGATCGCGGCGATTCTCGGCACCATGATCATCACCAGCCTGCCGACCATCCAGTTCTCCGGGCTGATCGTGCCGCGCTCCTCGCTGGAAGGGGCGGCCGCGCTGATGGGCATGCTGTTTCCCGCCGGCTACTTCCTGGATGTCGCCGTCGGCACCTTTACCAAAGCCCTGGACCTGCGCCAGCTGTGGCCACAGTGCCTGGCGCTGTTCGGGTTTTTCCTGGGGTTCACCGGGCTGAGCCTGGTGATGCTCAAGAAGCAGGAGGCCTGATGCATAAGTTCGCCCATATCCTGCGCCTGGGAATCAAAGAGCTCACCAGCCTGCGCCACGACAGCGTGTTGCTGCTGTTTCTGTTCTACGCCTTCACCGTCGCCATTTATATGCCAGCGGCCGGTTCAGTGATTGGCGTGCATAACGCCAGCGTGGCCTTTGTCGATGAAGACCATGGCCAATTGTCACGCCAGTTGGCCGAAGCCCTGCAACCACCGGAATTCCAGCCCGCCGTGCCACTGGCCTACGACCAGTTGGATAAGGTCATGGACAGCGGCCAGTACACTTTCGTGATCAACGTGCCGGCCAATTTCCAGGCCGACCTGCTGGCCGGCCGCCAGCCGAGCGTGCAGGTCAATGTGGATGCCACGGCGATGAGCCAGGCCTTCATGGGCGCGGGCTATATCGGGCGGATCTTCCAGCGTGAATTGCTGACCTACAGCGGCCAGGCGGACACCAGCCAGCGCGCACCGGCGACCCTCACCACCCGGGCATTGTTCAACACCAACCTGGAAGGCGGCTGGTTCCTGGCGGTGATCCAGATCGTCAACAACATCACCATCCTCGCCATCGTCCTGACCGGCACCGCGCTACTGCGCGAACGCGAACATGGCACCCTCGACCATTTGCTGGTGCTGCCGCTGACCGCCCTGGAAATCATGCTGGCAAAAATCTGGAGCAACATGCTGGTGGTGGTGCTGTGTACCTGGCTGTCACTGGAAGTGGTGGTCAAGGGCATGCTCGGCGTGCCGCTGGCCGGCTCATTGAGTCTGTTCCTGCTGGTAACCGCGCTGTATCTGTTTGCCAGCACTGCCCTGGGCATCTTCCTCGCTACCCTCGCCCGCTCGACGCCGCAATTTGGCTTGCTGGCGATCCCGGTGATTATTCCGATGCTGCTGTTGTCAGGCGGCAGTACGCCGCTGGACAGCATGCCCGAATGGTTGCAATGGGTGATGCAGGGCTCGCCATCCACACATTTTGTGAGTTTGAGTGCGGCGATTCTGTTTCGCGATGCGGGGGTGAGCGTGGTGTGGCCGGATTTGCTGGCGCTGGCGGGGATTGGCTTGTTGTTTTTTGCGGTGGCGTTGGCGCGGTTCAGGAAGAGTCTGGCTTCTTGAACTTTCACTTATAAAAATCACTGAGCTTATTAAAAAACAAAATGAAAAACTGTCAATTCTGACAGTAGCCGGCGTTTATCTCTCGTTATTAACTATAACAATCGACCGCAAATTCATTGCATCGAGACTCTCGGGAGAGCAAAAAATGAGCGACATATCAGACTCGGACAAGAAGGGCTCCAGCGACGAAGCCCCCTCAGAAACAATAGAGATTAAGGTCGACCGAAATAACCCCACCAGCGTAACGACAGTGAGAGGGGAATATTCATTACATGGATACAAAGGAGCAATCGAGGTTGAAGCCACTTGGAGTAATGGCATTTACATCATACATGCGCTCCGCTATATGTTTGAACGAGGTGCGGTGACGGGAAAAAACCCGCGTTTCGAGATTCACTCTGTTACCTTCGGCGGCCCGATACTAGCAGTCCACCCTCCACAAGATGGCCAATGGCGCGTTTGGGGGTCGTCAACAAAATACACAACATCTAACACAGTAGACACATTCGAGTTCTACTTTGTCTTCGACGCGCCCCCCGATGGAGTATGGCGAACGGATAGAAAAAGAGTGAAAATCTATATATAAGCCCTATTATAACCAGCAACTTAGTTGCTGGTTTTCCAAACTCATTGAACTCCCGCCCATCCGGACTTGTCTCCACGATCCAGTATAAATTTAGTGGACTCAACCAAAGCAGAAATCCGATATTTGAAGTTATATGCCCCAGTGGGGTGGTACTGGCAAGAGTACCTATAAAGGGCGGTAATTGGCACAGCTGGATATCCTCCGAGGATACCCATATTTCAAAAGGAACAACTTATCGTTTTACTTTTATATTCGATAATCCTGGATCAGGCGGAGGCCCCACAATTTCCGTCTCCAAAAGCATAACGTTTGCGATAGAAAAACCTCCACAATAGAAACCAACCGACCCTCTGAATCTTTATCATCATCGTGCAGAGGCGCTACCCCTCCTGAGGTTGGCGCCAAAGTTCGGGTTGCTGACGGTGACGGTCTTGTGAGCGTCGATAGCTTCAAGGCCCCATCGCCAACAAGCCGACGCCCACAGGATGGGCGTTACTGGATAATCAGATTGTTAAACAACAAATCCTCAACCACCGGCTTGCCCGTCTCGTCATTCATCACTTGCTGCGTCTGCTTCAACGCTTCCTGACGCAACTTTTCCTTACCCTCGACACTGCCCATGCTCTCGACAGTCTGCTGGGTAAACAACGCCACCAGTTGGTTGCGGATCAATGGCTCATTGGCCTTGATCGCCGCCGCCGCTTCGGGGCCGGTCACGCGCAGGGCCACATCCGCTTTGTACACCCGAAGTTTCGGGCCGCCATCCAGGGCATAGTTGCCCACAAAAGGCGGCGTCAGGCTGTAATAGCTGACCTTCGGCGCTTCGCCTTCCTTGGCTTCTTCGGCATGGGCTGCCATCGGCAACGTCAGGGCCAGCATCAACAGGATCCACGCTTTCACAGTTCATTCCTCACATTCGGTTGCCAGTAGCATAACGCTAGCAAGGCAGAGCACAAGCTTATGGCGACTTATCAGGCCGGGGCATGCTCGTTGACCCGTGACCTTACCCACCTACACTTATCGGCCAATACGCCAAAAGGAATAGTCCGATGAAAGCCGTGCTGTGCAAAGCCTTCGGCCCTGCCGAAACCCTGGTGTTGGAAGACGTCGAAAGCCCGGCGATCAAGAAGAACGAGATCCTGCTGGACGTCCATGCCGCTGGGGTGAATTTCCCGGACACGCTGATCATCGAGGGCAAGTACCAGTTCAAACCGCCCTTCCCGTTCTCGCCGGGCGGCGAAGCGGCTGGGGTGGTCAGCGAAGTCGGGGAAAAGGTCAGCCACCTGAAGGTCGGCGACCGGGTCATGGCGCTGACCGGCTGGGGCAGCTTTGCCGAGCAGGTCGCGGTACCGGGCTATAACGTGCTGCCGATTCCGCCGAGCATGGACTTCAACACCGCCGCCGCCTTCAGCATGACCTACGGCACCTCGATGCACGCCCTCAAGCAGCGTGGCCACCTGGCCGCTGGCGAGACCCTGCTGGTACTGGGCGCGTCCGGTGGCGTGGGCCTGGCTGCCGTGGAGATCGGCAAGGCCATGGGTGCCCGGGTGATTGCCGCCGCCAGCAGTGCCGACAAGCTGGCCGTGGCCAAGGCGGCGGGCGCCGATGAGTTGATCAACTACAGCGAAAGCAACCTCAAGGATGAGATCAAGCGCCTGACCGATGGCAACGGTGCCGATGTGATCTACGACCCGGTAGGGGGCGATCTGTTTGACCAGGCCATCCGCGCCATTGCCTGGAACGGCCGTCTGTTGGTGGTGGGGTTTGCCAGCGGGCGTATCCCCGAGCTGCCGGTGAACCTGGCGCTGCTCAAGGGCGCAGCGGTGGTCGGGGTGTTCTGGGGCTCGTTTGCCCAGCGCCAGCCGCAGGATAACGCGGCGAATTTCCAGCAGCTGTTTGGTTGGTATGCCGAGGGGAAGTTGAAGCCATTGGTGTCGCAGGTGTATCCGCTGGACAACGCGGCGCAGGCGATCAATGACCTGGGGCAGCGCAAGGCAGTGGGCAAGGTGGTCGTGCAGGTCCGCCAGTGATTTGAAATGCAATTAGTGTAGGAGCTGGCTTGCCTGCGATGGCGGTGGGTCAGCTACGTCTTTGGTAACTGGTCCACCGCCATCGCAGGCAAGCCAGCTCCCACATTTGATCTCAAGTGCCGTGAGGAATCTGATCACGCCCCATACTTATCTATTAGCGACATGTTCGTAAAAGAACATGCAATTACTCCCGTTTCCTGTGTTTGCAGATAAGAGGCGATGCTATTTTCGGTAACGAAACTGTAACATTCGCATCCGCAGTCAAAACAAGAAATTTGGAGCTCTTGAATGTTTGCTTTCTTTCGTCCTGCCCCCCACCAGGCACCCCTGCCTGAAGAAAAGATCGACAGTACCTACCGACGACTGCGCTGGCAGATCTTCGCCGGTATTTTCTTTGGCTACGCGGGTTACTACCTGCTGCGCAAAAACTTCTCCCTGGCCATGCCGTACCTGATCGACGAGGGTTATACCCGTGGTCAACTGGGCCTGGCCATGTCGGCAATCGCCATTGCCTACGGCCTGTCCAAGTTCCTCATGGGCCTGGTGTCCGACCGCTCCAACCCGCGCTACTTCCTGCCGTTTGGCTTGCTGGTATCGGCCGGGGTGATGTTCATTTTCGGTTTCGCGCCTTGGGCAACCTCCAGCGTGACCATGATGTTCATTCTGCTGTTCATCAACGGCTGGGCCCAGGGCATGGGCTGGCCGCCAAGTGGGCGGACCATGGTGCACTGGTGGTCGCAGAAAGAACGCGGCGGCGTGGTGTCGGTGTGGAACGTGGCGCATAACGTCGGCGGCGGTCTGATCGGCCCGCTGTTCCTGCTGGGCATGGCCTGGTTCAACGACTGGCACGCAGCGTTCTACGTCCCGGCCACCGTGGCCTTGGCAGTGGCGGCGTTTGCCTTCATCACCATGCGCGACACCCCGCAATCGGTGGGCCTGCCGCCGATCGAGAAGTACAAGAACGACTACCCGGAAGGCTACGACGCCAGCCACGAAGACGAATTCAGCGCCAAGGAAATCTTCGTCAAGTACGTGCTGCGCAACAAAATGCTGTGGTACATCGCCTTCGCCAACGTGTTCGTCTACCTGCTGCGCTACGGCGTGCTGGACTGGGCACCGACCTACCTCAAGGAAGCCAAGCACTTCACCGTCGACAAGTCGTCCTGGGCGTACTTCTTCTACGAGTGGGCGGGGATCCCCGGTACGCTGCTGTGCGGCTGGATGTCGGACAAGATCTTCCGTGGCAACCGTGGCCTGACCGGCATTGTGTTCATGGCTCTGGTGACCGTGGCGACCCTGGTGTACTGGCTCAACCCGCCAGGCAACCCGATGGTCGACATGATCGCGCTGTTCTCCATTGGCTTTTTGATCTACGGCCCGGTGATGCTGATCGGCCTGCAGGCCCTGGAACTGGCGCCGAAGAAAGCCGCAGGTACAGCCGCAGGTTTTACCGGCCTGTTCGGTTACCTGGGCGGATCGGTGGCAGCCAGTGCAGCCATGGGCTACACCGTGGACCACTTCGGCTGGGACGGCGGCTTTGTGCTGCTGATCGGCGCGTGCCTGCTGGCCATCGCGTTCCTGATCCCAACCCTGTGGCACACCAATAGCGTCAGCTCGGCACGTTAATCGCCGCGATGCCTTTGGCACATCGCTTGAGCCGCGCCTCCAGATTCTTGTCTGGCATGGCGTGGCTACGCAGGGCGTTGACGGTCTGCTCGACATAATCGCGAGTGGTGCCGTAACGCCCGCAAGCGCTGGCAAACACCTGGTTCAGCACACTGTCGGGCAAGTTACCGGCATAGCTGGGCAGGTGTCGCTCCAGCACAAAACCCAATGCCTGCACCTGATTGCCGTCTTCAAGCCGGCAACTGAGCCAGTGTGGCCGATAGGATGGGTAAGGCATCTCGCGCTGCCACAAGGCATAGAGCGAGGCCTCCAGTTGATCTTCCGGCAGGCGGTAAGCAAAGCCGCTGCACGAGCCGCCGCGATCCAGGCCAAACACCAGCCCCGGTAACTCCGGCGTACCCCGGTGCTCGTGGGACCACAGGTACAGGCCTCGATGATAGCCATGGACCCGGGCGCGCAGGCGCTGGGTTGCCGAACACTCAGGGCGCCAGATCAGCGAGCCATAGGCAAACAGCCAGACCGGCCCACCCTTGTGCAGACCCATGGTGGCCTGCATCGAGCTCATCAATTGTTCGTGAGTGAGTTGCGGCCCCAGATCAAGCCGCGGCGGGTAAGCCAATTGCAGAAGTTCGGATTCGAGAACGGTCATGGCAGATCGCTTAGGTCTCCTGTGTACTACCAGTTATAGGCGACTTTACCGTAATAGAACGCGCCGCTGTAACCGTAAGGCGAAAAAGTACTATGGGCCAGGTTGCCGCCACTGCTGGCGGTTGATCACCCCGGCCACCGCGTCAGACCCGTAGCGGGCCGACGCACCCTCGCGCAGCGCTTCAATATGTCGACCGCTCCCCATACCGCTCCCCTTGCAATCAATACCTTTTAAAAATATGAAAAAGCATGAGCAATAGGCCCCATTTCGTCAGGTTTGCCGCGCAAAACCGCGCTATTTTCAGCGCCCGTTCAGCCTTTATGCCCGACGGGACCTCAAAATAGCGTCACGTCACGACCCACTTAGCCGCGCATTCACCGACTATCGAGGTCGCACCATGAAAAACCGACTTTCCGGCCTGCTGCTCCTGGCGCAGGCCACCACCGCCCTGGCCGCCGAAGCGCCGGCCAACGACGACAAAGGCTTCTGGTACGCCCAGACCAGCGTCTACACCCGGCACTTTGCGCCGGACCCCGAGCACAATAACCATCAAGACCTGATCGGCCTGGAGCGCAATGACGCTGCGGGGTGGGTGTATGGCGGTGCGACCTTTCGCAACTCGTTTCGCCAACGCTCGTACTACGCCTACGCCGGCAAGCGCTTCGACATGGCCGACTATCCGGTGTATCTGAAACTGACCGGCGGGGCGATCCAGGGCTATCGCGGCAAGTACCGCGACAAGATCCCGCTGAACCGCTACGGCGTGGCGCCGGTGATCATTCCGTCGGTGGGTGCGCACTACGGGCCGGTGGCGGCGGAGTTTGTGTTGCTGGGGTTCAATGCGGCGATGGTGACCACGGGCGTGCGATTCTGACGCCGCACACCTGAGTAGACACAGTTCAATGTGGGAGCGGGCTTGCCCGCGATGGCGGTGTATCAGTGCCAGATTTGTTGGCTGACACTCCGCTATCGCGGGCAAGCCCGCTCCCACAGTTTGATCGGCTTACGAGAATGTTTTCGTAGCGGTCAGGAGCGAGGGGCGTAGGCAAATACGTCAGCGCGCATCTGGTGCGCATCCATCCCGGCATTCACCAGCGCGTCCAGCGTGCCGTAGATCATCGCCGGCGATCCGCTGGCATACACATGCACGGCCTTGAGGTCGCTTATGTCTTCGCACACCGCCTCGTGCAACAAGCCACAGCGCCCTTCCCAACCACACAGGTCGCTGACCACTTTGTGCAGGAACAGATTGGGCAATTGCTGCCACTGTTCCCAATGTTCGACCTGGTAGAAATCCTCAGGACGACGCACACCCCAGTACAGGTGCACCGGATACTTGAACCCCGTGGCCCGGCAATGTTCGATCAGGCTGTGCATCTGCGCCATGCCGGTGCCGGCCGCGATCAGTACCAGCGGGCCGTCGGGTAGCTCGGCCAGGTGGGTATCGCCAAACGGCAGCTCGACCCGCGCCATCTGGTTACGCTGCAACTGCTCGATCAGGCTGCGGGCGCTGTCTTCGCGTACCAGCACATGCAATTCCAGCTCGCGCCCGGCGTGGGGCGCCGAGGCCAGGGAAAACGCCGACTTCTCGCCGTTTTCGCGCTCGATCATCAGGTACTGACCAGCGTGGTAACGCACCGCTTTGCCGGCCGGGGCCCGCAGGCGCACGCGCCACACATCGCCACCCAGCTCCACGCACTCGCTCAACTGGCAGGCCAGCGTGCGCACCGGCAACTCCCCCGGCGCAAGCACGCCATCCCACAGCACGATGCAATCCTCCAGCGGCTCGGCGATGCAGGTGTAGAACTCGCCATGGTCACGCACCTCGCCGGCCTGTTGCACCCGGCCCTCGACCAACAGCGCCGCGCACACATGGCACACACCGTTACGGCACGCCTGCGGGCAGTCGTAGCCCAGGCGCCGCGCACCTTCAAGAATCCGCTCGCCCGGCTGCAAGTCGAGGACCGCGCCGGAAGGTTGCAGGGTTACACGCATCAATCTATTCCCAATTCTTTCCACATCGCATCGACACGCGCCGTCACGGCTTCATCCTTGACGATCACCCGGCCCCACTCACGGGTGGTTTCACCCGGCCATTTATGGGTGGCATCCAGGCCCATCTTCGAACCCAGGCCCGACACCGGCGAGGCGAAGTCGAGATAGTCGATGGGTGTGTTATCAATCATCACCGTATCGCGCTTGGGGTCCATGCGCGTGGTAATCGCCCAGATCACGTCGTTCCAGTCCCGGGCGTTGATGTCGTCGTCGGTGACAATAACGAACTTGGTGTACATGAACTGTCGCAAAAACGACCACACACCGAGCATCACGCGCTTGGCATGGCCCGGATACGACTTCTTCATGGTCACGATGGCCATGCGGTACGAGCAGCCCTCGGGCGGCAGGTAGAAGTCGGTGATTTCCGGGAACTGCTTCTGCAGGATCGGTACGAATACCTCGTTCAGCGCCACGCCGAGAATCGCCGGCTCATCCGGCGGCCGGCCGGTGTAGGTGCTGTGGTAGATCGGTTTGACCCGGTGGGTGATGCGCTCGACGGTGAACACCGGGAAGCTGTCGACTTCATTGTAGTAGCCGGTGTGATCGCCGTAAGGGCCTTCATCGGCCATCTCGCCCGGATGAATCACGCCTTCGAGGATGATTTCGGCGGTGGCCGGCACTTGCAGGTCGTTGCCACGGCATTTCACCAGTTCGGTGCGATTGCCGCGCAACAGGCCGGCGAAGGCGTATTCGGACAGGCTGTCGGGCACCGGCGTCACGGCGCCGAGGATGGTGGCCGGGTCGGCCCCCAGGGCCACGGAAACCGGGAACGGCTGGCCGGGGTGCTTCTCGCACCACTCACGGAAGTCGAGGGCGCCGCCACGGTGGCTCAGCCAGCGCATGATCACCTTGTTGCGGCCAATCACTTGCTGACGGTAGATCCCCAGGTTCTGGCGGTCCTTGTTCGGGCCTTTGGTGACGGTCAGGCCCCAGGTGATCAGCGGGCCGACGTCGCCGGGCCAGCAGGTCTGCACCGGGAGCATCGCCAGGTCGACATCATCGCCTTCGATGACCACTTCCTGGCAGACCGCGTCCTTGACCACCTTGGGCGCCATGGCAATGATCTTGCGGAAGATCGGCAGCTTCGACCACGCGTCCTTCAGGCCCTTGGGCGGCTCGGGCTCCTTGAGGAAGGCCAGCAGCTTGCCGATCTCGCGCAGTTCGCTGACCGACTCGGCCCCCATGCCGAACGCCACCCGGTCGGGCGTGCCGAACAGGTTGCCCAGCACGGGGATATCAAAGCCTGTGGGGTTTTCGAACAGCAGCGCCGGCCCCTTGTTACGCAGGGTGCGGTCGCAAATCTCAGTCATTTCCAGGACCGGGGAAACCGGCACCTGAATACGTTTCAACTCTCCGCGCTGCTCAAGTTGCTGCACGAAATCCCGAAGATCCTTGAATTTCATTAACCATGCCACCCGTAAAATAGGCGTACATCGTACCTGCTCTGAGGGCGGCTGGCAGCCCTATCGACGGCGCAATTGCCCACCAGCTGTGGTTAAAGATTTCAGGCAAAAAAATGGCGCCCCTGGGGGCGCCATTCTTTCGGACCTGAAACGTCGTATTACTTACGTTTCATCGACAGGAAGAACTCGTCGTTGGTCTTGGTGGTTTTCAGCTTGTCGATCAGGAACTCGATGGCTGCCACTTCGTCCATCGGGTGCAGCAGCTTGCGCAGGATCCACATGCGCTGCAGTTCGTCGTCAGCGGTCAGCAACTCTTCGCGGCGGGTGCCGGAGCGGTTGATGTTGATGGCCGGGAACACACGCTTTTCAGCGATGCGACGGTCCAAAGGCAGTTCCATGTTGCCGGTACCCTTGAACTCTTCGTAGATCACTTCGTCCATCTTCGAGCCGGTTTCAACCAGCGCGGTGGCGATAATGGTCAGCGAGCCGCCTTCTTCGATGTTACGCGCGGCGCCGAAGAAACGTTTCGGCTTCTCCAGGGCGTGGGCATCGACACCACCGGTCAATACCTTGCCGGAGCTCGGGATCACGGTGTTGTAGGCACGGGCCAGACGGGTGATGGAGTCGAGCAGGATCACCACGTCCTTCTTGTGTTCGACCAGGCGCTTGGCCTTCTCGATCACCATTTCGGCAACCTGCACGTGGCGGGTTGGCGGCTCATCGAACGTCGAGGCAACCACTTCGCCGCGCACGGTGCGCTGCATTTCGGTGACTTCTTCCGGACGCTCATCGATCAGCAGCACGATCAGGTGAACTTCGGGATTGTTACGCGCGATGTTCGCTGCAATGTTCTGCAGCATGATGGTCTTACCGGCTTTCGGCGGTGCGACGATCAGGCCACGCTGGCCTTTGCCGATCGGAGCGCACAGGTCGATCACACGACCGGTCAGGTCTTCGGTGGAACCGTTACCGGCTTCCATCTTCATGCGCACGGTCGGGAACAGCGGCGTCAGGTTCTCGAAGAGAATCTTGTTCTTCGCGTTCTCAGGACGATCGAAGTTGATCGTGTCGACCTTGAGCAGGGCGAAGTAACGCTCGCCTTCCTTTGGAGGGCGGATCTTGCCAACGATGGTGTCACCGGTGCGCAAGTTGAAGCGACGGATCTGGCTCGGCGAGACATAGATATCGTCTGGGCCGGCGAGATAGGACGCGTCTGCAGAGCGAAGGAAGCCGAAGCCGTCCTGGAGAATCTCCAGCACGCCATCACCGGAGATTTCCTCGCCGCTTTTCGCGTGCTTTTTCAGCAGGGAGAAAATCACGTCCTGCTTGCGCGAACGGGCCATATTTTCTATGCCCATTTCTTCGGCCAGTTGGAGCAGGTCGGTAATCGGCTTTTGCTTGAGTTCAGTCAGATTCATATAGGAATGACGTAATCATTTATAGAGGGGGGGAATTAAGCTTTTGGCTTAATGAGGCCGCGCCGCAGAGAAGGCGACAGGATCGCGTACTAATCGAAAGGAATGCGTCGGCGACGGCTTGCAGGGGGCAGTGGAGAAACCAGTGCGGGGCCGAATGTACCACCTGAATTTCAGAGCGTCTAGCCCTGCTTTACGAAAAAGCCCCGCAATTTGCGGGGCTTTTTGACGACGCTTAGATGTTGGCGTCGAGGAATGCAGCCAATTGCGACTTGGACAGTGCGCCGACCTTGGTCGCTTCGACGTTGCCGTTCTTGAACAGCATCAGCGTCGGGATACCACGCACGCCATGCTTGGCCGGGGTTTCCTGGTTCTCGTCGATGTTCAGCTTGGCAATGGTCAGTTTGCCTTCGTAGGTGGTTGCGATGTCGTCCAGGACCGGAGCGATCATTTTGCAAGGACCGCACCACTCAGCCCAGTAGTCAACCAGCACCGGGCCCTGGGCCTGCAGTACTTCGGCCTCAAAGGTCGCGTCGGTGACGTGCTTGATAAGATCGTTGCTCATGGATGTCTCCGGGTTGTAAGCAAAAAAAACGTTGCCCATCATAGCCGCCCTTCCTGCGTTCAGGAAGCCGCTGCTGATTGACTCTTGCTATGGAGCGTCATCATTTTGGATATGGCGGGTTCAAGAGGCCGTCGGAGTCACAAAGGCTATTCCCGTGCGCAACGCAGCGTTACGCACGTGCTCCTGCATAGCTTTGTGCGCCGCCGCGCTGCTGCGCCGGGCCAGGGCCCGGAGGATCTTGCGATGCTCCTGCCAGGTTTCCATCGCCCGTTCCGGTCGGATGAACGGTAGCTTCTGACTTTCCAGAAACACCTCGGCACTGGCGCTGAGGATGCTCATCATCGCCTGATTGCCACTGGCCAACAGGATGCGCTGGTGGAACGCGAAGTCCAGCCGCGCAGCGGCCTCGAAATCCCCGGCCTTGAGTTCCCGGCGCATGGCCTGGACATTGTCTTCGAGCCCATCCAGTTCCTCGGTGGTCAGGGTCATGGCCGCCAGCCCCGCCGCAAAGCCCTCCAGGGCATAACGCAATTGGAAGATATCCAGGGGGCTGGCCTGCGCCGTAAAGGGCCAGGCCACCCCGCTCATGTCGACCGTCGGTGGCGCTTGCACAAACACGCCTTTGCCCGGCTGCACGCTGACCAGCCCAAGCGCACTGAGCGAAGACAAGGCCTCGCGCAACGAGGCCCGACTGACCCCCAACTGCAATGCCAGGTCGCGCTGGGAAGGCAGTGCATCACCTGGCCCGAAGCCCCGTTGCTTGATCAGTTTGCGGATGGCTTGCAAAGCCGCTTCCGGTACGGCTTGGGCGATGGAATTCATAAAAAACTCAAGATTTCGGTCAACAGTGAGGCTAGTTGTAAATCTATTCTCGCTGGCCGGCAAGCCACGCCCCAAAGGGGCTCGCCGGGTTTTGCGGGCGCTCGAAAAGGGTGCGCAATCGCTTCTGACTGTTCAGACCAGTAAGACCGCTATACACCTGTAAAACCCTGCCTTGCAGCCGCTTTGGCGCGGCATGGCATGGGCTGTGCACTGGCAAGACTCAGAAAATCCCTTCGCCCTTTTCGGAGAGTTGCCATGACCAAGCGTTGCAGCGCCCTGCTCACTGCCTTGTTTGCCAGCCTGATGCTCAGCCAGACGCCAGCCCAGGCCAATGGCCTGGACGATATCGTCGCCCGTGGCACCCTCAAGGTCGCGGTGCCTCAGGACTTCCCGCCCTTCGGCTCGGTCGGCCCCGATATGAAGCCGCGCGGCCTGGACATCGACACCGCCAAACTGCTGGCCGAGCAGCTCAAGGTCAAACTGGAACTGACCCCGGTCAACAGCACCAACCGCATCCCGTTCCTGACCACCGGCAAAGTGGACCTGGTGATTTCCAGCCTGGGCAAGAACCCGGATCGCGAGAAGGTCATCGACTTCTCCAAGGCCTACGCGCCGTTCTATCTCGCCGTGTTCGGCCCGCCTGACGCGGCGATTGCGACCCTGGACGATCTCAAGGGCAAGACCATCAGCGTGACCCGCGGTGCCATCGAAGATATCGAGTTGAGCGCCGTCGCACCCAAGGAAGCCACGATCAAGCGCTTCGAGGATAACAACTCGACCATCGCCGCCTACCTCGCCGGCCAGGTGGACCTGATCGCCAGTGGCAACGTGGTGATGGTGGCGATCAGCGAGCGCAACCCCAAGCGGGTACCGGCGTTGAAAGTCAAACTCAAGGATTCGCCGGTATATGTCGGCGTGAACAAAAACGAGCCGGCACTGCTGGAGAAGGTCAACCAGATCCTGGTCGCCGCCAAGGCTGACGGCAGCCTGCAAAAGAACGCGATGCAGTGGCTCAAAGAACCATTGCCTGCCGATCTCTGAAGCGGAGCTGATTGATGGCCTATCAATTCGACTTTGTGCCGGTGCTGGCCAATACCGACCTGTTGTTGCGCGGCGCGCTGTTCACCCTGGAGCTGACAGCCATCGGCGCCCTCCTCGGCGTGGCCCTGGGCATCGTCGGCGCCGTGGTGCGGGCATGGAAAATCCAGCCGTTCTGCTGGCTCTTCGGGGTGTATGTCGAGTTGATTCGCAACACGCCGTTTCTGGTGCAGTTGTTCTTTATCTTCTTCGGCCTGCCTTCACTGGGGGTACAGATTTCCGAATGGCAGGCCGCAGTACTGGCGATGGTGATCAACCTGGGGGCCTATTCCACGGAGATCATCCGCGCCGGGATCCAGGCGATCCCTCGTGGCCAACTGGAGGCCGCGGCAGCGCTGGCGATGACCCGCTTCGAAGCGTTCCGCCATGTGGTGCTGCTGCCGGCGCTGGGCAAGGTCTGGCCGGCCCTGAGCAGCCAGATCATCATCGTGATGCTTGGCTCGGCGGTGTGCTCGCAGATCGCCACTGAAGAGTTGAGTTTTGCCGCCAACTTTATTCAATCGCGCAATTTCCGCGCCTTTGAAACCTATGCCCTGACCACGCTGGTGTACCTGTGCATGGCGTTGATGATCCGCCAGTTGCTCAATTGGATCGGTCGCCGCTATGTGATGAGGAACAGCCGATGAGTGATTTTTCGTTCTGGGACATCGTGCGCAACCTGCTGACCGGCCTGCAATGGACCCTGCTGCTGTCGCTGGTGGCGTTTGTCGGCGGCGGGCTGATTGGCCTGCTGGTGATGACCCTGCGCATCAGCAAAAAGGCGCTACCGCGCAATATTGCCCGGACCTATATCGAACTGTTCCAGGGCACACCGCTGCTGATGCAACTGTTCCTGGTGTTTTTCGGCATCGCCTTGCTGGGGATTGATATCTCGCCGTGGCTGGCCGCCGCGATTGCCCTGACCCTGTTTACCAGTGCCTACCTGGCCGAGATCTGGCGCGGCTGTGTCGACTCCATCGCCCACGGGCAGTGGGAAGCCTCCGCCAGCCTGGCCCTCAACCCTTATGAGCAACTGCGCTACGTGATATTGCCCCAGGCCCTGCGAATTGCCGTGGCGCCGACGGTGGGGTTCTCGGTGCAGGTGGTCAAGGGCACAGCGGTGACCTCGATCATCGGCTTCACCGAACTGACCAAGACCGGCGGCATGCTCGCCAATGCCACCTTCGAGCCCTTCATGGTCTACGGCCTGGTGGCGCTCGGTTACTTCCTGCTCTGCTACCCCTTGTCCCTCAGTGCCCGCTACCTGGAAAGGAGACTGCATGCCTCTGCTTAGAATATCCGCGCTGCATAAGTATTACGGCGATCACCATGTGCTCAAGGGCATCGACTTGAGTATCGAGGAAGGCCAGGTGGTGGCAATCATCGGCCGCAGCGGCTCGGGAAAATCCACGCTACTGCGCACCCTCAACGGCCTGGAGTCGATCAACGACGGGGTGATTGAGGTCGACGGCGAATACCTCGACGCGGCCCGCGCCGACCTGCGCAGCCTGCGGCAAAAAGTCGGCATGGTGTTCCAGCAATTCAACCTGTTCCCCCATTTGACCGTGGGTGAAAACGTCATGCTCGCGCCCCAGGTCGTGCAAAAAGTCGCCAAGGCCAAGGCTGCGGAGCTGGCCCGGCAGATGCTGGAGCGGGTCGGCCTGGGGGAAAAGTTCGATGCATTCCCCGATCGCCTGTCCGGCGGCCAGCAGCAACGGGTGGCGATCGCCCGCGCGCTGGCGATGTCGCCCAAGGTGTTGCTGTGCGATGAAATCACCTCGGCGCTGGACCCTGAACTGGTCAATGAAGTCCTCAGCGTGGTGCGCCAACTGGCCAAGGACGGCATGACCCTGATCATGGTCACCCATGAAATGCGCTTTGCCCGTGAGGTCGGCGACAAGCTGGTGTTCATGCATCAGGGCAAGGTGCATGAAGTCGGCGACCCGAACGTCCTGTTTGCCCAACCGCGCACGCCCGAATTGGCTAACTTTATAGGCTCGGTGGAACAACCAGGCTGAGGCTTCAGGCGCCGGGTACCCATTCGAAACTGCCCTGCCCCTCGAAGGCCGTTTCGTCACGCACTGCCAGCCCGACCGCTGGCACAAAGGTCTCGATGTTCACCAGCGCTGTAAATCGGCGCCCGTGTATCGGGGCGCCGCCTGCCCGTGCGACCAGCGTCTGGCCGGGCAACAACTGTCCGCTTGGCGGCTCTCCCGACACCCGCAACTCCACCGCCTGCCCATCCACCTGAGGATGCTGCAGGCTCAGGGTGAAATAGCCTTGGCGGCCGAACCGAAAGCCTTTCGACCCGGCAGACACCCCCGTGAAACGCAGGGCCATGGGTGCCGACTCGGCACAGGCGATGTTCAGTTGCAGCGTGCGTTTCCCCAGGGCCAACTGGTCTCCCGCCCGCTCCGCGCTGCGGATCAAACCGTAGTCGACCCGGGGCTGGCTCAAGGACATACGGCATTCACCCGCCAGCGCTTCCCCCGGCATCAGCCCCGCCCACAGCAGCACGCTGCACAGAGCGAGGCCAGGCCCAAGGAGGTTCAGGGATTCACTGCGCACGGCAGACTGCCGAACCTGTTTCGTAGAGTTTGTCGTCATCGGTTTCTGGCTCAGGGTTGAGTTGCAATACACAGGAGGTTGAATCCGGCAGGGAGACGCTCAGGGTTTGCGACTCGTCCAGATTGTTCAGGAACACCATGCCCTCACCCACCACGCTGGTCAGGAAGGCATTGTCCGGGCCGAATACCGAGGCCCCTTGAGGCAAGGGGCGCCCTTGCTCGTCACGCACTTCCAGCAGCAGGCGGCGCACTTTCACCACCTCGAAATCAACGGTATTGAAGGATCCACGACCCGCCGTGAGTGCCTTGGTGCCGTTTTTCAGGTCGACACGCTTGGGCAGGGAGTGGGTCTGCACCTCAACGTTACTGTTGAGGTAGGCCGGCAAACCGGCGATCACCGCCTGCCCGCGATAATCGGTCCAGACCGGGCCCTGGGGGGTCGCGACCTTGACCGCGCCAACATCGCCCACCGAGACGATGCCAAAGGTGTCCTGGACGGCGTAGGGCGAGAACGTCACACCGCGTTCATGGGCCACCACGCCGCCCTGCAATTGCCCGGTGTAGCTGGTACTGAAAGAGTCGCGACGCATGCCCAAGCCAACCTGGGTGTAACGCGGTATGGCATTTACCCGGCCTTGAACCGACTGATCACCACTCGTCTGCTCCCGGGCAACACCCACCTCATAATTCACATAGTCGTTCACCCGATCACTGAACGCGCTGCCGAACTCCACCTCGCCCCCGCGCCGGCTGGCATAGGAAGTGACACGACGTTCGCCGCCAAATGGCATGGTGACTTGCAACCGCAGCGACAGCCCTGTCTCGAGAGCATCATTGCGCTCGTGGCGGCGGATATTCCGCTCCTTGCGCGGTCGAGCCCCACCCACCCGGGAGTCGGCGATCAACGACACCTGGGTGCCACTGAAGTCTCGGTTCCAGGAGGCAAAGACATGTTCAGCCGATTGCCCGTCAAATTGCGCACTGTGCGAGTAGCTGATGGAGAAGCCACCCAACAGCGGGTCAGCCCAGCTCAGGCCCAGGGTGTATTGGTTCTTGAAGCGCGCGTCCAGGTCGTCGCGGGCGCTCGACAGCCCGGCTTCCGTGACTTCGCGATACCCCCGTGTCTGG
Source organism: Pseudomonas sp. MF5691 (assembly GCF_016405645.1). Classification (NCBI taxonomy): domain Bacteria; kingdom Pseudomonadati; phylum Pseudomonadota; class Gammaproteobacteria; order Pseudomonadales; family Pseudomonadaceae; genus Pseudomonas; species Pseudomonas sp. MF5691. The sequence continues at coordinate 246,809 of NZ_JAEKDC010000002.1, forward strand.
CGTGTAGCACTGAGGTTGGCCTCAAGGCTGGCAGACAGCGGGCTACTCAATGAAATGGAGCTGCGAGCGCCGCTGACATTGCCTGAACCATCGCGAGACAGGTTGTGACGCCCGCCCACTGCCAGCCGCTGGAAAAAAACGCTGCTCCATGTTCCGCCCGCAGCCTGGTACTCGTCAGTGCTCAATAGGCCAAAGCCCAGTGAAGAACTGCGCCCAAGGCCCCAGGTACCACTGGCCATCGCCACCACCGGGGGCTCCCGCTCGCCCAGCGTTGCGCCCCGCACCTTGCCCATGGAAAAGAAGTAGCCCGGCACCACCGGCACACTCGCGCCAAAGGACGCCGCTGGTACCCTGAAGCTGTGCCCACCGCCACGGGTGCCAATCACGTTTACCTCCAGGTCGCTGGTGCCATTGAGCAACGGCAGGTCAGTCAGGGAAAAAGGGCCTTCCGGTACCAGGGTGGTATGGATCAACACCCCTGACTGGCGCACCTCAACCCTGGACGGGCTGCGAGCCAGCCCTTCGACCACCACCGCGCTGCCGCCGGCCGCGCGCGACTGCCCATCGGGGAACAGTTGCAGGCCGGAGAGCTGCAGCCCGCCGAACACCGGGTTGTTGCTGGAGATCTGACCCACCTGGAAGGTCGAGCGCAGGCCCGCGAAATCACGCTGGGCGTAGGCGTTCACATGCTCGCTGCTGGCCTTGCCATTATCGGAGATATAAAACTGGCGACTGCGCACAATCCAGTTGCCCAGGTTGAACCCCGCCTCGGTATAGGCGGAGACGGAGCGAGAAGAGCCACTGTTGAAATGATCCTCAAAACCCTGCACGTCGTAGTTGAACAAGGCCGCCATGCCACCCTGGGAAGCATTGCCCCCGCCCCATTCAAATTCGCGCATCGACTGGGTGGGCACCACCAGGGAGACTTCATCGCTACCAGGGCTCAGCCGCACAAGGGTCGCCGGGTACTCACCGACAAAATCATGGCACGCCTGATCGCGCGCGATGCCCTGCCGAGTGACGGTCGCCGGGACGCGCAGCCCGGCCTTTTCCAGCAGGCCGGGGGTGAAACACAGCTGCCCTTCATAGTCGAAACGCGCTTCCACCAAGCCCAGTGGGTTGCCGTTGACCCTCAACCCGACCACATGGACGCCCTCGCGAAAGCGCGCCGCACTGCGAAAATAATGGGCAACCTTCGGGTCAATACCGTTCGCAGAGAGTACGGCAAGATCAAACCCCTCTCCCAGCTCCAAGGCATGGGCAGGCCCGCTGCACAGTGAGGCCAGCCCGATGACAATGCCCGAGCCATACGCCAGGGAGCCCGGGGCCCGGAAGAACGATGCGGACTGATTGAAACAACCGGCTTTATCGACAGTTCTCATAGCTCGATCAACCCGCCTCGACAGCAACGGGAGCCTGGTAGACGGAGGTCGAATAGCCGTAGACCGTCGCCGGTTGAATCTCGACGGCATTGACCCCTGCGACATTGCCCTCGACCGTGGTCCACAGCGTTTCGCCAGGCAGCACATAGGTGCGCGACAATATTGCCGGGCGCTTGGCCGGCAGCAGCTGCACCTGTAAACCCAGGCGGACAACGTAGGCACTGTCGTTCTGCACGGCCAGGCGATTGCCTTGCAGGGTCCACTTGAGCAACTTCCAGGGCTCTTCAAGCCGCGGCAAACCCTGGGGGTGCAGGATCAGCGGCAGGTCCTGGCGAATGGTGATACCAATGGTCGCACGCCCTTCGGCCCTGGCCTGGGGAATCCCTTCAAAAGTGACCCGCTTCAAGCGTTGAGTCTTGAGTGGTTCCTTGAGGGTTGCGATAAAGCGCACTAGTTGTGTTTCGCCAGGTTCCACGCGCGCAATTGGCGGCGTAACAATCAATAATGGTTCCGGGTCTTCAGCAAGATTTTGAATGACCGAATGTAATAAAGCCGGACCGGCATCGGTATTCTTGACATTAATAGTCGCTTCGCCATTTTCTTCATAAAGAATTACAACAGATGTTTCAGGCTCCATACCGTCAGCCAGTACGTTGCCATGTAGTAGCAGAGAAAGACTTACGCCCCCTAGCAGGGCAGCAACTGTATTGAAAAGAAAACTCATCAAGTTCTACCCACACACAATTTAAGAGACCGTCAATACACCCAGAACTGTAAGCAGCCCGCACGCAGTCGCAACAGCTAGTTACGACTGCAGTGCGGATTTACTACCTGTTTAGATACGAGTAACGACTAAGGTGGCAAGGCCGTTCAAAGGAACATCCTTGCTCAGGTCCAGGGCGCTGCCCCGGTTGATGACGGCCTTGACGTTGATCGTGCCGCTGACAACGTTGACCAGTGCTGGAACCGGGCTGGTGGTGCGGCTCCAGGAGTGCTGGTACGGGAACTTGTCGACCCGGCCATCGGCGCTATACATCCAGGCTGCGACAGAGCTGGTCCTTTTGAGCGGTAGCAGGCTGGCACCGGCGCTGGACAGGTTCGAAAGCCTGACCGAATAGCCACCGGTACGCCGGCCATCCACCGCACCCAGGCCAAAGTTCTGGGATTCAGCGAAGCCGGTTCCCAGGATACCCGCAACGGTGCTGGCCGCCTGCGTGTCAGATACCGACAGCGCCATCTGCGTAGCCGCGGTGCCGCAGTTCACGGACAGCGGCAGGGTTTTCTCCTGCAAGGGGTTGAAAGCATTTGGCAAGATAGAAGCTGCACTGATCTGACCATAATCAATGACGCCGCTGCTGATACTGACCGTGCAGGGCGCTGGCTTGATAGTACCAATGACCCTCAAGTTCCCCGAACCACTTGTATCGGCGTGTGCAACCACGCTTGCGGCCAAACAGACAACACCCATTACCAAACCAGATATTTTTTTCATGCTGAACCTGTCACTAGAAGTTATCAGGTGCCTTTATTCCTACCCGGGCAATTGCATTGCCCAACATCCCGCCATCCGTGACAAATGAGCTGTAAATAAATAACACCAAGGCAGAATTGCCGAGCGACAGTCTCTCCCGCATGCACCCCACTAAAGAATAAGACAATACCCTAATTACTGTCAGAACAATAAAAAACAATCGTCGCCTTAACCAAGCTTAAGAGTAGTACCAAACAAATAACCAATGGGTATAACTGTTCTTAAGATGTAGGTTAAATCAAGAGAAGTTTCCAAATTTTGAAATTCTACTGTTTCCCATAGATCCTACGGAATAATTACAAGGAACCAATGGAGCCCCCCTACATTCCCTACAAACCTGCGTCCCGAACCTCCGTAGGAGAACTCCTCTGCGCACTACGCGTTGGCGTCAGCGTTTGATCGTGGCACGATGGCGAGGTTATCGACCGAGATCCCCTACCCATGCCGCAATCCCAAGCCAAGAATCTGTCCCTGATCGCCGCCATCGACCTGGGCTCCAACAGCTTTCACATGGTCGTGGCCAAGGCCCAGAACGGTGAGATCCGCATCCTTGAGCGGCTCGGCGAAAAGGTACAACTGGCTGCCGGAATCGACGACGAGCGCAAGCTCAACGAAGAATCCATGCAGCGCGGGCTCGATTGCCTCAAGCGTTTTGCCCAACTGATCAACGGCATGCCCCAGGGCGCCGTGCGCATCGTCGGCACCAACGCGTTGCGCGAAGCGCGTAACCGCGGCGAATTCATCCGCCGTGCCGAGGAGATCCTCGGGCACCCGGTAGAAGTGATTTCCGGCCGTGAAGAAGCACGCCTGATCTACCTCGGCGTCTCCCACACCCTGGCCGACACCCCCGGCAAGCGCCTGGTGGCCGACATTGGCGGCGGCAGCACCGAGTTCATCATCGGCCAGCGCTTCGAGCCGTTGCTGCGCGAAAGCCTGCAAATGGGTTGCGTCAGCTACACCCAGCGCTATTTCAAGGACGGCAAGATCACCCCGGCCCGCTACGCCCAGGCGTACACGGCGGCGCGGCTGGAGATCATGAGCATCGAACACGCCCTGCACCGCCTGACCTGGGATGAAGCCATCGGCTCATCCGGCACTATCCGCGCCATCGGCCTGGCCCTGAAGGCCGGCGGCCATGGCACCGGTGAGGTGAATGCCGAAGGCCTGGCCTGGCTCAAGCGCAAGCTGTTCAAACTTGGGGATGCCGAGAAGATCGACTTCGACGGCATCAAGCCCGACCGCCGGACCATCTTCCCTGCAGGCCTGGCAATCCTCGAAGCCATCTTCGACGCCCTCGAACTGCAACGCATGGACCATTGCGATGGCGCCCTGCGTGAAGGCGTGCTCTACGACCTGCTGGGTCGCCATCACCACGAAGACGTGCGTGAACGCACCCTGGGCTCGCTAATGGAGCGTTACCACGTCGACCTGGAACAGGCGGCGCGGGTCGAGCGCAAAGCGTTGCATGCCTTCGACCAGGTCGCTGCAGATTGGGAACTGGAAGACGGGGTCTGGCGTGAACTGCTGGGCTGGGCCGCCAAGGTCCATGAAGTAGGGCTGGATATCGCCCACTACCATTACCACAAACACGGCGCGTACCTGATCGAACACTCCGACCTGGCAGGGTTTTCCCGCGAGGATCAGCAGATGCTGGCGCTGCTGGTGCGCGGCCATCGCCGTAACATCCCCAGGGACAAGTTCGCCGAGTTCGGCGCCGAGGGCATCAAGCTGATTCGCCTGTGTGCCCTGCTGCGCTTTGCGATCCTGTTCCACCACATTCGCGGCACTCAGCAGATGCCGCAAGTCACCCTGCGCGCCAACGGCGACAGCCTGGATGTGGTGTTCCCTAAAGGCTGGCTGGACGAGAACCAACTGACCCAGGCGGATTTCGCCCAGGAAGCCGAGTGGCTGACGCGAGTGGGCTTCAGCCTGAATGTGCGCTAACCCCTAGACGCTCTCGGACGACACCGGCGCCCCCGGCAGGAACGCCGGCTCACGGATAGCCTGCGTGGCCTGTTCATAACCATAGGCGACCGCGAGCAGTGTGGCTTCACTGTTGCCCGTACCGTAAAAGTGCAGCGCGGTCGGCATACCCTCATCATCCATGCCCGAGGGCACCGAGATGCCGGGGTAACCGGCGGCGGCGGCAAAGTAGTAACTGTCGGCGCGAAAGTTCGACACGATGGCATCGAGGCGGTGTTCGCTCAGCGGCTTGTCGAGGGTGCCTTTGAAAATCGGCAGAACGGCCGCCCACAGTTGCTCGCGCTGCTCATCCGTCACGTCCAGGCTGTTGATGTGCTCCAGCAACGCCTGGTCCGGTTCCCCGGCTTGCTTGTCGCGCTCGTTGAAGGCAATCAGTTCAGCCAGCGACTTCACTGGCAGGCCTTCCCGGCCGGCCAGGTAGCTGTTCAGGTTTTGCTTGATCCCGGCCAGCAGCGCGTCACTGTATTGATCGTAAGCCTCACGTGAGACACCCGCGTCCAGCCTGCCTATCGGCACCATGACTGCCCCCTTGGCCCCGAGCATCGCGATCGCGTCTTCGAAGTGCTTCCGGTCCGCGCGCAGGGCCGGGTCCCTGGCGTCTTCAGGCGACAGCACCGGCAGCGGCGTGTAGCCAATGCGCTTGCCCTGCAAGGCATCCGGTGTGAGCCCGGCGGTGTAGGCCGTTGTTTCGGTCATGGCATTGAGCGCTTCGCCAGCATCGCGCACGTTGCGCGTAAAGGTGCCCACCGCGTCCAGTTTTGAACTGGTCATCACCCCTTCGGTACTCACCAGCCCGGCCGTGGTTTTCAAACCGACCACGCCGTTGTAGGCCGCCGGGGCAATCACCGAGCCATTGGTCTCGATGCCCAATGCCAGCGGCACAAGCCCCTGGGCGACCGCCACCGCCGATCCCGAACTGGACCCTGCCACCTGCCCTCCCAGCCGATGGGGGTTAAGCGTTTGCCCACCACGGGAGCTCCAGCCATCCACCGGCACGCTGGAGCGGAAGTTGGACAGTTCGCTCATATTGGTCTTGCCCACGATCACGGCCCCGGCCTTGAGCAAGTTATCCACAACCTTGGCGTTTTTGCTCGTCGGTGAGCCGACCAGCGCACGGGAACCGGCACTGGTGTGCATTTTCCCACTGGTTTCGAAGACATCTTTCAGGGCAATCGGCACGCCGTGCAAAAAACCGCGCACGGTACCGCTGGCTCGCTCCTGGTCACGCGCCCGAGCCTGTTCACGCGCATCGGGGTTAACCTGCACAAAGGCATTGCCGCCCTGCAGACCCTGATCGATGTTGGCAATACTTTTTAATGAGTCCCGCACCAGGGACTCTGAAGTGACTACCGCCCCAGCCATATCGGACGCCATGGCCTGTGCACTGCGGTAGCCCTTCGGCGGCAAGGCCAGCGCCTCGAATAGCCCCGCAGTTCCGAACCCGATACCTATGCCTGATCCCACCATCGAAAACTCCTTAACTGCCCTGTACAGGCTATCGTCTGATAGCCCAAGGTCAGTCTAGGAACGGGAGCATGGGATCCCCAACCTGGGAAATCTGACGGTCCTGTCCGATTTCCCAGTGAGAGATGTAGGTCTAGTCGATATCAGCGAACCGCCAGCAACGGGCTGCCCAACCGCTCCAGCAACGTGGCCTGGGCACTGCGCGGGTTCTGGTTGCCCGTCGGGGTGTTGCGCACGTAGCGCCCATCGGACTGCAGGCTCCAGCTGTGGGTGTTATCGGTCAGATAACTCTCCAACTCTTTCTTGACCCGCATGATCAGCTTCTTGCCTTCCACCGGGAAGCAGGTCTCCACACGCTTGTCGAGGTTGCGCTCCATCCAGTCGGCGCTGGAGAGGAACATCTGCTCTTCACCGCCATTGAGGAAGTAGAACACCCGCGTGTGCTCCAGGAAGCGGCCGATGATCGAACGCACGTGGATATTGTGGGACACCCCGGCAATGCCCGGGCGCAGGCAGCACATGCCACGCACCACCAGGTCGATACGCACGCCGGACTGGCTGGCCTTGTACAGCGCGCGGATGATCTTCGGATCGGTCAGCGAGTTGAACTTGGCGATGATGTGCGCCGGCTTGCCGTCGATGGCGAACTGGGTCTCGCGGGCAATCATGTCGAGCATGCCCTTCTTCAGGGTGAACGGCGCATGCAGCAGCTTTTTCATGCGCAGCGTCTTGCCCATGCCGATCAACTGGCTGAACAGTTTGCCGACGTCTTCGCACAGCGCGTCGTCGGAAGTCAGCAAGCTGTAGTCGGTGTAGAGCTTAGCGTTGCCGGCGTGATAGTTACCGGTGCCCAGGTGCGCGTAACGCACGATCTCACCGGCCTCGCGGCGCAGGATCAGCATCATCTTGGCGTGGGTCTTGAAGCCCACCACGCCATAGATCACTACCGCACCGGCCGCTTGCAGGCGGCTGGCCAGTTGCAGGTTGGACTCTTCGTCGAACCGCGCACGCAGCTCGATCACCACCGTGACTTCCTTGCCGTTACGCGCGGCGTCCACCAGCGCATCGACGATTTCCGAGTTGGCACCGCTGCGGTAGAGGGTCTGGCGCACGGCCAGGACATGGGGGTCCTTGGCGGCCTGGCGCAACAGATCGACCACCGGGGTGAACGACTCGAACGGGTGCAGCAGCAGAATGTCTTGCTTGCTGACCACGCTGAAGATGTTTTCGCTGTTTTGCAGCAGTTTCGGAATCTGCGGGGTGAACGGCGTGTATTGCAGCTCCGGATGGCTGTCCAGGCTGGTGATGCTGAACAGGCGCGTCAGGTTCACCGGGCCGTTGACCTGGTACAGCTCGGTCTCGGCCAGGTTGAATTGCTTGAGCAGGTAGTCCGACAAATGTTTGGGGCAGGTATCCGCCACTTCCAGGCGCACCGCGTCACCGTAGCGCCGCGAGAACAGCTCGCCACGCAGGGCGCGGGCCAGGTCTTCGACGTCTTCGGTGTCTACCGCCAGGTCGGCGTTTCGGGTCAGGCGGAACTGGTAGCAACCCTTGACCTTCATGCCCTGGAACAGGTCATCGGCGTGGGCGTGGATCATCGACGAAAGGAATACATAGTTATCGCCAGCCCCCCCGACCTCTTCCGGTACCTTGATGATGCGTGGCAACAGGCGCGGTGCGGGGATGATCGCCAGGCCCGAATCACGGCCGAAGGCATCGATCCCTTCGAGCTCGACGATAAAGTTCAGGCTCTTGTTCACCAGCAGCGGGAACGGGTGCGTCGGGTCCAGGCCAATCGGGGTGATGATCGGCGCGATCTCGTCACGGAAATAGCGACGGACCCAGGTCTTGAGCTTGACGGTCCAGTTGCGGCGACGGATGAAGCGCACTTGGTGCTTTTCCAGCTCCGGCAGCAGGATGTCGTTGAGGATGGCGTATTGGCGATCCACATGGCCATGCACCAGCTCGCTGATGCGCGCCAGGGCCTGGTGCGGCTGCAAGCCGTCGGCGCCGGCCTGCTCACGGGCAAAGGTGATCTGTTTCTTGAGGCCGGCGACACGAATCTCGAAGAACTCGTCCAGGTTGCTGGAGAAGATCAGCAGGAACTTCAAACGCTCCAGCAACGGATAGGACTCATCCAGCGCCTGTTCCAACACGCGGATATTGAATTGCAGTTGCGACAGCTCGCGATGGATGTACAGGCTGCTGTCATCCAGGTTCGGAATCACGATAGGCGGTGCCGCCACCACCGGCTCCGCGACCACGGCAGGCTGCTCAGGCGCAAGCTCCGGCGGGGTTTCGGCGACCTGTTCAACTACCGGGTGCGCATCTTTTACGGCAACTTCTGTGAGTCCTTCGGTATTCATCGAGTGTTCCTGTGAGGGCTATTGTTGCTCTCTAAGCAATTGGGCGGCACGGGCGGCAAAGTAAGTCAGGATGCCATCGGCACCCGCACGTTTAAAGGCGGTAAGGGATTCCAGGATGACGCCTTCACTCAACCAGCCATTTTGAATCGCAGCCATGTGCATGGCGTATTCACCACTGACCTGATAGACAAAGGTCGGCACCTTGAATTCCTCCTTGACCCGATAAAGGATGTCCAGGTACGGCATACCGGGCTTGACCATCACCATATCAGCGCCTTCAGCCAGGTCCGCCGCCACTTCGTGCAGGGCTTCGTGGCTATTGGCCGGGTCCATCTGGTACGAGGCCTTGTTGGCCTTGCCCAGGTTCAACGCCGAGCCGACCGCATCGCGGAACGGGCCGTAGTAGGCGCTGGCGTACTTGGCTGAATAGGCCATGATCCGCACATTGACGTGCCCGGCCAGTTCCAACGCCTCGCGGATCGCCTGGATCCGGCCGTCCATCATGTCTGACGGGGCCACCACCTGGGCGCCTGCAGCGGCATGGGACAGCGCCTGCTTGACCAGTGCGTCGACGGTGATGTCGTTCTGCACATAGCCTTCTTCATCCAGGATGCCATCCTGCCCGTGGGTGGTAAACGGGTCCAGCGCCACGTCAGTAATCACCCCAAGCTCCGGGAAACGCTCGCGCAGGGCGCGGGTCGCACGCTGGGCAATGCCTTCGGGGTTCCAGGCCTCGGCGGCGTCCAGGGACTTGAGCCCGGCGGGCGTGACCGGGAACAGCGCCAGCGCCGGGATCCCCAGTTCAACCCACTGCGCCGCCTCTTGCAGCAGCAGATCAATGGTCAAACGCTCGACACCCGGCATCGACGCCACCGCTTCCCGACGATTTTCACCGTCGAGCACAAACACCGGCAGGATCAGATCATTCACCGTCAGGACGTTTTCACGCACCAGACGACGGGAAAAATCATCACGACGGTTGCGGCGCAGGCGGGTAGCGGGAAACAGGCGTTGGGCGGGGGTAAAGCTCACGGCAGACTCCTGAGCCCGACTTGACGGGCGAGCGTGACAGTTATAAGCGGCCATTATGACGAAGGAATGACAGTTGTGCTTACTCATACGACCGGCATGTGACCTGTAGTCGCATTCATGCTTTCCGTAGGAAATGTTCACTTCGTGACACATCTCGATACTTTCATGAATGTTCACGAAGGCGTAGGCTGCGCGTTCATTTCGCCAGCACCCAGACAATGCTCCAACAATTTCTGAATGACTTTGGCTACTTTGCCCTCTTCCTGGGGACGTTCTTTGAAGGTGAGACCATCCTGGTTCTCGCAGGCTTCCTTGCGTTCCGCGGATACATGGATATCAACGTGGTGGTGGTGGTGGCGTTCTTCGGCAGCTACGCCGGCGACCAGCTCTGGTACTTCATGGGCCGCAAGCATGGGCGCAAATTGTTGGCGCGCAGGCCACGCTGGCAACTGCTGGGCGATCGGGCATTGGAGCATATCCGCCGACACCCCGATATCTGGGTTCTGAGTTTCCGCTTCGTCTATGGCCTGCGCACGGTCATGCCCGTGGCCATTGGCCTGTCCGGCTACCCGCCGGGGCGCTACTTGTTTCTCAACGGTATCGGCGCGGCGATCTGGGCAGCAGCACTGGGCGCGGCGGCCTACCACTTCGGCGCTGTGCTCGAAGGTATGCTGGGCAGCGTCAAGAAATATGAGCTGTGGGTGTTGGGTGCCTTGCTGGTACTCGGCCTGGGCTTGTGGCTGCGCCGGCGCATCCGCAACGCCCGCCTGACCCGGGAAAACTGCGCGACCGAAAAAGCCCGGCTGGCGCAGGAGCAACTGGCCGAGCTGAAAAAGCCCGAGCCTACGACACCCATCGAGTAAGCCGGCCCCTGCAACAGTAGAGGCCGATGACACTGAGCAGGCTATAGCTGGCAAGCCCCGGCCAGCCCAACGCACTGGCCGGCCACAACCCGACCAGCGGCGCCAGCCACACCAGCGGCACATTCAGCCCCAACCGCAGCAACTCGGCCTTCAAGGCCCACGGGCGATTTTCCAGGGCCACGCCCAGGGTAAACAGTCCCAGTGCCATCACACTCCAACCCAGCACCAGCGCAGCCGTCGGCATGCCTTCGCCAACATTCATCAAATAGCTGCCCAACCCCACATACGCGGCAAATTGCAGGGCGATGTAAATCTGCTGGCGCGCGTCCAGGGGCACCTCGAATTTACGGAACTGGCTCAAGTCCGGCTTGGCCAGTGGGTACTTGGCCTTGACGTCCGCCGGGCGCCAGCCGGTGCGCATGAACCAGATGCGCAGTTTGTCCCACCCACTTTCGGTACGCCGGGCATCACTCCACAGCTGGGCATAGAACTGCAGGTTGGCCCACAGCGGATTCCAACTGGCCAGAGGCGTGGTCACGCCAAAGATCACCGGCTCGTTTTCGTCTTCTTCCTGGAACGAGCCAAACAAACGGTCCCAAATAATGAACACCCCGCCGTAGTTGCGATCCATGTAGAGAGCGTTCTGTGCATGGTGGGCCCGATGATTGGACGGGGTGACGAAAAACCACTCGAACCAACCGAGCTTGGGCACATGGCGGGTATGCACCCAGAATTGATACAACAGGTTGAGCGACGCCACGCTGATAAACACCAGCAGCGGCACGCCGACGACAGCCAGTGGCAGATAGAAGATCCAGCTCAGCAAAAAGCCCGTGCTGGTCTGGCGCAAGGCGGTGGTGAGGTTATAGTCCTCGCTCTGGTGATGCACCGAGTGCGCCGCCCACAGAATATTGCGCTCGTGGCCGCAGCGATGCAGCCAGTAGTAGCAGAAGTCGTAGAGGACAAAGGCGAACACCCAGGTCCAGGCGCTCTGGGTTGGCAGCTCGAACAGTGCCAAATGCTTGAGGGCGAAGGCGTAGGTCAGCAGGCCCACGCCTTTGGTCAGCAGCCCAGTGGTGGTGGACAATACACCGGTGCTCAAGCTGTTGATGGCGTCAGCCACCCGGTAGTTGCGCTCGCCGCGCCAACGGTCAGCCAACAGTTCGACCACAATCAAGGCAATGAAAAACGGTACCGCGTAAGGGACGAAGTCCATGGGCCAGTCCGGTCAATTATTGTTACATCAAGGTTAGGCCAGTGACCGGATATCCCAATGGCAATGCGAGACAAATAAGTAGACATTTAACGCCATAAATCAGGAGAAATGCCCATGAGCAAAAAGATTGCAGTGATCCTTTCCGGCTGTGGCGTGTACGACGGCGCTGAAATCCATGAAAGTGTTATCACGCTGCTGCGCCTGGATCAGCGCGGCGCTCAGGTTCAGTGCTTTGCCCCGGACATCGCGCAGCTGCATGTGATCAATCACCTCACGGGCGAAGAAATGCCCGAGTCGCGCAATGTATTGGTGGAGTCGGCGCGCATCGCCCGAGGCGAGGTGAAAGACATTCGCGAGGCCCGCGTGGAAGAGTTCGATGCGCTGGTCGTGCCCGGCGGTTTTGGCGCGGCGAAGAACCTGTCGAACTTTGCCATCGAAGGCGCCGGTTGCAGCGTCAACCCGGACGTACTGGCACTGGCCGAAGCCTTTGCCGAAGCAGGCAAGCCCGTGGGGCTGATCTGCATCTCGCCGGCCCTGGCGGCAAAAATCTACGGCCCTGGCGTGACCTGCACCATCGGCAACGACGCCGACACCGCGGCCGCCCTGGACAAGATGGGTGCCACCCACCAGGAATGCGCGGTAGACGAAATCGTCGAAGACAAGGCGCGCAAGCTGGTGAGCACGCCGGCCTATATGCTGGGCAAAAACATCAGCGAAGTGGCATCGGGGATCAACAAGCTGGTGGACCGGGTGCTGGAGCTGACCCACGAGAGCGACTGAATGGGCGACACCGATTAAAAATGTGGGAGCTGGCTTGTGTGGGAGCCAGCGTCCACACAAGCCAGCTCCCACAACTTGACCGCCAGTACCTTCAGGAAGCCGCCACCCGGCGCTTATCGGCCAACCGGCTGCGGCTGTACAGCACCACAATCGCAATGATCGCCACGGCCTGGGCACTCAACGAATACGCATCGGCATGGATGCCCAGCCAGTCGAAGTCAAAGAACGCCACCGGCCGGGTGCCGAAGATGCCCGCTTCCTGCAACGCCTTCACGCCATGCCCGGCAAATACCACCGACAGCGCGCACAGCAACGCCGCGTTAATCCCGAAGAACAGCGCCAACGGCAGCTTCGCCGAGCCGCGCAGGATGATCCACGCCAAGCCCATCAACAGCACCAGCGCCGTGGCGCCACCGGCCAGTACCGCGTTATGCCCGGCAGGACCGGCTTGCAGCCACAGGGTTTCGTAGAACAGGATCACTTCGAACAGTTCGCGGTACACCGAGAAGAACGCCAGGACCGCAAACCCAAAACGCCCACCACCGCCGACCAGGCTGCTCTTGATGTAGTCCTGCCAGGCGGCCGCGTGGCGTCGGTCGTGCATCCACACCCCGAGCCACAGCACCATCACGCTGGCAAACAGCGCCGTACAGCCTTCGAGCAGTTCACGCTGGGCGCCGCTGACGTCAATCACATACGCCGCCAGGGCCCAGGTCGCCGCACCGGCGACCAACGCCAGGGCCCAACCGACGTTGACACTGCGCACCGCCGATTGCTGGCCGGTGTTACGCAAAAAGGCCAGGATTGCCGCCAGCACCAGAATCGCTTCCAACCCTTCACGCAGCAGAATCAGCAAGCCCGAGATGTAGCTCAACGACCAGCTCAGGCCGTCGCCGCCCAACAGGCCGGCCGCTTCAGTGAGTTTGCCCTTGGCCACGTCCAGGCGCTGCTGGACCTGCTCGATCGGCAAACCATCCTGCAACGACTGCCGATACGCCATCAGGGCTTTCTCGGTGTCCTTGCGCACGTTGGCATCGACGTTGTCCAGGGAGCTTTCCACCAGCTCGAAGCCTTCCAGGTACGCCGCTACCGACAGGTCGTAGGCCTGTTCGTGCTCACCGCTGCGGAACGCTGCCAGGCTCTTGTCCAGGGTGGCAGCGGTGTACTCCAGCAACTGCGCCGGGCCACGCTGGACCTGGGGCGGCTGGGCGCGCTGGGCGCGGAACACCCGGACCGCGTCCGGCCCCTCGGCGGCCAGCACTTCTTCCGGGGTCTGGCGTGCCAGGTCGGCCAGGTTGAAGGATTTTTCGCTTTTCGCGGCGGCCGGGTCGGCAGTAAAGCCGGCGATATAGGTGGCCAGGTCCCAGCGCTGCCGGTCATCCAACTGGTCGGCGAACGACGGCATGTCGGTGCCTTCGACGCCCAGGCCCAGGGTGTTGTAGATACCGTAGAGGCTCAGACGGTCCAGACGCTGGGCATCGCGCAGGTTGGCCGGCGGTGGGGCCATACCGACACCGGCCGGGCCATCGCCCGCACCGGCGTCACCGTGGCACACCGAACAGTGCTGGGCGTACAGCGGCGCACCGCGCGTAGGGTCCGGGGTAATGGCCGGCGCCTGGCTGACCTCATAGGCGGCCGCCAGTTGCGCACCCAGTTGACGCGCCTGGCGCGCTACCGCGTTGCCATCCTGGCGGTTAGTGACAGCGGCCAGCAGCTCATCGACGCCTTTGACCAGGCTCGCGCGCTCGGGCTTGTCGGGCAGCTCTGCCACCAGCCCCTGCAACACGCCGAGAAACTCCACCTGTTCGCGGTATTCGGAGTCGTCGACCACCTTGCCCGCCTCCACCGTCGGCGGATAGTCAGCGCCAATGTAGTCCAGTAAATGCAGGGCCTGGGGCGCACCCTCTGCGGTAGCAGCCAGCAGATTGAAGCTGCACGACACCAACGCCGGCAGCAACAGCCAGGCGAGAAAACGGGAGGGGGCAGTCATGAATGAATCCCAAATGGAAACAAGAAGTAACACATTGTCGAATGTTAATCGGTTTGACTCAAGACGTTAGTGCTTTGGCCGCTGAAATGACTCGCTCAGGTAGGGGCCAACCCTCAAATAAAGCAGCGGAAAAGCCATTGTTTTGCCAGTAACGAGGCCTATAATGCGCCGCCTTCGTTATCGCGAAACGGCATTTAGGCTCCTCTTTTTATGAGGGATGTGTGGGAAAAGGTTTTTCCTGCACTTGGTTATTTGGCCCGACCAGCCCCTTCGGCCGATTACGCTCAGGGAAGCAGCACCTCAATGGCATCTCGCGTCTTTACCTCCCTTGCCCTCGCGGCACTCACGCTGCTGTCGGGCTGTTCGATGTTCCGCAGCTACGACACTGAACTGCAAGCCACCAACCAGCAGTTGGCCAGCGGCAATGTCGATGGCGCGCTGACCCTGCTGGAGAAGAACAACAGCAGCGAAGACAAAGACCTTCTCTACTACTTCGAAAAAGGCGAGTTGCTGCGGGCCAAGGGCGATCTGACCGGCAGCCAGGCGGCTTGGCACCGGGCAGACCTGGTGGTGTACAAGTGGGAAGAGTCGGTCAGGTTCGACACCGAGCGCTATCTCGCGCAATTCGGTAGCTTCCTGGTCAACGACAAGGTGCGGCGCTACGAAGGGTATGACTATGAAAAAGTCATGCTCACCACCCAGATGGCGTTGAACCTGCTGGCCGTCAATGACTTCGACGGCGCGCGCACCGAAATCAAGAAAACCCACGAACGCGAAGCGGTGATCGCCGAACTGCGGGACAAGGAATACCTCAAGCGCGAAAACGAAGCCGAGCGCCAGGGCGTGGCCACGCAGTTCAAGGATCTGCGCGGCTATCCGGTGGAAAGTCTCGATGCGCCGGACGTGGTGGGCCTGAAGAACAGCTACCAGAGCGCGTTCAGTCATTACCTGGCCGGTTTCATCTACGAAGCCTTGGGCGAAAAGGACCTGGCCGCGCCGGGCTACCGCAAAGCCGCCGAACTGCGCCCCAATACACCGTTGCTGGAACAGGCCCTGCTCGACCTGGATGCCTCCCGCGTGGCAGCTGACGAAAGCGACGTGCTGATCGTAGTGCAGAGCGGCCTGGCGCCGGCCCGCGACTCGATCCGCCTGCCGTTGCCGATCCCTATCGACGGGCATTGGGTGATCACACCGCTGTCGTTCCCGGTGATCAAGCCAGACACTTCGACGGCCACCTTTGCGCAGATCGGCGTCGATGGTCGGCAGCAGAACCTCACGCCCCTCAACAGCACCACTGCAATGTCGCGCCGCGCCCTGCGCGACGACATGCCGGGGATCATCCTGCGTACCACCGTGCGCGCCATCAGCCGCGGCGTGACGCAAAAAAACCTCAACCAGACCAACCCGATGGCCGGCCTGGTGCTGGGCATCGCGTCCGCCGTCACCGAAGGCGCCGATACCCGCACCTGGCGCACCCTGCCGGACCTGACCCAGGTCACGCGCCTGCGCCTCAAGCACGGTGAGCACCAGGTGAGCCTGCCCAATGCCTTGGGCGGCACCCTGGTGACGGTCAAGGCCGAACAACGCCATCAGGTGATCACTTTGCGAGTGGTCGGCAACCAGGTCTTCACCAGCGGCGTGGCCGCCCATGTGGTCGCGAGCAACCCGGCCCAGGCCGTCGCCAGCCTCAAACAACCTTAAGGAGCACGCTATGCGTCATTTCATCCTCGGCGCCCTGGCGCTGATCTTCCTCGCCGGTTGCGCCACCCCGCCGCCGGAACCAGGCAGCGCCGCGAGCAAAGTCGTGGTGATGGGCAAGTTCAAGGGCATCGCCGTCGGCGCCATTCGGGTAGCCCGCGAGAACGGCTTCCTGACGGCCAAGGTGCAACTGAGCAACATCACCAGCAGCAACCAGATGATGTATTACCGCTTCGCCTGGCTGGGCGCCGATGGCTTCCCGGTGGGTGACGAAGAAACCTGGAAAGTGCTGAACCTCTACGCCAACCAGGCCACCTTCCTGCCGGCCATCGCCAACCTGCCCCAGGCCGCCGACTTCCGCCTTGAAGTCAAGACGCCTTGAGCCAGCCCCCTATTCAGTTTTCGAGAGACATTCCCATGTTTGTACGCTTTTCGTTCCTCGCCGTAGTCGCCGTCCTGGCCAGCGGCTGCGCCAACACCTCGCCGGTCATCGGCGGTAAAAATATCAGCTACGGCGACACCAAGGCCGTGGAACTGGTGACCAACGAGTTCGGTTCCACCGACCTGCAGATGATCGCCGAAAGCATGACCCGCTCCCTGGCGCAGTCCGGCATCCTCCAGGGCCGCCCGGTGGTGCAGGTGTATGACGTGAAGAACAAGACCAGCGAGTACATCGACACCCGCGAGATCACCACCTCGATTAAGACCCAACTGATGAAGACCGGCACCGCCCGCTTCGCCAGCGACAACACCGATATGCAAAGCCAGGTCGACCAGCTCAAGCTGCAAAACCAGAGCGGCCTGTACAAGAAATCCACGGTCAGCAAGACCGGCAACATGGTTGCCGCCAAGTACCGCCTGGAAGGCTCCATCAGCTCCATCGTTAAGCGCAGCGCCGACTACAAGGACGTGTTCTACAAGTTCAGCCTGCAGTTGATCGACGTCGAAAGCGGCCTGGCGGAATGGATGGACGAAAAAGAAATCCGCAAGACCACGGAGCGCTAAGCCATGCGTCCATGGATCGGCATCATCGCCCTGCTGTGCAGCGTTGGCGCCTGGGCGGCGCCGAAAATCGCGGTGACGGACCTGGCCTACGAGGCGCGGGTGGAGGAATACATCCACGCCGTCGCGGCGACCAATAACTTCCAGGCCAGCCCGTACAACGCCAGCGGTGCGTCCAGCTACACCGAGTTCGAGAGCCGCAACAGCTACATCGAACAGAGTGAGCTGCGTAAATTCAGCGGCGATATCAAGGGGGAGATTCTCAAGTCGCGCCAGTTCCAGTTGGTCCAGGGCACGCCCTACACCAGCGAGGCCAAGGGCGATGTGTACGACGTGATCAAGCGGATCAAGGCCGGCCACTTCAAGGGCGCCGACTATGTGCTGTTTGGTACTTTGTCGGATATCGACTTCACCCAGGACATCAACGCCCTGGATCGCACCAACAGCTATTCAGCGGTGCTGGGACTGGCGGTCGTGGCGGACTTCAGCCTGATCAACACCCGCACCTATGAAATCACCTCGGCGTTTACCGCCATGGGTGAGGGCCAGGACACCAAGCTGGTGAACAGTCGCGACGTGCGCGTCAGCCTGAGCCGGCCACGGGTGGTGAAGGAAGTGTCGAAAACCTTGGGTGAAGATGTGGCGCGCCAGCTGCAGGAGCAACTGGGCGGTGGCTACCAGGAGCCTGGGCAGCCGGCATTGCGCAACAACCTGCCAAGGGATGAGGCGCCGAAAATCCTGCACTGAAGCTCAATGGCTCGGCTAGCACACATCAATGTGGGAGCTGGCTTGCCTGCGATGCAAGCGCCGCGGTGTCACTGATACACCGCGGCGCTTGCATCGCAGGCAAGCCAGCTCCCACAGTTTTGATTGGACTTGTTCAGTCAGGCCGTGGCGCGATGCAGGCTGGCGAGGAAACCCGCAGCGCCCACGAACAACCCGGCAAACGTGCGGTTCACGCGTTTCTGCTGCTTGGGCGTGCGCAACAGGCGCAGCACCTTCGACGCCAGCCCGGTGTAGCCCGCCATCACGATCATATCCACGCCAATCATGGTCGCACCGAGGATCAGGTACTGAATCAGCAGCGGCGCCTGTGGGTTCACGAACTGCGGCAGCACCGCCAGCATGAACACCAGAGCCTTGGGGTTGCTGGCATTGACCAGGAAACCACGGAACATCATCGCCAGCGGCTTGCCGATCGGGCGGACTGGCCCGTCATCGCTCATGTCCATGGGCAGGGCGCGCCATTGCTTGACGGCCAGGTACACCAGGTACGCCACGCCAAACCATTTGATCGCATAGAACGCGGTTGAGGACGTCGCCAGAACGGCGCCCAGGCCGCCCGCCACCACGGCAATCTGCATCGCCAGGCCCAATTGCAGGCCAATGGCGTTCCAGTAACCGCGCAGGAAACCATATTGCAGGCCGCTGGACATGGAGGCGATGGCGCCCGCGCCGGGGGAGAGACTGATGATCCAACTGGCCAGGAAGAAGGCCAGCCATGTGTCGAGCGCCATTACACACCTCGTAGCAAATTCGTTGTCAGCACTAAGCTAACGCCAAGGACCGAGGGCTGGCTAGAGAATTTTTAAGGTAAAGGGCTGATATCGCTACCGCGCCAGCGGCGTACCGAGCGCTGGAAGAACAGGCTGTTGGGTACTTGCACCACGGCGCTGTCGGTGCCCGCTTCGGCCACTTCGATCAGCGTGGTGTACAGCAGGTTGATCGCGATCACCCGGCCTTTGACGCCGGGCTTGTCGACGGTGTCCACCAGCTCGACCACATCACCCAGGCGAAACGGCCCGACGGTGAAGATCAGGATCGCGCACAGCAGGTTGGACAGCACCGACCACATGGCAAAGAACGCTACCGCCGCGACGGCCACAAAACCCGAGAGCGCGGTCCACAGCACGGTGGCCGAGACCCCCAGGCGTTCGAGGACGAAGATCAGCGCACTGCCCATGATCAGCCAACGCAGGCCACCACGCAGGGGCATCAGCAGTTGCGGCGGAAACGGATAGCGCTCACCCAGGCGCGTCAGGCCCTTGGCGACGAAGCGCTGGGCCAGGTAACCGGCCAGCAGGATCAGCAGGATTTGCACACCGACCCACATCGGTTCGATCCATTGCGCCGGCAGTGGCAGCTGCAAGGCTTCCATCAGGACAGCGCCTCCAACTCCGCTTGCAGGCCTTCCAGCAGTTCGAGGGCTTCCATCCAGGTCTCCTCCAGTTGCCCTTCGCGCACCTTGAGCTTGGCCTGTTCGGCCAGCAGGTCGCGCAGCTCATCCTTGCGGGCCGCTTCGTACACCGCGCTGTCGCCGAGGCTGGTTTCGATCTTGGCCAGGCGTTCGTGGACCTTGCCCAATTCGGCTTCAAGCTTGTCGGCTTCGCGTTTGTGCGGTGCCAACTGCTGGCGCAGGGCCGCAGCAGCCTGGCGCTGGGCTTTTTTGTCGGTCTTGTCCGGGTTGACCGGGGTGTTGCTGACCGGCGCGTTGCGCAGACGGTAGTCGGTCAACCAACGGGCGTAGTCGTCCAGGTCGCCATCAAACTCTTCGACCTTGCCATCGGCCACCAGCAGGAAGTTGTCGGTGGTGCTCTTGAGCAAGTGGCGGTCGTGAGACACCACCAGCACAGCGCCACTGAATTCCTGCAGGGCCATGGTCAGCGCCAGGCGCATTTCCAGGTCCAGGTGGTTGGTCGGTTCGTCGAGCAGCAGCAGGTTGGGACGGTCCCAGGCGATCAGGGCCAGGGCCAGGCGGGCTTTTTCGCCGCCGGAGAAATTCAGCACCGGCTCGTCGATGCGCGCACCACGGAAGTCGAAACCGCCGAGGAAGTCGCGCAGGGTCTGTTCGCGCTCGGTTGGCGCCAGGCGTTGCAGGTGCAACAGCGGGCTGGCCTTGGCGTCGAGGGAGTCCAATTGATGCTGGGCGAAGTAGCCCACCACCAGGTTCTCGCCACGAGTCAGGCGCCCCGCCAGGGGTTGCAGCTCGCCCGACAGGTTCTTGATCAGCGTCGACTTGCCCGCGCCGTTGGGGCCGAGCAAGCCGATGCGCGCGCCCGGGGTGAGCTGCAGCTTGACCCTCTCCAGGATGGTCTTGTCGCCATAACCCAGGCGGGCATCCGAGAGGTCGAGCAAGGGGCTGGAGATTTTCACTGACTCGCGGAACACAAAGTCGAACGGCGAATCGACGTGGGCCGCCGACAGCTCTTCCATGCGTTCCAGGGCCTTGATCCGGCTCTGGGCCTGACGGGCCTTGGTGGCCTGGGCCTTGAACCGGGCGATGTAGCTTTCCATATGCGCGCGTTGCGCCTGCTGCTTCTCGAAGGCCTGCTGTTGCTGGGCCAGGCGTTCGGCACGGGCCCGCTCGAACGCGGTGTAGCCGCCGCGATAGAGGGTGATTTTCTTCTGTTCGACATGGGCGATGTTATCGACCACGGCGTCGAGGAAATCCCGGTCGTGGGAGATCAGCAGCAACGTGCCTGGGTAACTCTTGAGGAAATCCTCCAGCCACAGGATTGCATCCAGATCCAGGTGGTTGGTCGGTTCGTCGAGCAGCAACAGGTCCGAGGGACACATCAGCGCCTGGGCCAGGTTCAGGCGCATGCGCCAGCCACCGGAGAAGTCGGCAACCGGGCGGTCCATCTGTTCGTTGGTGAACCCGAGGCCGGCGAGCATTTTGCGCGCGCGGGCGTCGGCGGTGTAGCCGTCGGCACTGTCGAGTTCCGAGTGCAGGCGGGCCTGGGCGGCACCGTCCTGGGCTTTCTCGGCCTCGGCCAGGTCGTGTTGCACCTGACGCAGACGCAGGTCGCCATCGAGCACGTAGTCGATCGCGATGCGGTCCAGGGTGTCGATCTCCTGGCGCATATGGGCGATACGCCAGTCGGCTGGCAGCAGGCAGTCCCCGGAATCCGGGGTCAGCTCACCGAGCAACAGGGCGAACAACGTGGATTTGCCGGCGCCATTGGCACCGATCAGGCCGGCTTTGTGACCGGCGTGCAGGGTCAGCTCGGCGTCTTCGAGAAGACGTTGCGGGCCACGCTGTAATGTTAGGCTTTGAAGTCGGATCATAATGGCGGCGGAGTCTACCAGCTTCGTTGGCCGCTGGCTTGGGTGTGAACATGTGCGCTGACCTGTGGAGCTTTGCCCTCTCGACCTACGCCCGTACGGGCGCTGAAGATGCCTGCCTGCGCTTGCAGGAGCAAGGGGCGGATGTGTGTCTGTTGTTGTGCGGGCTGTGGCTGGAACAGCGCGGGGTGGCACTTGAACCTGGACGCGTGCAGGCGCTGCGAGCAATCGCCGGTCCCTGGCAGGCAGACGTTGTGGAGCCCTTGCGCAGGGTGCGCAAGCAATGGCGCGCCATGGCGCAGCAGGATGTGGGGCTGGGAGCGTTGCGCGAGCGGGTCAAGGCCCTGGAGCTGGAAGCCGAACAGCAGTTGCTGTTACGTCTGGAAGCGCTGGCACAGGCTTGGCCAACGGGAGAACGCGCCACGCATCAGACATGGCTTGAAGGACTGGCGACCGAAGCCGCCAACCTTGACCACGACGCGCTGCTTCAGCTGCGCGCCGCGGCCACCGGCACTTAGGAAGCGCTGGTTGGGGTGGTGCCTGGTGCTACCGGGGCAGGCGTGCTGCTGGCCGGTGCAGTGGTAGCGGCTGGCGCTGCCGGTGCGGCAGGAGTCGCTGGCTTGGCAGCTGCTGGAGCTGGCGCGGGTTTGGCAGCTGCAGGTTTGGCAACCGGCTTGGCTGCTGGTTTCGCAGCAGCAGGTTTGGCAGCTGGCTTGGCCGCTGGTTTTGCAGCAGCAGGTTTGGCAGTTGGCTTGGCCGCTGGTTTTGCAGCAGCAGGCTTGGCAGCCGGCTTGGCCGCTGGTTTCGCAGCAGCAGGTTTGGCAGCTGGCTTGGCCGCTGGCTTTGCAGCAGCAGTTTTAGCAACTGGCTTGGCGGCTGGTTTCGCAGCAGCCGTTTTAGCAACTGGCTTGGCGGCTGGTTTCGCAGCAGCAGTTTTAGCAGCAGGCTTGGCGGCTGGTTTCGCAGCAGCCGTTTTAGCAACTGGCTTGGCGGCTGGTTTCGCAGCAGCAGCTTTAGCAGCAGGCTTGGCGGCTGGTTTCGCAGCAGCAGTTTTAGCAGTTGGCTTGGCGGCTGGTTTTGCAGCAACAGTTTTAGCAGTTGGCTTGGCGGCTGGTTTTGCAGCAGCAGTTTTAGCAGCTGGCTTGGCGGCTGGTTTTGCAGCAGCAGTTTTAGCAGCTGGCTTGGCGGCTGGTTTTGCAGCAGCAGTTTTAGCAACTGGCTTGGCGGCTGGTTTCGCAGCAGCAGCTTTAGCAGGCGCTTTTTTAGCAGCAGGCTTGGCCGCAACTTTGGCCGGCGCCTTGGCCGCAACTGCCTTGGCTGGTGTACGAGTGCTCAACACTTTGGCCACAGCTTCTTTCACACGACCCACGCCCTGCGCCAGTTTCAGGCTCTCTTGGGCATCGCGCTTGAGTTGAAGGATGTAGGTGCGGGTTTCGGATTGACGATCCTTGAGGGCATCGAGCAAGTCCTCAAGTTCTTTGACGGCGCCCTTGGCTTTGGTTTGCGCCTTGGCTTTGCCGGCGGTCGCGGCGTCTTGCAGTTTAGTGCGGGATTTGTGCAGTTTTTCTTGAGCCTTGCCGCGTTGTTTTTCCAGCTTGGCGAGCAATTTCTCTGCATCAGCCAAGGCTTGGGAGCAAGCACTTTCCAAATGTTCGAGCAGGCTGCCCGAGAGTTGTTGGAGCAAGTGCAACGGGGTATTAACAGGCTTCTGTTTGGCCGACATGGTTTACCTCCTGGCTGACGTGGGTGCGGCTCATACTAGCCCTCTGCTCTTACCGCCGCTAGGGCATGTTGACAGTATCGAATGCGTTGCGTTGCACCGCACAAAAATTCTTATTGATATAACGAAAAACCGCTCCGGTTTTTGCCCATCCACACTGGCATAATCCACCGTACTTTCGGCTGGAGAACACCCATGTCGCGTTACCTTTTTTTCATCCTGGGTTTGTCGCTTTCAGTGGCCAACGCAAGTGAGCCGACGGCGTCCAAAGACAGCCACGATCTGGCCTACAGCCTGGGCGCCAGCCTAGGCGAACGCCTGCGCCAGGAAGTCCCCGACTTGCAGATCCAGGCCTTGCTCGAAGGTCTCAAGCAGGCCTATCAAGGCAAGCCCCTGGCCCTGGATGACGCACGTATCACACAAATTCTTGCCCAGCACGAAGCACAGGCCAGCGCCGAGGCCCAAGTGCCGCAAAGCGAAAAGGCCCTCGCCGCCGAGCAACAATTCATGTCCACGGAAAAAGCCCGGGCCGGCGTACGCGAATTGGCCGACGGCATCTTGCTCACAGAGTTGGCCGCCGGCAGCGGGAAAAAGCCGGGCGCCCGTGACAGGGTCCAAGTGAAGTACGTGGGGCGATTGCCCGATGGGACGATTTTCGACCAGAGTGCCCAGCCCCAATGGTTTCGCCTGGACAGCGTGATCAGCGGCTGGCAAAGCGCATTGCAACAGATGCCGGTTGGCGCGAAGTGGCGCCTGGTCATTCCATCGGCCCAAGCTTATGGCGCAGACGGTGCGGGTGAGCTGATCGCGCCTTACACGCCACTGGTTTTCGAGATTGAGCTGCTCGCAATCGGTAGCTGAACCCAACGAAAAACGGTGCGCCATGCGCACCGTTTTTTGTCTTGCCGCTGAGGCTCAAGCCTGGGTTGCAGGCTCTTCCTTGTGGGCGTTGTGCAGCACTTCGATCAGGCAGTCTTCCAGTTCGAAACGCTCATGGAGCAGGCCGCCCAGCTCTTTGAATTTTTCGGCAACGCACTTGCCTTTGTCGCAAAGGTCGTTAAAGGCCAGGAGTTTTTCGGTGATGACATCAATGCGCGGGTAGATAGTCTCGGCCAAGTCCAGGCCACGCTGGTCGTCGAAGGCCTCGGCCTCCTTGGTCAATTGCTCATAGACCCCGAAGTGACCTGCCGAGACGTAATCCACCAAGACACCACAGAAGTCCTGCAGAGATCCACGGTTCTCAGCCAGCGCTTCGGGCTTCTCACCGAGAGCATCAAAGGCTCGAACCAATTCGTGACGTGCCTTCAACCAGCTGTCGATCAGCTTATGCACACCACCCCAGCGTTCCTGAGCATTCTGACAACTTTCCAACATGATGATCTCTTCCCTTATGGGCGGTGCCGCTTTTGCCCGCGCAACACTTCGAGGATAAAGCGGCACCGGACAACGCCGCATCGAACAAACTGTTTCAATAACGCGTGCGGGCCAGATTATGCCCGCATGACTATGGCTTCAAGGTACGCAGACCAGAAAGTTCATACAAGTGTTTAATCCCATCCTACGAGCCAACAACCCCAATCAGTGCTTCACAAACCGCAAACCCTGACCGGACAACAGGCGTGAAAACTGCGTCCCTCCCAGGATGAGCATGGCAATGAAGAACAGCAGGCTCCATTCCGGGATGCTCAAGTCGAACAACGTCCAGTTGATTTCCACACAGTCGACGGTGCCCTTGAATGCCAGTTGCAGGGCTTGCCCCAGCGTCAGGTTTTCGATCATGTATTCCAGGCTTGGCCAGCAGTTGGGCATCTGGTCAGGCGGGATATTCTGCAACAGCACCTGGCGCACCGCTGTCACTGCGCCGAGCAATGCACAGCCCATGCTCGCCGCCCAATACAGGTAAATGCCCACACGCCTGGGGCCATGGAGCGTCGCTATCAGGTTGATCAGGGTGAACACCGCCAGCAGGCTGCGCTGGATCAGGCACAGGAAACAAGGTCGCAGCAATGCCCCATATTCCAGATAAAAAGACGCGCCCAACGTCAGCACACCGGCCATGAACGCCAGGAAGAACAAGGAGCGTGAGGGGGCCAAAGACATTGTTTATCCGCAACGCAAGAGATAGGTAGTTACGGTAGAGGAAAGACCTTACCCCTTTCAATACGCGCTGGAGCAGACGCTTCCGTGAGATCGCAGGGATATACCGTCAGAAGGTAGGTAACTTTGCGTGGCTCAGTGTGGGAAACCACCTCAGCCCCTGAAACGCCCCTAACCAAGGGGATTTGAAGGGCTGGCTGCCAGATGTTTCCCAGCCAACCCTTCAAAAAATCCTACGTCAAACCCGTGCAGGCACCGGCAGCGGTGAAGCCAGCAGACGGCTATCCAGCAGCCCAAGGCCTTCCTGGAACAGCTGATTACTGCGCTCGGTATCACCCAACTGCGCCAGCAACCGCGCCAACTCGGCGCAGGCCTCGGGGTTGCGCTGCACTTGCAGGCTGCTTTCCAGATAGTCCCGCGCCTTGCCCCACAAACTGTTTTGCAGGCAGAGCCGACCCAAGGTCAGCAACAGGCTGGCATCCCCCGGATGATCCTTGAGCCAACCTTCGGCGAATTTCAGCTGGCGTGCCGGATCGCTACCGCGCAACAGGCCATACAACCGGATCAGGTGGCTGTCATAACCGCGCTTGAGCGCCACACGCAACGCCTCTTCGGCCTTGGCATCGGCGCCCATCTGACGCAACTGCTCGGCATAGGCCAGCACCAGTTGGGGCTCCTGGCGCTGGGCCGAGGTCAACTGCTGCCAGGCCCGCTCAAGGGATTGCAGGCCGGCTTCACCGTGCTCTTCACGCTGGACCGCCAGGCTCAGGTTTTCACCCCAGGCCCGGCGCTCCAGATCTGCCAGTTCGGCGGCAGGCAGCACTTTGTCCTTGCGCAGTTCTGGCAACAGGCGGATCACCGAAGACCAGTCACCGCGCTGCTGGTGCAAGCGCTGGAGTTGACGCAATACCTGGGCGTTGTGCGGATGGCGTTCATGCATGGCCTGCAGCGTCACCAGGGCGGCGTCGGTGTCGCCACGGTCCATCTGCAACTGCGCGTGGCTCAAGGCGATGGCCAATTCGGCCTGGGGCTGACGCTCCAGGGCGCGCTCCAGCAGGCCGTCGGACTCTTCATAACGCCCCTGCTCGTTGGCGGCCCGGGCCGCGCCAAGGTAATACAGCAGCGGCTGGCGCTCGGCTTCTGCAGCACGGTGCAGGTGTCGCTCGGCGCTGGCCCAGCGGCCTTCCGCCAGGTCCATCTGCCCCTGCTCGATGGCGACCTGCACCCGTCGGCTGCGATTGCGGCGCGACCAGGGATTGACCACGCCACCAGAGGTTGTCACCAGCCCCAGCAGCACCCGCAGCAGATAGATCGCCAGGCCGACGACAAACACCGCCACCAGGGTCGACCACAGGCCAGACTCGTAATGCAGCACATGGGGATAGGTGATCAGCACATAGCCGGTGTGTTTCGAGATGCCTACCGCCAGCGCCAGGGCGAGGGCAATCGCCAGCACCAGGATCACATAGAAACGCTTCATCGGCTTTACTCCTGGGTCGCCGGCTTACCGGCGGAAGCCTTGGCTTCATCGGCAGACAGATGGCGGCGTTCAAGGTAAGCCTGCACCGCAGACAAGCTCGCGGCGAGGTCCGGGGTCACCACCGAGACGGCCTTGGGCTCAAGCTCGGTGATACGCGCCAACATGGCCTGGCTTTGCGGGTTGTCCTGGTTGAAGTTGTCTTGCAAGACGCTGCGCGCCTCGCCCAACGCACGGGCGTACACCGCCGGTTCGCCATTGAGCGCCGCCCATTGCGCCTGCTCCAGCGCCAGGCTCAGGGCCAGTCGCACCTGGTTCAAGCCTTGGCCTGCCAGCAGCGGGCGGATGTTATCGTCGGGGTTGAAGTCGATCCGGAAGTAGCGGGAGATCTGTTCCCACCATTGGCTCCAGCGACTGTCCGTGTCGGTGCTCGGACGGCCCTGTGGGCTCTCTTGCAGCTGATATTCCGGGGACACGGCGGCCAGTTGCACCACCTGGTCCCGCAGCGCCGCCAGTTGCAGGTACAGCCCGGTACGGTCTGGCTGCTCGACGCTGCGCAAGGCCGCCAAACTCTTGGCCAACTGCTCACGGGCGGCGTAGGAACCGGGATCGCTCTGCTCGCGCAGGATCTCATCGGCGCCCTGCACCAGCGCCTGGGCACTGTTGATATCCTGCAAGGCCGACAGGCGCAGGCTGGCCAGACGCAGCAGATGCTCGGCCTCGGCCAGGCGCCAATCCTTGCGGCTAGCGCCCAGGACGGTTTCCAGACGCTGATTCAGGCGTTGCTGGTCGCCCTGCAATTGCGCCACCAATCGACGGCGTTCTTCCAGCTCATCAGCACCCGGCAATTGCGCCAGGCGCGCGGCCAACTGCTGTTGTGCCTGCTCAATACCCTGGGATTGTTCATCCAGGGTACGCACCTGCCCCAACTGTTGCTGACTGCTCGCTTGCAGGGCCCGGACCTGCCAGAGCCCCCAGCCGCCGGCCGCAACACCGGCGGCACCGAGCAGCAAGGCGAAGACCGCCAGGCCGTTGCCACGGCGCGGCGCAGTGACCGGGGTCTCAACAGGCGCATCAAGCGCGGGCTGAGCTTCATCTTTAGGCAAGGCTGTTTCGCTCACGTGTCCATCCTTTGCGTTATTAGAGAGTGGGAACGGGCTGGCTCCGTAACGCCACTAGCA
Organism: Pseudomonas sp. MF5691; assembly: GCF_016405645.1. Lineage (NCBI taxonomy): Bacteria > Pseudomonadati > Pseudomonadota > Gammaproteobacteria > Pseudomonadales > Pseudomonadaceae > Pseudomonas > Pseudomonas sp. MF5691. The sequence continues at coordinate 274,656 of NZ_JAEKDC010000002.1, forward strand.
AAGCCGCGGCACTGGCACCGCGGCAATCCACAACTTTTTCCGCGCCCGCCGCCCGCGCCATTTCGGCGACGCGTGGGCTGGGCACGAACAACGGCAACTGTGCCACGCGTGGCCAATGGGCGCCGGCAAGGCTTTGCAAATGCAAAAAACCCTGCCCACTGCTGACCACCAGGCCGTTCAAGCGTTCCACAGCAATGCGCTGGGCGAGCACATCCGGGTCGTAGGCCGGCAGAAACCGACGATACAACTCCAGATAATCGACACTAGCACCTTGGCCGCGTAAACGCTCAGCCAGCAACTCTCGCCCACCCTGCCCGCGCAGGATCAATACCCGGGCATCGCCAATGGCGACAGCCTCGCGCAACCTGGGCACTTCAAGCAAGGCTTCGCTGTCATCCCCAACCTCGGGGTAGCTCACATCCAGGCCTTGGTCAGCCAGAACCTGGGCCGTTGCTGCGCCGACGCTGAACCATGGCAACGCCGGCACCGCTGGCGCGTACTGATCGAGCAATTGCAGCGCCACGCGCGCGGCCGGCTTGCTTACCACGATCACCGCGCAGTAGCGATCCAGGCCCTGGAAAACCGCCTGGTGCTCAGGAGTGATGGGCAAGGGTTCGGTTTCCAGCAACGGCAGGCAGCTGCTGAAGATACCGGCTTCGAACAACGAGGCCGCCAGGGCTGCCGATTCCTCGGCAGGCCGCGTCAGCAGCACACGCCAACCGGTCACTGCGGACCGGCCTCGCCATAGACTTTTTGCAGAATGGCGCCGGCGCCTTTGGCCAGCAATTCTTCGGCAACCTTCACACCCAGGCTGGCGGCCTCGGCTTGTGGCCCGCGGATTTCAGCGGTGAGCAGTAAACCACCGTCGGGATCGCCCACCAGGCCGCGCAGCCAGAGGTTGTCACCCTCAAGGACCGCGTAACAGGCGATCGGTACCTGGCAGCCACCGTTGAGGTGCTTGTTCAGGGCGCGTTCGGCGGTGACGCGAATTTCGGTTTGCTGATGATCGAGGGGCTTGAGCAGCGCCTGGATTTCACGGTCTGCGGTACGGCATTCGATACCGACGGCCCCCTGCCCACCGGCCGGCAAGCTGTCTTCGACACTGATGGCCGACGTGATGCGGTCTTCAAAGCCCAGGCGAATCAGGCCGGCCGCCGCCAGGATGATCGCGTCGTACTCGCCGGCATCCAGCTTGGCCAGGCGGGTATTGACGTTGCCCCGCAGGAAGCGGATCTGCAGGTCCGGGCGACGGGTCAGCAACTGGGCCTGGCGACGCAGACTGGATGTGCCGACGATGCTGCCCAGGGGCAACTCATCAAGGGAGGCGTAGGTGTTGGACACGAAGGCATCGCGCGGGTCTTCACGCTCGCAGATGCAATACAGGCCCAGGCCCTCGGGAAAGTCCATCGGTACGTCTTTCATCGAGTGCACGGCGATGTCGGCTTCATCCTCCAAGAGAGCGGTTTCCAGCTCCTTGACGAACAGCCCCTTGCCGCCGATTTTCGACAGTGGCGAGTCGAGCAGCTTGTCGCCGCGACTGACCATGGGCACCAGGGACACCGTAAGGCCCGGATGGGCTTGCTCAAGGCGGGCTTTGACGTATTCGGCCTGCCACAAGGCCAGGGCACTTTTACGGGTGGCGATGCGGATTTCGCGAGAGGACATGGATCAATCCGTACTGAATAGATACGGCAGATAATAACAGCTCAGGCAGAACCGCCTTGATTTGAATCAGCAAGTGCGGGGCCTCCCTGGCCGCGTCACTCCGGGATTCGGGGCATGCAGGTCGCTCAAGCCCTCGGGCTAAAGCTGCTGCATCATTTTGCGCACGCCTGCGACATGGCGTCGGCTGACGATCAACGCATCGCCGTTGAGCCCTTTGAGGAACAACTGGAAATGCCCCAGGGGCGTGCGTTGCAGGCGCTCGATACGCTCGCGGGCCACCAGCGCATTGCGATGGATGCGCACAAAGCGCTCGCCAAATTCGTCTTCCAGGGCCTTGAGCGGCTCATCGAGCAGCACTTCGCCGACCTCGTGGCGCAAGGTCACGTACTTGTGGTCGGCGATAAAATAAATCACCTGGTCCACGGGAATCAGCTCGATGCCCTTGCGGGTCCGCGCGCTGATATGGCTACGCGGGCCGTTGCCACTTTGCGCTGCGGGCTGGGTCAAGGCGCCGAGTTGGGCGCGATTGGGTCGCTCAGCCTTCTTCAAGGCCTTGAGTACCGCATCGGCAGCCACTGGCTTGACCAGGAAGCTGACACCGCTGGCCTCCAGGGCCTGCGAGGGAAACTCCTCTTCACTGGCACAAAGCACCAATGCCGGCGGCGACTCGCGCTCGCTCAAGCGGGCAGCTACCTGCAGGCCATCAAGGCCCGGCATGGCGATATCGAGCAGCACCACATCCGGCTTCAGGCTTTCGATCAAGGCCAATGCCTCGTCGCCACTGCAAGCGCTGGGTTCAAGGACACTGTATCCCTCAAGCTCACTGACCATACGGCTCAGTCGCTCGCGGGCTTGGGGTTCGTCATCAACGATCAGGACATTCATATTGCGCTGGATTCCTGCGTGAGTCTCGCACAAGGATAGCGTAGACAGGTGCGGTGACTTCCGTCACGGCGATCCACGCTAAGACTAGCGCGAGCGGCAAAAAGTGCCCCGAGAGCGACACCAATATTTACCCGGACCTGTTCAATACCGCCCATAACCCGATACCGCAGGGCATCGTCATAGGGTTTGCTGATACACAATATGAACACCCCCTCTACTTTAAGGTTAGCCTGGAGTTCGACCTCATTGCCTGGCATTGGTGCAGTGCACCCCTGTCAGTGCAACTGTAGACGCTCATGAAGACGACATTGCTCAATCGTCAAATATCGTTTCAATAAACATCCTTTGTTTACCTCAGGAACCGGCCGGGTTAAACCCCCGCGTCACTCCCACCTCCAGTCTCATCCCGGACGCGGCAGACGGCAAGGCACTTTGCCATCCAGCAAACAAATAAAAATGCCGACGCGGCGTATCAACGCCTCCATCAGCAACCCTGTTATTATCGGCGGCACACTTTCATGCCTCTTTTAAGCAGATCACGAGCGAATCCATGAGCACCGACAAGACCAACCAGTCCTGGGGCGGCCGCTTCAGTGAGCCCGTCGACGCCTTCGTCGCGCGCTTCACCGCCTCCGTCAATTTCGACCAGCGCCTCTATCGCCACGACATCATGGGCTCCATCGCCCACGCCACCATGCTGGCCAAGGTCGGCGTGCTGACCGATGCCGAGCGCGACAGCATCATTGACGGCCTGACCACGATCCGTGGCGAAATCGAGGCCGGTACCTTCGACTGGCGCGTGGACCTTGAAGACGTGCACATGAATATCGAGGCGCGCCTGACCGATCGCATCGGCGTTACCGGCAAAAAACTGCACACCGGGCGTAGCCGCAACGATCAGGTAGCCACCGATATCCGCCTATGGCTGCGCGATGAAATCGACTTGATCCTGGCCGAAATCACCCGCCTGCAAACAGGCCTGCTGGAGCAGGCAGAGCGTGAATCGGGCACCATCATGCCCGGCTTCACCCACCTGCAAACCGCGCAGCCTGTGACCTTTGGCCACCATCTGCTGGCCTGGTTCGAAATGCTCAGCCGCGACTACGAGCGCCTGGTCGATTGCCGCAAACGCGCCAACCGCATGCCCCTGGGCAGCGCCGCGCTGGCCGGCACCACCTACCCGATCGACCGCGAATACACCGCGCAACTGCTGGGTTTCGACGCCGTGGGCGGCAACTCCCTGGACGGCGTATCGGATCGCGACTTCGCCATCGAGTTCTGCGCCGCCGCCAGCATCGCGATGATGCACTTGTCGCGATTCTCCGAAGAGCTGGTGTTGTGGACCAGCGCGCAGTTCCAGTTCATCGACTTGCCGGATCGTTTCTGCACCGGTAGTTCGATCATGCCGCAAAAGAAAAACCCCGACGTGCCAGAGCTGGTGCGGGGCAAGAGCGGCCGTGTATTCGGCGCACTGATGGGCCTGCTGACCCTGATGAAAGGCCAGCCTCTGGCCTACAACAAGGACAACCAGGAAGACAAGGAACCGCTGTTCGACGCCGCCGACACCCTGCGCGACTCGCTGCGCGCGTTTGCCGACATGATCCCGGCGATCAAGCCCAAGCACGCCATCATGCGCGAGGCGGCCCTGCGCGGTTTCTCTACCGCCACGGACCTGGCGGACTACCTGGTGCGCCGTGGCCTGCCATTCCGTGACTGCCATGAAATCGTTGGCCATGCGGTGAAATACGGCGTGGATACTGGCAAGGATCTGGCGGAAATGAGCCTGGAAGAGCTACGCCAGTTCAGCGACCAGATCGAGCAGGACGTGTTTGCGGTACTGACCCTGGAAGGCTCGGTCAATGCTCGCAACCATATCGGCGGCACGGCTCCAGCCCAGGTCAAGGCAGCCGTGGTGCGCGGCCAGGCCCTGCTCGCCAGCCGCTAAAAGCATCGCAGGCAAGCCAGCTCCCACCTTTGACCGTGGCCTTCAATCACCTCGGTCAACTGTGGGAGCTGGCTTGTGTGGGAGCTGGCTTGCCTGCGATAGCATCACCTTAGTGTCACTGACACACCGAGGTGCCTGCATCGCGGGCAAGCCCAGCTCCCACATTTATTACTTCTTCGCCGCGACCATCGCCATAAAGGCCGGCATCGCCGCGTCCTTGTCCGCCGCCACTCGCTGGGCGTTGGGCAGGTCTTGCAGCGTCTTCAGCAAAGCCTTGGCCTTCGGCAACTCAGCCAGCAGATCCAGGCCGAACAGCTTCCCACCAACCGCGCACGCCAAGTCCACGCTGTACATGAAGTACACATCAGCAAGCGTAAAACGCTCCCCTGCCACATACGGCGCAAACTTGCCGTGCCGCCCCAGCGAAGCAACCCCTAACAGCAACTCGGCCTTGGCCTTGTCCTTGATCGCCTGCGGTACCGGCATGCCAAAGAACGCCTCGCCATAGCAAGCCCGGGCCGGCAGTTCGATGTACAACTCGATTTCCCTGCACAACGCCAACACCTGGGCACGCTGGAACGCATCGCCTGGCAGCAGGGCCGGGCCCGATTGCGTCTGTTCGAGGTACTCGAGAATCACGCTGGTTTCGTTGATAAAGCCGTTTTCCACCTTCAGCACCGGCACCTTGCCGCGCGGGCTCACCGCCAGGGCTTCAGGGGTTTGCCCGGCATAAAACGCCACTTCCTCGAAGGGCAGGCCCTTTTCCAGGAGCGCCAGCTTGACCATGTTGTAGTAGTTACTGACCGAAAATCCGTAGAGCTTGAGCATCACAAAGCCTCCAGGCCGTGCAGGGGTTGGCTGGTTAGGTTATAGAACGTGACGCGCCACCTGACCAGCAGCATCACCGGGCTGAATGGAGGTAGACTGGCGCCCTTTCCTGACAGGAGGCAGCCATGAGCGAGCCAACCGATATCGACAACGACGACGAAGAGTTCGCCGAATCCACCTTGACCCAAGCGATCGAAAACCAGATCGAAAGCGATAACCCGCCGGCGGCCAAGGCCACATTCAACAAGCTGACCCTGGTGGGCTACGAGCGCGAAGACATCCTGAACCTGATGGCTCACGTGCTGGCCGTGGAAATCGACGCGATGCTGGAAGAAGACCGGCCGTTCAACACCGACTGGTATGAAACCGCCCTGCGCGCCCTGCCAGAGCTGCCGCCGGAAAACCAGTAACCCTGCCCTTGCTCGCGAAAAACCTGAGCGCGCCGCGTTTCTCCAACTGCCCCGGGTCAACGTTAACGCTTTTCGCGAGCAAGCTCGCTCCTCCAGACTGGACAGTTCGCCCAAGTACGTTCACCTTAGGGGCTGCTAGCGTCTGACAATTCCTAGAACGTCTGGAGTCCTTATGTCGTATACCCCTGAGTTGGTTGCCGAACTGGAAATCCTTGCACTTTTCAACCTGGGCAGTTCCCAGGAAGGTCTGAAAGTCCATCAGACCGCTGCTCCCACTGCCATTGCTGCGGCCAAACGCCTGTTCGAGAAAAAACTGATCGACCAGCCAGATGGCGGCTACCTGACCAGTCTGGGCCGCGACGCAGCAGAACAAGCGCAAACACTGCTGACGATCCTGACCACCGCTACCACCAAAGAAGCCGCCTGACCCACCGTATCGCCCACGGAATCCTCTGTTCACGGATTCCGCGGGCACTTCTGCGCCGACGATAAAATTCTGGCGCCAAAAACAAATTCCCCTTAAACCTCCTACGATTCTGTCTGTAAACTCCTACACGGCCGCCCACGCCGGGCCTGCGAGCCGTTGAGTTCGACATGACCAGTACCCATGAAATCCGCCCTGACTTGGATGAAGGCATTGACCGCAAGGTACTGGCCCAACTGCGCTCGCGTTTCCTCACCCTCAATGCCGGCCGCATGGCCCGGGCTGTCGAAGGCCTGACGCCGCGCCAGCAAAGCGTGCTGGCACTGCTGCCGCTGTTTTTCCATGTCAATCACCCCTTGTTGCCTGGTTATGTTTCGGGCAGCACGCCGGCCGGTTTGTCGAATTTTGAACCGGATGCCCAGGTCCTGGCCGAAGCCCAGCGCCTGACCCGCTCGTTTTCCTACAAGCCACGCCACGGCAACCCGCCCACCCCGATCCACGGTCTGTTCCTGATGGGCAGCCTTGGCACACTGGCCCAGGCCGACCAGAGTGATATGGACGTGTGGGTCTGCCACGCCGCCGAGGTAAACGAGGCCGAGCTGGTCGAATTGCGCAAAAAGTGCCAGTTGCTGGAGGCCTGGGCCCTGAGCATGGGCGCCGAGGCGCATTTTTTCCTGATCGAACCCAGCCGTTTTGCTCAGGGCGGTCGCGATACCCAGCTCAGCTCAGATGACTGCGGCACCAGCCAGCACTATCTGTTGCTCGATGAGTTCTACCGCACCGCCATCTGGCTGGCCGGGCGCACGCCAATCTGGTGGCTGGTGCCAGTCTACGAAGAAGCGCGCTACGCCGAATTTACCCACGCGCTGATTTCCAAACGTTTTATCCGCGCCGACGAAACCCTCGACCTCGGGCACCTGGCCCATATCCCGCCGGGAGAATTTATCGGCGCCGGCCTGTGGCAGTTGTTCAAGGGTATCGAGTCACCCTACAAGTCGGTGCTCAAGCTGTTGCTCACCGAGGTGTATGCCAGCGAGCACCCCAAGGTGCAGTGCCTGAGCCTGCGTTTCAAACGTGCGGTGTTCGCCAACCAACTGGACCTGGATGAGCTGGACCCGTATATCGTGGTCTACCGTCGCATCGAAGAATACCTGCGCGGGCGCAACGAACCCGAGCGCCTGGAACTGGTGCGGCGCAGCCTGTACCTGAAGGTCAACCGCAAGCTCACCACCGGCCAGCGCGCCACCGGCTGGCAACGTGCGCTGCTGGAGCGCCTGGCCCATGAATGGGGCTGGGACCAGCGGCAACTGGCCCTGCTCGACAGCCGCAGCCAGTGGAAAGTGCGACAGGTCGCGTCCGAACGCCGCGCCCTGGTCAATGAGCTCAATTACAGCTATCGCTTCCTGACCCAATTCGCCCGCACCGAACAGACCGTGAGCCTGATCAACAAGCGCGACCTCAATGTGCTGGGCCGGCGCCTGTACGCCGCCTTTGAACGCAAGGCCGGCAAGGTCGAGTTCATCAACCCGGGGATTGCCCCGGACCTGGCCGAAGACACCCTCACCCTGGTCCACTCGCCTAATCGCAAGGAGCCGGGCCAGTACCATTGGGGCCTGTACAACGGCAGCCTGACGGCCCTGGAATGGGAGCACTTTGCGCCGATCAAACGCAGCCGCGACCTGCTGGAGATGCTCACCTGGTGCCATCGCAACGGCGTGATCGACAGCAGTACTCGCCTGGCCCTGCATCCGGGCACCAGCGATTTGAGCGAATTCGAGCTGTTCAATCTGCTGGGCAGCCTGCAACAGACCGTCGCCCTGCCCCTGGCCACGGTGGATGAGGAACGCCTGCTGCGTACGGCGATACCCGAGGAGGTGCTGTTGCTGGTCAACGTCGGCGTCGACCCGCTCAAGCACCACCGTGACTTGAATATCCTGATGACCACCGAGCGCACCGACTCCCTGAGTTACGCCGGCGTCAGGGAAAACCTGGTGTTGACCCTGGACCAGGTGACACTCAACAGCTGGAACGAGGTAATGGTCAGCCGTTACGAGGGCCCCCACGCCCTGCTCGATTGCCTGCGCGATTACCTGAATCAGTTACCACACGACCAACTGCCACGGCTGCGGGTGCGCTGTTTCTGCCATAACCGTGCGCAGTTCATTGCCCAGCGTGTGGAAGAGATTTTCGATACCGCGCAAAACCTGATGCTCAGCCAGCTCAACCACCGCTATCTGATCCAGGTGCAGCAGCACTATCACGTCATGGAACTGGCGCCGGGGCAGGCCAATCATGTGTCCCTGGCCAACCAGCAGGCGCTGGTGGAATACCTCTGTGAAGAACTGGCCAGCTACAGCCCGTTGCACCTGGATGCCATGGCCCTGGAAGACCATGATCTGGCAGCGCTGCTACCTATGGGCCAGGCGGATTGTGTGCAGGTGTTCTACCGCATCAATGACGGTTTCGCCGAGCTGTACGTGCTCGACGAATTCAACGCCCTCTGGCAACAGCGCCTGCCGTTTCATGATGAGCAAAGCTTGCTCGCCCCTTTGCAGCGCTTCCTGCAGTCGGTCATCTATCGTCGGGACGCGCTCTCACCGCTGGACCCGCAGCAGCCACTGGGGGCCGTGCAAACGCTGTATTACCAGCTGTTGCCATCGGCAAGCGGTCGGGCCCGTCGGGTCGAGCCACGACCGGCACCCCAGGTCCCGGCCAACAAACCGTTCTACGACGTGCAGGCGATTATCGGCAAGGGCGCGCCAGGCCAGGTAGGGATTACCCTGTACTGCAATCAGCGGGAGTTTTGTGAACTGGAATTTGGCGACCAGCTGTTTGCAGTGGTCGCCCAGGAGATCGTCGGGCAGCGTCGGGAAACCGAGCGCTATCGTTGCTACATCACCGACCTGGACCTGTCCGGGCTACTCGGTGATGTTCAAAGCCCAAGCAATCTCTACCTGCGCTACAAGGCCGAGTTGGAGCAGGCGCTCAACCAGGCCTTGAATCAGGTCTAGAGCGTGAATGCGCCGCCGTCTTTAGGCTGGCCTTCGACACTCAGCAGCTCAAGCTTGAGGGTCTTGCCACCTGGAGCGGGCCAGTCGATGTGCTGGCCAACCTGCAGGCCCAGCAGCGCACTGCCCACAGGGGCGAGGATCGAGATCTTGCCTTCGTCGGCATTCGCGTCCTTGGGGTAGACCAGGGTCAGGTGATAGTCCTTGCCGCTGCTTTGCTCGCGGCAATGCACGCTGGAGTTCATGGTCACGACACCGGCAGGCACTTCATCGTGACCAACCACGTCTTCAGCGCGGTCAAGTTCGGCTTGCAGGGCGATGACGCCTGGCAGTTTATCGTCCATACGGTCGATCAGTTGCTCAAGACGTTGCACATCGAGACGGGTGAGGATGATGGAAGGTGCAGTCATGATTGCGGCAGACTCCTTTTTTTCTGCACAAAAAAGCAAAACCCCGCCAATAAACGGCGGGGTTCTCACGGACCTCGATGAGTTGAGGTGTACCCGGACACTACCACAGCACACCAAATAAACAAGATGGGCTGGTCTGAAGGTCAGGCACCGGCCTTGCGTTGCTCGGCCTGTGCGACGATCACGCGGCGCCGCTGATCGTCGGCGGAACGCCATTCCCGGATGTCTTCCACGTGTCGGAAGCAGCCAAGGCAGACTTTCTGCTCATCCAGCCGACACAAACTGATACAAGGTGACGGCACTGCCGGGCTGACATTGCTGAACAGCGGCTTGGGCGGACGGGCGGGTGTGGGCTGGGTCACGATCAAATCTCGTCGAAATCCAGCTCGACGCCGGCCTGTTCCTGAGTGATGCGTGCAAGCATTTCGCTCAGCAGCTCATCGCTGGTGTCGTGGGACCAGCGTTTTTCTTCTTCGTCATAGTCGAAGTGAAAACCTCCGGAACGTGCCGCCAGCCACAACTGACGCAGCGGCTCCTGGCGGCTGAAGATCAATTGGCTGCCGTTCTCGAACTTGACGGTCAGCACGCCGGCAGAATTTTCCAGATCCACATCCAGGCCACTCTCGTCGAAAATATCCTCCAGCGCTTGCTGGGTCGCATCGACCAGGTCGTGAAAGCGGGCTTCGGTCAAACTCATGGTGGGAACCTCAAAAAGTGTCTACTCACGCTCAAGCGCCGCACGATACGGAGGCGCCATCATGATTGCAAAGAATACCGATTTCGTTCCCATCAGCCGCGAGAAATATCCCAAATTAATGTAGGCCACTTCACGACATACTCGGCAAAGCCCCGCCGGACGGGTGTCCCGGCACATAGGCAAGCTGGCGGGTGGTCGGTATACTCGGGCGCAATTAATGCATATTCAAGGATTTAGCCATGAAGCGCCTGATCTCTTCCCTTGCTGCGCTCGTCGCGGTCGCTTGCCTCGTCAGTGCCTGTGGTCAAAAAGGCCCGTTGTACCTGCCCGATGACAGCAAAGACCCGAATGAACAGGCGCAAACGTCGCAATCCAAAGCGCACAAGCACGACACCTACTAAGGGAATTTCATGGACGCTTTTAACTACCGGAACGGCGAGCTGTTCGCGGAAGGCGTGGCGCTGTCCGCGATTGCCGAACGCTTCGGCACCCCGACCTATGTGTACTCGCGAGCGCATATCGAAGCGCAATACCGCACCTTTGCCGATGCACTGGAGGGCACGCCAAGCCTGGTGTGCTATGCAGTAAAAGCCAACTCCAACCTGGGTGTACTCAATGTCCTGGCGCGCCTGGGCGCTGGTTTTGACATCGTGTCCCGTGGCGAGCTGGAGCGTGTACTGGCCGCAGGCGGCAAGGCTGACAAAATCGTGTTCTCCGGGGTCGGCAAGACCCGCGAAGACATGCGCCGCGCCCTGGAAATCGGCGTGCATTGCTTCAACGTCGAGTCCACCGACGAGCTGGAGCGCCTGCAAGTGGTGGCCGCCGAGATGGGCGTGCGTGCGCCGATCTCCCTGCGCGTCAACCCGGATGTCGATGCCGGTACCCACCCGTACATTTCCACCGGTCTCAAAGAGAACAAGTTCGGCATCGCGATTGCCGACGCCGAAGACGTGTATATCCGCGCCGCCCAACTGCCAAACCTGGAAGTACTGGGTGTGGACTGCCATATCGGTTCGCAACTGACCAGTCTGCCCCCCTTCCTCGATGCCCTCGACCGCCTACTGGCGCTGATCGACCGCCTCGGCGAGTGCGGCATCTACCTGCACCACATTGATCTGGGCGGTGGCGTGGGCGTGCGTTATCGCGACGAAGAGCCGCCGCTGGTGGCCGACTACGTCAAGGCCGTACGCGAGCGCACCGAAGGCCGCGACCTGAAGCTGATATTCGAGCCGGGCCGCTACATCGTTGCCAATGCAGGCGTACTGCTGACCCAGGTCGAGTACCTCAAGCACACCGAACACAAGGATTTCGCCATCGTCGATGCGGCGATGAACGACCTGATCCGCCCGGCGCTGTACCAGGCCTGGATGGATGTCAGCGCCGTGCGCCCGCGCGACAGCGCCCCGCGCACCTATGACATCGTCGGCCCGATTTGTGAAACCAGCGACTTCCTGGCCAAGGACCGTGAACTGGCCCTGGCAGAAGGCGATCTGCTGGCCGTGCATTCGGCCGGTGCCTACGGGTTTGTCATGAGCTCCAACTACAACACCCGCGGGCGTACCGCCGAAGTGTTGGTGGACGGTGATCAAGCGTTTGAAGTGCGTCGCCGCGAGACGGTAGCCGAGTTGTTTGCTGGCGAAAGCCTGCTGCCGGAGTAAGCCATGCTGCTGCGTTTTACCAAGATGCACGGCCTGGGCAATGACTTTATGGTCCTTGACCTGGTCAGCCAGCACGCGCATATCCTGCCCAAGCACGCCAAGCTGTGGGGCGACCGCCATACCGGCATCGGCTTCGATCAGTTGCTGATCGTCGAGGCGCCAAGCAATCCGGAGGTGGATTTCCGTTACCGGATCTTCAACTCCGACGGTTCCGAAGTGGAACAGTGCGGCAACGGTGCGCGCTGCTTCGCCCGGTTCGTGCTGGACAAGCGCCTGACCGCCAAACGGCAGATTCGCGTCGAGACCAAAAGCGGCATTATCGAGCTGGATATCCGCAGCGACGGCCAGATCAGCGTCGACATGGGCGCCCCGCGCCTGGTGCCGGCCGATATTCCGTTCCAGGCTGAGGCCCAGGCCTTGAGTTATCCACTGGATGTCGACGGCACTGTGGTCGAGGTGGCCGCTGTGTCCATGGGCAACCCCCATGCGGTGCTGCGGGTCAACGACATCAACAATGCGCCGGTGCATGAACTGGGACCGAAGATCGAACATCACCCGCGCTTTCCGGCGCGGGTCAACGTCGGCTTCCTGCAGGTCATCGACCGCTCCCGTGCGCAATTGCGCGTGTGGGAACGCGGCGCCGGGGAAACCCAGGCTTGTGGCACCGGCGCTTGCGCCGCCGCCGTGGCTGCGATCAGCCAGGGCTGGATGGATTCGCCCCTGTTGATCGACCTGCCCGGCGGACGCCTGTCCATCGAATGGGCAGGCCCAGGCCAACCGGTGAAGATGACCGGCCCGGCATCCCGTGTATACGAAGGACAGGTCCGTCTATGAGAGCGACTCGCCAATGACCGATAAGCCCCAGGCACCCGCCAAGCAGCCCGAAGGATCCCCTTGCGAAAGCCTGGAGGCAGCGGCCGTCGCCGCTTACCTGGAGGCTAACCCGGACTTCTTCGTCGAACACGACGAACTGCTGCCGGCCCTGCGCATCCCTCACCAGCGCGGCGATACCGTGTCGCTGGTGGAGCGGCAGATGAAGATCCTGCGCGAGCGCAATATCGAAATGCGCCATCGGCTCTCACAGTTGATGGACGTGGCCCGCGACAACGACCGCCTGTTCGACAAGACCCGCCGCCTGATCCTGGCACTGCTGGATGCCGCCAGCCTGGAAGACCTGACCATTGCCGTCGAAGACAGCCTGCGCCAGGACTTCCAGGTGCCGTTTGTCAGCCTGATCCTGTTCAGTGACAACCCGATGCCGGTCGGGCGCTGGGTCAAGGGCAGCGAAGCGCAGACCGCCATTGGCGGCCTGTTGTCGGAAGGCAAGACCATCAGCGGCACCCTGCGCGAGCATGAGCTGGACTTCCTGTTTGGCGAGGACCAGCGCGTGCAGATCGGCTCGACTGCCGTGGTCGCCCTCAACCATCAAGGCCTGCATGGCGTCCTGGCCATTGCCAGCCGTGACCCGCAGCACTACAAGAGCACGGTAGGCACGCTGTTTTTGACCTACATTGCCGAAGTGTTAAGCCGCAGCCTGCCGCGCTTTACCACTGCCCTGCGCGCGGTGCGCTAGCCATGGAACGGCAACTGGACGCCTACTGCGCTCACCTGCGCAGCGAGCGCCAGGTGTCTCCCCATACGCTGGAAGCCTACCGACGGGACTTGAACAAGGTCCTGGCGTTCTGCCAGAAACACCAGATCAGCAGCTGGAAGGCCCTTGATATCCAGGGCCTGCGCAGCCTGATTGCACGCCTGCACCAGCAAGGCCAATCCTCCCGCAGCCTGGCGCGCCTGCTGTCGGCGGTACGTGGTCTGTATCACTACCTCAACCGCGAAGGCCTGTGCGATCACGACCCGGCCAACGGCCTGGCGCCGCCCAAGGGTGAGCGCCGCCTGCCCAAGACCCTGGATGCCGACCGCACCCTGCAATTGCTCGATGGCGCGGTCGAAGATGACTTCCTGGCGCACCGCGACCAGGCGATCCTGGAGCTGTTCTATTCCTCGGGCCTGCGCCTGTCGGAGCTGACCAGCCTCAACCTCGAGCAACTGGACCTGGCCGACGGCCTGGTGCAAGTGCACGGCAAAGGCAGCAAGACCCGCGTGCTGCCCATCGGCAAAAAGGCCCGCGACGCCCTGCTGGTGTGGCTGCCCCTGCGAGCCCTGAGCAATCCGCCGGACGACGCGGTGTTTGTCAGCCAGCAAGGCCGACGCCTCGGGCCACGGGCCATTCAGTTGCGGGTCAAGGCCGCCGGCGAGCGGGAGCTGGGGCAGAACCTGCATCCGCACATGCTCCGGCACTCCTTTGCCAGCCACCTGCTGGAATCGTCACAAGACTTGCGCGCCGTGCAGGAACTGCTCGGCCACTCGGATATCAAGACCACCCAGATCTACACCCACCTGGACTTCCAGCACCTGGCAACGGTGTACGACAGCGCCCATCCCAGGGCCAAACGCGTTAAAGGCGGCGACTCATGAGCATCAAGCTAATCACCTTCGACCTGGACGACACCCTGTGGGACAACGTCCCCGTCATCATCAGCGCCGAAGCGTCGATGCGCCAATGGCTGGCGACCCATGCGTCCAAGGTCGGCGACCTGCCCCTGGAGCATTTCGCCAGCCTGCGCCAGCAGGTGCTGCAACGTCATCCCGAGCTCAAACACCGGATCAGTGTGCTGCGCCAGCGGGTGCTGATGCACGCCTTTGAAGAGGCCGGTTATCCACAGCCGCAAGCCACGGAAATGGCCGATGTGTGTTTTGAAGCGTTCATTCATGCGCGGCACCAGCTCACCGTCTTCCCCGAAGCCGAGCCGATGCTACAAGCCCTGCGCCAGCACTTTCTGCTGGGGGTGATCACCAATGGCAATGCCGATGTGCAGCGCGTAGGCCTGGCGGATTACTTCCACTTTGCCCTGAGGGCCGAGGATATCGGCATCGCCAAGCCGGATGCGCGCTTGTTTCAAGAGGCGTTGCAGCGGGGCGGGGTGGATGCCAGTGCGGCGGTGCATATTGGCGATCACCCTGGCGATGACATCGCCGGGGCGCAGCAGGCGGGGCTGCGAGCCGTGTGGTTCAACCCGACCGGCAAGGTTTGGGAAGGTGAGGCATTGCCGGATGCGCAGATTCGCAGCCTGACCGAGCTACCGGAGCTGCTCCACAGCTGGAAATAACGCGGCTGCGATACCACTGGAAATCCAAGGTGGGAGCCTGCTGGAGCTTGTTCCAGGCATGAAAAAACCCGCAGCGACGGCGGGCTTTTTCAGCAAGCAAGTAACCGGCCTCAGATAGGCCGACTGCCGTACTTGTTATCCGGCTTCTTCGGTGGATCTGCCACCACGTTGGCCTCGACTTCCTGCACTTTACCGCCTTTGGCGAGGAACTCTTCCATCGCACGGGCCAGCGCATCGCGCTCTTTGTTCTTGGCCTCGACGCTCGGCAGTTCGTCTACCGAAACAGCAGCCTTGGCCTTGCCTTTGGCGGCCGGAACAGGTGCATCATCGCCACCGTCATCGTCAGCAACGTCTTCCGCTACCGCTTCAAGGCCTTCTTCGGTGTCGTCTTCGTCACCTACTTCCAGTTCGTCGTTTTCCAGATCATCGTCGCTCATGTTCTACCTCATGACTTGCGAAAAGCAGATTAGTTATAGCCCAGCTTCACCATCTGTCGAAGGCTGCCGGAAAAAAATCAACGTCCACCGGATAACCAGTGGCTTATGCCCCATCACCGTGCAGGTGGCGAGGACTTTACGAGCACCGCCATGATCAGGGTGCTCGTCCAGATAAACGCGTTGCCATGTGCCCATTGCCAAGTGGCCGGCCTTGACCGGCAAACTCAGTTGGCGACCCGATAGGCTGCCCTTGAAATGACCCGGGGCTTGGCCCACAGGGTAATCAGGGTCTGTCGCCATATACAGTTCTGCGCCCATCGGCGCGCATTCTAGCGCGCTCTGGGAAAAAACAAAGTGCCGAATACGCCTACATGCCTGTAAGACATTCGCACACTGAAAAGTACCGTGTGGATCCAATCACAAACTCGGCACAAAAATGCTCACGCGCCGTCACCACAGGCAAATACCAGACAAAAAAATGCCCGGCAAGCCGGGCATGTTTTTTTTCATACGTTCTTACAAGTTGTAGCCACGTTCGTTGTGCTCCGCCAGGTCCAGGCCAACGGCCTCTTCCTCTTCGGTCACACGCAGGCCGATGGTCAAGTCCAGCACCTTGAGAATTACGAAGGTCACGATGCCGGTATAGATCACGGTAAAGCCTACGCCCTTGGCCTGGATCCAGACCTGTGCGGCAATATCGGTCACGGTGCCGAAGCCACCCAGGATCGGCGCCGCGAATACGCCAGTGAGAATCGCCCCGACAATCCCGCCCACACCGTGCACACCGAAGGCGTCCAGGGAGTCATCGTAGCCCAGCTTGCGCTTGAGGCTGGTGGCGCAGAAGAAGCAGATCACGCCAGACGCCAGGCCGATCACCAGGGCGCCCATCGGGCCTACGGTACCGGCGGCCGGGGTAACGGCCACCAGGCCGGCTACCACACCCGAGGCAATGCCCAGGGCGCTTGGCTTGCCGTGGGTGATCCACTCGGCGAACATCCAGCCCAGTGCCGCAGCAGCAGTGGCGATCTGAGTCACCAGCATCGCCATGCCGGCCGTGCCGTTGGCCGCAGCAGCGGAGCCGGCGTTGAAGCCGAACCAGCCGATCCACAGCATCGCCGCGCCGATCAGGGTGTAGCCCAGGTTGTGCGGGGCCATTGGGGTGGTCGGGTAGCCTTTACGCTTGCCGAGCACGATGCACGCCACCAGGCCAGCCACACCGGCGTTGATGTGCACCACGGTGCCGCCGGCGAAGTCCAGCACGCCCCAGTCCCACATCAGGCCGCCGTTGCCGCTCCAGACCATGTGCGCGATCGGCGCATAGACCAGGGTGAACCAGATGGCCATGAACAGCAGCATGGCGGAGAACTTCATGCGCTCGGCGAACGCACCGACAATCAGCGCCGGGGTGATGATCGCGAAGGTCATCTGGAAGGTGATGAACACCGCTTCCGGGAACAGCGCCGCAGGCCCAGTGATGCTGGACGGTGTGACACCCGCCAGGAACGCCTTGCCCATGCCGCCGAAGAACGAGTTGAAGTTGACGACGCCCTGTTCCATGCCCGTGGTGTCGAACGCGATGCTGTAGCCGTAGACGACCCACAGGATGCTGATCAGACCAGTAATGGCGAAGCACTGCATCATCACAGAAAGAATGTTTTTGGAGCGGACCATGCCGCCGTAGAACAGCGCCAGGCCAGGGATGGTCATGAACAGCACCAGTGCGGTGGCTGTCAGCATCCAGGCAGTGTCGCCGGAATTGAGGACTGGAGCCGCCACTTCGTCTGCCGCCATGGCCAGGCTGGGCATTACGATGGACAACAGGGCTCCTAGCCCTGCGAATTTACGCAGAGTCATATTGTTTTCTCCTGGGGCGTTGGGGTTTGGCGGCTTAGATTGCGTCGGTATCGGTTTCGCCGGTACGGATGCGAATAGCCTGTTCCAGATTGACCACGAAGATCTTGCCGTCACCGATCTTGCCAGTGTTGGCCGCCTTGGTTATCGCCTCGATAACCCGATCAAGATCCTTGTCGTCAATGGCGACATCAATCTTCACCTTCGGCAGGAAATCGACTACGTATTCCGCGCCGCGATACAGCTCGGTATGACCCTTCTGCCGACCGAAGCCTTTGACCTCAGTGACGGTAATGCCCTGCACGCCGATCTCGGACAGTGACTCGCGTACATCGTCCAACTTGAACGGCTTGATGATGGCAGTGACTAGCTTCATGAAAACTCTCTCCCGAATTGGTGGACTTGCCCCAGGAAAACAAACCCGTCTCAAGTCTAAGCGCAGTGCCTGGCTTTGTAACGCATCGTCGCCTCGGCAAATGCCTTTGCGACGCCAGCTAACCGTTGGTGACGAAACATGTACCCTGGTCCGTCAGCGCACTGCATTCGTCACAGCGACTGCATCAGTGCATGGGTCATGATCGTCTAAGCAGAAACCTTGCCAGCTCCGTAAAAGTCACTGAAATCAATCCGTTGCCCGTCTACGCCCACCAATGGGCCGGTGCAGCAGCCTGGATACGCACAAAAACAGTGCATCCGCATTCAGCCCAATGCGCGAAAAGCGTGCGCAGGCCACGCTGAAAAGACTATAGGCGCTGCGTGATACACTGCCGGCCAACTGTTTTCCGGAATGTTTCCCATGCTCGCGCCCAAAGACCTCCTCGACGCCCTGAGCGGCCACGCCTCTCGCCTGTTCAGCGGCGAAACCCCGCTGCCCCGCAATGAAATCGAAAGCCAGTTCAAGGCGCTGCTGCAAAGCGGGTTCAGCAAGCTGGACCTGGTCAGCCGTGAGGAGTTCGACAGCCAGATGGTAGTCCTGGCCCGCACCCGTGCGCGGCTGGAGAGCCTGGAGGCGAAGGTGGCGGAGTTGGAAGCGCGGCTGAATCCACCTCAGGAATAACCACCGCGTCCCCTCTTGGAGCCGGCTTGCCGGCTCCTGCAATGACAGCGCCTGGATACGTTCTGTAAAACCTGCACACAGCGCCTCACCCTCCCTCGTCTACCCTTGAAAAACCGCAGCACGCGGCCCTCCCTTTCAAGGAACGAGCATGTCCCTCGCCATCGTCCACAGCCGCGCCCAGATCGGCGTCGAAGCCCCCGCCGTCACTGTCGAAGTGCATATGGCCAATGGCTTGCCGTCCCTGACCCTGGTGGGCCTGCCGGAGACCGCGGTCAAGGAGAGCAAGGACCGGGTGCGCAGCGCCATTCTCAACAGCGCGCTGCAATACCCCGCACGCCGTATCACCCTCAACCTGGCGCCCGCCGACCTGCCCAAGGACGGCGGGCGTTTTGATCTGGCGATTGCCCTGGGGATTCTCGCGGCCAGCGTGCAGGTACCGGCGCTGGAGTTGGATGACGTTGAATGCCTTGGCGAACTGGCCCTGTCTGGCGAAGTGCGTGCCGTCAAAGGGGTGTTGCCGGCCGCGCTGGCGGCACGCAAGGCCGGGCGCAGCGTGATCGTGCCCAGGGCCAATGCTGAGGAGGCGTGCCTGGCCTCCGGGTTGAAGGTGATTGCAGTGGATCATCTGCTGCAAGTGGTGGCGCACCTGAATGGACGGGTGCCGATCGAGCCGTACAAGTCCGACGGGCTGCTGTACCTGAACAAACCTTACCCGGACCTGAGCGAGGTGCAGGGCCAACTTGCCGCCAAGCGCGCGTTGCTGATTGCCGCAGCGGGTGCCCACAACCTGCTCATGTTGTACGCGAATACACCTCTAAATCTGCTTAGGTTGCCCAGACTGGCAAGTGTGGCAACCAGCACACCCGAACACAGGATCGTTTGCTGCTGATACTATCGTCCGCTTCGGATTGAGGAACAGCCGGATGATCCCCATCACAAGACGTGAACTCGTAAAGGCTTGGGTCGAGCTTCGGCAAGCTTCCAATGCCATGAACCGCGCCAACCCGCATCGCTTGCTTCTTTTCTATGCTGCTGAATGCGGTCTGAAAGCTATTTACCTTAAAGACAACAATGCCGATGTATTGGATGAGCACACCATTGGCCTTAAAAGCCATGATCTGAACCAGGTGATGGATAAGCTCAAAATGGGCAAAGAGTACAGATTGCCAGTCAGCCTGAATCTGCCACAACTTAGGACAGCAGGAGGACTATCGCCGCGAAAATGCGGATCTGGCTCCCTCAATCAAGTGTGGCGATACGGATCAAAATGTGAGCATCCTGCAGATGACACACACCTGGAAGCGACCTTAGAAAAGGTCAACGAATGGATAGCTGGAGAAATTAGATGAGCCTTGATCAGCTGAAGAAGCCACCATTGACTTGGCTCGATGTTGAAAGAGAATTCAAAATATCGACGGAAAACTTTAGCACTTTCCCTCTAGGCGTCAGCCAAGTGCGATGCTTTTACGATGGTGTCGAAATTGAAACATCTGTCCAGACGTTAGCATCAGGTTGGCTTGAACAAGTATTTGCCTCCAATTATGACGCTGAGGCAAGCTCGATCATTCTGGCAATTGGTGATAGCCACTATCCGGTCTCCTTCAGTTCACCGAATGAATCTGTCGCTAAGCCGACTCAATACCCGCTTTGGCGCGAACAGGCGTATCTAAAACCACAGATAGATAGACGGTTACCCGAAAAATTCGTCAGCGGCCCAAAAATGGTTTCATTCCACTCATTTAAAGGCGGGGTGGGCAGAACTACTGCCTTGATGACTTACGCGTCGGCTGTTCTCAATGCTCCGACCACTGAAACGACTAAAATACTTTTAGTGGATGCTGACTTAGAGGCGCCCGGAATAAGCCTATGGTTAGACGCCACAAGCATGCCGACCGTATCATTCGTTAAGTTTTTGGAAGCAATGCATTACCCTCCAGACACGACTGACGATGCTCTATCTTATTTCGCGGGGGAACTTCGCAAGACGTCAATAAATTATGACGGCTCCAAAAAAGAACTTTTCGTACTTCCTTCAGCAGTTAAGCTATCCGAGATAATGGACATGCCTGTCCTCCCTTCTCACATAGCAAAAAACCCAAAGAACCCCTGGCTCTTGACTGATCACATCCATGCGCTAGGTAAGTCACTTGGCGTAGATATGGTATTTATTGATTTACGAGCAGGACTTTCTGAGTTATCCAGCCCTATCTTATTTGATACAAGGGTGGAGCACTTCTTCGTCACAACAGTAGCCCATCAGTCTGTCCTAGGGATGGCAGCCATACTAGAAAACGTAGGAAAGTCTCAATTTGGAATTAAAAAAGACTTAGAGTCACTGACGAAGCCATCCGTCGTATTGAGTTTGTTAACACCAACGTTGAGAAAGCTTCCAGATTATACGCTGGCCATTGAGCGTCTAAACGGCGCGTATACAGGGGCCGGAAGTACGGAAGACCTCGAAGAAATCTCTCCGAGTATAGATTGGGTTGAAGCTGAGTTTGAATCATCTCTGATGAGTATTAACTCAGTCACCCAGGCCATCGAAATTTTATCAAAATCTCCGCTTTATGATAGTGCAAAAAAATGGGCAGAAATTAGAACACAGCTTGAGGACTTGGAGGTTGATAAGGAAGAAACTGAACGAGCCAACTTAAAGTCCGACATTAGCGCGCTGCATCAAGTTTGTGAAGGGTTTCAGTTCGCCGAGAAGTCGACGAGTACAGAAATGCTAGTAACCGACCCACTACGTAATCTTGCCAAACATTACAGTGACGAGTTACCCAATATTGTATCAGTGGGCGCTAAAGGCGCTGGCAAGACGTTTACTTTCTTACAGCTGTGCAGAACTAAAACCTGGGAACAGTTTTTAATCAAGATAAACATCAACACATCCAAACTATCAGAATGCCATATTTTTCCAGCCTTGAGCTCTCAAAACATTGATGGTGACTCTCTTGCCGTAGTTAAGGATGCTGTTGAAAGCTTCACTTCAGCGCTAGGAGTTCCATCTATTAGCCTGAATAGCATTCAAGTTAAGATCATGAAGCTAGTTTCCAAAACTGATATTGACTGGACTGAAACCTGGGAAACTAATTTGGTCGGAGCTATTGGCCAGCCCTTCCATACATTCGTGGAGCTAAATAACTGGCTTATCAACAACAACAAATCTATTGTGTACGTAATTGACGGCATCGAAGACATGTTTGATAGCCCGTCTTCTGAATCACAACGAACGGCTATCAAGGCACTATTGGAGATTCCTAATACCTTAAACGCACTTAGACAAAGGCGCATTGGGTTCGTCTGTTTTGTGCGAGCGGACTACGTTCAAGCATCAATTAGACAAAATATCGCTCAATACCTCTCTAGGTTTCAGCCATTTAGGCTTGAATGGACTCCTGAAACGTTCCTCAGATTAGTTTACTGGTTGTGCAGTAAGTCAAATATCATTGGTGCGCGAACCGAGCTTGCAGAAGTCTTATCCAGAGAAGAGCTGTTATTGGCCCTAGAAGATTTATGGGGTAAGAAAATGGGCGGCAATGCGTCTAAGGAGGCAAATAGCGCAAGGTGGGTATTTGCAGCGCTCTGCGATTTGAACGGCAGGCTACAGGCCAGGGACGTAGTGAGGTTCCTAAAGTTCTCCGCTAAACAAATGCAAGCTAAGAGAGTGGAAGCCTGGCCAGACCGTCTTCTATACCCTGAAGCTATCAGACAGTCTCTTTCCGAATGCAGTCGGGAAAAGGTTGAAGAGGCCAGCACAGAAATTTTACCTCTTCGCGAATGGCAACTTAGGCTTCAGGACATTCCTGAGGAACTTAAGAAAGTTCCGTTCAATCCGGGTAATGTCGGCCTATCTGAAGAGTTAATCAGGTCACTCAAAGATATTGGCGTTATTTACGAAGACATCGACCGAATCGAAGACTCTGATCGATTTTACCTTCCCGAGATTTATAGGACGGGCTTAGGATTTAAGTCTGCGATAGGTGGACGTCCACGCGTACAAGCCCTATTGAAACGCAACCTGGGTGGTATGCCGTTCTAGCCTAGGGATTTATTCCAATGACGTTTAACAGTGGCGAGGCTGACCTCCAGCTTCGCTGCTGTTTGAGTTTGAGTGAATTTTTCCTCCTTCAGCTTTAGCACATCAGCAGTTGTTTCGTGGGCAGGGGGACGACCTAAAATTTTTCCTTCGAGCTTTGCCCTTGTAAGCCCTGCCTGAGTACGCTCCACTAACAGATCCCTCTCAAACTCCGCCATTGCGTTTATGACAGACATAGTCATTTTTCCAGCTGGGCTCGTCAGATCCACCCCGCCCAAGGCTAGACAATGCACTCTGACGCCCATTCGCGTCAAAAGCTCCACCGTAAGGCGCACATCTACCGCGTTACGACCGAGCCGATCTAGCTTAGTTACAACTAGCACATCCCCTGGTTCAACCCGATCCATAAGCTTCTGAAAGCCCGGACGCTCAGACATGGCTACTGAGCCGCTGATTGTTTCGGTCACAGTTCGATGGTTTTCGATGCTGAATCCGGCATTAGCGATCTCATGAATCTGGTTGTTCACGGTCTGATCTGTGGTACTAACCCTGCAATACGCAAATATCCGGCTCAAATTAGCTCCTGGTATCATTAAACCTAAAGGTATCATACCGTTAGTATCATTAAATAGAAACACTATTTTTATGACACCTTTTATGAGCTTATCTCATGGAGTCATAAAACGGTCGTTTTTTGATACCTATGCCGACAATGCTTGCGGGTATTGCGCGACGCCCAGCACTGAAACACCTTAAAAGCTAAAATCTATCCTTGACTATCTGTCAATAGCCAATTTCTATCATTGCTCCTGTCTTATTGCATTTTTTCAACTAGCCAGGGACGGTTAGCTTTGAGACAGTTCTCGCGCTAGAAGCCATCAATCAACCCACCAGAGCACGACGCTTTTGTTAGAGCGACGTCGTGCCTGGGATTCAGCCTTCCTTCAGTTACTCCCCTCCGTCCCTGGAAGAATTATTAAAATTTCCCCCTGAAGCGATTAGGAAGGTTGCGACCAACATCGCCCGCCGACACTGGGTGCTTACAGCCAGCGCAACAGAAGAAATCAAAGAATGTCATTCACTGCATGATCACGAGTTTGGCGTATCTGTCGCATCGATTAAGTCGTCAACAGTTTCTGGCAGGCTCAAGCGACTTAGCAGTCAGCAGTTTTGGTTGAGCAACCTGGGTAGACTTCTAGACTCAGCAAGGGAGCAAAAGGCCAGGGGCGACGGCGTCCTGGGCGCACAAGAAAAAGGGAAGATGCCGTATTGTTCGGACGCAACAATTGAAATCCTGAAAGCGCGTGAAGAAGAAATCGCTAAGCGCGTAGCCAAAAGCCCAAGGAAAAACCTGACTGAAATTTATAAAAATTCAGCACGGTCTACGTTCAATCAGGCTTACCTTCAGGCAAAAGCGATGGACATTGTGGCAAAGAAACGAGGGATGAGCTGGGTCTTCGTGACCCTTACCTGCCCACCTGAATATCACAGCAGCTCTAAATCTTTTGATGGTTCCAGTTTTGATGATGGCCAATCTTACCTCAAGAGGGTCTTCGCTCAGATCGGGCGTTCAATCGGCAATGCAGGTTACAAATCAGGGAAGGATTTCCAGGGGATAAGAGTCGTGGAAGTGCATAAAGACGGCACACCGCACTGGCACGTCTTGTATTATTTTACTGGCAACCTCAATAAGGTTATAGAGCAGAAGCTGTCTAGTATTTATGCTCAAGAACCAAGCCGCCCCTTAAACTATCTTAGAGACCACAAAGACAGTATATTTTTATACCCTGAACCAAACGCAGCAGACACCCAGGGCGGAACCACGACCCCAGCAATTTCCTATATATTCAAAAAACTTACATACGCATTTCAACTATACGCACATAGTGAAAACGAAGATGCGATTCGTCATCGCTATGCAATTAAGGCTGCAAGAGCAAGGCAAATTCAGCCATTCGGCGTGACAGGCCATAGCACCAAAATAAAAGTGTTGCGTAAGGCCTTCGATAAAGTATCCCTACCGGAAAGCCTTATGGAGCTTGCCGCTCCATTAAAAGCAGCAGTGACCAACCCAGCGCGCAAAAATGCTCAGCTAACGGCAATGGTTGGTGTCTTGGAAGGAAGCCTTGATAACTTAAAATTGCTATCAGTGGACACACTGAACAAATTTGGCGAAATCGTGCCCAGAATCACATATATCCAAAGCATGGTTAGCCAGGAAATCACCTGTATTGATGAACCATCCAATGATTGGCCTGAGCAGCCTAAAAAGTGGAGAAGGGGAGTTAACATTAATGATTCAAGCTTTTCATGTGGCTGCGTGAAATGCGACCAAATGCTAGCCGCGAAGCGCGGCATAGCCAATCCGCCTGCCCAGAGCGTTCTTCCCGTAGAGATTGAACATCAAGCTCAGGGGCTGATCGATTCTAAGGCTCCAGGCCTTCCCCCAGCGCATGATGACGGCTTCCACGCGGCTTTGCCTCCGGCTCGTCACGATCTTTGCACAGAAGGGCCTCTACGAGCTTTACAAGCATCAGTAGCAGCGCTTCTAGCACCGTTCTGCTCACTTCTACAGTCTGGTCATATTCGTCTGAAAGTGCTGCTGGCGATGTATCTTTCGCTACTCCTAATTTTACTAGCTGCCGGAAACCCAACCAGAAATCATCAGGGACACTACGTCGCAGGATGGTCACAGTCTCACCACCTTCAAGGCATGCATCAAAAATGTCAGAATTATCCCAAATCAAAGATCTCACACTCTCCGCTGACACATGGTGGGAGAGATCCGCCATGAGTTGCTTTTCTTCCTGCTTCAAAAACTTAGTCATAGGTAAAGCCTCATATAAGAGGCCACGTCGTGCGGCATGTATAACGTCTTGTTAAATTGATAAATTAGAGGGCAGGGCCATCACGAAGCTGACTTTTCTCCAGCCACACTCTAGCGCTTTTTGGGAAGCCGTTACGCTCCTCAGTTGCCTGGCTTGCTTCTAAAGAGTCTTCCGCTGCCGACCTACGGCGCGTCTCTTCTTTCAGTTGTGCGCGTACTGTTTCGAGCTCCTCATGTAATTCTTCGGCGCGGGGACTAATGCTGGCCATGTAGGCTAGCTTGTTCCGGGCTTCAGAATACATTAAAATCATATTCTGCCACTTTGTGAAAAACTCTTTAGACCTGACATTTATTTTTCGGGCCTTCGACTTCCATGCCTCCAACTCCTTAGTAGTTACAGCCACCTGCTGCTTGAGCATCAGGATGTCCGTCTTTGCCTTTCTAGAACTGATAATTAACTTATTGAGAAAACTTCGCTTCTCAAAACTTTCAATTCCTTGGTTGTATCCGGCGATCCGAGCGTTGTAATGCGCAGCTTTGAGGTTGGACTTAATTTCTTTCGAGGCTTTCTCAAAACTCTCTTTGCGGTTTGCTATAGACTCAAGTTGAATCATCAAGCCTGAAGCTTGGGCCTGCTCCTCTTTCCAGGCCCTGCGGGTTAATCTCCGTCGTCTCGGGCCATATCTCAGCATCCCATTTGGCAACCCCACAGATGCATTGAAGTCATCAAGCAAAGCGCGCATAGCAGCCTTGTAAGCTTCGTTCTGAGCCCTTTTTAAGATTCCGGTATTTTCCGATACAGCTCGCTTTCCGTCATGAATTGAATCGAACCTATGGCCCGTCTTGGGTACTACATAAAAATGAATATGAGGATTATCCTCGTCGGTATGCTCTAAAACTGTATGAAGCTGATCCCCATATTTTCTTTTGAGCCATTCCACCGTTTCGTCTTTAAATTTCTGCCAGGCTTCAGTGTCAATGGTATGAGGAGCAGAAACAACCCCAGCAACTAAACATAAGGCATCCTTTCTAGTTTTCCTACCAGTGACCTCTGCTAAGGACTCTGACCAGCTAACACACGCCGACTCTAAATCCTCAAGGTTTTTCCCATACACTTTGATTGGTGGTTTGGGAAGAGCAATATGGGGACAGTTGCGAGGATTGCGTAATGCCTCACCAACTATGCTTGCTACACAGTGCCCACCCTGCTTTCCTTTTTTTGGCGTCGAAAGGCTATAAGAGTCGATATGTAGAAACTGGAACACTGTGCGTTCTCCCTGCAGATCACGTAATTATTACAGTGGAGAGTTAGTGCGTTCAATGCCAAATCGAAACATATCGACCGACTATGCTTCTTACATTCCGTCTTCGACTACATTTCAGAAGCGCGGCCCCTTCGGGGTGTAAGTCAAAGTCCCGCCCTTCGCGGCCCGCGTCGGAGCTTGCCCGACTGGCGGCGGTAGTTGAGCGAGCTCAACCACCTTGCAGAGGGTGGGCTAAGTTCGTTAGCGTCAAGGGTACGCTCCGCGCAACAGTTTATTCGCCTCACCAAAAAGCCGGTAAGACGAACCAAACTGATGCCCCTTGACCCTCCCACTATTCGGCTCTGGCCATAGCTTATTTCTTTGACAGGATATCCTTATACAATCTTTCTAGTCCTGCTACCTCTCTAGCCAAATCAAATAAATCATTTTCGCCTACAGCCAACTCTGGCAGACTTTTTAAGTATGCTATTTTGTCTCCATGCGCTGTAATCAGTGCGTGCGCATCTTTTGAGTTACCCCAATAGCTTATATGATTATCATTATCATAAATTATGGAGAACAAAAAACCTCCCGCATCACGAATCCGGAATACCGCGTCATCCTCACGACGCTCCATTTCCACCACGATATGCAGTCGTTTGACCAACGCATTAGCACGTGAGCGCCCTTCATAGCTGACTAAATCTAACCTAGCAAAAAAATCATCCTTGCTAGTGATTCTCTGCTCACCAATATCCAAGTTAAGTTTATTCTGCAGAATCCTGTATTCCGCTAATTTATCCTCAAGCACCGCCATAGTTGATACCAACATGGAAGGAATACGCCCTCCCATACTAAGAATTTGATCCTTCAGTTCTTTTTGACGATTTTGAATCTCGCCAATTTTTGAGTTAATTGTATTTAGCTCTCGATTAAGATCAGACTGGGTGTTTTTTACCAGGCTAATACTGTTTATCTTGGCCAGCATCTCTTTAAATATTATCTGACAGATATCAAACCTGATCAGCTTGCTTGGGCATGCTCCTTTTGAGGAAACATAACATCGAAGATATTTCCCGCCTTTGGGTGGTGCCCCCTTATTTACTAAGTGCATGGGGCCTCCACACTTCACGCACTTCGCAATTCCCTGCCAAACGTTGAAGTCTGCCGACTGTTTGGATGACTTACTAATCCTGCGGGAATCCCGGGCGGCTTGGGCAGAATAAAACTCCTCTTCTGAGAGAACTACAGGGAAAAAATTACTCACCGGCTCCCCACGCTTCGTTCGTTTCACTCCACTACCATCGTCTTCAAGACCGGTTGGTTGGTATTCCCCAATCAACGCTCGATTAGATAATATTTTTGCGCAGGAGCTTCCCCCCCATAAGCCTGTGGAGTTTCTCCTGTTTGAACCAAAAACCGGGATACCTGCTTCATTTAGCGTTTTGGCGATTACTCGATGGCCATATCCATTTTCCGCCAAGCGGAAAATGTCTTTTACAACCTTAACTCGCTCTGGAATCAGTTCGTATGCACCATTTACATACCGAATCCAATACGGGCACGCGGCGCCCAACGCCTTGCCGAACTCTCGAGCGTCATCTTGCTTGCGTCGCCATACCTTACCTACCCTGTCGGCCTTCAGACTCGACTCATTATGAGCCCGACTCATATTGAATATGCTGAGGATCAGCTGTTGGGCATCAAACTTTGCGGTATACAAGGTGTCATCGCTTGAGGTGTAGATGTCGATCCCTTGGTTAAGTATGTCTAAAAATCTAGGGAGTGCATCCCAGACTTCTGCACGGCTTAACCGGTCAAGACTTTCGACAATCAAAACAGACCCTTTCGGGATTGTTTCGTCCCTCACATGCCGAAGGAAGCGCGCGAGCTGACCCATGTCTCCCAGGTGCTCCCCTTTGTAGGCAGAGCGGCCTTTGTCGAAGAATCGATATTCCTCCGAATCTACGAGCTCTAGACCTTTCGCAGCGCAGTAGGCTTCCGCTGCGGCCCTCTGCCGCCGGTAGCTGTCCCCCCTAGCCTGGTCAGGGCTTGAGAAACGGATATAGCTATAAGCCTTCCTGGATTCCACGATGTGCTGCCTAATTCTTGAGAGGGGGTGTAGCGTACTACAACCTCCTGTTCAGCGGGCCACCCGGCACCGGCAAGACCTTGCTCGCCAGCCGCCTGCCCGGCCTGCTGCCGCCCTTGAGCGAACAGGAAGCCCTGGAAGTGGCGGCCATCCAGTCGGTGGTCAGCCTCGCACCGTTGAGCCACTGGCCCCACCGGCCATTTCGTCAGCCGCACCATTCGGCGTCCGGGCCGGCGCTGGTGGGCGGCGGTTCGAAGCCACAACCTGGGGAAATCACCCTGGCCCATCACGGCGTGTTGTTTCTCGATGAACTGCCGGAATTTGATCGCAAGGTGCTGGAGGTGCTGCGCGAGCCATTGGAGACTGGCAGGTGGTATTCTCACACTTTCTAAAACGTCACAGGAAGCCCGGAATGCCTACTGCCTACGCTTACATCCGCTACTCATCTAAGGCCCAAGGTGAAGCCGGTAGGGACTCCGTAGACCGTCAAATGGCTTCAATCCAAGCCATTACAAAGCAACAAGGTATTGAGTTGCCGCCTGAGAATATCTACTCGGATACGGGCATATCTGCACACGATGGAAGCAACAAACGAAAAGGAAAACTAAAAGAACTCATTGATATGATTAGCGATATGCATATCAAAGAGGGCGATTATATATTCGTTGAAAGTATCGACCGGCTTAGTCGCCAAAGACTTCTACAAGCAAAAGAATTAGTCAATGGCATCCTTGAAAAAGGGGTTATTTTAATAACCACCATTGATGGTCAACGGTATGAAAAACCAAACGAAAAAAACCGTATTGATGACTTACAGCAAGATATCCTTTTAAGTGTTATCGCAAAGCGAGCATACGAAGAAAGTAAGACAAAATCAGTTCGCAGAAAATCCGCATGGAATAGAGCCAAAAAACTAGCGGAAGAAGAAAAGGTCATTTTTAACGCCCATAACCCACCTTATGGCATCCGATACAATACAGAGCTTAACTGCTTTGAAATCGAGGAAGAAGAAGCTCAGGAAATAAGAGACTTCTTTGAGAGCTTGAAATATGTTGGCGTGTCGCTGTCTATTAAAAAGCTCAATGCTTATTCAAAACGAAAATGGTCAAATAGAAATATAAAGCATCTAATAGATACGAAATACGTTCTCGGTGCCTACATGGCTCAGCGAAGAGACGAAAACAAAAAGAAAGTATTTGAGCGATACATTGAAAACTATTACCCGCAAATTGTTTCATACGAGCTATTTAATGAAGCAATAGCCGCAATGAAAAACAGAGCACATAGAAAAAATTATGGCAACCAAAGTGTTGGGAGCTTGAACATTTTCCGCCATAGCATCAAGTGCGATTGCTGTGAAGCATCTATGCTTTTTGAAAAACAAACAAACCCCAAAGGTATTGTTTATCCGTATTTTCAATGCTACACACGCAAAGAATTAAAAAATGGATGTAACCAACCACGTTTTCGTTTTGACCTAGCTTTTGGGTTATTTCTTGAACTCATATATCAATCAACAACAAAGGAAGACTTCGACGTTCACCCATGGCAAAACGAAGACCCGAATCCCGAACGTCAATATGAATGGATAACTCGTGAAAGCGGGATGACTTATCGTCTCCCAACACAAGAAGACATTGATGAAGAGGAACGGGTAGAGAATTTTAGAGAATTATTAATTAAGCTTCTGTCGAATAGAGAGAGCCAAACCAAAGACAACAAGAAAATTGTGGAACTGAACAACCTTTTGCTTGAACAGAAAAGTTATAGAGACAACCTAATGAAATCTTTTGCCGGTTTCACCAGCGGCATTATCCCAAAAGAATTCTTAGAGGTAGTTAGCAAAACAGAAGCGAATATCAATGACATTGAACAAAAACTTGCAGAATTACAAATACAAATAAATATCAAGAAAACCACTATAAACATTTACTCGGAAAACGACATAATTGATTTGTATAAAACAGAAGATGGCCGTTTAAAAATAAATCAATTCTTTGTTGCTAATGACATCACTTTCAAATTCAACTTCGACAAAACAACAAGAACTTTGTTTGCTAAGATTTTCCAGAATGGCTTTGAAATTGACCGCATAGCAAAACAGTTCAGCCTACATAATCCACTTAAAGAGTTTGGCATCAACAATCTCAACGAATACTTTAATTGATACCATCACAACCAAAGTAGGCTACCTAATCAGGTGGCCTTTTTTGTGCTCGCTTGAAAATAAAACAATTCATGGTAACTTGTAGTTAAACAACTCAAATACTTAAAGTATGAGTTTTTATCAACCCGCTGATGAAATCCTCACACTTTCCTGCGGAAAGACGCTTCGCTTGCGAGTATTTCACGGGTTCCTGCCGGAAGGGCAGAAGCAGACAGCAAATTACAACAACCTATGAGGACTAAATGAATGAATTAAAAAATACCACTATGCTATGGAAGAGAATGAACTACTCCGCCCAGCAGGGCAGAGTAAAAAAAACTGCCGGATTGTCTCAATTAAAGAGTTCACTTAATCACAGCCTCCGCACTGTGATGAAGAAAGACCTCGAATTCAATCAAGACCTATCTCACCGCAATTTCATCATCCACAACAACAAGATGATTAGGCTTGACAGTCTCACTCTTGAAGACAGGCAGGGGCTTGTCAATGAAATAATGTCATCGGTTCAGAGTGACATAGGCACACATGAAGACCTTTCAAAACTCAAAGACGACCGTTCAAAATACGCCTACAAGCTAAAAAAGCTGTTAGCCAAGGCTGACGAACCGGAAGCCCTCAAAAACCTTCTAACGAGTGTTCTGGAGGCCCAAAGCAGCCCCCTTCCCCCTTCCCTTGTCGATCAAATTGATTTGATAGGCGTTAAGCGAGCAAGTGACAAAAAGAAGGCCATAGGCACCTATATAGAGCTACACAATGAGATTATTGCACTCGGCAATAACTCATTACACAAAAGCAAAACAGTTGTGCAGGAATGCTTTTTCAAATTCCCAACAAGAAACAACATAAACGAAGTTAGGCCGGTTGACTATTTACGTATAATTCATGACTTCCACAAGAAGCACCTACCTGAATACGACATAAAAACCTGTGTATTTCATGGCGATGAAGTATTAAGTCAGAGCCAAACAAATACTGGCGTCCACCCACACATCTTTATATCTGGAAAGAACTCTAAGACTGGTCAATATGACTTGGTGCAAGCTCAGCTTGATTTAGTTAATAGATATCTAAAAAGCAAGGGGGAGCCAGCAATTGAAAATAGCTCATTCAAAGCATCACAGAAAATAGGCGAAACTTACCAGCGTCTTGTTTATGGGTATGTTAACAAAAGGTTGAAAGAATTTGGCTACAACATCGAAGCGTCCATACATGAGAAAACCAAGGAGCACAAAGAAAAACTTGAAGCAATAGCAAAAGACGCCCACAAGGCCAAGATAATGAGGAGCTTTAATTTATTATCACAAACTGAGTCGGCGATTGCTGACGCTGAAAAACACATACAAGAAATAAAACCTATTCTGGAAGAAAGCAGAGTAGATAACAAAACACTTCAAGAAGAAAATGAAAATCTCAAGACCGAAGTTAAGGCGAACACTACAACACTCAACAAACAGAATAGAGAAATTGAGAAGGGCCTCAATGAGCTAAAAAGCCTTGATGATAGATACAAAAAAACTTTGAAAAACTACAAAAAACTTGAAGAGGCAATCAAGAGCAGCCAAGACAAATATCAAGCAATCCAAGATGTTGACATAGCTATTGATGTCATTGCTTTCCGACAAAGTGAGAAAAGGGACATACGAATGGCCTTTTATGCTTACAAAGAAAAGAATTTAGACGCATTGAAGCAGATGACACGAAAGGAGAGGATCGACTTCTTAGAAGCGAATGCCGAACGTTTTAAACGTGAACAACTGGATGCTTTAATATCTACACGCCTTACTTTTGGAGAAAAAACAAGCCTTGTGATTCACGACACTACGCAGGTTATTAAATCTACTACTAATAAGGTTAGTGCAAGGATTTTCGGCCCTTGATTTGACTTTATCAAAAAAAATGATACAACATAAGAAAAGGTGAACCCCGAATGTAGTTGCATTCAGGGTTCGGCGTTGATACTGATAGCAGCAGTTTCAACTTGTAATTTAAGTTATATCACATAATTTCATATCTTCAAGTCTCTCCTGCGTAAAAATCACATAACCATAATAAATTCAGTATTCACGCCTGCGTTCAACGTAGGAAATTCAAGAGATTGTTCCGTTGTAGCAGCCTAGATGAATAGAACGGGGATGTTAGGCAATTCATCAGCCCACTAGCCGTGTATGAAAATACATGTTGAACAGGGTGCCAGCGTGGCATAAATAGCTTGTATAGCCACTAAGTGTTCAATGCTTAAACTTAGTATTTGAGAATTTAAGCCCTGAGAGTAAAACTCAAAAATCAGGTAAGGCGTCACTTGTTTTTTCAGACAAAAACGAGGAAGACTAGCTTTGCCTGAGAAAGCAAAGGCGTAGCCTGCTTTCGCAGGCAATGCTGGAATTAAAAAACAAAGCGAAAACCCCCTAGGGTTTTCAAGACACGCACATACATACACACACACATACACACACATACACACCCCCACAGCCCCCACAGCCCCCACGGACACACATCCGCCAAGCCATACTATCTAAAACCTTCAAAATCGGCTCATTATCGAGTGCTTAACATTTGCTTGGCACTTTGGGTATCAAAAACTAAAACAGAACTTTAAATGACCTATTTTGATTATCACATCAATCTAAAAAGCATCGCTTCCTTTAAAAATATTTTGTCCAAAACTTCTTGGCTGTTTTTTGATGTTTTTTAGATAGTGGAAAAATGGCAACTCAAAAAAAGGCCGTTTTTAGAGGGGGTAATATTTTTACTTTACTATAGTTCACAAGAAAAATAATCGGCGGTTTTTGACCTATTTCCGCGAACGCACTAAAAAAGTGCATGCTATTTTTTATATGTTTTCATATCATTTTTTTGATATTTCAATTTTCGAGAAGTTCGTTTTATGGCTTAAATTCAACAAAAGTGCGTGTCAATAGTGAAGCGAAAATATTTTTTAGGTCGGACGATAATGATGATTTATGGTTGGACCTTAATCAAGTGCTTTATACTAAAATTTATATAGGCTCATTTTTAACGCTTGGACAAGTCCAACCGTTAAAAACAAGCTTGACGACAGACTACTATCCTAACGATTTTTTCTCCGGGCAGTTTTTTGTTGCTTATTACTTTTTTTCTTCCGCCTTCTTAGCTTCGACAGCTCAGTTTCTTCGGTCTTAATCGTGTATTTCAAAATAGCTGATTTAATGTTTTTCAAAAGCCCCAGTTCTTCTCGCAAGAACCTTGCATGCTGGAACTCTTCTTCTGTCCACTCATTCGTATGGACATAAATCAACTCTTCGCTTGCACCCTTATTATTAACTGCATCCACTGCGATTCCAACTATCGTCTCAAACTGTGGAAACGCATCTTTGCAGGCCATGCAATAGGATGCAATCATCGCTTTGCGATGCTCACGGTATTCGGCATAATCCTTTTGCAGCTCTGAAAATTTAAGAACTAACCATACATAACCTATTTCCGGATTCGTGGGCGACCCGCAAACTCGAACTCTCGGGCGTGTCTCACTGGATGGGAATGGCTTCCGGGTAACATCCAAAAATGCGTCAGATAGGGTGGCACGAGCCATTCGGCTTTCGGCTGCCATATATTTTAATACTGTAATTTCCTCATCATAATTTTTACCATTTGTTTCGTGCCATTTTCCAGTGAACGCGGCACCACCCATCAACTCAATACATCTATCCCAGAAAGAGGAGGTTCGGCCTATCTCCTTCAACAGCTTATATTCTTCTGTTTTCCTATGCCCTTCATAAAATCCAGTTTGAACGGCTAAAATCTCATCTTTCCGTTGTTTTGGTATTATGAACTTAGGGGAACTGATGTGTTCCGAGTCCTCTCTACTTGAAAGGTAATAACCCAATAGCTCATCTTCTCCCGGAGCGACTAAAAGCATTCCGGCGTTTATTAAATCTTCTTTTTGTGACAAATAATCCGTAAAGTCTTTGATGGTATCTAGCTCATCGAAAACCTTATCGATACTTTCCTCATCAAAGAAATGCACGTACCCTTTTTTTGAGTCCGCTGTCCCAATCATGAATGGGTTTTCAAAATGGTCCTTACCAACAATATCGGGCCTAATGAATAAAGTCCCGCTATCATCTTTGTAATACTTTTTTGAATGCTCAGTGATTCCGCGTGCCACAGCAATTCTATGGACTTTCATCGTATTTTTATCAGGTATAGCTATGGGGAATTTCTCGGAACACTCTTTATCGAGAAATATCCTGTGCGGCATTTGCTTGATCCATTTTTCAGCCCGATAGGTAGAATAAGCCGATTTCAAAAATGCCCGATCTACCCAACGACGCCAGCCCACCTTAATATCATCCGTTGGCCTATATTCAATCTGTCCTTTATCCGAAAAAATAAGAACGTGATTGCCAAACACAACCAACAAGTCACACAGCTCTTCTCCTTGACCCTTTCGCTGACCTTTTTCGTCTATCTTTAAACCTTCATCGGTATAAACATTTGCAAAAGACCAGAGTGACAAAAATGCTTTATCACCTAATTTAGCAAGGAGCTTTTCAGACTTATTGAATGTTTCCGATTTCTTTATATTTCTCATGAAGGTCTCAATCCATAGAGGTCTGCTTCATCTTACCAGCCAAGCAGCTAGGCAACATCATTGAGCCAGTATAAATATGTGATAAATACCCCTACCATTCGAGTCCGGGCATATCGTGATTTCCCGGGCGCGCGACCGCGTGAGCTTCCCCGCACGTTTTCAACTGGTGGCAGCCATGAACCCTTGCCCCTGCGGCTATATGGGCGAACCCAGCGGGCGCTGTCGGTGTACGCCGGAACAGATCCAGCGCTACCGCAACAAGCTCTCGGGGCCGTTGCTGGATCGAATCGACCTGCACCTGACCGTTGCCCGGGAAAGCACCGCGCTGAACCCAGCCAAACAAACCGGCAATGACACTGCCAGCGCTTCAACCCTCGTCGCCAGCGCCAGGGATCGCCAACAACAACGCCAGGGCTGTGCAAATGCATTCCTCGACCTGACGGGTTTGCGGCGCCACTGCGAGCTATCGAAAGCCGATGAGGGTTGGCTGGAAAGCGCCTGTGAGCGCCTGACCCTGTCGTTGCGCGCAGCTCATCGGCTACTCAAGGTCGCGCGCACCCTGGCCGACCTGGAACAGGCAGACGCCATCGCTCGCCATCATCTGGCCGAAGCGTTGCAGTACCGGCCAACCGCCGTGACTTAGCGATCCCTGGGCAAATCCAGCAGCAGCCCCGCCACTTCCATCACCTCACCCAGTACCACTTGCGCCGACTCGACGGAGGGCTTGAGCAACAGGTCATCGGTATAACCCATCGTCACCGCAAAGATCTGGCGGGCCGCACGACTGGATGAGCCACAGCGGAATACCCCGGCAGCGATCCCCTGCTCGATCACATCGGCAAGCATGGCTTGCCACTGGGCATTGACCAACAGATACGCCTGAGCCAGTTCCGCGTCATGCATCGCCTCATCCCAGGCATCCAGCCAGAGCGCCCAGCCGGCGTCGGCGGTACACGGCAGGCAACCCTTGAGGAAACCCACCAAGGCCTCAAGCGGCGGCGCATCTGCCAATGGCCCGCGCACTTCGTCCAACTGCTCATTGGCGAAGCGAACAAAGGCTTCGCGGCGCAGTTCTTTCCAGTCGCTGAAGTAGTGATACACGTGGCTGCGGGACAAGCCCGCATGCTCCGCCAGATCGCGGGTGGAGACATCGGCAAAGCCCTTGCTGCGAAACAGCTCCAAGGCAGCGGCGATGATCTGGTCTTTACGGTCGATACGCGACATGGGCAATTCCTTACGGGCGCCGTCAGATAAGCGGCGCTTGCTTTTTGAGCGACTGCTCAAGGATACTTGAGCAGTCGCTCAATAGTAGCGCCTATTACTCCTTTGGTGCACCCATGCCATCCACAACGCCACAGATCCTGATCGAAGAAAGCAAGAAAATCGGCCAGCAATCGGCCAGCCAAACCCTCAAGGCAATCGCCAAGGCTTATCCCGGCAAGCTGTTCTGCACGCTGTCGTTGGTTGCGCTGGAGAACGCGTTGCTGCTGGCCTATCCCCTGTTTGCCGGTTTCGCCGTGGACTCGATCCTGCGCGGCGATGCCAGCAGTGCGCTGTTCTATGCGGCCGTGGTGATGGCGTTCTGGGTGGTCGGCGCCGCACGCCGGGCGTTGGATACCCGTACCTTCACGCGGATCTACGCCGATCTTGCCGTGCCTGTGATTCTCAACCAGCGTCTACAGAATCACAGCACGTCCAAGGCCGCCGCACGGGTGGTGCTGGCGCGGGACTTTGTCGACTTCTTCGAAAAGCATGTGCCGGTGATCGCAACAGCCTTGGTCTCCATCGTTGGCGCGGCCGCGATGTTATTGGTGATTGAACCTTGGGTGGGCCTGGCCTGCTTTGCGGCACTGCTGCTTTGCATCATCCTGCTACCGCGCTTTGCCCGCCGTAACGAGCAGTTGCACGAACGGTTGAATAACCGCCTGGAGAAAGAGATTGGCCTGGTGGAAAAGGTTGGCGCCCAGACGTTGCGACGCCATTACCAACTGCTGTCACGCCTGCGTATCTGGCTGTCGGACCGCGAAGCCGTCGCCTACCTGTTTCTCGGCGCGCTGGCAGCGCTACTGTTCATCGTAGCGATCAGCCAACTGGCCTTGTCGCCAGCGGTCAAGGCCGGCCATGTCTATGCGGTGATGACGTACCTGTGGACCTTCGCCAGCAGCCTCGACGAAGCGCCAGGGATGGTTGATCAACTGGCGCGGCTCAAGGACATCGGCAAACGGGTGGATCCGGGACTCGGGAATTGATCAGCCTTACCGAAACCGATCCACCTCTTGCCGCAGCCCTGCCGCCAACGTCTCCAGCTCCCTGGCGGTAATCGCCAGGTTCGAGACCACTTCCCGCTGCTCACTGTTGGCCAGGGCAATGCTCTGCAGGTTGCTGCTGAGCAAGGTCGCGGTGCTGCTTTGCTCCTGGGTCGCTGTGGTAATCGCGGCAAACTGCTGCCCCGCCGAGCGGCTTTGCTCGTCGATGCGCGCCAGGGCCGAGGCCACGTCGGCGTTGCGCGACAAGCCTTCCTGCATCAGCACATTGCCCTGTTCCATGGTGCTGATGGCATTGCCGGTTTCCTGCTGGATGCTCTGGATCATCCCGGAAATCTCATCGGTGGCCTGGCGGGTACGCGAGGCCAGGTTGCGCACCTCATCGGCGACCACGGCAAATCCACGCCCCTGCTCCCCGGCCCGCGCCGCCTCGATGGCGGCGTTGAGTGCCAGCAGGTTGGTCTGTTCGGCGATCGAGGTAATCACGCCGACGATGCCGCCGATTTCCTGGGAACGTTGGCCCAGGGTATTGATCACCTTGGCCGTGCTGTTCAGTGCCGTGGCGATATGCTCCAGGGACGACGACGCCTCCTGCATCGAGTTGCGGCCAATGCGGGTCTGCTGGGCATTTTCCTGGGCCATGCGTTCGGTATTGCCCATGTTGTCGGCAATGTTCAGCGAAGTGGCGCTGAACTCTTCCACCGCGCCGGCCATGCTGGTGATCTCGCCGGATTGCTGCTCCATGCCCTCATAAGCGCCTCCCGACAAACCTGACAGCGCCTGGGCGCGGCTGTTGACCTCTTCGGCCGCCTTGCGGATATGGGAGACCATGGTCGACAAGGCCTCGCCCATCTGGTTGAAGCTGCGTGCCAGCTGTCCGATTTCATCGTGGCTGGACACATTCAGCCGCGCACTCAAATCACCGGCCCCCAGGGCTTCGGCCTGGCGCACCAGGTCGCCCAGGGGCTGCAATTTGCTGCGCAGCAACCAGACCGCCGCGCCTACCGCCAACAGCATCGCCAGCACGCTGCCGATCACCAGGCGGATACCCACGGCCCAGGTCACCGCGCGGATCTCGGCCTTGGGCATGCTCGCCACCACCGACCACGGGCCGCCGTCAAATGGCACCGCAACGCTGTAGAAGTCTTCGCCCTTGTCACTCCAGAAACGCCCCTGGCCAGGCTTTTGCGCCAGCTCCAGGATCACCGGAACGGCCTGCTCCAGCGCCTGCACGCCGGCAGGCGGCACCAGCCAGTGTTTTTGCTCGTCCAGCAGCGCCAGCGAGCCGGTCTGGCCAATGCGGAACCGCTTGAGGTTGGCGAATTGGGCGTTCTGCGCATCGGTGTAGTCGAAACCGATGAACAACACCGCAATCACCTGGCCGCTGGCATCACGTACCGGGCTGTACTGGGTCATGTAGGAACGTTCGAACAGCACCGCGCGACCGATGTAGCTCTGCCCGGCGAGCAGGCGCTGGTAGGCCGGCCCCTGGCGATCCAGCACGGTGCCGATGGCGCGGTTGCCGTCCTGTTTGGTCAGGGAGGTGCTGATACGGACAAAGTCTTCGCCGCTGCGCACGAACACCGTGGCCACGCCGCCGGACATCTGCTTGAACTCATCGACCTCGTCGAAGTTGTTGTTCAGTACTTCAGTGCCCAGGTAAAGGCTCGGGGTCTGCACCCCGGCCACACTCACCATCTGCTCGGGACGTACGCTCAACCCGGCGCCGAAGCGCTTTTCAAACAACCCACTCAAACGCTGGGTGCTCTCACGCAGGGTGCTGTGGAAGGTATTGAGTTGGTCGGCGAGCAAACGCGCTTCGCTGGCCAGGTGTTCTTCACGGGTCAGCAGGTTGGCCGAGTCCAGGGAACGCAGGGCAAACACCGTGCTGCCGCTGATCACGACAGCCAATATGACCGCCAAGGCAATGCCCAGCTGCGAAGCGATGCGGGCGCGGGGTTGAGACATGACAGCTCCTGGCCGAGGCCCGGATCGTCCTGATCTCATAGCGCTAATCGGCAAATTTCTTGGATTGGGGGCACGCTGAGCCGCAACTAAAGGCGACTCCGACACACCTACTTCGGCGGCCCCAATCAATACTTGAGCAAATTACAGGGGCATCACTCAAAGGCACCGTGTGTAGGGAGCTGCATCGTTTCACTCGAGCTGTTCCACCGCCGGCAAGGCCATGGCCTGGACTTCACTTTGCAGGAAGTCCGACAGCCTGCGCAGGCGCTCACCGCCGGGGCGGGTCTTGGGCCAGACCAGGTAATAGCTTTCGCCGCTGGCCACCGCAGTCGGCCATGGCAAACTCAAGCGCCCCTGGGCCACATCCTCGGCGACCATCAACAGATCGCCCATGGACACGCCATAGCCCCGGGCAGCGGCAATCATCCCCAGCTCCAGCGTATCGAACACCTGCCCGCCCTTGATGGCGACGCGGGACGCCAGCCCCGTACGCTGCAACCAGCGGCGCCAGTCACGCCGATCCGGCGTGGGGTGCAGCAGTTCAGCGCTGGCCAGGCGCTCCACATCCCAGGGGCCGTCATTGAGCAGGTTCGGCGCGCCCACCGGGATCAACAGTTCGGGAAACAGGTAGCTGGCTTCCCAGTCCGCCGGAAAGTGCCCGTCACTCAGCAAGACCGCGCAGTCGAACGGTTCCTGATTGAAATCCACTTCGTCGATGCTCATCCAGGCGCTGGTCAACTGCACCTCGTTGCCCGGCTGCAAGTGCCGGAACCGGCTCAGGCGCGCCAGCAACCAGCGCATGGTCAGGGTCGACGGGGCCTTCATGCGCAGGATGTCATCTTCGGCATTCAAGGTATGGCAGGCGCGCTCCAGGGCGGCGAAACCCTCGCGCACCCCAGGCAGCAGCAGGCGCGCCGACTCGGTCAACTGCAAGGTGCGCCCGCTGCGCTGGAACAGGCGGCAGGCGAAATGCACCTCCAGGGTACGGATATGCCGGCTGACTGCACTTTGGGTGATGGACAGTTCTTCGGCCGCACGGGTGAAGGAGTTATGCCGTGAGGCGGCTTCAAATGCACGCAAGGCATACAGCGGAGGCAGGCGACGAGACATGAGGAAAACTCCGACGGCACGATTCCGAAACCCTACCAGATTCATCTTGGCATGAGTTTTAATCATGCGAATGATCGCATTTATCCCTTTGTGCAAAGCGCTGAGAGCGCCGAGAATCAACCCTTCTACCCCTTGTGCAATTATTGAGCGTGATGATCATGCAGCATCCGGCGCGTACCGAACTCTGGGCCATTCTGCGGCTGTCAGGGCCGTTGATTGCCTCGCAGTTGGCGCACATGTTGATGGTGCTGACCGACACCCTGATGATGGCCCGCCTCAGCCCCGAAGCCCTGGCCGGCGGCGGGCTGGGCGCGGCAAGCTATTCGTTTGTGTCGATCTTTTGCATCGGCGTGATTGCCGCCGTGGGCACCCTGGTCGCCATTCGCCAGGGCGCCGGCGACATCGAGGGCGCCACCCGCCTGACCCAGGCCGGCCTGTGGCTGGCCTGGCTGATGGCCCTGGTGGCCGGCCTGCTGCTGTGGAACCTCAAGCCGGTGCTGCTGATGTTCGGCCAGACCGAAACCAACGTGCAGTCGGCCGGGCAATTCCTGATGATCCTGCCGTTCGCCCTGCCCGGCTACCTGACGTTCATGGCCCTGCGCGGCTTCACCAGCGCCATCGGCAAAGCCACGCCGGTGATGGTGATCAGCCTGTGCGGCACGGTGCTCAACTACCTGCTCAACCATGCGTTGATCGAAGGCATGTTCGGCCTGCCCAAGCTGGGCCTGATGGGCATTGGCCTGGTCACGGCGATTGTCGCCAACTGCATGGCCCTGGCACTGTTGTGGTACATCAAATACAACCGCGCCTACGCGGCCTACCCCCTGGGCAAGGGCCTGCTGCGGCCCAACCTGCATTACTTACGCGAGCTGTGGCGCCTGGGCCTGCCGATTGGCGGCACCTATGCGGTGGAAGTCGGCTTGTTCGCCTTTGCGGCGCTGTGCATGGGCACCATGGGCAGTACGCAGTTGGCGGCCCACCAGATTGCCCTGCAAATCGTCTCGGTGGCGTTCATGGTGCCGGCGGGCATGTCCTATGCCGTCACCATGCGCATCGGCTTGCACTATGGCGGCGGGCAACTGCTCGATGCACGGCTGGCCGGACGCGTGGGTATCGCCTTCGGCGCGAGCGTGATGCTGGGGTTTGCCATGGTGTTCTGGCTGTTTTCAGACCCGCTGATCGGCCTGTTCCTCGACCATGACGACCCGGCCTTCGCCCAAGTGATCAGCCTGGCGGTCAGCCTGTTGGCCGTGGCGGCGTGGTTCGAGCTGTTCGACGGCGTGCAGACCATCGCCATGGGTTGCATCCGAGGGCTCAAGGATGCCAAGACCACGTTCCTCGTCGGCCTGGGTTGTTACTGGTTGATTGGCGCACCGGCGGCCTGGTTGATGGCGTTTACCTTGGACTGGGGCCCGACCGGCGTGTGGTGGGGTCTGGCGCTGGGGCTTGCCTGTGCGGCGATTACCCTGACCTGGGCGTTTGAGGCGAAGATGAAGCGGATGATTGCCCAGGAGCCGCAAGTCGATGCGGTCCCACAGCCTAACTGAAGGATGTACTCGGTCAGTGTGGGAGCTGGCTTGCCAGCCCCCACCTTTTTGATTGGTTTACAGGGCTAGATCACATCGCCCAACAACGCCTGCTGGCTGCTGCCAAACGTCAGGTATTCCACCAATTCCGCCAGCGGCAACGGCTTGCTGATCAGGTAACCCTGGGCCTGGTCGCAGCCGAACAAGCGCAACAACGCCAGTTGCTCCGGGGTTTCCACGCCTTCGGCCACCACTTCCAGGTTGAGGTTGTGGGCCAGGTTGATCATGGCGTGCACCAGCTTGCGGTTTTCTTCGCGCTCTTCCATACCGCCGACAAAGCTCTTGTCGATCTTGAGCAAGGCAATCGGCAGGCTGTTGAGGTGCACGAAGGACGAGAACCCGGTGCCAAAGTCATCCAGGGAGAAGCGCACACCCAGGCGGCCCAAGGCATCCATGGTCTGCTTGACCAGGTCGCTGCGGCGCATCACGGCGGTTTCAGTAAGCTCGAATTCGAGCCATTGCGCCTCCACCCCACGCTCGGCAATCAAACGGCTCAGGGTCGAGAGCAACTGGCTGTCCTGAAACTGACGGAACGACAGGTTGACCGCCATGTGCAACGGCGGCAGGCCGCGCTCGCGCAGGTCCTGCATATCGCGCAGGGCCCGGGAAATCACCCAGTAGCCCAACGGCACGATCAGGCCGCTCTGCTCGGCCAGCGGCACGAACTCGCTCGGCGGCAGCAAGCCACGTTCACCGTGGCGCCAGCGCACCAGGGCTTCGAGGCCGACGATATGCCCATCGTCCAGGTCCAGCCGCGGCTGGTAATGCAGTTCCAGTTCGTCACGGCGCAGCGCCCGGCGCAGTTCGCTTTCCAGGTCGGCGAGGCTACGGGCATTGCGGTTGATGCGTTCATTGAAGATATGAAAGGTGCAGCCCTGGGTGCTCTTGGCCTGTTGCATGGCGATATGCGCGTGCCACATCAACGGGTCGGCGCCGGCCTTGGCGCGGGCATGGGCCACACCGAGGCTGCAACCGATCAGCAGGCTCTCGCCATCGACCCAGTAAGGTTCGGCCATGGCCTCGGTGATGCGCTCGGCCATCCACTCGGCGCGTTGCGGCGCACGGCGGGTGTCGATCAACAAGGCAAATTCATCACTGCCCAGGCGCGCCAGTTGGTCGCCGACCTCCAGTTGGCTCTTGAGCCGCGAGACCACTTGCAGGATCAGCCGGTCGCCCGCCTGATGGCCGAGGGCATCGTTGGCATGGCGGAAGTTGTCCAGGTCCAGGTGGCCGAGGGCCAGGCCACGCCCGTCGTTTTCCGCCAGGCGCGCGGCCAGCAGGGTCTGGAAACCCTGGCGGTTGGCGATGCCGGTCAAGGGGTCTTGTGCGGCCAGGCGTTGCAGGGTGTTTTCCAGCAAGCCGCGTTCGCGCACATGGCGCAGGCAGCGGCGCAGCGTATCCACATCAAACGCGCCACGGATCAACCAATCGCTGGCGCCCAACGGTGCAACCAGCGGTTCCTGCTCCAGCAGCATTACGGTGGGCAGGTTACAACGGCCAGGGCCAGGTTGCAGACCCGGGGTGGTGAGCAAGACAGCCGTGCGGTCGTCGTCGAACAGGCTGCTCACCGACTCCCAGCTTGGCGCACTGACCAGCACAGCCCCATCGCCCATCGGCGCCAGGCACTCGCGCAACAACGCTGCCCACGCTGGCTCATCGGCCAGTAGCAGCAAACGCAAGGGTTCGACAGGCGTAGACAAGCTAGCTCCCTAGACTTTGCAAAAATTCGTTGGCGGCGGGCATTATGACGCGCAGCCTGATAATGACCAATGATATTGGTTATCAAATACGCGCAGTGCAGGTCTAGATCGAACAATAGACCCAAAAACACCGCACATCCTGCGGCAAAGTAACAAAACCGGCAAATTTAGATCGAGTGGTACGTCACACTGTCGTTCAGAGGCGGCAGAATCTTGCCAGCCTGTTAAAATGCCCGCCCTTTTCGCTCAAAGACTCCCAAAACCCTGTATGTCCCGACTCAATCCCCGGCAGCAAGAAGCCGTGAACTACGTCGGCGGCCCTCTATTGGTGCTCGCCGGTGCTGGCTCCGGCAAGACCAGCGTGATCACCCGCAAGATCGCGCACCTGATCCAGAACTGCGGCATCCGTGCCCAGTACATCGTCGCCATGACCTTTACCAACAAGGCGGCGCGGGAAATGAAAGAGCGCGTCGGCACCCTGCTCAAGGGTGGCGAAGGCCGTGGCCTCACTGTGTGTACCTTCCACAACCTGGGGCTGAACATCATCCGCAAGGAGCATGTGCGGCTGGGCTACAAGCCGGGCTTCTCGATCTTCGACGAGACCGACGTCAAGGCCCTGATGACCGACATCATGCAGAAGGAATACGCGGGCGACGACGGGGTCGACGAGATCAAGAACATGATCGGCTCGTGGAAAAACGACCTGATCCTGCCGCCCGAGGCCCTGGAAAACGCGCGCAACCCCAAGGAACAGACTGCCGCCATCGTCTACACCCACTACCAACGCACGCTCAAGGCGTTCAACGCGGTGGACTTCGACGA
This sequence comes from Pseudomonas sp. MF5691, assembly GCF_016405645.1. NCBI lineage: Bacteria > Pseudomonadati > Pseudomonadota > Gammaproteobacteria > Pseudomonadales > Pseudomonadaceae > Pseudomonas > Pseudomonas sp. MF5691. The sequence continues at coordinate 319,487 of NZ_JAEKDC010000002.1, forward strand.
CCTGATCCTGCTGCCAGTGAAGCTGTTCCAGGAACACGCCGATATCCTCGAAAAGTGGCAGAACAAGGTGCGCTACCTGCTGGTGGACGAATACCAGGACACCAACGCCAGCCAATACCTGCTGGTGAAACTGCTGATCGGCACGCGCAACCAGTTCACCGTGGTCGGCGACGATGACCAGTCGATCTACGCCTGGCGCGGTGCGCGCCCGGAAAACCTGATGCTGCTCAAGGACGACTACCCGTCCCTGAAAGTGGTGATGCTGGAGCAGAACTACCGCTCCACCAGCCGCATCCTGCGTTGCGCCAACGTGCTGATCTCGAACAACCCCCACGAATTCGAAAAACAGCTGTGGAGCGAGATGGGCCACGGCGATGAGATTCGCGTGATCCGCTGCCGCAACGAAGACGCCGAAGCCGAACGCGTGGCCGTGGAAATCCTCAGCCTGCACCTGCGCACCGACCGGCCCTACAGCGACTTTGCGATCCTCTATCGCGGCAACTACCAGGCCAAGCTGATCGAGCTGAAGTTGCAGCACCATCAGGTGCCGTATCGTCTGTCCGGCGGCAACAGCTTTTTCGGACGCCAGGAAGTAAAGGATCTGATGGCCTACTTCCGGCTGATCGTGAACCCGGATGACGACAACGCCTTCCTGCGCGTGATCAACGTGCCGCGCCGGGAAATCGGCTCCACCACCCTGGAAAAACTCGGTAACTACGCCACCGAACGCAAGATCTCGATGTACGCCGCCACCGACGAAATCGGCCTGGGCGAACACCTGGACACGCGCTTCACCGATCGCCTGTCGCGCTTCAAGCGTTTTATGGACAGGGTGCGCGAGCAATGCGCCGGCGAAGACCCGATCAGCGCCCTGCGCAGCATGGTCATGGATATCGACTATGAAAACTGGCTGCGCACCAACAGCTCCAGCGACAAGGCCGCGGACTACCGCATGGGCAACGTCTGGTTTCTGATCGAGGCGCTGAAGAACACCCTGGAAAAAGACGAAGACGGCGAAATGACCGTCGAAGACGCCATCGGCAAGCTGGTGCTGCGCGACATGCTCGAGCGCCAGCAGGAAGAGGAAGACGGCGCCGAAGGTGTGCAAATGATGACCTTGCATGCGTCCAAGGGCCTGGAATTCCCCTACGTGTTCATCATGGGCATGGAAGAGGAAATCCTCCCACACCGCTCCAGTATCGAAGCCGACACCATCGAGGAAGAACGGCGCCTGGCCTACGTGGGCATTACCCGCGCACGTCAGACCCTGGCCTTCACCTTTGCGGCCAAGCGCAAGCAATACGGCGAAATCATCGACTGCGCCCCAAGCCGGTTCCTCGATGAGCTACCACCGGACGACCTGGCCTGGGAAGGCAACGACGACACCCCAACTGAAGTCAAGGCGGTACGCGGCAACACCGCCCTGGCGGATATACGCGCGATGCTAAAGCGCTAGAATCGACTACTTTTTAATCTACTTTCGGCGCCCCTTGCGCCACCAGAGGAAGCTTTTGTGGAAGCACTGCACAAGAAAATTCGCGAAGAAGGCATCGTGCTTTCCGACCAGGTACTCAAGGTCGACGCCTTTCTGAACCATCAGATCGACCCGGCGCTGATGAAACTGATCGGCGACGAATTCGCCGCGCTGTTCAAGGATTCGGGGATCACCAAGATCGTCACCATCGAAGCCTCAGGCATCGCGCCAGCGATCATGACCGGCCTGAACCTGGGCGTACCGGTGATCTTCGCCCGCAAGCAGCAGTCCCTGACCCTGACGGAAAACCTGCTGTCGGCGACGGTGTATTCCTTCACCAAGAAAGTCGAAAGCACCGTGGCAATCTCCCCACGCCACCTGACCAGCAGCGACCGCGTGCTGGTGATCGACGACTTCCTGGCCAACGGCAAGGCGTCCCAGGCGCTGATTTCGATCATCAAACAGGCCGGCGCCACCGTGGCGGGCCTGGGGATTGTGATCGAGAAGTCGTTCCAGGGTGGGCGTGCTGAGCTGGATGCCCAGGGTTACCGGGTTGAGTCGCTGGCGCGGGTCAAGTCCCTGGCCGGTGGCGTCGTGACCTTCATCGATTAATCCTGAGCGGGCACGCTTAAAAATGTGGGAGCGGGCTTGCTCGCGATAGCGGTCTGTCAGTCAACTCACGAGTGGCTGATCCATTGCTATCGCGAGCACGCCCGCTCCCACATTTGGTTTGTGGTGGCCGTTAGTGTGCGGTGGCCTTAAGGCCAGCAAGCAATAGGCGCTGATACAAATCCTCTTTAAACCCCTCCGGGTTATCCAGGCGCATCCGCACCAAGTGCTCGGGAAACGCCTCAGGCTCAGGCGCATCCAGCGCCGCTTTGCCCAACTCCAGAATCTCCGTCAGCTTGAATTTGCTCTTGAGCCAGTTCAACGCGCGCAACAAATCCCGTTCTTCATCGGTGAAGTCACTGCCCAGCGGGTACTCCGGGAACAGCCTTGAATGCCGTGCCTGCACCGCCTGCAAACGCTCCGGCGTGTTGTCGGCGAAGCGCGGGTCGAGCTGAAAGTCCTTGGGCAACTTGCCGGCTTTTTGCGCCTGCTCGATCAAGCCCGCCTGGAAGCGTGAGTCGGTGATATTGAGCAGCGCCTCGATCACCTTGGCGTCGGTCTGGCCACGCAGGTCGGCGATGCCGTATTCAGTGATGACAATATCGCGCAGGTGCCGGGGAATCGTGCAATGGCCATATTCCCAGACGATATTGGAGCTGACATCACCGCCCGCTTCACGCCAGCTGCGCAGGATCAGGATCGAGCGCGCGCCCTCCAGCGCATGGCCCTGGGCCACAAAGTTGTACTGCCCACCCACGCCACTGAGCACGCGGCCGTCTTCCAGTTGGTCGGCAACACCGGCGCCCAGCAACGTGACCATGATGGCGCTGTTGATAAACCGCGCATCCAGGCGCTGTAAACGCTTGAGTTCTTCCTGCCCGTACAGCTCGTTGATATAGCTGATGCGGGTCATGTTGAATTCCAGGCGCTTGGCGTGGGTCATTTCCTGCAAGCGCTGGTAAAAACTGCGGGGGCCGAGGAAGAAGCCACCGTGGATCGACACGCCATCCGGTTGTGCCGCGTCGTCCAGCAGACCCGCATTGGCCTGCTGCTGCGTCGCCACATCGGGGTACACCTTGCGCCGCACAATGCCGGCGTCGGCCAGCACCAGCAGGCCATTGACGAACATTTCGCTGCAGCCATAGAGGCCCCGGGCAAACGGCTCGACCCCGCCCTCGCGGCTGATCAGCGGCGCCCATTGGTACACATCCAGGTCGGTGAGCAACTGCCGGTAGCCTTCGTTATCGGCCTGACGCGCCAGCAATGCGGCAGTCAGGGCGTCGCCCATCGAACCGATACCGATCTGCAGGGTGCCGCCATCGCGTACCAGGGTACTGGCGTGCAAACCAATGAAGTGGTCCTGCAAACCCACTGGCATGTTCGGCGTGGAAAACAGCGTGGTGCGGTCTTTTTCGTCGATCAGGAAGTCGAACTGATCCATGCCCAGCTCGGCATCACCGGGCATGTAGGGCAAATCATCATGCACCTGGCCCACCACCAGGATGGTCTCGCCTGCCGCGCGGCGCTTGGCGATCATCGGTAACAGGTCGAGGGTGATATCGGGGTTGCAGCTCAGGCTCAGGCGATCCGGGTGCTCACTGCTGCTGGCCACCAACTGCGCGATCAGGTTCAGGCCGGCAGCGTTGATATCGCGGGCGGCATGGCTGTAGTTGCTGCTGACGTAATCCTGCTGGGCCGAGGTGCTATGCAGCAGGCTGCCGGGCTGCATAAAAAACTGCTGCACGTGAATATTGGCCGGCAGGCTGTCCTTGCGCAGGGCGGCGAGGAAGTCCAGCTCAGGATAATCGCCGAACACCCGCTCGATAAACGGCTCCAGAAAACGCTTCTGCAAGCCATCGCCCAACGGCGGGCGACCCAGGCTCAGCGCGGTGTAAATCGTCAGCGCCCGCTCAGGCAGCTTGGCGATGCGCCGGTACAAGGCATTGGCAAACAGATTCGCCTTGCCCAGGCCCAGCGGCATACCCATGTGGATATGCGCAGGCAAGCGCTCCAGTACGTCATCGACCGCTTGCTCGATTGAACACAACTGCACCATCCGACCCTCCTGACATTCCATGATTAGGGGTTGGACCGAGCTTGCCGGGTCTTTGCTGCAATGAACAGCCTTGGCCGCCAAATTGCGCCCACAAAAAAGCCGCTGGTCAGCGGCTTTTTGGCGAAGATCGGTTTATTTCAAACCAGACATCTTCTCGATCGCACCCTTGAGGTCAGCATCCGAGCAATCGGCGCAGGTTCCTTTAGGCGGCATGGCGTTGATACCGGTGATGGCCTTGGCCAGGATGCCATCAAGGCCGCCCTGGTGGTCGGCGCGCTCTTTCCAGGCAGCAGTGTCACCGATTTTCGGTGCGCCCAACAGGCCAGTGCTGTGGCAAGCAGTACAGTGTTTGGCGATGATCTCGTCCGGCGTTTTCGCGCCGCCGCCTGCTGTCACAGCGACTTCCATCCCCTTGCATTCTTCGCCCTGAATACAGACCTTCCCGACGGGTTCAAGACGCTTGGCAATATCATCATTGGTCGCAGCTTGAGCGCTGGCAGCCCAAAGGGCCAGTACGGTTGCTGGTACAGCCAGCATTTTCATAATTAGGTTCACGCGTTCACCCTCATGGTGGCTATTCACGCCTGCGGCCACGGTTTCGCAGGCGGCGAAAGTATAACGGTTAGGCCGCCTCACTGAAACAACCCTATTATCCAAGGGGGGATTCAGTATGGCGAAATACAACTACGGGCACCTCTGCAAGGTAGGCAGGGCGCCTCTTCTGTTAAAAGTTCGCGGGTGTGGCTGCGCTGATTAGTCGCGCCGGCACATCGAACGGATTGCGAAAACGGTGCGGCTTGGTGCTTTCAAAGTAGTAGCTATCGCCGGCTTCGAGCACAAAAGTTTCGACGCCCACGACCAATTCCAGACGACCTTCCAACAGAATCCCGGTTTCCTCGCCATCATGGGTCAGCATTTCCTCGCCCGTATCGGCGCCTGGCGGGTAGATTTCGTTGAGAAACGCAATCGCCCGGCTGGGATGCGCACGGCCCACCAGCTTCATGGTCACCGCACCATCGGAAATGTCGATCAGCTCATTGGCTTTATAGACGATCTGGGTCGGTTTTTCCTGGAGGATCTCCTCGGAAAAGAATTCGACCATCGACATGGGGATGCCGCCCAGCACCTTGCGCAAGGAGCTGATGGAAGGGCTGACACTGTTTTTCTCGATCATCGAAATGGTGCTGTTGGTGACGCCCGCACGTTTGGCGAGTTCACGCTGGGAAAGACCTTTCAGTTTACGGATGGATTGCAGTCGTTCGCCGACGTCCAATGCAGGAGCCTCCTAGGATTCAGGCTTTGTTGTAATTGAGCGTCATCATGGCGACAGCGTTCAGTATTTACAACACTTTGGTCTGAATCCCGCTGGACGTCTTCGGCGTCCGGCAGCTAGGCGCCGGAATAGAGCCGTGGCACTCGGCGCAGGTTGCAAAAAATCTGGTAGGGAATGGTGTCAGCGGCGGTCGCCACATCGCTGGCGAGGATGTTTTTGCCCCACAACTCGACGGTCGAGCCCAGGCCGGCCTCGGGCACATCGGTCAGGTCGACACACAGCATGTCCATCGACACCCGCCCCAGCAACTGGCTGCGCTGGCCGGCGACCAGCACCGGCGTACCGGTCGGCGCGTGGCGCGGATAACCATCGGCATAGCCCATGGCAACCACGCCGATACGCATCGGCTTGGGCGTCACGAACCGTGCGCCATAACCCACGGGCTCGCCCGCCGGCAGTTCGCGCACGCAGATGACTTTCGATTCCAGGGTCATCACCGGCTGCAAACGCGCGGCAACCGCCTGGTCTTCGCCAAAGGGCGTTGCGCCGTAGAGCATGATGCCGGGCCGCACCCAATCACTGGAGACGCCCGGCCAACCCATTACCGACGGCGAGTTGCGCAGGCTGACCTGGGCCGCCAGGCCCTGGCGCGCCGCATCGAATACCGCGACCTGCTCATCGCTGCTTGTGCAGTCCAGTTCATCGGCGCGAGCGAAGTGGCTCATCAACACGATCTTGGCCACTTTGCCACTGGCCAGCAGGCGCTGGTAGGCGTCGTGATAATCCTTGGGATGCAAACCAACCCGGTGCATGCCCGAATCCAGCTTCAACCACACCGTCAGCGGCTTGCTCAGGCGCGCCTGTTCAATCGCCTCCAGTTGCCACAGCGAATGCACCACGCACCACAAGTCATGCTCAATGATCAGCGGCAGTTCGTCGGCCTCGAAGAACCCTTCGAGCAACAACACCGGCCCACGAATTGCGGCGGCGCGCAGCTCCAGCGCCTCCTCGATACAGGCCACGGCAAAACCGTCGGCCTGGTCTTCCAGGGCCTGGGCCACGCGCACGGCACCATGGCCATAGGCGTCGGCCTTGATCACGGCAAGGGCCTTGGCCCCGGTCAGTTCGCGGGCCAATTGGTAGTTGTGGCGCAGGGCTTGTAGGTCGATCAGGGCACGGGCAGGACGCATGGCGGCAGGCTTCTAGGCGGCGGTGGGAAGAAAAAACCGGTACCGGCCAATAGCGCCGGCACCGCAAGAGGGATCGTTTAAGGCAGAGCGGCCACGACAGACAGCTCGACCAGGATTTCTGGCTCACACAGTTTCGACTCGACCGTGGCACGGGCCGGGGCCGCGCCTTTTGGCAGCCACTTGTCCCAAACCGCGTTCATGCCGGCAAAGTCGGCGTCGATGTCTTTGAGGTAGATCGTCACCGACAGCAACTTGGTTTTATCGGTACCGGCCAAATCCAGCAAACGCTCGATATTGGCCAGGGTTTCACGGGTCTGCTGTTCAATTCCGGCACTCATGTCGTCGCCGACTTGCCCTGCCAGATACACGGTACCGCTGTGGACAACGATCTGGCTCATGCGCTCATTGGTGAGCTGGCGCTGGATTGACATGTTTTGTGGACTCCTGAGGGTTGCCGTAACGGGAAATATCAAGGCCAGCGGCACTGATCTGCGGGGTTTTCTTCGCCATCAGGTCCGCCAGCAGGCGACCAGAGCCACAGGCCATGGTCCAGCCGAGGGTGCCGTGGCCAGTGTTCAAGAACAGGTTTTTGAAAGGCGTGGCGCCGACGATCGGCGTACCGTCCGGGGTGGTCGGGCGCAGGCCGGTCCAGAACGTCGCTTCGCTCAAATCACCGCCCTGAGGATAAAGGTCGTTGACGATCATCTCCAGGGTTTCGCGCCGACGCGGGTTCAGCGACAGGTCAAAACCGGCTATTTCAGCCATGCCACCGACGCGGATGCGGTTGTCGAAACGGGTGATCGCAACCTTGTAGGTTTCGTCGAGAATAGTCGAAGTCGGGGCCATCGCCGGGTTGGTGATCGGCACGGTCAGGGAGTAACCCTTGAGCGGATACACCGGCGCCTTGATCCCCAGCGGCTTGAGCAACTGCGGCGAGTAACTGCCCAGGGCCAGCACGTAGCGGTCGGCGGTTTCCAGCTTGCCGTCGATCCACACGCCGTTGATGCGATCACCGGCGTGGTCCAGGCGTTGAATGTCCTGCTCAAAACGGAATTCCACCCCCAACTGCTTGCACATGTCGGCCAGGCGGGTGGTGAACATCTGGCAGTCGCCGGTCTGGTCATTGGGCAGGCGCAAGGCACCGGCGAGGATATCCGTGACACTGGCCAGGGCCGGCTCGACGCGGGCAATGCCGGCGCGGTCAAGCAGCTCGAACGGCACGCCGGACTCTTTCAGCACGGCGATATCCTTGGCCGCGCCATCCAGTTGCGCCTGGGTGCGGAACAATTGCGTAGTCCCCAGGCTGCGCCCTTCGTAGGCAATGCCGGTTTCGGCGCGCAGCTCATCGAGGCAGTCGCGGCTGTACTCGGACAGGCGCACCATGCGTTCTTTGTTCACGGCATAACGGTTGGCCGTGCAGTTGCGCAGCATCTGCGCCATCCACAGGTATTGGTCGATATCGGCCGTGGCCTTGATCGCCAGCGGCGCATGGCGCTGCAGCAACCACTTGATGGCCTTGAGCGGCACACCCGGCGCGGCCCACGGCGATGCATAGCCGGGCGAGACCTGGCCGGCGTTGGCGAAGCTGGTCTCCATTGCAACGGCCGGCTGGCGGTCGACCACGACCACCTCAAAACCGGCACGCGCCAAATAGTAGGCACTGGCCACACCAATGACACCGCTACCCAAGACCAAAACCCGCATTTTTATATCCTCATCACGGCTTGACCGCTGACGTTTGTTGTTCGGCACAAAGATGTGAGCAGTATAAAAAGCAATGACCAGTGCATTTCACTATATAAGTGCCTATATTTGGCGACAATTCTCGGCAAAAACCCTTTTCACGGAGGAGCATCCCCTATGCGGACCAATACCCAGACCAAGCGGGAGCTGGACAAGATCGACCGCAACATCCTGCGCATCCTGCAGGCCGACGGGCGGATTTCGTTTACCGAGCTAGGGGAGAAGGTAGGACTGTCGACCACGCCGTGCACCGAACGGGTCCGGCGCCTGGAGCGCGAGGGGATCATCATGGGCTACAACGCCCGCCTCAATCCGCAGCACTTGAAGGGTAGCCTGCTGGTGTTTGTCGAGATCAGCCTCGACTACAAATCCGGCGATACCTTCGAAGAATTCCGACGTGCCGTGCTGAAACTGCCCCATGTGCTGGAGTGCCACCTGGTCTCGGGGGATTTCGACTATCTGGTGAAGGCGCGGATTTCCGAGATGGCGTCGTACCGCAAACTGCTGGGCGATATCCTGCTCAAGCTGCCCCATGTGCGCGAGTCCAAGAGCTATATCGTGATGGAAGAGGTGAAGGAGAGCCTGAACCTGCCGATCCCGGATTGACCCTGTGGGCGCTACACCGTCATCGCAGGCAAGCCAGCTCCCACCTTTTGACCGGGTACATCTGTCAGACCAGCACCTGCCGCGTCGTCGCCATGTACTCGTGAATCTGCTTCTCCACCCGCGGGTGAATCAGCTCCACCGGGCCTCGATTGTTGGGGCATGGCAGGCTGGGCGTGGTACCAAACAACCTACAGATCAACGGGCGCTCGTCGTACACCGTGCAACCGTTGGGCCCCAGGTGCACACAGTTCAGCTCATCCATGGCCGCTTCCTGCTCGGCCGCAGTCTTGCGCGGCAGGCGCGACATTTCCTCGGTGGATGTAGTCACCGGCCCACAGCAATCATGGCAACCCGGCACACACTCGAACGAGGGGATCTGCCGGCGCAGCGCGTTGACTTTCTGGCTGTTGCAACTCATCGAAACCCATACCGAACGGCGAATAGGCGTGGATTTTGCCCTAAAAGCCCCGAGTGAGACAGCTTCACCCGACCGCTGTATCCTGCGTCAAATTTTCCAAACACGGATGCTCCCCATGACCGCCAGCGCCCGGCACACCGCTTCCTACTACGCCGCCAGCAGCCTGGCGCAACCCGATTACCAGGCATTGGCGGGCGAAGTGGTCGCCGATGTGTGCGTGGTCGGCGGCGGGTTTTCCGGGCTGAACACCGCGCTGGAGCTGGCTGAACGGGGCTTTAGCGTGGTGCTGCTGGAGGCACGCAAGATCGCCTGGGGCGCCAGCGGGCGCAACGGCGGGCAGTTGATTCGCGGCGTCGGCCATGGCCTCGATCAGTTTGCCAATGTGGTCGGCAGCGAAGGCGTGCGGCAGATGAAGCTGATGGGCCTGGAAGCCGTGGAAATCGTGCGCCAGCGGGTCGAGCGCTTCCAGATTGATTGCGACCTGACCTGGGGCTACTGCGACCTGGCCAACAAGCCCCGCGACTTGCAGGGCCTGGCCGCCGACGCCGAAGAGCTGCACGACCTGGGCTATCGACATGAACTGCGCCTGCTGCAAGCCGGGGAAATGCGCAGCGTGATCGGCTCCGACCGTTACGTGGGCGGCATGATCGACATGGGCTCCGGCCACCTGCACCCGCTGAACCTGGCCCTTGGCGAAGCGGGCGCCGCGCAGCAACTGGGCGTGAGGCTGTTCGAGCAGTCCGAAGCCCTGCGCATCGACTACGGCCCTGAAGTCAAAGTCCACACCGCCCACGGCAGTGTGCGCGCCAAGACTCTGGTGCTGGGCTGCAATGCCTACCTCAATGGCCTCAACCCTCACCTGAGCGGCAAGGTGCTGCCCGCCGGCAGCTACATCATTGCCACCGAACCCTTGAGCCCAACCCAGGCCGCCGAGTTACTGCCGCAAAACATGGCGGTGTGTGATCAGCGGGTCACGGTGGACTACTTCCGTTTATCGGCCGACCGGCGCCTGCTGTTTGGCGGTGCTTGCCACTATTCCGGACGCGATCCCCAGGACATTGGCGCCTATATGCGGCCGAAGATGCTCAAGGTCTTCCCGCAATTGGCCGAAGCGAAGATCGACTATCAATGGGGCGGCATGATCGGCATCGGCGCCAACCGCCTGCCGCAGATTGGCCGGCTGGCCGACCAGCCCAATGTGTACTTTGCCCAGGCCTACGCCGGCCATGGCCTGAACGCCACCCACCTGGCCGGCAAACTGTTGGCAGAAGCCATCAGCGGCCAGCAGAGTGGGCGCTTCGATCTGTTTGCCCAGGTGCCACACATCACCTTCCCTGGCGGCAAGCACTTGCGCTCACCGCTACTGGCCCTGGGCATGCTCTGGCACCGCCTGAAAGAACTGCTCTGACTCAACTGCGCCAGAACGGCTTCAAGCCTTCCCGGCGCGCTTGTTCAGTACTCAAGCCGATATCGCGCAGTTGCTCCGTGGTCAGGTCCAGCAAGGCCTGGCGCGTGTGGCGACGGCGCCAGAACAGTTCCCAACGGCTCGGATTACCCGGCGCCAGCCCGGTCAGCCCGCGCTCCTGCCCTGCTTCCAGTTCCTGACTGTGTAGTGCCAGCCGCACATCGCTCAAGCCATTCATTGTCCTGCCCCTCATTTGCCTGTTGCCATGAGTGACTAGAATGGACGGCACGGCAAAACCATTACAGATTCAACCAACTTTTATTAAATCCATACAGATACTCCCAACCACGGGCTGAATCCTGTATTTTCCTTGCATCTGTACTGGTCCCCTGGGAGTGACCGCAATGACCCTCTACGTCAACCTCGCCGAACTGCTGGGCACCCGTATCGAACAGGGCTTCTATCGCCCCGGCGATCGCTTACCCTCCGTGCGTGCCTTGAGTGTGGAACACGGGGTCAGCCTGAGCACCGTGCAACAGGCTTACCGAATGCTCGAAGACAACGGCCTGGCGACGCCCAAGCCGAAATCCGGCTACTTCGTGCCCGTCGGTCGCGAACTGCCCGCGCTGCCTGCCGTGGGTCGGCCGGCCCAGCGCCCGGTGGAGATTTCCCAGTGGGACCAGGTGCTGGAACTGATCCGCGCGGTGCCGCGCAAAGATGTCATACAGATGGGCCGTGGCATGCCGGATGTCCTGTCACCGACCCTCAAACCCCTGCTGCGCAGCCTGGCCCGGGTCAGCCGCCGCCAGGATCTGCCAGGCCTGTACTACGACAATATCTACGGCTGTATGGAGCTGCGTGAACAAATAGCCCGTCTGTCATTGGATTCCGGCTGCCAACTCGACGCCCAGGACATCGTGATCACCACCGGCTGCCATGAGGCACTGTCCTCCAGCATCCGTGCCATTTGCGAGCCCGGCGATATCGTCGCCGTCGACTCGCCAAGCTTCCACGGCGCCATGCAGACCCTCAAGGGCCTGGGCATGAAAGCCCTGGAAATCCCCACCGACCCGCTCACCGGCATCAGCCTGGAAGCCCTGGAACTGGCCCTGGAGCAATGGCCGATCAAAGTCATCCAGTTGACCCCCAACTGCAACAACCCCCTGGGCTACATCATGCCCGAGGCACGCAAACGGGCGCTGCTGACCCTGGCCCAGCGCTTTGACGTGGCGATTATCGAAGACGATGTGTATGGCGAGCTGGCCTACAGCTACCCGCGACCACGCACCATCAAATCCTTCGACGAAGATGGCCGCGTCCTACTCTGCAGTTCCTTCTCCAAAACCCTGGCCCCCGGTCTGCGGATCGGTTGGGTAGCGCCGGGCCGCTATCTGGAGCGGGTGCTGCACATGAAATACATCAGCACCGGCTCCACCGCCACCCAGCCGCAGATCGCCATTGCCGAGTTCCTCAAGAACGGGCACTTCGAGCCGCATTTGCGGCGGATGCGCAGCCAATACCAGCGCAATCGCGACCTGATGCTCGATTGGGTCAGCCGCTATTTCCCCGCCGGCACCCGCGCCAGCCGGCCCCAGGGCAGCTTTATGCTGTGGGTGGAACTGCCAGAAGGTTTCGACACCCTCAAGCTCAACCGGGCCCTGGTCGAGCAAGGCGTACAGATTGCCGTGGGCAGCATCTTCTCGGCCTCGGGCAAATACCGTAACTGCCTGCGGATGAACTACGCTGCCAAGCCAACCCCCCAAATTGAAGAGGCGGTGCGCAAGGTCGGGGCAACGGCGATCAAAATGCTCGCCGAAGCCGAACAGCGGGTGGACTGACCTTTTGCCAGCAATCACCGTCATATGCCCACCAACGCCCTGATTCGGAACCTGTCGCCTTGATGAGCCAACGGCTGTTAGCGTTTTTTTTGCTGGGGTTCCTGGGCCTGGGCGGTTGCGCCACCCTGGATGTGCCCCGGGTGGCCAGCGAGGCGCTGCCGGCGACGCAGTCCGCCTTTGGCCGCTCGATCCAGGCCCAGGCCGCGCCCTACCAGGGCCGCTCCGGGTTCCGCCTGCTGCCCAACAGCAGCGAAGCGTTCATGGCTCGCGCCGAATTGATCCGCAATGCCCAGACCAGCCTCGACTTGCAGTACTACATCGTCCATGACGGCATCAGCACGCGCATGCTGGTGGCCGAGCTACTCACGGCGGCCGACCGTGGCGTGCGGGTGCGCATCCTCCTGGATGACACCACCAGCGACGGCCTGGACCAGATCATCGCCACCCTGGCCGCGCACCCGCAGATCCAGATTCGCCTGTTCAACCCCTTGCACCTGGGGCGCAGCACCGGCGTGACACGGGCCATGGGCCGGCTGTTCAACCTGTCGCTGCAGCACCGGCGCATGCACAACAAGCTGTGGCTGGCGGACAACAGCGTGGCGATTGTCGGCGGGCGCAACCTGGGGGATGAGTATTTCGATGCCGAGCCCAACCTGAACTTCACCGATATCGACATGCTCAGCGTCGGGCCTGTGGCCGAGCAACTGGGCCACAGCTTTGACCAGTACTGGAACAGTGCGCTGAGCAAACCCATTGCCGACTTCATCTCCAGCGCCCCGTCCTCCCGCGACCTGGCCACGGCGCGCGGGCTTCTGGAGAACTCCCTGGCCGAGTCGCGCCAGCAAAACCATGCCCTGTACAACCGCCTGCGCACCTACCAGACCCAGCCCCGCATGGACATCTGGCGCCGGGAGCTGATCTGGGCGTGGAACCAGGCGCTGTGGGATGCGCCGAGCAAGGTGCTGGCCAAGGCCGATCCCGACCCACAACTGTTGCTCACCACCCAACTGGGGCCGGAGCTGGAAGGCGTGCACAGTGAACTGATGATGATTTCGGCCTACTTCGTCCCCGGTCAGCCGGGCCTGGTTTACCTGACCGGCCGCGCGGACGCCGGTGTCGACGTGCGTCTGCTGACCAACGCTCTGGAGGCCACCGACGTACCGGCAGTGCATGGCGGCTATGCGCCCTATCGCAAGGCGCTGTTGGAGCACGGGGTGAAACTGTACGAACTGCGCCGCCAACCGGGCGACGGCGGCGGCAGTGGCCCGCACATGCTGGGCAGCCGCGCGCTGCATGGCTCGGACTCCAGCCTCCACAGCAAGGCGATGATCTTTGATCGGCAGAAGTCGTTTATCGGCTCATTCAATTTCGACCCGCGTTCGGTGCTGTGGAACACCGAGGTTGGCGTGCTGGTGGACAGCCCCGAGCTGGCCGAGCATGTACGCAACCTGGCCCTGCAAGGGATGGCGCCGGCCTTGAGTTATGAGGCGAAGCTGCAGGATGGCCAGGTGGTATGGGTGACAGAAGACAACGGCCAGTTGCACACCCTGACCCGCGAGCCGGGCAGTTGGTGGCGCCGCTTCAATGCCTGGTTTGCCACCACTGTGGGCCTGGAGCGCATGCTCTAAGCACCACCAAAATCCAATCTGGGAGCACTTCCAGGTCAGGCCGGCTGCTCGGCGCCAAACGCCCCTTGGCGCAACAACAGAATCACCAGCCCCAAGGCCCCCGCCGCCATTAACAATGGCAACGCATGCCCGCTGATCCACTGGCTGCCCGCGCCCGCCACCAGTGGGCCGATCAGGCAACCAATCCCCCACAACTGCGCAATATGGGCATTGGCCCGCACCAACGCATCGTCACGGTAGCGCTCGCCGATCAGGATCAACGACAAGGTGAACAAGCCCCCGGCGCTGGCACCGAACAGCACCCAGATCGGCCAGATCAGCCAGGTATCGAGCAGCGGCGCAATGGCCAGGCTCGACAGCAGCAACAACACCGCGCACCCCAGAAACAGGGTACGCCTGGGCAGGTAATCAGCCAGCGCGCCAATCGGCAATTGCAGCAAGGCATCGCCGACCACCACGGTGCTGACCATCGCCAGCGCCACCTCAGCGGTAAAACCCTGCTGCAGGCAATACACCGGCAGCAGCGTCAGAATCATCGCCTCGAACGCGGCAAACAACGCCACCGCCCAGGCAATCGCCGGCAGGCCCCGGCAAAAACCCCACAAGTCGCCAAAGGTCACGCTGAAGGCCTCCGCCGTCGGCGCCCCGCTGCGCCCCAACAGCAGGAACGGCGCAATGATCAGCAGGCCGACGCCGACCCAGAAGCCATAGTCATGATCGGTCCCCAGTACGCCGAGCAACAACGGCCCCGACAGTTGGCTCAAGGCGTAGGTACAGCCATACAGCGCCACCAGCCGGCCACGCCACTGCTCCACCACCAGTTGATTGATCCAGCTTTCGCCGAGGATAAACACGATGGTCAGGATCACCCCGATCATCAACCGCAGCACCAGCCACACCGGATAGCTGGGCAGTACCGCCAGCAAACCGATGGAAATCGCCCCAGCCCACAGGCACAGACGCATCAGGTTCGCCGTGCCCAACCAGGAAGCCAGGCGGCTGGAGACCTTGGCGCCCAACAGCACACCGAACGCCGGCATCGCCGCCATGATGCCGATGGCAAAGTTGCCATAGCCCCAGCTTTCCAGGCGCAGGGACACCAGCGGCATGCTCACGCCCAGGGCGAGGCCGACGCTGAGTACCGAGGCCAGGACGGCGAAGTAAGTCGCCCAACGCATTGCCACGCTCCTGTGGGTTATTTCCAGATCACGCAAAATACTGTGGGAGCGGGCTTGCCCGCGATGAGGGAGTACCAGCCAACTCATGAGTGACTGATATACCGCTATCGCGGGCAAGCCCGCTCCCACATGTGGATCTACTGCAGCTGGGGCCCGGAGTCCGGGTTTACAGCTTGATCCAGGTCGCCTTCAGCTCGGTGTACTTGTCGAACGCGTGCAGCGACTTGTCGCGACCGTTGCCCGACTGCTTGAACCCGCCAAATGGCGCAGTCATGTCGCCGCCATCGTACTGGTTGACCCACACGCTACCGGCGCGCAGGGCCTTGGCGGTCAGGTGCGCCTTGGAGATATCCGAAGTCCAGACCGCAGCGGCCAGGCCATAAGGCGTGTCGTTGGCAATCGCCACGGCTTCTTCCGCGCTGTCGAACGTCAGCACCGACAGCACAGGGCCAAAGATCTCTTCCTGGGCAATCTTCATGGCGTTGGTCACGCCGTCGAAAATCGTCGGTTCGACGTAGGTACCGCCAGTTTCCTGCAGGGTGCGCTTGCCACCGGCCACCAGCTTGGCGCCATCGGCGTGCCCGGCTTCGATGTACGACAGCACGGTGTTCATCTGCTGGGTATCCACCAGCGCGCCGACGTTGGTAGCCGGGTCCAGCGGGTTGCCCGGCTTCCAGCCCTTGAGGGCCTCGATCACCATTGGCAGGAATTTGTCCTTGATCGAACGCTCCACCAGCAGGCGCGAGCCGGCAGTGCAGACTTCGCCCTGGTTGAAAGCAATGGCGCCAGCCGCGGATTCGGCAGCGGCTTGCAGGTCCGGGGCATCGGCAAACACGATGTTCGGGCTCTTGCCGCCAGCTTCCAGCCAGACGCGTTTCATGTTCGATTCGCCGGAGTAGATCATCAGTTGCTTGGCGATCTTGGTCGAACCGGTGAACACCAGGGTATCGACGTCCATATGCAGCGCCAGGGCCTTGCCGACAGTGTGGCCATAACCCGGCAGCACGTTGAGCACACCCTTGGGGATACCCGCTTCAACGGCCAGGGCAGCGATGCGGATGGCGGTCAGCGGCGATTTTTCCGAAGGCTTGAGCACGACCGAGTTGCCGGTGGACAGCGCCGGCCCCAGCTTCCAGCAGGCCATCATCAGCGGGAAGTTCCACGGCACGATGGCCGCCACTACGCCGACGGGCTCGCGGGTCACCAGGCCCAGTTGGTCATGGGGGGTGGCGGCGACTTCGTCGTAAATCTTGTCGATGGCCTCGCCACTCCAGCTCAGGGCTTGCGCCGCGCCAGGGATGTCGATGCCCAGGGAATCGCCGATGGGCTTGCCCATGTCCAGGGTTTCGAGCAGGGCCAGCTCTTCGGCGTTGGCCTTGAGCAGCGCGGCGAAACGGATCATGGTGGCTTTGCGCTTGGCCGGGGCCAGGCGAGACCATGCACCGGAGTTGAAAGTGGCGCGGGCGTTTTCCACGGCGCGCTGGGCGTCGGCGACGTCACAACTGGCAACCGTGGTCAGCAGGCGGCCATCGACTGGGCTGAGGCATTCGAACGTGTCGCCGGAAACTGCGGCGGTGTACTCGCCATTGATATAGGCGCGGCCTTCGATCTTCAGATCCTTGGCGCGTTGTTCCCAGTCGGCACGGGTCAGGGTGGTCATGCGAGTGTCCTCCTCTTATTAAATATAAGGGCCCGGCGTTATAACCGCTCCCTTCCAAATGCTTGCCCGGCCAGCCAGCTATTCGGTCCGAGGCACCCGCCACCCTAAACCAGCCGCAAGGGATGTTTCAATATATTTGACATAACGGCCGCAAACGCCCTTGCGATGTTCATTTTAATAAACATAGACTTTGGCTCTCCAACCCCAGGCCTAGACGGGATACGTGCATGAACATTCAGGATGTCGTCGATTTCAGCCAGGCGAACACCGCCGCCGAACGCTACCGCCCCGCCACAGAAAAAATCCTCAAGGGCGACCCCGAGCAGACGCTCTTCAACCACTACAACAGCCCGTGCGGCCAGATGAACGCCGGGGTCTGGGAGGGTGAAGTCGGGCAATGGACGGTGAACTACACCGAGCACGAGTACTGCGAGATCGTGCAGGGGGTTTCGGTGCTACGCGATGCCGAAGGCAACGCCAAGACCTTGCGCGCCGGTGACCGCTTCGTGATCCCGGCCGGTTTCAGTGGCACCTGGGAAGTGCTGGAGCCGTGCCGCAAGATCTACGTGGTGTTCGAAGAAAAAGCCTGATCGGTCGACCGCGACTTTTCAAAAGGCAAAAAAAACCCGCATCGTGAGATGCGGGTTTTTTTCACAAGAAAGAAAACCAATTACTTGATTTTGCCTTCTTTGTAGATCACGTGCTTGCGAACGCGCGGGTCGAACATTTTCTTTTCGAGCTTGTCCGGGGTAGTACGCTTGTTCTTGTCGGTAGTGTAGAAGTGACCAGTACCGGCGCTAGAGATCATTCGAATCAATTCACGCATGATTTAGCTCCTTAGATTTTGCCGTCGCGGCGCAGTTCAGCGAGCACGACAGTGATGCCACGCTTGTCGATGATGCGCATGCCTTTGGCAGATACGCGCAGACGGACAAAACGTTTCTCTTCTTCAACCCAGAAGCGGTGATGCTGCAGGTTTGGCAGGAAACGACGACGGGTTTTGTTGTTTGCGTGGGAAATGTTATTCCCAGTCACCGGACCCTTACCGGTAACTTGACAGACTCTCGACATGCCTCAGCCCTCTAAAACCACATGCCCAACCCGGCATGGGTTGGCCGCTTAATCTCTCAGTCATTTGGCGCCAGGCGCCGCGTTTCTTTAAGGGTCTTACCGGCTACACCTACAGTGAAGGAACCGGGCCCCTAGAAAAGAGCGCTGCTTTATACCAGAAAGACCCCAGTGCAACAACAGCCGGTGTGTTTTTCCCGCTGTAAATCTCGCCCAAGCAGCTCTCAAGCGCTGCCAGGGTGGGCCGCCGTGCCGCCGGACCGCTCGTCGCACCGAATGATTTATCGCCGCTGCTTGTAGGCCAAGGCCCCGGGCAAAATGACCTGAAGCGCCATCAAAACAGTATTTGTCCTAAATGCACAGGCAAAAATGGGCTAGTCATTTGTGAATCAGGCCACTACGGTAGGCCTTTTCCAGACTGCACTCGCAGATGGGCCTCCGATCTGCAAAGGAAACCGACCATGCGCCTCGCTGCCCTGCCACTTCTACTCGCCCCGCTCTTCCTCGCCCCGCTGGCCCAGGCGGCCTCCACGTTGAGCGTCTGCACCGAGGCCAGCCCCGAAGGGTTCGATGTGGTGCAGTACAACTCGCTGACCACCACCAACGCCTCGGCGGATGTGCTGATGAACCGCCTGGTGGACTACGACGCCACGAGCGGCAAGCTGGTGCCGAGCCTGGCCGACAGCTGGGAAGTCTCGCCGGACGGCCTGACCTACACCTTTAAATTGCACCCGGGCGTCAAATTCCACCGCACCGCGTATTTCAGCCCAAGCCGCAGCCTTACCGCCGAAGATGTACGTTTCAGCTTCGAACGCATGCTCGACCCGGCCAATCCCTGGCACCAGATCGCCCAGAGCGGCTTCCCCCACGCCCAGTCCTTGCAACTGCCGGCGCTGATCAAAAAGATCGACGCCCTGGATCCGCTGACCGTGCGCTTTACCCTGGATCACGCCGACTCCACGTTCCTCGCCGCGCTGAGCATGGGCTTTGCCTCGATCTACCCGGCCGAATACGCCGACAAGTTGCTCAAGGCCGGCACCCCGGAAAAGCTCAATAGCCAACCCATCGGCACCGGCCCCTTTGTTTTCGGGCGTTTCCAGAAAGATGCAGCGATTCGCTACAAAGCCAACCCGGATTACTTCGCCGGCAAGCCTGCTGTGGATAACTTGATCTTTGCCATCACCCCGGACGCCAACGTACGCCTGCAGAAACTGCGCCGGGATGAGTGCCAGATCGCCTTGTCACCCAAGCCCCTGGATATCGGCGAGGCGCAAAAGGATGCGGCGCTCAAGGTGGAAAAGACCGCAGCCTTCATGACCGCGTTTGTGGCCATCAACAGCCAGCACCCACCGTTGGACAAGCCAGAAGTGCGCCAGGCGATCAACCTGGCCTTCGACAAGGCCAGCTACCTCAAGGCCGTGTTTGAAGGCACCGCCGAAGCCGCCACCGGCCCCTACCCGCCCAATACCTGGGGTTTTGCCAAGGAATTGCCGGGTTATCCACAGGACATCGCCAAGGCCAAGGCCCTGCTGGCCCGCGCCGGGCTGAGTGACGGCTTCAAGACCACCCTTTGGACCCGGCCCTCGGGCAGCCTGCTCAACCCCAACCCAAGCCTGGGCGCACAACTGCTGCAGGCGGACCTGGCCAAGGTCGGCATCCAGGCCGAGATCCGCGTGATCGAATGGGGCGAGCTGATCCGCCGCGCCAAGGCTGGCGAGCACGACCTGCTGTTTATGGGCTGGGCCGGGGACAACGGCGACCCGGATAACTTCCTGACCCCGCAATTTTCCTGCGCGGCGGTAAAATCCGGCACCAACTTTGCCCGTTACTGCGACCCGGCACTGGACAAGCTGATCAGTGCCGGCAAGACCACCAATGAGCAAGGCGTGCGCAGCAAGCTGTATCAACAGGCACAGGCGCAGATCCAGCAGCAGGCGCTGTGGTTGCCACTGGCTCATCCGACGGCCTTTGCCCTGACCCGTAAAAATGTCGAGGGGTATCAGGTCAGCCCGTTTGGGCGCCAGGATTTCTCCAAGGTCAGCGTAAAGCCCTGACCCGGCCGTTGTAGGAGCCGGCAAGCCGGCCCCTACAAGCAACTGCGTTACAGCCAACCGTATTCGGCCATCGACAGCGGGTCACCGTCGCCGATAATGATGTGATCCAGTACCCGCACGTCCACCAGATCGAGGGCCTTTTGCAGATGCTTGGTCAGTTTTCGATCAGCAATGCTGGGCTCGGCATTCCCGGAGGGGTGGTTGTGGCACAGGATCAACGCCGCTGCGTTGTAGTCCAGGGCGCGCTTGACCACCTGTCGCGGGTACACCATGGCATTGTCTATGGTGCCCTGGAACAGCGCTTCGAAGCCCAGCACCCGGTGCCTTGAATCAAGAAACAGGCAGCCGAATATTTCGTGGGGCTCATGGCGCAGCAGCGCCTTGAGGTAGTCACGCACGGCAACCGGGCTTTCCAGTACCGACTCATTGCGCACATGCTCGGCCAGATGGCGCCGGCCCATTTCCAGCACCGCCTGCAACTGGGCGAACTTAGCCGGCCCCAGGCCCAGATGCTGGATGAAGACGGTTTGGCGGGCCTCCAGCAACGAACGCAGGCTGCCAAATTGCCCCAGCAGATGGCGCGCCAAGTCCACCGCGCTTTTACCCGAGACGCCGGTACGCAGGAAAATCGCCAGCAACTCGGCATCCGAGAGACTTGCCGCCCCCAACTCCAAAAGCTTCTCCCGCGGGCGCTCCGCCGCAGGCCAATTGCGAATACTCATGGCACCTCCGTGTGCATGTGCGCCGCTGTTGCATGGCGGACGCTGTGTTATCTTAGCCGCTCTTTTTTGCGCGCGATTTCACCTGGGGAGGGGGATCGCAACGCCATCACTGAACTGGAAAGGCAAACCAATGCAGCGTCTGTATCGGAAACGCATCGTTCTCGGCGTCGGCGGCGGTATTGCCGCCTACAAGAGCGCAGAGTTGGTTCGCAGGCTCCTGGACCAGGGCGCCGAAGTGCGCGTGGTCATGACCCGTGGCGGCAGTGAGTTCATTACCCCGCTGACCATGCAGGCCCTGTCCGGCCACCCGGTGCACCTGGACCTGCTGGACCCGGCAGCCGAAGCCGCCATGGGCCATATCGAACTGGCCAAATGGGCCGACCTGGTGCTGATCGCACCCGCCACTGCTGACCTCATCGCGCGCCTCGCCCAAGGCATTGCCGACGACCTGCTGACCACGCTGGTGCTGGCCACCGACGCCACCGTCGCCATCGCCCCGGCAATGAACCAGGCCATGTGGCGCGACCCCGCCACCCAGGCCAACACCCAACTCCTGCAAAGCCGTGGCCTCAAGGTCTTCGGCCCGGCCTCCGGCAGCCAGGCCTGTGGCGACGTCGGCCTGGGGCGCATGCTCGAAGCCACGGACCTGGCGCTGTGTGCCGCCGAGTGCTTCCAGCATCTGGCCCTGACCGGTAAGCACGTACTGATTACCGCCGGCCCGACCCAGGAAAACATCGACCCGGTGCGCTACATCACCAACCATAGCTCAGGGAAAATGGGCTTTGCCCTGGCAGAAGCGGCGGTTGAGGCAGGCGCACGCGTGACTCTGATCACCGGCCCGGTGCATCTGCCGACCCCGGACCGGGTCACCCGCATCGACGTAGTCAGCGCCCGCGACATGCTCGCTGCCTGTGAGGCGGCGATTCCCTGCGATGTGTTTATCGCGTCGGCAGCGGTCGCAGACTACCGCCCGGAAGTGGTTGCCCCACAAAAACTCAAGAAAGACCCTACAAGCGGCGACGGCCTGCTCCTGCAAATGGTGCGCAACCCGGACATTTTGGCCACCATCGCCACCCGCGCGGATCGTCCGTTCAGCGTCGGTTTCGCTGCCGAAACCGAAAACCTGCTGGACTACGCCGCACGCAAACTGAAAGACAAAAACCTCGACCTGATCGTTGCCAATGACGTCGCCAACCCGAGCATCGGCTTCAACAGCGAGGAAAACGCCTGCAGCGTGATTGATCGCGAGCTGCACGCCACCCTTTTCGCCCAGACCAGCAAGGGCAAGATTGCCCGCCAACTGATCTCTTTTATCGCCCAACGGCTGAACCAGGTTTAATGTCCATGCACGCTTTGCAAGCCAAGATCCTCGACCCCCGCCTCGGCACCGACTTCCCACTGCCGGCCTACGCCACACCGGGCTCCGCCGGCCTGGACCTGCGCGCCATGCTCAAGCAAGACACCGTCCTTGAGCCGGGCCAGACCCTGCTGATCCCCACCGGCCTGTCGATCTACGTCGGCGACCCCGGCCTGGCCGCCTTGATCCTGCCGCGCTCCGGCCTGGGTCACAAACACGGGATCGTGCTGGGCAACCTGGTGGGCTTGATCGACTCGGACTACCAGGGCGAATTGATGGTCTCGTGCTGGAACCGTGGCCAGACTGCCTTCAACATCGCCGTCGGCGAGCGCATTGCTCAACTGGTCCTGGTGCCGGTGGTGCAGGCACATTTCGAACTGGTCACCGAGTTCGACGAAACCCAGCGTGGCGCGGGCGGTTTCGGGCATTCCGGCAGCCACTGACTACGCTCAGGCATGCCGGACTCTGCGTCCGACATGCCCCAGTGGCATTTTCGCACCACGAACTCTAGGGCAAAAACGCCGTCTTACCCTTCAGTTTGAGCCTGCCGGTCGCCACATTCAGGCCTGTCCGCCCCGTATCGATGGAGTTTCCCCAGTGATGAGCAACGCAGCCCCAGTCGCACCGACGTTTCCCGACAGCATTTTCCGCGCCTACGACATCCGTGGTGTCGTCCCGAAAACCCTGACCGCCGAAACCGCCTACTGGATCGGCCGCGCCATCGGCTCGCAAAGCCTGGCCCAGGGCGAGCCCAACGTCTCTGTGGGACGTGACGGTCGCCTGTCCGGCCCCGAGCTGGTGGAGCGCCTGATCCAGGGCCTGGCCGACAGCGGCTGTCATGTCAGCGACGTTGGCCTGGTGCCGACCCCGGCGCTGTACTACGCCGCCAACGTGCTGGCCGGCAAATCCGGCGTGATGCTCACTGGCAGCCACAACCCATCGGACTACAACGGCTTCAAGATCGTGATTGCCGGCGATACCCTTGCCAACGAACAGATCCAGGCCCTGCACACTCGCCTCAAGACCAATGACCTGACCAGCGGTAAGGGCAGCATCACCAAGGTCGATATCCTCCAGCGCTACTCGGACGAAATCACCCGTGACGTCAAGCTCGAGCGGCGCCTGAAAGTCGTGGTGGACTGCGGCAACGGCGCGGCCGGCGTGATCGCCCCGCAACTGCTCGAAGCCTTGAACTGCGAAGTGATCCCGCTGTTCTGCGAAGTCGACGGCAATTTCCCCAACCATCACCCGGACCCGGGCAAGCCTGAAAATCTGGTGGACCTGATCGCCAAGGTCGCAGAAGTGGGCGCCGATGTCGGCCTGGCCTTCGATGGCGACGGCGACCGCGTAGGCGTGGTGACCAACACCGGCAGCATCGTGTTCCCCGACCGCCTGCTGATGCTGTTCGCCCGCGACGTAGTGGCGCGCAACCCCGGTGCCGAGATCATCTTCGACGTCAAATGCACCCGGCGCCTGACGCCGTTGATCAAGGAATACGGCGGCCGCCCACTGATGTGGAAGACCGGTCACTCGTTGATCAAAAAGAAAATGAAAGAAACCGGCGCCCTGCTGGCCGGCGAAATGAGCGGCCATGTGTTCTTCAAGGAGCGCTGGTTCGGTTTTGACGACGGCATCTACAGCGCCGCCCGCCTGCTGGAGATCCTCAGCAAGGAAAAATCCAGCGCTGAAGACTTGTTCGAGACCTTCCCGAACGATATTTCTACGCCGGAAATCAATATCCATGTGACCGAAGAGAGCAAATTCAGCATCATTGACGCATTGCACGATGCGCAATGGGGTGCAGGCGCCAACCTGACCACCATTGATGGTGTGCGAGTCGATTATGCCGAAGGCTGGGGCCTGGTTCGCGCGTCCAACACCACTCCGGTGCTGGTCCTGCGTTTCGAGGCGGATACCGAGGCCGAGTTGCAGCGCATCAAGGACGTGTTCCACGCCCAGTTGAAACGTGTTGCCCCTGATCTCCAACTACCGTTCTGATTATTTGCCCCGGAGCCCTGAATGACCCTCGAACGCGAAGCCGCCGCCAACACCGCCAAGGTCCTTTCCGAAGCGTTGCCTTACATTCGACGCTACGTCGGCAAGACGCTGGTGATCAAGTACGGCGGCAATGCCATGGAAAGCGACGAGCTGAAAACCGGCTTTGCCCGTGACATCGTGCTGATGAAAGCTGTCGGGATCAACCCGGTGGTGGTGCACGGCGGCGGCCCGCAAATCGGTGACCTGCTCAAGCGCCTGTCCATCGAGAGTCATTTCATCGACGGCATGCGCGTTACCGATGCGCAGACCATGGACGTGGTGGAGATGGTCCTGGGCGGCCAGGTGAACAAAGACATCGTCAACCTGATCAACCGTCACGGCGGCAGCGCCATCGGCCTGACCGGCAAGGACGCCGAGCTGATCCGTGCGAAGAAACTTACCGTGACCCGCAAGACTCCGGAGATGACCCAGCCGGAAATCATCGACATCGGCCAGGTGGGCGAAGTGATCGGCATCAACACCGATTTGCTCAACCTGCTGGTCAAGGGCGACTTCATCCCGGTCATCGCGCCGATTGGCGTGGGGGCCAATGGCGAGTCCTACAACATCAACGCCGATCTGGTGGCGGGCAAGGTGGCCGAGGCACTCAAGGCCGAGAAGCTGATGCTGCTGACCAATATCGCCGGCCTGATGGACAAGGAAGGCAAGGTTCTGACCGGCCTGACTACCCAGCAAGTCGACGATCTGATCGCCGACGGCACCATCTACGGCGGCATGCTGCCGAAGATCCGCTGCGCACTGGAAGCGGTGCAGGGTGGCGTAGGCAGCTCGCTGATCATCGACGGCCGGGTGCCCAATGCGGTGCTGCTGGAGATCTTCACTGATACGGGCATGGGTACGCTGATCAGCAATCGCAAGCGTCCGTAAGCGCTGAAACAAAAAGCCCCCGTTCAACTGGATTGAACGGGGGCTTTTTTGTGGCCAATCTGCAACAGGGTGGGTATCCCCTGTGTCAGACGCCAAACTGCTCGCGGTACGCACGCACTGCCGGCAGATGCTGCTTGAGCTGCGGGTCGTCTTCCAGGAACTGCAATACCTGGTTCAGCGACACGATGCTCACCACGGGAATCCCGAAGTCACGTTCCACTTCCTGGATCGCCGACAACTCACCGTTGCCGCGTTCCTGGCGGTTCAACGCGATCAGCACGCCCGCAGCCTTGGCGCCGTCCTGGGACGCAATGATCTGCATCACTTCACGAATCGCGGTACCGGCAGTGATCACGTCGTCGATGATCAGCACATCGCCGGTCAGCGGCGCGCCGACCAGGCTGCCGCCCTCACCGTGGGCCTTGGCTTCCTTGCGGTTGAAGCACCACGGCAGATCGCGGTCGTGGTGTTCAGCCAGGGCCACTGCGGTTGCGGCGGCCAACGGAATACCTTTGTAGGCCGGGCCAAACAGCACGTCGAAGGCAATACCGCTTTCAACGATGGCGGCGGCGTAGAAACGCCCCAGTTGCGCCAGGGCAGAACCCGAGTTGAACAGGCCGGCATTGAAGAAGTATGGGCTGGTGCGCCCGGACTTGAGGGTGAACTCACCGAAGCGCAAAACCCCGCGATCGATGGCAAAACGAATGAAATCGCGTTGATACGCCTGCATGAAAAAAGCCTCAGATACCACGGATTTAGCTAAATAGGTAGACGGCGTGTATCATACACGCACGCGATTTTTGGGGCCATTTATGCGGATCATCAGTGTGAACGTTAATGGTATTCAGGCTGCAGTCGAGCGTGGTTTGCTCAGTTGGCTGCAAGCCCAGAATGCCGACGTCATCTGCCTGCAGGACACCCGCGCCTCCGCCTTTGAACTGGACGACCCAGCCTTCCAACTGGATGGCTACTTCCTTTATGCCTGTGATGCCGAAGTCCCTGCCCAAGGTGGCGTGGCTCTGTACTCACGGTTGCAACCCAAGGCGGTCATCAGCGGCCTCGGCTTCGAGACAGCCGATCGCTACGGGCGCTACCTGCAAGCCGATTTCGACAAAGTCAGTATTGCTACCTTGCTGCTCCCTTCGGGGATGAACGGCGATGAAGACTTGAACCAGAAGTTCAAGCTAATGGACGATTTCGCCCGTTATCTGGATAAACAGCGACGCAAACGCCGCGAGTACATTTATTGTGGCTCGTTGTACGTGGCGCAACAGAAGCTGGATATCAAGAACTGGCGCGACAGCCAGCAATCCCCGGGCTTCCTGGCGCCGGAACGGGCCTGGATGGACGAGATTGTCGGCAACATGGGGTATGTAGATGCCCTGCGTGAAGTCAGCCGCGAAGGCGACCAGTACAGCTGGTGGCCGGACAACGAACAGGCCGAGATGCTTAATCTGGGCTGGCGCTTTGACTACCAGTTGCTGACCCCCGGCCTGCGCCGGTTTGTCCGCAGCGCACGTCTGCCGCGTCAACCGCGCTTCTCGCAACATGCGCCGTTGATCGTGGACTACGACTGGACCTTGACCATCTGAGGTCAATATCCAGGTACAAAAAAACCGACATCGCTGTCGGTTTTTTTGTGGGCGATCATTATTTGATCAATCGCCAGGTGAGCGGGTAACGGTAGGCAATGCCTTTGTTGGCCTTGATCCCGCCAATGATGGTCAAGATCAGTGCGGCAATTACCAGCACCACCATCAACAGGAAGCCGATCACCACGAACCCCAGGACAAAGCAGACCAGCCAGGCGATGGCCACGGTCAGCTGGAAGTTCAGCGCTTCCTTGCCCTGGTCGTCGATCAGCGGGTCCATGTCCTTCTTCACCTGCCACAGGATCAATGGCCCCAACACGCTACCAAAGGGGAACACCAGGCCCAGGAACGCCGCGAAGTGACAGAGCATCGCCCATTGGCGCACTTCCTTGTTCTGGGCTGACACGGGAAGCTGGTTGTCACTCATCGCGTTGCTCCTTGAGGCCGGTTTCAGTCAGCCAGTGCGGCGTTCTGCAGTTCGAAGATTTCGCTCATGCCTTTCTGGGCCAGGGCCAGCATGGCGTTCAGGTCTGCCGGCTGGAATGGCGCGCCTTCGGCGGTGCCCTGCACTTCGATGAACCCACCGGTGCTGGTCATGACCACGTTCAGGTCGGTCTCGGCAGCCGAGTCTTCCAGGTAGTCCAGGTCCAGCACCGGCTCGCCCTGGTACATGCCCACCGATACGGCGGCAATCATCTGCTTGAGCGGGTCGCCGCCTTTCAGGCCGCCGCGCTTCTTGATCACTTTCAGCGCGTCGACCAGGGCCACCATGGCGCCAGTGATGGAGGCGGTGCGGGTGCCGCCGTCGGCCTGGATCACGTCGCAGTCGACGTACAGGGTTACATCGCCCAGTTTAGACATGTCCAGCGCAGCGCGCAGGGAACGGCCGATCAGACGCTGGATTTCCAGGGTACGACCGCCCTGCTTGCCACGGCTGGCTTCACGCTGGTTACGCTCGCCGGTGGCGCGCGGCAACATGCCGTACTCTGCGGTCAACCAACCCTGGCCCTGCCCCTTGAGGAAACGCGGCACGCCATTCTCGACGCTGACGGTGCAGATGACCTTGGTATCGCCAAACTCGACCAGTACAGATCCCTCGGCGTGTTTGGTGTAGTTGCGGGTGATGCGGATCGAGCGGAGCTGATCGGCAGCGCGACCACTTGGACGTTTCATAGGGGATACCTGTACAGAGGACGAAAAACTGCCGAGCATTATAGAGCCGCAGGCCGCTTCTCGGCACTGCTAATAAATTCGGTAACGAATGGACAACCCCTGGCACCCTTTGTCACAGCCCGCATTTGGGGGCGCCCGCCCCGTTGCGCTACAATCCTGCGCCTTCGCAGCCAGTCGGCTTCAATCTACCCACCAGCCCGCCCGTTTGCGGGACTGCATCGCGAGGTACCTCCATGGTGCACAGCATGACTGCCTTTGCCCGCGTCGAAAAAGCCGGCGTCCAGGGCACCCTGAGCTGGGAATTGCGCTCGGTCAACAGCCGCTACCTGGAGCCGCACCTGCGCCTGCCCGAATCCTTCCGCGACCTTGAAGGCGCAGTGCGCGAAGCCCTGCGTGCCGGCATCTCCCGCGGCAAACTGGAATGCACCCTGCGCTTTACCGAGGAAACCACCGGCAAGCCGCTGCAGGTTGACCGCGAGCGCGCCGCGCAACTGGTCGCCGCCGCCGAGACCATCGCCAGCCTGATCAAACAGCCAGCGGCCCTGAACCCCCTGGAAGTGTTGGCCTGGCCTGGGGTGCTGGTGGCCGACGCCACTGACCCGCAAGCGCTGAACGCCGAAGCCCTGGCCCTGTTCAACCAGGGCCTCAAGGAGCTTAAAGCCGGCCGCGAGCGTGAAGGCGCCGAGCTGGCCCGCCTGATCAACGAACGCCTGACGGCCATCGAGGCCGACGTCGTGACCCTGCGCGAACTGGTGCCGCAGATGCTGGCCACCCAGCGTCAGAAAGTCCTCGACCGCTTCACCGACATGAAGGCCGACCTCGACCCGGTGCGCCTGGAACAGGAAATGGTCCTGCTCGCACAAAAAAGCGACGTCGCCGAAGAACTCGACCGCCTGAGCACCCATATCCTGGAAGTGCGCCGCGTGCTCAAGTCGGCCGGTGCCGCCGGTCGGCGCCTGGACTTCCTGATGCAGGAACTCAACCGCGAAGCCAATACACTGGGCTCCAAAGCCTTCGATCCGCGCAGCACCACGGCTGCGGTCAACCTCAAAGTGTTGATCGAGCAAATGCGCGAACAAGTACAGAATATTGAGTAAGGCAACTCCCATGACCCACAGCACCGGCACCCTGTACATCATTTCCGCCCCCTCGGGCGCGGGCAAAAGCAGCCTGGTCAAGGCCCTGACCGACACCAACCCGGAGATCCGCGTATCGGTCTCCCACACCACTCGCGCCATGCGCCCGGGTGAAGTGAACGGCGTGAACTATCACTTCGTCGAACGCAGCGAATTCGTGAAGATGATCGAACACGGTGACTTCCTGGAGCGCGCCGAGGTGTTCGGCAACCTCTATGGCACGTCCCAGAGCCACTTGCAGCAGACCCTGGACGAAGGCCACGACCTGATCCTGGAAATCGACTGGCAGGGCGCCGAACAGGTGCGCCAATTGATGCCCAAGGCGCGCTCGATCTTTATCCTCCCGCCGTCCCTGGAGGCCTTGCAACAGCGCCTGACCAATCGCGGCCAGGACAGCGATCAGGTCATCGACGGCCGTATGCGCGAAGCCGTCAGTGAAATGAGCCACTATGTGGACTACGACTACCTGATCATCAACGACGATTTTTCCCACGCCCTGGACGACTTGAAGGCGATTTTCCGCGCCAATCAGCTCCAGCAAAAACGCCAACAGCAGCGTTTTGGCAAATTGTTGGCCGAACTGCTCGGTTGAATGGCTCTTCCCAAAACCGCTGCAAGGGCCTTACATTGGCACTTGTAGCGTGTTTGCCGGGGCCTGCAGAAAATCAGCGCTTCCCTAAACGCTGGTGATTTTTTAAACTGTTGAGTCCGCTCGCCCAACCGGGCAGCGCGCATCTTGCATTCGCTCCGAGGAATACCATGGCCCGCGTAACCGTTGAAGACTGCCTAGAACACGTGGATAACCGCTTTGAGCTGGTCATGCTCTCTACCAAGCGTGCCCGTCAATTGGCCACTGGCGGCAAAGAGCCACTGCTCAATTGGGAAAATGACAAGCCTACCGTGATGGCCCTGCGCGAAATCGCTGCCGGCGTGATGAGCTATGAATACATTGCCAGCGCTGAAATCGTTGAAGACGAACCGCTGTTTGCAGCGTTCGAGGACGAGTCCAACGAGGCCGTCTAAGCCTATGCCTGGTCGACGTAGCACGGCGCGGGGTCACAGCATTCGGCAGGAGTTAACACTTTGCCGAGCATAGACGCCCTCGCCGATCGCTTATCGACCTACCTCGGCACCGACCAGGTCAACCTGGTCCGCCGAGCGTATTTCTATGCCGAACAAGCCCACGACGGCCAACGCCGCCGCAGCGGCGAGGCGTACGTCACCCATCCTCTTGCGGTGGCCAATATTCTTGCCGACATGCACATGGACCATCAGAGCCTGATGGCTGCGATGCTGCATGACGTGATCGAAGACACCGGCATTGCCAAGGAAGCGCTCAGTGCGCAATTTGGCGAAACCGTGGCCGACCTGGTCGACGGAGTCAGCAAGCTGACCCAGATGAACTTCGAGACCAAGGCCGAGGCCCAGGCGGAAAACTTCCAGAAGATGGCCATGGCCATGGCCCGGGACATCCGGGTGATCCTGGTCAAGCTGGCCGACCGGCTGCACAACATGCGCACGCTGGAAGTGCTGTCCGGTGAGAAACGCCGGCGCATTGCCAAGGAAACCCTGGAAATCTACGCGCCCATCGCCAACCGGCTGGGCATGCATGCCATTCGTATCGAATTCGAAGACCTGGGTTTCAAGGCGATGCACCCGATGCGCTCGGCGCGCATCTACCAGGCGGTCAAGCGCGCCCGGGGCAATCGCAAGGAAATCGTCAACAAGATCGAAGAGTCCCTGAGCCACTGCCTGGCAATCGACGAGATTGAAGGCGAAGTCAGCGGGCGGCAGAAGCATATCTACGGCATCTACAAGAAGATGCGCGGCAAGCGCCGGGCCTTCAACGAGATCATGGACGTGTATGCGTTCCGGATCATCGTCGACAAGGTCGATACCTGCTACCGCGTGCTGGGCGCTGTACATAATTTGTACAAACCCCTGCCAGGCCGCTTCAAGGACTACATCGCCATCCCCAAAGCCAACGGCTATCAGTCGCTGCATACCACGCTGTTCGGTATGCATGGGGTGCCGATCGAGATCCAGATCCGCACCCGGGAAATGGAAGAGATGGCCAACAACGGCATCGCCGCCCATTGGCTGTACAAATCCAGCGGCGACGAGCAGCCCAAAGGCACCCATGCCCGCGCCCGTCAGTGGGTCAAGGGCGTGCTGGAAATGCAGCAACGTGCCGGCAACTCCCTGGAGTTCATCGAAAGCGTGAAGATCGACCTGTTCCCGGACGAGGTCTACGTGTTCACGCCAAAAGGCCGGATCATGGAGCTGCCCAAGGGCTCCACGGCGGTCGACTTTGCCTACGCAGTGCACACCGACGTCGGCAACAGTTGCATCGCCTGCCGGATCAACCGCCGCCTGGCCCCGCTGTCGGAACCGCTGCAAAGCGGCTCCACCGTGGAGATCGTCAGCGCGCCGGGGGCCCGGCCGAACCCGGCCTGGCTCAACTTCGTAGTCACCGGCAAGGCCCGCACCCATATCCGCCACGCCCTGAAGCTGCAACGCCGCTCCGAGTCCATCAGCCTGGGCGAACGCCTGCTGAACAAGGTGCTCAACGGTTTCGACAGTTCCTTGGAGAAGATCCCCGCCGAGCGCGTGCAGGCGATCCTCCACGAGTACCGCCAGGAAGCCATCGAGGACTTGCTCGAAGACATCGGCCTGGGCAATCGCATGGCCTACGTGGTCGCCCGCCGCCTGCTCGGCGAGGGCGAGCAACTGCCGAGCCCCGAAGGCCCGCTGGCCATTCGCGGCACCGAAGGCCTGGTGCTGAGCTACGCCAAATGCTGCACACCGATCCCGGGCGACCCGATTGTCGGCCACCTGTCCGCCGGCAAAGGCATGGTCGTGCACCTGGACAACTGCCGCAATATCAGCGAAATACGCCACAACCCGGAAAAATGCATCCAGCTGTCCTGGGCCAAGGATGTGACCGGCGAATTCAACGTCGAGCTGCGGGTCGAGCTGGAGCATCAGCGCGGCCTGATCGCCTTGCTGGCCAGTAGCGTCAACGCCGCCGACGGCAATATCGAAAAAATCAGCATGGACGAACGTGATGGTCGCATCAGCGTGGTCCAACTGGTGGTCAGCGTGCACGACCGTGTACACCTGGCCCGCGTGATCAAGAAACTGCGTGCCCTGACTGGGGTTATCCGCATCACTCGCATGCGCGCATAACGCCTCCCCCTATAGCCCGGACATTACAAGGAGTCATTTATGACCAAGACTGTTATCACCAGCGACAAGGCACCTGCTGCCATCGGTACTTATTCCCAGGCGATCAAGGCGGGCAACACCGTCTACATGTCCGGCCAGATCCCTCTGGACCCAAAGACCATGGAACTGGTTGAAGGCTTCGAAGCCCAGACCGTACAAGTCTTCGAAAACCTCAAGTCGGTAGCCGAAGCCGCAGGCGGTTCGTTCAAGGACATCGTCAAGCTGAACATCTTCCTCACCGACCTGAGCCACTTCGCCAAGGTCAACGAGATCATGGGCAAGTACTTCGAACAACCCTACCCAGCCCGCGCCGCCATTGGCGTTGCCGCCCTTCCCAAGGGCTCCCAGGTTGAGATGGACGCGATTCTGGTCATCGAGTAATACATTCGGCGCAACCCACAGGGTTGCGCCGACTTCGTTTTAAAAGGATTTCATAATGCGCAAAGCGCTCGTTGCCTCCACGCTGCTCGCCCTGTTCCTTGGCGGCTGTGCCAGCAATCCTGCCACCCGGGATGTGAGCGGCACCTGGATCAACCAGGTCGCCATTGATGCGGCGTCCAAGGGCGGCCCTTTGCGCGAAGCCCTGCAAGCCTACGGTCCGAACCTCGAATGGGAGGTCAACACCAAGGCCAACCAGGCACGCTACTTCAATGGCTTTGAACGCCCCGAAGGCACCCTGGCCGGGGAAAAGTCCGGCACCTGGAACGTTGATTTCTACGGTAGCTCGACCACCGAACTCAAGCGCAAGGGCAAACAGCTGCTGCAAGTGGCCAACGACAACGAGCCCGAACAGCTATTTGACCGCCCCAAGGACCCTGCCCCCGAAGGCGCGCCCCTGGGTGCCAACTTCGAACGGGCGCTGTACTCGGCCTATATGGGCGGCAGCTGGAAAATCACCAGCGGCAGCGGCCTGGGCGCCACCGTGCAGTTCCAGGCCAACGGCCAAGTAAGCGGGCTGCCGGGCGCCGAGCAGTACTCACTGTGCCTGGCGGGCGACTGCGCCTCCATGAGCGGTGGCTACGACAGCATCTGGCTGCAACAAGGTGGCCAGGGCAACCCGTGGATCTTCAGTCGCAATGACAAGCAGTTGGAGATTTTCCAGGCGATCAATACCTCCCAGGCCGACGAAGTCCCTTCGTTTACCCCCGGGCCACGCCAGTGGTTGCTGGAAAAACAGTAACCTCAATGTGGGAGCGGGCTTGCGTGGGAGCCGGGCTTGCCCGCGATGCAGGCACCTCGGTGTGTCAGTGACACCGAGGTGATGCTGTCATAGCGATCCGACAAGCCAGCTCCCACACAAGCCGGTGCCTAGCAAGAAAAGTCAGCCTTTGAGGATAGCGGCGTAGCCTTCGCGATAACTCGGATAGGTTGGC
The DNA here is from genome assembly GCF_016405645.1 of Pseudomonas sp. MF5691. Lineage (NCBI taxonomy): Bacteria > Pseudomonadati > Pseudomonadota > Gammaproteobacteria > Pseudomonadales > Pseudomonadaceae > Pseudomonas > Pseudomonas sp. MF5691. The sequence continues at coordinate 353,193 of NZ_JAEKDC010000002.1, forward strand.
GTCCAGCCCAGCGCCTTGGCCCGCGCATTGCTGCACTGCTTGCTGCCCGCGCGCCGCACGCTGGCGTCTTCGGCCCACTCGGTCACCCCAAGGTACTCACGCAGCCAGCCCACAACCTCAGCCAGCGGCGCCGGCGCGTCGTCGACGCCGATATAGACCTTGTCCAACGAACCGCCCTGCTCTACATGTTGCAGCAGAAACGCCAACAACCCTGCCGCATCATCAACATGTATCCGGTTGCCGTACAAAGGCGGCTCCACCGCCACGCGATAGCCCTGGCGCACCTGGCTCAACAACCATTCACGCCCCGGCCCGTAGATACCGGTCAAGCGCACAGTCGTGGCCGGGATGCCGCTGTCGAATGCCACTTGCTCGGCTTCCAGCATCACCTGCCCGGAATAGCCAAGGGCCTGGGTAGGCGACGCCTCATCGACCCATTCGCCATTTTGCTGCCCATAGACACTGCTGCTGGACACAAACACAAGCTGCTTGGGCTGCTGGCCATAGTCGTCAAGCCATTCCAGCACATGCTGCAAGCCTTCGACATAGGCCTTGCGATAGCCCGCTTCGTCATGGTCGGTGGCGGCTGCGCAGTACACCAGGTAGTCCACACCGCCGATCGGCCAGGTGTCGGGACAATCCTTTTTGAACAGGTCGCCGGCAATCCCGATCACCCCTTCGGGCAGGCGCGAGACATTACGCCGCAGGCCATGCACCTCCCATCCGGCAGCCAGCAATTGACTAGCCAGCCGACTACCTACATCACCACAACCGGCGATCACCACAGAAGGCGCAGACATCACAAAACTCCGTTCTCAAAGGTCTAGATTAGCCCTCGCAGGTGACCAGCGGCCAGAAAAAGCACAAATAAAGATACTGTATTACTTCTGTTAACAAGAATTACTTGCAATAATAACCGCCCATTTGTCCTCGACCCTTTATGCGGTCTGGCAGGGCAAGCCCTTATTTTTTCTATCAGGTCCGGCCAGCATGACACGCAATAACCTCCCCGCTTCGCCAACCAAGCCTCACAGCCCGTCCCGCGTCTGGCGCGCGATAACTGCGTTGCTGTTCAGCGTCCTGCTGGCACCGACCGCCGCGCTCGCCGATGCCACGGCACCGGCCACTCCGCCTGCCGCTACTGCGCCAGCCCCGGCCGCGGCCCCCGCACCAGAGCAAAATGCCGCAGCACCCGGTGCTCCAGCTGTCGCTCCTGCGGCCACCGACCCGGCTGCCGCCGAAGGCGTAGCCCCGCAAGATGAAACCGGCGTGGTTCTGGAAGAAGACAACACCCTGGGCATGGCTCACGACCTGTCGCCTTGGGGCATGTATCAGAACGCTGACATCATCGTGAAGATCGTGATGATCGGCCTGGCCATCGCCTCGATCATCACCTGGACCATCTGGATTGCCAAAGGCTTCGAGCTGCTGGGCGCCAAACGCCGCCTGCGCACGGAAATCGCCAACCTGAAAAAAGCCACCACCCTTAAAGAAGCCAGCGAAAGCGCGGCCATCAAGGGCACCCTGGCGCACCTGCTGGTACACGACGCACTGGAAGAAATGCGTCTGTCGGCCAACACCCGCGAAAAGGAAGGCATCAAGGAACGCGTGAGCTTCCGCCTGGAGCGCCTGGTGGCAGCCTGCGGTCGCAACATGAGCAACGGCACCGGCGTGCTGGCGACCATCGGTTCCACCGCGCCGTTCGTCGGTCTGTTCGGTACCGTGTGGGGCATCATGAACAGCTTCATCGGCATCGCCAAGACCCAGACCACCAACCTCGCCGTCGTTGCCCCCGGCATCGCCGAAGCCCTGCTGGCAACTGCCCTGGGCCTGGTCGCCGCAATTCCGGCGGTGGTGATCTACAACGTGTTCGCCCGTTCGATCGCCGGCTACAAGGCCCAGGTGTCGGACGCTTCGGCAGAAGTCCTGTTGCTGGTCAGCCGCGACCTCGATCACCTGCCTACCGAGCGCAGCTCGCAACCGCACATGGTGAAAGTGGGGTAATCGGCCATGGGCCTGCATTTGAATCAAGGCGACGACGAGCTCGTCGAGAACCACGAAATCAACGTCACGCCGTTTATCGACGTGATGCTGGTGCTGCTGATCATCTTCATGGTGGCAGCCCCTTTGGCCACGGTGGATATCAAGGTCGACCTCCCCGCCTCCAGCGCGAAACCCGCGCCCCGGCCGGAGAAACCGGTGTTCCTCAGCGTCAAGGCTGACCAGCGTCTGTTCCTGGGCGAAGACGAAGTCAAACCCGAAACCCTCGGTGCGGTGCTCGACGCCCGGACCCAGGGCAAGAAAGACACGACGATCTTCTTCCAGGCCGACAAGGGCGTGGACTATGGCGACCTGATGAGCGTGATGGATGCCCTGCGGGCAGCCGGCTACCTCAAGGTCGGTCTGGTCGGACTTGAGACGGCAGCCAAGAAATGATCACGACGCGCCACAAACTGACGCGTTATGGCACCAGCCTCGCCGTCGTGCTGGGCGTCCACGCCGTCGCGATCATCCTCGCGCTCCAGTGGTCGGCGCCACAGATGGTGCAGTTGCCACCGGCTGCCATGGTCATCGACCTGGCGCCGATGCCAGCCCCACCCCCTCCGGCCCCGCCGAAGGTGGTGACGCCACCGCAACCGCCGGCACCGGTGGAAGAGTTGCCCTTGCCGAAACTGGCCGAGGCACCCAAGCCCACGATTTCCGTGCCCAAGCCGGTCAAGCCAAAGCCTAAGCCGCAGCCGCCCAAGCCTGAGAAAAAGGTCGAGCAGCCCAAGGAGAAACCCTCCGAGGATCCGCCGAGCGAAACCCCTCAGAACAACGCGCCTTCGGAGAAATCCGCGCAGCCGCAACCCGGCCCTTCGCCGGCACAGATCGCGGCCAAGGCCACCTGGCAAAGCACGCTGCTCGGTCACCTGGCGAAGTACAAGAAGTACCCGCCAGGCGCCCAGGCCCGTGGCAAGGAAGGCTTGAACCGCTTGCGGTTCGTGGTGGATGCCGAAGGCAAGGTGCTGTCCTATGAGCTGGTGGGCCGCTCCGGCAACGCCGACCTGGACCGCGCTACCCTGGAGATGATCCGTCGCGCCCAACCGCTGCCCAAGCCTCCGGCCGAGATGTTGACCAACGGCAGCATCGAAATCGTTGCGCCGTTTGTCTACAACATCGAGAAGCGCCGCCGCTAACCCCTGGGGGAGCGGGTTTGTGTGGGAGCGGGCTTGCCCGCGATGACGGTGTAACAGTCAACATCCACAGTGACTGACACACCGCCATCGCGAACAAGCCCACCCCCACACAAAACGGCCAACGCCATTAAGCAAAATCCCCCGCACAAACCGCTCAATCCCCAATCAAGCTCTGATAACGTGCGTCTATCGTTTGCAGCCGGTATGCTTGGCCCGCAACCTCATGGACGCCCGCTATGACTCTTACAGAATTACGCTACATCGTGACCCTCGCCCAAGAGCAACACTTCGGCCATGCAGCCGAACGTTGCCATGTCAGCCAACCGACGCTGTCGGTGGGCGTGAAAAAGCTTGAAGACGAACTCGGTGTGCTGATTTTCGAGCGCAGCAAAAGCGCCGTGCGCCTCACCCCGGTTGGCGAAGGCATTGTTGCCCAGGCGCAGAAGGTGCTGGAGCAGGCCCAGAGCATTCGTGAGCTGGCCCAGGCCGGCAAGAACCAGCTGACCGCCCCGCTGAAAGTCGGCGCGATCTATACCGTCGGCCCGTACCTGTTCCCGCACCTGATCCCGCAACTGCACCGCGTCGCGCCGCAGATGCCGCTGTATATCGAAGAAAACTTCACCCACGTACTGCGCGACAAACTGCGCAACGGTGAGTTGGACGCGATCATCATCGCCCTGCCTTTCAACGAAGCCGACGTGCTGACATTGCCGCTCTACGACGAGCCGTTCTATGTATTGATGCCGGCCTCGCACCCGTGGACGCAAAAAGACACGATTGACGCCAGCCTGCTCAACGACAAGAGCCTGCTGCTGCTCGGTGAAGGCCATTGCTTCCGCGACCAGGTGCTGGAAGCCTGCCCGACCCTGACCAAGGGCAACGACGGCGCCAAGCACACCACCGTGGAGTCCAGCTCCCTGGAGACCATTCGCCATATGGTGGCGTCCGGCCTGGGCATCTCGATCCTGCCGCTGTCGGCCGTCGACAGCCACCACTACGCGGCCGGCGTGATTGAAGTGCGTCCGCTCACCCCGCCCGTGCCGTTCCGTACCGTGGCGATTGCCTGGCGCGCCAGTTTCCCGCGCCCGAAAGCGATTGATATCCTCGCCGACTCGATCCGCCTGTGCTCGGTGGCCAAGCCGCCTGCCGCGAACTAAGTACGTGTATGACTGAGCTGTCGCAGGTGTCGGTGACGGCACTCAAGGGTGTCGGTGAAGCCATGGCCGAGAAACTGGCCAAGGTCGGCCTGGAGAACCTCCAGGACGTGTTGTTTCACCTGCCCCTGCGTTACCAGGACCGCACCCGCGTAGTGCCCATCGGCCATCTGCGCCCTGGGCAGGATGCCGTGGTCGAAGGCACCGTCAGCGGTGCCGATGTGGTGATGGGCAAGCGCCGCAGCCTGGTGGTGCGCCTGCAGGACGGTACCGGCGGCCTGAGCCTGCGCTTCTACCATTTCAGCAACGCGCAAAAGGAAGGCCTCAAGCGCGGCACCCGTGTGCGCTGCTACGGTGAAGCGCGGCCGGGCGCGTCGGGCCTGGAAATCTACCACCCGGAATACCGCGCCATTACCGGCGACGAACCCCCGCCGGTAGACACCACCCTCACCCCCATCTACCCGCTCACCGAAGGCCTGACGCAACAGCGCCTGCGCCAGCTGTGCATGCAGACCCTGACCCTGCTCGGCCCCCAAAGCCTGCCCGACTGGCTGCCGCAAGAGCTGGCCCGCGACTACCAGTTGGCGCCCCTGGCCGACGCGATCCGCTACCTGCATCACCCGCCGGCCGATGCCGATGTCGATGAATTGGCCCTGGGTCATCACTGGGCCCAGCATCGCCTGGCCTTTGAAGAGTTGCTGACCCACCAACTGTCCCAGCAGCGCCTGCGCGAAAGCATGCGCTCCCTGCGGGCGCCGGCGATGCCCAAGGCCACGCGCCTGCCCGCGCAGTACCTGGCCAACCTGGGCTTTGCACCGACTGGCGCGCAGCAACGCGTAGGCAATGAAATCGCCTACGACCTGAGCCAGAAAGAACCGATGCTGCGCCTGATCCAGGGCGATGTTGGCGCCGGCAAGACCGTGGTCGCCGCCCTGGCCGCGCTGCAGGCCCTGGAGGCCGGTTATCAGGTGGCCCTGATGGCACCGACCGAGATCCTCGCCGAGCAGCACTTCATCACCTTCAAGCGCTGGCTCGAACCCCTGGGCCTGGAAGTGGCGTGGCTGGCGGGCAAGCTCAAGGGCAAGAACCGCACGGCCGCCCTGGAACAGATCGCCGCCGGCGCACCGATGGTGGTGGGTACCCACGCGCTGTTCCAGGACGAAGTTAAATTCAAGAACCTGGCCCTGGTGATCATCGACGAACAGCACCGTTTCGGCGTGCAACAACGCCTGGCCCTGCGCGAAAAGGGCGTGGGCGGGCGGATGAACCCGCACCAGTTGATCATGACCGCCACGCCGATCCCGCGCACGCTGGCCATGAGTGCCTACGCCGATCTCGACACCTCGATCCTCGACGAGTTGCCGCCGGGCCGAACGCCGGTCAACACGGTCCTGGTCACCGACACCCGACGGGTCGAAGTGATCGAACGGGTGCGCGGCGCCTGTGCCGAAGGGCGCCAGGCGTATTGGGTATGCACGCTGATCGAAGAGTCCGAAGAGCTGACCTGCCAGGCCGCTGAAACCACCTATGAAGACCTCACCAGCGCCTTGGGCGAGCTCAAGGTCGGGCTGATTCACGGGCGCATGAAGCCTGCGGAAAAAGCCGCGGTGATGGCCGAGTTCAAGGCCGGCAACCTGCAATTGCTGGTGGCCACCACGGTGATCGAAGTCGGCGTGGACGTGCCCAACGCCAGCCTGATGATCATCGAAAACCCCGAACGCCTGGGCCTGGCACAGTTACACCAGCTGCGCGGCCGGGTCGGCCGGGGCAGTGCCGCCAGCCACTGCGTGCTGCTCTACCATCCGCCGCTGTCGCAGATTGGTCGCCAGCGCCTGGGGATCATGCGCGAGACCAACGATGGCTTCGTGATCGCCGAAAAAGACCTGGAACTGCGTGGCCCCGGCGAAATGCTCGGCACCCGCCAGACCGGCCTGCTGCAATTCAAAGTGGCCGACCTGATGCGCGATGCCGACCTGCTACCTGCCGTGCGCGATGCAGCCCAGGCCCTGCTGGAGCGCTGGCCGCACCACGTCAGCCCGCTGCTGGATCGCTGGCTGCGCCACGGCCAGCAATACGGCCAGGTCTGACAGCCCGCCAATAGCCGACACCATCACAAACCGCAGTTAGACACCCCCGGCCGGACCAAGCTGGTTATACTCCAAGCAAATGTAGGAAATTGGATCCGGCCATGTCAGAAGTTGCCCACGCCACAGCCCCGCCGACCGCACCCCCGGTCATTCGGGACTTGCTCGCAAAACTCGCCGTCAACTACACGGAAGTCACCGACCACCCCGGCCTGAACCCGGCCCGAAAGGTTCAAGCGGTACTGCTCGATGACGCGGTGGGCGCCCTGATGGTGCTGTTTCCCCAGAGCCAGTTGCTGGATCTCAATCGCCTCACCGAACTGACCGGCCGCAACCTGACCGCTGTCGCGCCGGAGCGCCTGGATCGCATGCTCGGCAAACACAGCCTGAGCCTGCTGCCCGGCCTGCCGCCGCTGACCAGCTCGCCTTGCCTGTACGAGGAAAGCCTGCTGCGCGAGCCGACCCTGCTGGTGCACTCGGGCGAAGCCACCGTGCTGCTGGAAATCGCCAGCGACGACTTCAAGCGCCTGCTGAACAAAGCCAGTGCCGCCAACTTCGGCGAACCCCTGAGCCGCATCCTGCCCAACTTCGACCGTCCCAACGACGACCGCGACGAAATTACCCAGGCGATGCAGGCGTTTACCGCGCGCCGCATCCAGCAACGCCTGGAAGCCACCATTGAAATTCCACCGCTGGCCGATACCGCGCAGAAGATCATCAAGCTGCGGGTCGATCCCAACGCAACCATCGACGACATCACCGGCGTGGTCGAGACCGACCCGGCCCTGGCCGCGCAAGTAGTGAGCTGGGCGGCCTCGCCGTACTACGCCTCACCGGGCAAGATCCGTTCGGTAGAAGACGCAATTGTGCGTGTGCTGGGCTTCGACCTGGTGATCAACCTGGCCCTGGGCCTGGCGCTGGGCAAGACCTTGAGCCTGCCCAAGGACCATCCGCAACAGGCCACGCCCTACTGGCACCAGTCGATCTACACCGCCGCAGTGATCGAGGGCCTGACCCGCGCCATGCCCCGCGCCCAGCGCCCGGAAGCCGGCCTGACCTACCTGGCGGGCCTGCTGCACAACTTTGGCTACCTGTTGCTGGCCCACGTCTTCCCGCCGCACTTCTCGCTGATCTGCAGGCACCTGGAGGTCAACCCGCACCTGTGCCACAGCTATGTCGAGCAGCACTTGCTGGGCATCAGCCGCGAGCAGATCGGCGCCTGGCTGATGCGTTACTGGGATATGCCGCAAGAGCTGTCCACGGCCCTGCGCTTCCAGCATGACCCGAGCTACGACGGCCAATACGCCGAATACCCGAACCTGGTATGCCTGGCCGTGCGCTTGCTGCGCGGGCGTGGGATTGGCTCCGGGCCTGAGGCCGAGATTCCGGACGAACTGCTGGAGCGCCTGGGCCTGAGCCGCGACAAGGCCGAGGAGGTGGTGAGCAAGGTGTTGGATGCCGAGGTGTTGTTGCGCGAACTGGCGTCGCAGTTCAGCCAGGGCTGAAGCCGGCGCCTGTTGTACCGCTATCGCAGGCAAGCCAGCTCCCACAGTTGACCGGGTTCCAACGTTGGAATGCACTCAATATGTGGGGAGCTGGCTTGCCTGCGATGAATCCAACCCGGTCTCTCAGGCCTTCTTTTTCTTCGGCTTCAGATACTTGGTCAAGCCCTGGAACCACATCACCAGGGCCGGGTTGCCCTTGATCTGGATCGACTTGTCCTGAATCCCCGTCATGAACGCCAGTTGCTTGTTCTTCGCCTGCATTGTGGCGAAGCCGTAGGCGGCGTCTTTAAACGCGATGGCAAATGCCGGCTCCGGGTGGACACCCGAGTGGCTGGTGATGCGCTGATCTTTGACGATGAAGTGACGGGCAACCTTGCCGTCAAGGGTCTGCAGCTGGAATGCCAGATCCTTGTCACCCAACTGCTGCTGGAACGCAGGGTTGTTGCGGCTGGCTTTGGCCATCATCAGGCCCAGCACCCACAGAAGAAAACGAAATTTCATGCACACGGCCTCAGTGTAATTATTGGGTGGCCGCAGCAGTTTAACGATTTGTGCGCGGAACGCTACCGATCTCCCGCGTTAGCAGGAGATCGGCTGGCGTTTACCGCTTATAGCAACAACTTGGCTTAGACGTTAGGGCAAGGCACCGGTGCCCAGTCGGCCAGGTTCGGATCGCGGCAGGTGCCTTCGATCTGTGCTTTACCGGCGCTGGCCACTTGCTTGCTTTCAGTCTGCTTGACCTTGGCGGTCTGGATGCTTCGCTCGGTGCTCACCGCTTCGGTCGGCACCTTGGGCAGTGGCGGACGCTTGGTCACGACCTTGCCGGTCGACTTGCCTTTTTTCGCCGGCACCGCCGCCGGGGCGGTATCGGCCGTGGCCACGGTCACCACGTCATTGCGCTGCACACCCACCTGTTGCAGGTCTTTCTCGTAGGCCTGGGTGTAGTTGTTCAGGTCTTCGCTGGCCTTGCCGTTGACCGCAACGATCAGGTCGTTGGATTCCTTCAGACCGGCGACGATTTCTGCCAGGCGCTTGCGGCCTTCGATGTCATTGACGGTCTTGGCCTTGCGGTCAGCCACCAGCTTGGTGAACGCGCTCTGGTAGCACTGCTGGGACGCCTTGGCGTACGCGGTGCTGCGGTCGATATCGGAGGCGCTTTTGTTGAAGTCGGTGGCGTAGGACGCGATGCGCTGGTTGTCATCGCTGATCTGCTTCTGGCGCTCGGTGTAGTAACCCGCCGCGCCGCCCGCCAAGGCTCCGCCCGCCGCGCCAATGGCGGCATTGCGGCCACGCTTGTCCGAGTCGCCGGTCAGGGCACCCAACAGCGCACCACCGGCCGCGCCGAGGGCGGCGCCGGTGACGACCGACTTGGTCATGTCCGAATCAGTAGCGCGCAGGTGCTGCACCGGCTCGTAGCAGCTGGGGTAGTACTCGACCTTGGTGCTCGACGCGACCTTGGAGGCCGGCGACGTGGCGCAACCGGTCAGCACGGTGCTGAAGCCAGCCGCGATCAGCAGCAAGTAACGCTTGGAAACCGCCTTACGGGAAAAAAGCATAGGTGTGTTCTCTTTTAAGTTTGTCTTGCCCAGCACGGCCCATGCCGCCTGAGTCCCTTCCAAGCTCGCTATACAACCAACGGTCAAGACCGCTGACCGCTCGCTGCGAGCAATTCCTTCAAAATCGTTGCCGGGTCGGCTCGCTGTTGTTTGCGATAGTTGCCGACATGGCGAACGAATAACGTCGCGCGTGTCACCAGGCTCTTGCCCAGTACCGGCTTGCGCTCCAACTCTTGCTGGATCCGTTGAAACTGCGCCTGGATCACCGCATCGGTGTAGCGCGTGCCGGTGGCCAGGTTGTCGATATAGATCGCCACTGCGCCGTCGAGCGCGCTGCGGCCATTGGCGATGGCCGTGGCGAACAACTGCGCGCTGGCCTCGTCCTTGGCGTCCAGGGACTGCTGGCGACTCTTCTGCAGATTGATCAGGCGGATGTTGTAGTTATTGATGGTCTCGGCCACCAGGGCGGCAGACTGGATCAGGTTGCCAGCCGCCTCCTCGCGCTGCTGGGCGATCAGCGACACGTTGCGCTTGAGCTCTTCGTTGACCAGCCCCAGCTCGGCCTGCAGCCGTGGGTCGACGCTGGCGGCGATGATGCTGTCCAGGCGCTTGGTCGGGTCCTGGGCGTCGTCGATAGCGTCGGTCAGCGCGGCCAGGCGCCCCTCTTTCTGCCACTGCGCGAACAGTTCGTTGTAGCGTGAGCGCGGTGCCGACAGCGCGCCAATCGCCACCCTGAAGCCCGTGGTCTCGTTGCTTTGCTCCGTGCCATCGGCGCCGAACAGCGGGTATTCGCGGCGCATGCCGCTGAACAGCGTGCCCTCGCCCTCCAGGTAGTTGCCGCCCTTGACGATAAAGCCGCCGTAGGTGCCCTGGCGGCGCCCGGCGTGAACCAGCTGGAACGACTCCTGGACCATCTCCGCGGCGTTGCCGATCACATCGAACATGCCGATGGGGTTCGGTAACTTGGTACCGATAGGCATCAGCCGCGCCGCCTGGCCGGTGCCGCCGGCGACCTGGTTGAACACCGCCCAATCGCCCAGCGGGCCGTCGCTGTCGCTGCCCTCGATACGCCGGGGGAACAAGCGGCCTTCCAGATCCTGGCGGCTCACTGCCTGGCCGCCGCGCGCGGCGAACTCCCATTCCACCTCGGTGGGCAGCCGCACAAACCCCAGGCCGCCATCTTGCGCCGAAGCACCGCGGCCACTGACCGGCAGCAAGTCGCGGTGATATTTCATCAACCAGGCGCTGTAGACCGCCGAGAAACGCTCGGCTTCAAAGCGCGACAGCTTGACCTTGGGCAAGCGCCCGGCCATGCCCTCAGGCACCTCGCACGCTGGCGCCGGCTCACCACTGGCCAGGGACTGGGCCTGGGACATGACCTGCGCGTACTGGCGCGCGGTGACTTCGTACTTGCCGATAAAGTAGAGCATCGGCTTGAGCGGGGTCTTGGCGTCGGTCTTGGGCATCAGTGGCGCGATGACCTTGTTCCAGCCCTTGGGCAAATCCTTGAGGGTGAATTGACCGTTGATAAAGTCGCGGCGATAACCCGAGATAAACGACTGCTTGTAGCCCGCCTCGCCTTCGCTGAACGGGTAGCCGAGGCTGACCTCTCGGTCGTCCAGGGTGCCCTGGGCCAGGACATAGGCGTAGCGGAACACCATGTTGCCCTCACACGGCAGCGGCAGGCTGACGTCATCGGCCAACGGCTTGGGGTTGTCGAGCTTATCGCTTGCCTCGTCGGCCCAGACCACAGTGGCCAGGCTCAGCGCCATGGCGGCGCCCAATAACTTATACATCTCTGATGCCCTCAGAAGCCTGGATACGCGCGACCCGCCACCCCCCACACACGGCCGCCACGGCGCTGACGCCGAGCACCGCGACCAGGGCCAGGGCGTAATGCCGCGCCAACAGGTGGCTGGCGTATTCGCCCGGCACCTGCACGAATAATTGATTCAAACCCGCCTCGGCCAGGCCATACAGCCCGGCGCTGAGCACAGCGGCCAACCCCGCGCTGTAGAGCGCCTGCAGCGTCACGAACAACAACAGCGCGCCCGTGGAAACCCCCAACAGGCGCAACACCGATAACTCCCGGCGCTTGCGCGCGACAGCGGCCAACGCCCCAGCGAAAATCGCCGCAAATGCCCCCGTCAAGGCCAGGCCGGCGATGATCCAGAACACGATCGCCAAGTTGCGACTCAGCGACTGCACCTGGGCGATGCTCAGCGCCTGGGTCGAGACCAACAGGTTCTGCGCGGCGAAATACAGCCGTAGCGGCTCAACATCGGTAAGGCTGCGTGCATATAAACGAAACGCCGGGTACACCCGCTGCTCGCTCACGCCCACCGCGTCACCCTCCCAGCCCAACGCCGGCACCGCACGGCCATCGCGATAATCTTCCGCCGCTTCCAGCAGGCTCAAGCCGGCAAACAAACCGTCCCGCGCAAACGCTTCCAGGGGCAGCACGGCCACCACCTGCAACCGCGCATCCCGGGCCTCGACGCGCCCGGCCACTTGCCGCGCAAAGCGGGTTTGCAGCCAATCTCCCGGCCGCGCCGCCAGCTTCTCGGCGGCGGTGTGGCTCAGCACGATCTGCTCCAGGCCCGCCGGGATAGGCAAACCGCCCAGCAATGGATCACCCGGCGCGGTGGGCAGCATCTCCAGGGTCAACGTGCCCACCTGGGCCGTGGCCGCAATCTGCCGCGTACGCGGGATGGCAAACGCCACATCGCTGCGCTGACCAAGTTGCTCGACAAAGGCGCGACTGAACCGCCCCCCGCCCAACGGGATGATTTCGCGGGTCGCCGGGTCATTCTCCAAGCGCTCGGTCAAGCTGCTGACCAGCCCGAATTTCAGGCCGAACAACACCAGCAACGGCGCGATCACCGCCACCAGCGCCAGCACCGAACAGGCCGACAGCCAGCCATCGTTGCGGTAATCCTGCCAAGCGAGGGAAGCCAACAGAGGGATACGCATCAACACGCCTCCCCGAGAGTCGCCGTGACGCCACCGTCGCTGTCGCGCTGGCAACTGATGCGCCGCACCTGCAAGCCACTGGCGCGGGCCAGGGGCTCGTCATGGGTGGCGATCACGCAGGCGGCGCGGTGCTCACGGGCCTGGGTCAGCAGCGCCTGCATCACGCGCTCGGCATTGAGGGGATCCAGGGACGCAGTCGGCTCATCGGCCAGCACCAATTGCGGGGCATGGGCCAGGGCACGGGCGCAACTGACGCGCTGGCGCTGACCCACCGACAACGCGCCAGGCTTCTTGGCCAACTGGTCGCTGATTTGCAACTGCGCAGCCAGCCGCGCCACGCTGCCATCGTCCTTCAGGCCCAACAGCTGCCGGGACAGGGCGATATTGCTGCGCACATCGAGAAAGCCCAGCAGGCCACCGGTCTGCAGCACGTAACCAAGATGCCGGCTGCGCAACCCGGCCAACGTGGATTGCTGATTGGCCCGCCACAGCCCGCCGATATCCAACTGGTTGAATTCAAAACGGCCCACCTGATCAGGTGCCAGGACCAACGCCAGCAGATCGAGCAAGGTGCTTTTGCCGCAACCGCTCGGCCCGACAATCGCCAGCTGTTCACCTGCACCCAGGTGCAGTGCCGGGATCACCAGGCTATAGCGCTGGCTACCGAGGCCCCGGTTCTTGTGCACCGCGCTCAGGTTCAGCATCAAGGCAGCGTCGACAGTGGCACGCGGTACAACGCATCGCCCGGTTCGGCGTCACCGAAACGGACCCAGTTGGCCACGTCGTTATGGAAGGTTTCATAGAGGCGGATCTTCGAATCCAGCTCGTCGATAAAGTCTTCCTGTTCGGCCACGCTCAATGACAGCCACAGGTCCTGGGTCATGTTCAGGGACTTGCTGCGGTACGGCAGGCCTTCCAGGTATTCACCCAGAATGCCGCCGTCGGCGAGGTTGCCACCCTTGCGCAGGGCCTGCGGGTCGCGGCTCATGTAGGCCGAGGCGCTGGCGATTTCCTGGAAGAAATCCCTGGGCGAAGTCTGGGTCTTGCGTGCCGCATCGACGATCAATTTCAGCGATTGCTGCAAATCGTTGAGCTGCAGTTTGGTCAGCATCACGCAGACCTGGAACGCCGGCAGTGCCGGGTTGGTCAGGTCGCGGTCGGCAGTCCAGGCGCTGACCAGTTGCGGCGCCTGGCTCGCGCCTTTGTGGCCGAGGAAGTCCATGTGCATGGCATAGCCGACGGCGGCGGATTTGTCCGCCAGGCTCGGCGCGCTGCTGAGCAACGGCACCGGCTGCGGGGTATTGCTGCGCACTTGATGCACCAGGTTGGCGAACACCGTGCCGATCTCATCGACCCGCTCGCCCAGCTTGCGCACATCACCGCCCGGCACTGCCGTGTACAGATCGCCGATCCGTGGGTTGGCGTCGGCAGTCAGGATGCGGTACTGGGATTCGGCGCCGCCATGGGTTTTCTTGCCGGCGTCGGTGCGCAGGTGCAGGGCATAGATCTTGATCTGCTTGCCCAGCGCCGCCTGGCGCACTTCGGCTTCGTTCATCTGGGTCGCGGCAAACGGGTCGTTCTTGCGCAGGGCCCCGGCATCGGTCACCAGCAGGATCAGGCGCCCGCCATAGCCGGACCAATCCATGCCTTCCACCGCCTGCATCACCCCGGCAAACGCATCTTCATTGAACGAGTGGCTGGAGACGGTGGAGGCTTTGACCTGCCGCGCCATATCCAGAAACCGCTGGGGGTCGCGGCCCTGGTCGAGGGTGATCAGGGTCTTGGCCACGTACTCCAGGCCCGGGGTTTTCTTCACGCTGCTGCGAAAGCCGACCATGCCAAAGCTGACGCTGTCCAACTCGCCGCGCTCGGCAATGCGGGTTTGCAGTTCATGGACCACATCGCGCACCTGGTCGATATACGGCTGCATCGACACCGTGGTATCCACCACCAGCACCACGGCGGTGCGGAACGCATCGGCATTCGCATTGATCAGCGGGGTGGCCGGCTTGGCGGCGGCAGTGCCGGGGTCGATGGACGCCACATTGAGCAACTGCACCGGCTGGCCATTCTCATCGAAGCTCTCTTTGGCGTCGAAGATCGGCAACAGGTAGAACTGGTTCTGCGGCACGGCACTGGCTGTGGGCTCCAGGGCCAGGACCTGTTGATTGTCCTCAGGGTTTTTCTGCGCCTTGAGCAGCAGGTTTTTCGCGGCGACCGGGTCAGCCAGGAGCTTTTCCACCTCACCAGGCTGGCGCAGGAACATCACCGGAGCCCGCCCCGAACGCTCAGTGAACTTGAGCACCAGGCTCTGCTTCCAGTCGCTGACTTGCGCGGCCGGCAACCAACCGTCACTGCGCCCGTCGGTGGCGGCGCCAATGCGCAGCCATGGGCTGCCGTCGACATCTTTGCGCTGGTACACATAAAGCACCGAGAACGCGGGCAAGGCCTTACCCGGTGCGCCGCCCGCCTCGCTGGAGAGCTTGGCGCCGGGCTTGCTCAGGACGCGCTGGAACAGGGTTTTCTTGCCGGCCATCAGCAAGGGGCGCTGGCCGCCGTCGCTATCAGCGGCCAGCGGTTTAACCGCAGCCGGCGTAGCGGGCACGACCGCAGCAGGCGGCGGCGCAGGGGCGTCGTCACTCAGCCACCAGTAACTGGCGCCACCGATGGCCAGCGCGACCGCCACGGCCACGGCGGCCAATGCCAGGACCGGGCCACGCCGCTGCTCGGACTCCGCGCGATGCTGCGTGGGGCTCACCACCGGCTGGCGCACTGCTTGCGACTGCGGTTGCGGTTGCGGTTGCGGTTGCGGTTGCGGCGCGGCATTGGGAATTTCGATGGACACCGGGGTCAACCCGGCCAGATCCTGACCGGCCGGCATCACGGCGGGGCGAATCAAGGTCGCCTCCAAGGCTTCTTTCGGCGCCTCCAGGGGCAACCGGTCCAGGGCCAGCAGCAGCGCCGCGGCATCCGGAAAACGCTGCGCCGGATCCTTGGCCAGGAGTTTTTTCAGCACCTCTTGATAACGGCCATGGTGCAGCGGCAGTTCCGGCAAGGGCTCGGTCAGGTGCGCCAGGGCGGTAGAGAGTGCATCGGTGCCGTTGTAAGGCAGCTTGCCGACGAGGATTTCGTAGAGCACCACCCCGAGGGCGTACAGGTCGGCGCGGCCGTCGATTTCCTGGCCCCGCGCCTGTTCCGGGCTCATGTAGCTGGGGGTGCCCACGGCAAACCCGGCCTGGGTGAACTGGGTGCGGTCATCCAGGGACTTGGCGATCCCGAAGTCCGACAGCACCGCCGTGCCATCGGCGCGAAACAGGATGTTCGCCGGCTTGACGTCGCGGTGCACCAAACCCTGGGCGTGGGCGTAACCCAGGGCCGAGGCAATCTGGCGGATATACACCAGCCCCTGCTCCGGCGTCAGGCCGGCGGCGATGCGCTCCTTGAGCGTGCCATTGGGCAGGTATTCCATGGCCATGTAATACAGCTCGCCGACATTGCCGATGTCGTGGATGGTCACGGTGTGCGGGTGCGACAGCCGCGCCAGGGTCTTGCCCTCGCGCAGGAAACGCTCGCAGAAACTCGGGTCGGCAGCCAGCGCGGCGGCCATGACTTTCAACGCCACCTTGCGCTCCAGCGACCGCTGGGTCGCCAGGTACACGCTGGCCATGGCGCCTTCGCCGATTTCGCCGTCGATGTCGTAGCCGGGGATGATCAGGGTCATGGCGACACCTTCACGACGAGGGTGGTGATGTTGTCGGGCGCACCGCGATTGAGCCCCAGGTGCACCAGGCTGCGGGCGATTTCGTCAGGCTCGGCATGGCTCAGCACGTCACGGATTTCGTGGTCTTCGACGGTCTTGTTCAGGCCATCGCTGCACAGCAGGTAGCTGTCACCGGGGGCGATCAACAGGTCGACCACCGACAGCTCCAATTGCGCCTCCACACCAATGGCGCGGGTGACGATATTGGCCCGCGGATGCACCCGCGCATCGGCTTCGCTGAGCAGGCCGCTGTCCTGCAGGTCCTGCACGTAGCTGTGGTCGCGGGAGATGCGCTCCAACTCGCCATCGCGCAGGCGATACAAGCGGCTGTCGCCGGCCCACAGGCACACACCGCGCAGGCCGCGTGCGGCCAACACCACCACGGTGCTGCCCATCATGGTCACGCCACGGTTGGCGGTTTCTTCACGTACGGCCGCGTTGACCCGGGTCAGCTCGGTGCGCAGCGCCGCCGTATATTCGTCCAGGGACCGCCCCACGGGCAGGCCGCGCAGGCTGTCGACGATCAGGCTGCTGACATAGTCGCCGGCCGCGTGCCCGCCCATGCCGTCGGCCACCACCCACAGGCGGTTTTCCGGGAGGTCCAGGCACGCGTCTTCATTGACCTGGCGCACCATGCCCACATGGCTTTTGCTCGCGGATTTGTACGTCGACCCCATCTACACCACACCTTCTTGTCCGAGCAGAAATTGCGCAAAATCGCCGGCAGCAGGCAAACCCTGGCACCGTAATAAACCGGGGGAAATACGTTGCGAACCACGCCCCCACCACAGGCTGGCGCCTTCGCAGGCCTGTTCGGCAAGGGCGGTCATGCGCCCATGGGGCACGGTGGCGGCGACCCGTTGCAGGCTGGCGAAGCGACTGTCCAGGGCACGCGGTTCACTGGCCGGCAAGCCCAGGCGGTCAACGCCGTGGTTAAACCCTTCGAACGTGGCGCCGGGCTGCAAGGTGCTGAGCAGCAGCTCCTCGATCTGTTCGAACCAGGCATCCGGGCCACCCACCAGGGACGCCGGATTGGTGTCGTGATCCAACAAGGCGACCACCGCCAGCGGGAAATACCGCCCGACCCGATCAATGCTCGGCATCACGACACCCGCCGCCGCATCCGGCCCGCACACCCCCGGCGCCAGCACGAAACGCCACAGCGGGCTGACCAGGTACGCGTTGAGCCAGTTGTCGCCCAGGCTGTGCTGGCTGGCGAGCAAACCGGCAGCCAGCCAACTGTCCCAGGGGCCGATAAAGCTCTGGGGCAAGGCACGGCTGACAAAGTCCCCGCGACTGGCCAACTTGCCGTAGAACCCCAGGGTGGTCATAACCGCTCCGGCAGGCTGAAGCCACTGAGCACCCGGCTCTTGAACGGATTGAAGGCGCTGTTGGCACGCAATTCATAGGCGATGCTCGCGCCGTCGACCCGCAGACGCAGGTTGAAGCGGTCCGGCGAATTGCCGGCAGAAAGCTCCGATTGCTCTAACAGGCGGAACCACGCCCATGGGCCATCCAGGGTGACGCCGGAGCGACCGCTGGCCGATGGCGGCATGATCGAGATACGCACCCCGCCACTGCTGCCGGGATTCGGCCATTGCATCGCCACCGGCCGGCTCGGGCCGTGGTCGTAGCTCAGTTGCTGGCCGTCCAGGTCAAGCAGGAACTGGGTGATGGTCGCGTCCATCGCCACCGGCTTGAGCTCGAAACGCACGATGGGCTGCGTGCCCCCCGTGCGAAAGAACGCATCCCGAATAGTCGCCGCGCGCTGGAAGGTTTGCAGCACGCCCGGCGCGATGCCGAGCTTCTGCGCCGCCCCCGGCTGCCAGCGCCAGGTCTGCGCGGAGGTATCGACGTAGGGTTGCAGGTATTTGCGGAAGTAGTTGTCCATCACCCCGCCCACCCCGAAGAACTGGCCGAAGTCGTCCAGGGTGGCGTCCCGAGCACTGCCGGGGGACATTGGGTAGCGCCCGGCCAGGGACTGGCGATACACATTCACCACTTCACTGACCCAGGCCGCGTTCAGTTGATTGCGCACCCCGCCCATCATGCTGTTGGTGGTGGAGTTGACCACCGACTTGACCATGCCCTGTACCAGCGGCGGCTGGCGTTCGGCATTCAGGCTGACCCGGGTGGCGGCCGCTGCGGCCTGGTTCTTGGCTTCGCCGAGCAAGGCATCGCCACTGGCTCCGACCATGGCGCTGACCTGCACATACAGCGCATTCATATCCGCCAGCAGGCCGTCGATGGCCGCCGGCTCGCCTTCGTTCTTGGCGACGATGCTGTTGAGTTCGGCAAAGTGCGCGGTCACCGGGTCTTCCGTGAGGGCCGGTGCACTGGCCGTCGGTTGGGCCTCGCCGAGCAGGCTGCCGAGGCGCTCCTTGAGCTTGTCGACACCACCTTCCACCGGCACGCCCTTGGCCGCCAATTGGCGTTCTTCAGCTTGCAGGTCGGTTTCCTTGGCCACCGCCACCAGCAGCTTTTTCAGCGGCGAGGTCGGCCCGGAGATCACCCGCAACACGTCCGCCGCCTGGGCCACGCTGGTGATGGGCACAAAGTCGATATCCGCCAGCAAGGCGTCCCACTGGCGCTGATAGTCCTGGAAGTACAGGCGTCGCACGTCGGCGGCAAGGCTCGCCACATTCTGTTGATCTGCCGGCGCCTGGCCAAATACCCATTGCTCTTCGGCCAGGGTCCCGGCCTGATTCAGGCTGGTCAGCAAAAAGCCCTGGCGATAGCCCTTGGCGGTAAACAAGCCACTCAACGGTTCGCCCAGCGGCTTGCCACTTTTGCGGCTGAACACCAGCGCAGCATCCCGCCCAGCGGCTTCGTTGATGCGGAAGTCGGTCACGCCGTCGGGCAGTTTCTGGCGCTTGACGCGGTCGTACACACGCTGGGCCACCGGCAGTTGTTGCAGTTGCCGGCGCAAGTCGTCGATCAGCCGTGGGTCGAGGCGCGCATTCGGCGGATGGCGGTCGAACAGCGCCTGCAGGTGAGCGCTGAGGGCCTGGCGCTGATCGGCGGGCAGGTCGCGCTGCAGGTTGCGGTCCCAATCCAGGGCGATCCAGGCCTTGATAAAGTCCGGGTCGTAATGCTCGCTGTCCGCCAGCATCAGGTAGGCCTTCAAGCCTTCGTAGAGGAAATCGGAACTGCCACCACCGTGCAGTTGCTCTTCGATGCGCGTCACCAGGCGCGGGGCGAACACCGCGATCAGCAGCTTGCGGTAGACACTGGCAGATTCGGCTTCGAGCATGTCGCCCTGATACAGGCCCAGGCCCTCGGACCAGCTTGGCGAATCGCCCGCCAGGTTCTTAACCGCGTTGAGCAGCGGCAACACCGCCAGCACATCACGCTGTGCCGGGCTCAGGCTCTGCACGGCCTGGCCCAGTGGTGCGACCTTGTGGTCGACCTGGGCGATATACGCCTGGTTGGCGCGATAACTCAGCCACCACAGACTGCTGACCACCAGCACCAGCGCAACCGTCGCGGCGAGCACGCCACGGGCGACCCATTTGCGGCGGCGCTCGACCTTCGGGTTGACCCCCACCAGGCCACGCTCGGCAAAGGCCACGGCGCTGAACAGTTTCTCGATGAAGTAGCTGCGCCCAGTACCGCTCTGGCGCGCCAGGTGCTGGCGGTCGAGGTTCATGCTCTGGGCCATGGCGCCGATCAGTCGGTCAATCGGGCTGCCTTCCTGGGTACCGCTGGTGAAATAGACGCCGCGCAGCAACACGCGCTCTTCAAAGGCATTGGGCTTGAACACGCCCTCGAGGAAGCTTTGCAGGCAATCCTTCAGCGCACCGAATTGCTGCGGGAAGCCATAGATCAGGTCGCGCCGCGCCGGGTCGCGCTCCTGTTGCAGGCGTTCCACCAGGCGCTCGTTGAGGCGCTGCTCCAGGCCGGCGAATTCGCTTTGCAGATGGGCCAGGGGGCTGTCGCTGTGCTTGCCGTCGTCCAGGGCAAAGGTCATGCCCCACACCTGGGCGCGATCTTCCTTGCTCAGGTTGTCGAAAAACTCCATGAACCCCGGCACCAGATCGAGCTTGGTGAGCATCAGGTAAATCGGGAAACGCACGCCCAACTGGGTGTACAACTCCTGGATGCGCAGGCGGATTGCGGCAGCGTGGGCGGCGCGCTCGGCGTCAGTGCCCAGCAGCAGGTCCGACAGGCTGATGGCGATAAAAGCGCCATCGATCGGGCGGCGGGCGCGCTGCTTTTTCAGCAGGTCGAGGAAGCCCAGCCAGGCGGCTTTATCCACCGTGGAGTTGCTGTCCTGGGTGGTGTAGCGCCCGGCGGTGTCCAGCAGCACCGCTTGATCGGTAAACCACCAATCACAGTTACGTGTACCGCCCACGCCGCGCACCGCACCGGCACCCAACTGAGCAGCCAGGGGGAAGTGCAACCCGGAGTTGACCAGCGCGGTGGTCTTGCCCGAGCCCGGCGGGCCGATGATCACGTACCACGGCAACTCATAGAGGTTGCGCCGTTCGTCACCGCCCAACTTGGCCTTTTTCAACAGCGCGAGGGCTTCGTCCATGCGTTGGCGCAGGGTGGCCAACTCTTCGGCAGTGGCGACACTGTTGGGGTCGGCCGGGGTTTCGGCGGCCAGGCTGCGCATCACTTCGGCGGCCTGACGGCGCGCCTGGATGATGCGAAACACGCGGTAGGCAATCCACACCGCGAAGACCAGGATGATCAAGGCCCAGCGCCGGCCTTCCGGCACCAGCACGTCGAGCAACGGCCCGACAAACCAGATGATCAGGCCCAGGGCAATCAGGCCCAGCACGGGGATCACCCAGCGAATCATGAAACTGAAAAACGCCTTCACTCGACGCCCTCCGCCAATACGGTGATTTCAACCCGACGATTGCGGGCACGGCCTTCGGCTGTGGCGTTGGTCGCCACCGGCTCGGTGTCGCTGCGACCCTCGGCGCTGAAGCGCTCGCCCTGGCCGGTCTTGGCCGCGAGGATTTCCAGCACCGACTTGGCCCGCGCCTCGGACAAGGCCCAGTTGGACGGGAAGCGCAGGGTGGCAATCGGCCGATTGTCGCTGTGCCCGGTCACCCGCACCTGGCCCTTGACCTTGCGGATGGCATCGGCGATGCGCAGCATCAGGGGTTGGTAGTCATCGACAATGCTGGAGCTGGCCGAGGCGAACAGTTCATCGCCACGGATCGTCACCACGGAGCGGTCGACGGCATCTTCCACCGCGACCCGGCCCGCCTTGATGTCCTCCACCAGAAAGCCCGCCAGGCGTGGGCGCTCGATGATTTTCGGCTGCGCCACCGGGCGGTCGATGGCCTGCACCGGGATTTCCCCCAATGCATGGATGTTCTTGAACACCGGCTCTGCATCCGACGCCAGTTTCAGGCGCAAGCCAAACAGTAGCGCCAGCAGCAAAGCCAGGCCGATGGCCACGGCGATCCACGGCGGCATGAATTGCGCCAGTCGATCGCGGGCCACGGTCACGCCGCGCCAATGGGGCGACAGCTCGCGCTCATGCTCGCCACGGGCACTGCGAATCGCCGCCGCCGTGCGTTCGCGCAGGGCTTCGAGCTGGCTGCGGCCGTCGTTCATTACCCGGTAGCGGCCTTCGAAACCCAGGCACATGCACAGGTACAACAGCTCCAGCAGATACAGGCGTTCGCGCGGGCTTTGCAGGCAGTGGTCCAGCAGTTGGAAGACCTTTTCGCCGCCCCAGGCTTCGTTGTGCACGGTGATCAGCAGGCTCTGCTTGCCCCAGTCACTGGCGCTGCCCCAAGGCGTGCTCAGCACCGCTTCATCGAGGGCGGTGCACAGCGCGTAGCGGGCCAACAGCACTTCGTTGCGGGCCACGCCGGCCGCCTCGGCGCGTTCTTCGAACTGGCGCAGGTAGGCCAGCAACTGCGCGCGCAGGCTTGAGGGTGCGGGATGGGCGATGGTATTGCGCAGGCGCGTCAGCAGTGCCAGCAAGGGGCCGGCGGCGCTTTCCAGCGGGTTGAGGCCCTGGCTTTTGCCGGTGAGGATCGGCGCCGCCGGCATCGACAAAGGCGCTGGTTCTGCGCGGGCAGGCTCCGGCGCTCGGCCACCCGGACGCGGCATGAACTGGGTGCGGTCGTCATCATTGGGATGCATCGCGGATTATCCTCGGATCGCCCAGAAGGCCAGGTTCAAGCCCGGGAACTGCCCGGCGATATGGAAGGCGAAGCCGCCGGAGTGAATCAGTTGCTGCCAATGCTCACTGCCGCGATCCAGCTCGTAGTAGGTGGAGCCCGCGTGGTAAGGGATTTGCCGTGGCGCCACCGGCAACGGCAGCAGGCCGATGCCCGGCAGTTGCAGGTTGACCAGGTCGCGGATGTGCTCCACCGAGCCGACCTTGCTCTGCTGGCCGAAGCGCGCACGCAGGGTTTCGCCCGGGACATCGGCACGCACCACAAGGATGAAGCTGGCGCTGTCGATCAGGGTTTTGTCCGCCAGCATCGCCACATGCACGCCATAGGCTTTTTCGACAATCGGGATAGGCGTGGCCTTGCTGTCGATCAGCATCGACAGCGCCTCGCGCAGGGCCTGCATCACCGGGGCGAAGCTGAGGGCCAGGTCGTCATGCTGGTAGCGCGGGTATTCCTCGGGGCGCCGCCCCGAGGTGGAGAAGGTCGAGAACTCGCCGGCCAGGCTTACCAGTTCACTGAACAAACGCTCTGGGTGCAGCGGGCTCGACTGGCTCAGGTGCTGGATCAGCGGCTGGGCGCGATTGACCAGTTGCAGCAGCATGAAGTCGGCAATCTCCGAGGCGCCACCGGCACCCGAGGCCACCACCCGCCCGGCCAGGGCTTCGCCGCGCTGGTGCAACAGGCCCAGCAGTTCGCTGCGAAACGCCGTCAGCGGCTTGCTCGCGGCCACATCGAGCACCGGCGGGATGTAGCTGTCATCCAGCACCAGGGCGCGGTCGGCGCGTTTTTCCTTGATGCGCACCAGGCCGATGGCGGCGTAGTCGCTGATGCCATCGGCGGCGGTCAGCAAGCGCAAGGCACGGGAGCCGACGGCCACCGGTGCGCGGTTCTCGAAGGGTGCGTTGTCATCCCGCACCTCGCGCACCTGGCTCAGGTAACGCGCAGCGCCCAGGGGCTCGCCTTCGTCGACCGTATCGCGGGCACCGGCACGCTTGAGGGGCAAGGCCAGGTACACCAGGCCGTCACGCAGGTTGTCGTCGATGTTCAGCGGGCTCGGCGCCAGGTCATCCTGGGGGATATTGAACGGCGTGCCATCGGGCAACAGGCCACGGGCCGAGACAATGGCCAGCTTGCCCTGGGCCAGCAGGCCCTGGTCGATCAGCAGTTCGGAAAACCCCCAGGCGCCGGCCGACAGCGGGCGGCTGCGGGCATCAATCAGGTTTTCCAGGTAACGGTCATGCTGCTGGAAGTGCTGCGTTCCGATGAACATGCCTTCCGACCAGACCACGCGATTGTTCCAGGACATGGGGGCTCCGATTGCTTCTTATTGGGCAGGGCTGGATGGGGAAACGCTGAGGTGCGCACGTACGGCGCGCACATCAAGGCTGATCTGGTATTCGCTGGCCTGGCGGGGTGGCACGCTGAGCACCGTGCGCCATTGCGCGCGGTCCAGCTCGCGATAGCCCACCAGCAGGCCGATCTGCCGGGTGGCCGGATCGAGGTCGCGCTGGATGCTCAATTGCTGGCCGGGCTGGACCACCACTTCATCCTGGTCCAGCAGGTCCAAACCGAGGGTCGGCTGGGCGCGATCTGCCAGGGCGAAATAGTCGGCACGGCTGAAGGCAGCGGCGTTTTTCAGCTCGAAAATCCGCACCCGTACCGGGGCTGGCTGGCCCGTGGTGCCGGGGTTGAGCCCAGCGATGGCATGGAAGTGCAACTCGACACGGGTGGTGTCGATTTGTGCCTCTGGCGCCTGGGGCGGCGCGGCATCCTTGGCACAGGCCGTCAGCAGCAACACGCTGGCGGCTGCGAGTAAAAACCTGAAAATCATCCTGCGTCCTCAATGACGTATGTGGCTGTCCGTTGTTCCGGTTTCAGCGCCGCTGTCGTGCGCTGTGTGCTTCATAGGCCCGGCTGAATTCACGGCCGAACAGGTCCTGGAAATCCTCCTGGGCCTCACGGGAAATACTGTTGTAGAGCTCAGTGAACTGTTGCCAGTACTGGGCCTGGCGCGAACCGTTGAACAGGCTCGACAGCCCGCCGGGCTTGCCCATGCGCTCTTCCAATTGGGCCGGCTCGAAGCGCGTCAACAGATGCTTGATGGCCGCTTCGACACCGGCCATCACCGCCAGTTGGTGCGCGCGCAGGTCGTCGAAACTGTCGCGCACGGCCAGGTCCGGCGCCATAAACGCTTGGTTGCCGTGGCGTAGCAGCAGCAGTAACGCTTCGTCGGCATTCGGGGCGAATTTCAACGGATTGTTTTCCACCGGCTGGATCGTCGTCTGCTGCATGCGGAACTCGCCCTTGAGGCTGCTGCGTGCGCGCAGTACGTCGATCAAGCCTTCGACCATCAGCCGGTAGCTGCGGCCGATGCTTTCCATCTGCGCCTCGGCCTGGGCCTTGTCCAGGCGCAGTTGATCGAGACCGGCACCACGCAGGAAGGCTTGCAGCAAATCGGGCTGGTTGGCGTCTGCCACAGGGCGCGCAGGCTCGAGCACAGGGGGCGCGAGGGGCGGCTCAGGCGGCGCGATGACAGGTGGTGGCGGGCTGATCGACGGCGTAGGTGTTTCGCCAAACAGATCCCAGTCTTCTGGAATCACCGACCCTGAGTGCAACGGCTGCTCGGGGGCGGGCACGGTAACCGCCACGGGCGGGCGGAAATCATGCTGCTCAGCCGGTACATGGTCAGGCTGGGTGGGCGGCGGTACGGCCGTCGGCGTGAGGAAATCAAACAGGTCCGGTAGCGTGTCCATTGACGACGCACCCTGGAACTGTGGGGCGATCACCGGGGTCGGCAGCGGCGTGACCACACCGGCACCCTGGCGCCCCATGAGGGCTTCGAAACTGTTGGAGCCGTCAGTGCCGAAAGGCTGGCTGTCGGTCACCTTCACCCCGGAATCAATCCGTGCCTGGATCTCGTAGTCGCCGATGCGGATCAATTCACCGTCTTGTAATGGCTCACTGTTTCCCCGGCGCAAACGAATGCCGGCGTTAACCAATTCCACACCATTAGTACTGTTATCGGTTAGATAGTAACGACCATCTTTGTATTGAATAACGCAATGTTGCGCGGAGACCAAACGTTCTGGATCAGGCAATATCCAGTCGTTTTCACTGGAGCGGCCAATTGCCATCACTCCATTATCCATGGACTTTTCCGGACATTGACCTGGGGTGATCTTGTGATAACTAGTAATAGTCAAACACAGTGACATCTTGCCTCCTTGCTGTACCTCACGCGCGGGCGGCCTAAGGGAAATACCTTCCCAAGCGCGCCCTGGCAAATCCTTTAAACCACGCCAAAAAGGCTGGCTTATCAGCATGATCGCCGATTTTAACCAGTCAATGTGACAAAAAGCGTCAGGGAATTCCTATTTTGACTCATCGGTCGCACAGGTTGTTAAACACCGCACATCTGTCACACAGGACGAATAGCTTACCTTGACAACGCATAACTACTACACCAAAAATGCACAACTTCTTGAAGATGAGTAGTGGCACACTGAAATCAGTGCGCTGACCTGACCAGGAAAACATGCCGATAAATTGCGCAACTAGCCGCGCAACTAACGCATGAATTGCCCAAGACTAAAGGGCCGATATGGAGATCGAATTTGGTGGATGTGCCGCTGCTGCTCACCGCTGTTTCCGCGACTTCGCCGTGTGGCGAAGACTTGGAATATGACGCGGATTTCCTGCACTTGGAACGTGCTGCCCAGGGTCAACCTGAGCGCAGCATGGGCGACGCCATTTTGCCCGCCGAGCCGCCAGACTGGCGCAGCATCCAGCAACAGTGCCTGGACTTGCTGCAGCGCAGCAAAGACCTGCGCATCACTCATTTTTTGCTGCAAAGCTCCCTCGCCCTGCAAGGTGTTGGCGGGCTGGCCAGCGTCCTGACCCTGATCAGTGA
The DNA here is from genome assembly GCF_016405645.1 of Pseudomonas sp. MF5691. Classification (NCBI taxonomy): domain Bacteria; kingdom Pseudomonadati; phylum Pseudomonadota; class Gammaproteobacteria; order Pseudomonadales; family Pseudomonadaceae; genus Pseudomonas; species Pseudomonas sp. MF5691. Next base: position 379,463 of record NZ_JAEKDC010000002.1, read on the forward strand.
ACTGCTCCAGCAGTACTGGGCCGATCTGCATCCACGCCTGGATGCCGATGACCACAACGACCCCACCGTACGCATCAACGCCCTCGCGGGAATGACCTGCGACACGAACATCCGCCTGCTGCGCGAAAGTGTCCTCACGCGCTCGCGGGCGTTTGGCCCCGTGAGCCTGCGTGGCGCCCTGAACGCCAGCGGCCTGCAAAGTTTCCCCGGCGAAACCCTTGGTACCGAGCAACTGGCCGGAGCCTTCCTCGACAGTGATCCAGAGCAGCTGCAAGCCACCCACGCAGCCCTCGTCGAGGCCCGTGCGGCCTGTGAAACCATTGAAAAACACGTCAGCGAGCAAGTCGGTTCCGCCCAGGGCGTAGACCTCGGCGCGCTGAAACACCTGCTCAAGCAGGCCCTGCAGATTTTCAGCCAGTTCGCTGCGCAGAGCGGCGACAGCCGTGAACCCGAAGTTGTCAGTGACGACAGCCACGCCTCGGTCGAACACGCCGCCGCCCCTGCCGCACCCCGCAATACTGGCGACATCGCCAGCCGCGATGAGGTGCTGCGCGACCTGGACCGAATCCTTGCGTACTACACCCGGCACGAGCCTTCCAGCCCGTTGCCGGTGCTGTTGAACCGGGCGAAAAATCTGGTGCACGCCGATTTCGCGACCATCGTGCGCAATCTGATTCCCGACGGCATGTCCCAATTTGAAAACCTGCGCGGCCCGGACGGCGAGTAAGCCGCCCGACTGAGCAGTAACAACACCGTCGCTCAAGCGACCAGGAGCAGCAACGTGGCGAAGCAAAGTTCTCAGAAATTCATCGCGCGCAACCGCGCGCCTCGAGTGCAGATCGAGTACGACGTCGAGCTTTACGGCGCCGAGAAAAAGGTCCAACTGCCCTTCGTGATGGGTGTGATGGCCGACCTCGCCGGCAAGCCCGCCGAGCCTCTGGCGCCGGTCGCTGATCGCAAGTTCCTTGAAGTGGACGTCGACAACTTCGACTCACGCCTCAAGGCCATGCAGCCGCGCGTAGCCTTCCACGTACCCAACGAGCTGACCGGCGAAGGCAACCTGAGCCTGGACATCACCTTTGAAAGCATGGACGACTTCAGCCCGGCTGCCGTGGCGCGCAAGGTCGACTCGCTGAACAAGCTGCTCGAAGCGCGTACCCAGCTGGCCAACCTGCTGACCTACATGGACGGCAAGACTGGCGCTGAAGAAATCATCATGAAGGCGATCAAGGACCCGGCACTGCTGCAGGCCCTTGCGAGCGCGCCAAAACCTGCTGGGGACCAGTAATCATGAGCGAGAATACCGCCCGCGAAGGCGCACAGAACCTGGGCGCCACCGAAGAAACCAGTGAGTTCGCCTCGCTGTTGCTGCAAGAATTCAAGCCCAAGACCGAGCGTGCCCGCGAAGCCGTCGAGACGGCCGTGCGCACCCTGGCCGAGCAGGCCCTGGCGCAAACCGACCTGGTCTCCAACGACGCGATCAAGTCGATCGAGTCGATCATCGCCGCCATCGACGCCAAGCTCACCGCCCAGGTCAACCAGGTGATTCATCACCCGGATTTCCAGCAGCTGGAAAGCGCCTGGCGTGGCCTGCACTACCTGGTCAACAACACCGAGAGCGACGAGCAGCTGAAGATTCGCGTGCTCAATATCTCCAAGACTGACCTGCACAAGACCCTGAAGAAATTCAAGGGCACCGCGTGGGACCAGAGCCCGATCTTCAAGAAGATGTACGAAGAAGAATACGGCCAGTTCGGCGGCGAACCTTACGGTTGCCTGGTGGGCGATTACTACTTCGACCAGTCGCCACCTGACGTGGAACTGTTGGGCGAGCTGTCGAAAGTCTGCGCCGCGATGCACTCACCGTTCATCGCAGCTGCATCGCCGACCGTGATGGGCATGGGCTCGTGGCAGGAACTGTCGAACCCGCGTGACCTGACCAAGATCTTCACCACCCCGGAATACGCCGGCTGGCGCTCGCTGCGCGAATCGGAAGACTCGCGCTACATCGGCCTGACCATGCCGCGTTTCCTGGCACGCCTGCCGTATGGCGCCAAGACTGACCCGGTGGAAGCCTTCGCCTTCGAAGAAAACACCGACGGCGCCGACAGCTCGAAGTACACCTGGGCCAACGCCGCGTACGCGATGGCGGTGAACATCAACCGTTCGTTCAAGCACTACGGCTGGTGCTCGCGCATCCGTGGCGTGGAATCTGGCGGCGAAGTGGAAAACCTGCCGGCCCACACCTTCCCCACCGATGACGGTGGTGTGGACATGAAGTGCCCGACCGAAATCGCCATCAGCGACCGCCGTGAAGCAGAGCTGGCGAAGAACGGTTTCATGCCACTGCTGCACAAGAAAAACACCGACTTCGCCGCGTTCATCGGCGCCCAGTCGTTGCAGAAACCGGCCGAATACGACGACCCAGACGCCACCGCCAACGCCAACCTGGCCGCGCGCCTGCCGTACCTGTTCGCCACCTGCCGTTTCGCCCACTACCTGAAGTGCATCGTGCGCGACAAGATCGGTTCCTTCAAAGAGAAGGACGAGATGCAGCGCTGGTTGCAGGACTGGATCCTCAACTACGTCGACGGCGATCCGGCGCACTCCACCGAAACCACCAAGGCCCAGCACCCATTGGCTGCGGCGGAAGTGATCGTGGAAGACGTCGAAGGCAACCCGGGGTACTACAACTCCAAGTTCTACCTGCGTCCGCACTACCAGCTCGAAGGGCTGACCGTGTCGCTGCGCCTGGTATCGAAACTGCCTTCGGCAAAAAGCGCGTAAGTCATTCGCTCGTTCCCACGCTCCGCGTGGGAATGCCGCCCGGGATGCTCGGCGTCCCGGTGACGCAGAGCGTCACAGGATGCGTTACCACGCAGAGCGTGGGAACGATCACCAAATCAAGTGGCCCGTGCCACACAGGGAGAAAACATGGCTGTTGATATTTTCATCAAGATCGGCGACATCAAGGGCGAGTCCATGGACAAGGCCCACAAGGACGAAATCGACGTGCTGAACTGGAGCTGGGGCATGGCCCAGTCCGGCAACATGCACGTTGGCAGTGGCGGCGGTGCGGGTAAGGTGAATATCCAGGACCTGTCGCTGACCAAGTACGTGGACAAGGCTTCGCCTAACCTGATGATGCATTGCGCCAGCGGCAAGCACATCGACAAGGTCAAGCTGACCGTGCGCAAGGCCGGCGGCGAAAGCCAGGTCGAGTACATGATCATCAACCTCGAAGAAGTACTGATCACCTCCCTGAGCACCGGCGGTTCGGGCAGCGATGATCGCCTGACCGAAAACGTCACCCTGAACTTTGCCCAGGTGATGGTCGACTACCAGCCGCAGAAAGCCGACGGCACCAAGGACGGCGGCCCGATCAAGTTCGGCTGGAATATCCGTTCCAACACCAAGCGTTGATACGAAGCCCCCCGGCGCCACACGCCGGGGGATTTTGGTGCTTGCTCGAATTTCGACCTTCCTCTTTTCGGTGTCTGAGTCATGGCCAAACCTTCGTTTATTAATTTGTGGGCAAACTACCCCACAACGCCAACACCCTGCGACGGCCCTTGGGACAATCAATGCGCCATCCGTATGAGCATCACGCTTAACGCCGAAAAAACCATCAAGGTAAACAAATCGACCTATAGCGAACCCAAGTGCGCGCATGACCACGCCCGAGGCGCGGAGTCATTGGCTAACTGGCTGTGGCGTCATCATCTCGGTCGCCCAACCATTCTTACGGGCAGCGCCGAGGACCGTCGTACGCTTTACCAAAAAACCGGGATTATTTTCTTCAAAGATTGTTTTGCCCGGATGGGACAATCTCTGGAAGCACGTACCGGCGACCATATTGACCTATGGAACCGAGGCTCAGTAACGGGTGACTTTGCCGACCAGGCGCACCGATCCCGACAGGTCTGGTTCTGGGAGTTGAAATGATCACACGCACCCTGCAATGCATACTGTCAATGAGCGTGCTGTTGAGCCTGAATGCCTGTGCGGAGCAAGCTGAACAAATCGACGCCACCCAATCCAACCCCGAGGTGGTGGTTGGAGGTCAACGACTGACCTTGGAAAGTCATGCACAACGCTGTGCATTGCGTAAGCCCGACCAGAGCCTGTTGACTCTGGATATGCCTTGGCCTTGCCATCTGAGCATCGACCGCAATGGCCAACCAAGGGTCGAGAGTTTTAACAATGCACAGATCATCATTGTGCAGCACTTTGCACCAGAACCTGCACCGAGCCAGGAGTGTCGCTCTCAGTATCAGGCCATCAGACATATTGAGGGTCGCTTGGAGGCGTCTATGGTTGCCGAAAGCGGTCATTGTTTGCTTGGTGCTATGGACCAGAAAAACTTCGTGGCATTTTTTACGTGGTAACCGAAATCGCCACCCGCGACCGCCTGCAACCGTCCCTGTTGGACCGGTTGACCGACGACGAGCCGAGCAATCCCAAGGAAAGCGCGGACAAGCGCGTGCTGTCCCTGACCCAGCTCAAAGCCTCGGTGCTGCGGGACCTGGCGTGGCTGCTCAATACCACGTCGCTGCTCAGCGCCGATGCCACGTTGCACACCCCGGCGGGGACGTCGGTGATTAATTACGGCCTGCCGGCGCTGGCGGGCAACAGTGCATCGAGTGTCGATATCAATGCTCTGGAAGCCCTGATCTACCAGGCGATTGCCACCTTCGAGCCGCGCATCCTGCGCCACACCCTGCGGGTCAAGGCGCGCGTGGCCCATGGCGAGATGAATCACAACGCCCTGAGTTTCGAGATCGAAGGCGACCTGTGGGCGCAGCCGGTGCCCTTGCGCCTGCTGCTGCAGACCGACCTGGACCTGGAGTCCGGCCATGTACGCGTGGTCAATGCCGACCAGCGGAGACGCCCATGAACCCGCGCCTGCTGGAGCTGTACAACCAGGAACTGCACCATGTGCGCGAGAGCGCTGCGGAGTTCGCCAAGGAATACCCGAAGATCGCCAGCCGGCTGACCCTGTCCGGCATGGACTGCGCCGACCCGTACGTCGAGCGTTTGCTCGAAGGCTTCGCTTATCTCACCGCCCGGGTGCAGCTCAAGCTCGATGCCGAGTACCCGACCTTCACCCACAATCTGCTGGAAATCGCCTACCCGCACTACCTGGCGCCGACCCCGTCGATGACCGTGGTGCAGCTGCAGGCCGATCCCGATGAGGGCTCCCTGGCCAGCGGCTTTCCACTGCCTCGCGACACCGTATTGCGTGCCGCCCTGGGCCGCGAAACCCAGACCTGCTGCGAGTACCGCACCGCGCACCCAGTGATGCTGTGGCCGTTGCAGGTCAGCCAGGCCGATTACTTCGGCAACCCGTCCGCCGTGCTCGGGCGCCTGGCCGCCAGCGAACCCAAGGCCAAGGCCGGTTTGCGCCTGACCTTGCGTACCGGCGCCGAGCTGCCCTTCAACAGCCTGGCCCTGGACAGCCTGCCGCTGTACCTGAGCGGCGCCGATGAGCAACCGTTCCGCCTCTACGAGCAGTTGCTCGGCAATGTTTGCGCGGTGTTTGCGCGCCAGCCCGGCGGTGACTGGGTGGAGCGTCTGCCACAGGACGCACTGCGTCCGCGCGGGTTCGACGACGCCGAGGCGGCGATGCCAGTGGTATCGCGGGCGTTCCAGGGTTATCGCCTGTTGCAGGAATACTTCGCCCTGCCCCATCGCTACCTGTTCGTCGAGTTCGCTGAACTGAGCCGCGCGGTACGACGCTGCGATGGCCAGGAGTTGGAGTTGATCGTGCTGTTCGACCGCCACGACCCGAGCCTGGAAGGCAGTGTGGGGGCCGCGCAATTCGTGCCGTTCTGCACCCCGGCGATCAACCTGTTCCCCAAGCGCGTGGACCGGATTCACCTGTCCGAACGGGTCAACGAGCACCATGTGATTGCCGACCGCACCCGGCCCATGGACTTCGAGATTCACTCCCTGAGCGGCATCACCGGCCATGGCACCGGGCCGGAACAAGCCTTTTTGCCGTTCTACGCCGTGCGCGATCCGTCGCGCTACGGCCGCGACCAGAGTTATTACAGCGTGCGCCGCGAGCCGCGCGTGCTATCCAGCGACCAGCGGCGCAATGGCCCGCGCTCCACGTATGTGGGCAGCGAGACCTTTGTCAGCCTGGTCGACAGTCAGCAGGCGCCCTACCGCCACGACCTGCGCCAACTGGGCGTGACCGCGCTGTGCACCAACCGCGACCTGCCGCTGTTCATGAGTGTGGGCAACGGCAAGACTGACTTCACCCTGTCCGACAGCGCCCCGGTGCTGGCCGTGCGCTGCGTCGCCGGACCCAGCCGTCCGCGCGCCAGCCACGCCCATGATGCCAAGGCCTGGCGGCTGATCAGCCAGTTGTCGCTCAACTACCTGTCCCTCAGCGAGGGCCAGGGCGCCGCCGCGTTGCGTGAACTGCTGCGCCTGTATGGCGACAGCAACGACGCCGCCCTGCAACTGCAGATCGAAGGCCTGCGCGAGGTCAGCAGCAAAGCGGTGACCCGCCGCCTGCCGATGCCCGGCCCGATCGTGTTTGGTCGTGGCCTGGAGATCACCCTGGAATTTGATGAAAACGCGTTTCGCGGCACCGGCGTGTTCCTGCTCGGTGCGGTACTGGAACGGTTCCTGGCGCGTTATGTGTCGATCAACAGTTTTACCGAGACGGTGATCCGTACCACCGAACGCGGCGAGATCATGCGATGGAAAGCCAAGCCCGGACGTCGTCCGACCCTGTGAGTACCCTGGAGGCGATGCACCAGGAGCCCTGGGAATATGACTTCTTCCAGGCGCTGCGCCGTATCGAGTGCGAATCGCCAGACTTGCCGCGCCTGGGCCATTCCCTGCGCCTGGCCGATGACCCGTTGCGCCTCGGACAACAGGCCGATTGCACCTTCGCCCCGGCCACCCTGGCGTCGGTAGCGCCCGGCGCCGACGGCACGCCTGCGCGCCTGGAGCAGTTCTTTTTTGGCCTCGGCGGCCCCAATGGTCCGCTGCCGCTGCACATCACCGAATACGTGCGCGAACGCCAGCGCAACAACGCCGACAGCACCAGCAAGCGCTTCCTTGATGTGTTCCACCACCGCCTGCTGACCCTGTTCTACCGGGCCTGGGCCGAAGCGCGGCCGACCGTCAGCCATGATCGGCCCGACGATGATTACTGGTCCGCACGCCTCGCCGCCTTGAGTGGCCGGGGCATGCCCAGCCTGCTCGACCAGGGCCTGATCCCCGACACCGCAAAGCTGCATTACAGCGGCCACCTCTCGGCACAAACCCGCTACCCGGACGGCCTGAAGGCGATTCTCGGCGAGTATTTCGGCCTGCCGGTGGAGATTGAAGAGTACGTCGGCCAATGGCTGGAGCTGCCAGAGCGCAGCCGGGTCAGCGTCAGCGCCAATCAGTTGGGCGTGGACTTCTGCCTGGGCAGCCATGTGTGGGACCGCCAGCATAAATTTCGCATCCGCCTGGGCCCGCTCATGCTGGACGACTACATGGGCATGTTGCCCGGCAGCCAGCCGTTCAACGAGCTTGTGGCCTGGGTTGCCGAATACCTGGGCCATGAACTGGACTGGGACTTGAACCTGGTTCTGCAACAACCCGAAGTCCCGGCGCTGCAACTCAACGGCCAGTTCCGCCTGGGCTTCAACACGTGGCTCGGCCAACCCGGGCACGACGCCAACGACCTAATCCTGGCCCGGCATTACGCCGATCAGGCCACCACCTCAAGGAATTCAGAGCATGGGTGAAATCAGTCGCGCCGCACTGTTCGGCAAACTCAACAGCGTGGCCTACAAGGCCATCGAAGCCGCCACGGTGTTCTGCAAATTGCGCGGTAACCCCTACGTGGAGCTGGCCCACTGGTTTCACCAGTTGCTGCAACTGCAGGACTCGGACCTGCATCGCATCATCCGCCAGTTCAACGTCGAGCCGGCGCGCCTGGCCCGCGACCTCACCGAAGCCCTGGACCGCCTGCCCCGTGGCTCGACCTCGATCACCGACCTGTCGTCCCACGTGGAAGAAGCAGTAGAGCGCGGCTGGGTGTACGGCAGCCTGATGTTTGGCGAAAGCCAGGTGCGTACCGGCTACCTGGTGCTGGGCATTCTGAAGACGCCGAGCCTGCGGCATGCGCTGCTGGGTTTGTCGGGGGAGTTCGACAAGATCAAGGCCGAGGCCCTGAGCGAGCGCTTTGATGAATATGTCGGTGATTCGCCGGAAAACGCCCTGAGCGCCAGTGACGGTTTCAACGCCGGTGCCGTGCCGGGCGAAGCCAGCGGCGCCATGGCGCCGAGTGCCATGGGCAAGCAGGAAGCTCTCAAGCGTTTCACCGTTGACCTCACCGAGCAGGCGCGCAGCGGCAAGCTCGACCCGATCGTGGGGCGTGACGAAGAAATTCGGCAACTGGTGGATATCCTGATGCGTCGACGCCAGAACAACCCGATCCTCACCGGTGAGGCCGGGGTGGGCAAGACGGCGGTGGTCGAAGGTTTTGCCCTGCGCATCGTCGCCGGCGACGTGCCGCCGGCGTTGAAGGACGTAGAACTGCGCAGCCTGGATGTGGGCCTGCTGCAAGCTGGCGCCAGCATGAAAGGCGAATTCGAACAGCGCCTGCGCCAGGTCATCGAAGACGTCCAGGCCTCGCCAAAACCGATCATCCTGTTTATCGACGAAGCCCACACCCTGGTCGGTGCCGGTGGCGCCGCCGGCACCGGTGATGCAGCCAACCTGCTCAAGCCGGCCCTGGCCCGTGGCACCTTGCGCACGGTGGCGGCCACCACCTGGGCCGAGTACAAGAAGCACATCGAGAAAGACCCGGCCCTGACCCGCCGCTTCCAGGTAGTGCAAGTGGCCGAGCCGTCGGAAGACAAGGCGCTGCTGATGATGCGCGGCGTGGCCTCGACCATGGAAAAACACCACCAGGTGCAGATCCTCGATGAAGCCCTGGAAGCCTCGGTGAAGCTGTCCCACCGCTATATCCCGGCACGCCAGTTGCCGGATAAATCGGTGAGCCTGCTGGACACCGCCTGCGCCCGCGTCGCCATCAGCCTCCACGCAGTGCCGGCCGAGGTGGACGACAGTCGCCGCCGTATCGAAGCCCTGGAAACCGAGCTGCAAATCATCGCCCGTGAGCATGCGATCGGCATCGCCATTGGTGCACGCCAGAGCAATAGCGAAGCCTTGCTGAGCGCCGAGCGCGAGCGCCTGGCAACGCTGGAAAGCCGCTGGGCCGACGAGAAAACCCTGGTGGACGAGCTGCTCGCCACCCGGGCGACCCTGCGCGAGAAGGCTGGCGCTGTCGACAGCGGCAACGACGAGTTGCGCGCACAACTGGTGGACCTGCAACAGCGCCTCAGCGCCCTGCAAGGCGAAACCCCGCTGATCCTGCCGACCGTGGATTACCAGGCCGTGGCCTCGGTGGTTGCCGACTGGACCGGCATCCCGGTGGGCCGTATGGCGCGCAATGAACTGGAGACGGTGCTCAACCTCGACCAGCACCTGAAGAAACGCATCATCGGCCAGGACCACGCGTTGCAGATGATCGCCAAGCGCATCCAGACCTCCCGCGCCGGCCTCGACAACCCGAGCAAGCCGATTGGCGTGTTCATGCTGGCCGGCACCTCCGGCGTGGGCAAGACCGAAACCGCCCTGGCCCTGGCCGAAGCCATGTACGGCGGCGAGCAGAACGTGATCACCATCAACATGAGCGAGTTCCAGGAAGCCCATACCGTGTCGACCCTCAAAGGTGCGCCACCGGGCTATATCGGTTATGGCGAAGGCGGCGTGCTGACCGAAGCCGTGCGGCGCAAACCCTACAGCGTGGTGCTGCTGGACGAAGTGGAAAAGGCTCACCCGGACGTGCATGAGATTTTCTTCCAGGTCTTCGACAAGGGCGTGATGGAGGACGGCGAAGGCCGGGTGATCGACTTCAAGAACACCTTGATCCTGCTGACCACCAACGCCGGCACCGAGCTGATTTCCCACGTCTGCAAAGACCCGGCAAACGTGCCCGACCCGGAGGACATCGCCAAGGCCCTGCGCCAGCCACTACTGGAAATCTTCCCGCCGGCCCTGCTCGGGCGCCTGGTGACGATTCCGTATTACCCACTCAGCGACGTGATGCTCAAGGCGATCACCCGCCTGCAACTGGACCGCATCAAGAAGCGTGTAGAGAACACCCACAAAGTCGCGTTCGACTACGACGACGCGGTGATCGACCTGATCGTCTCGCGCTGCACCGAAACCGAAAGCGGCGGGCGGATGATCGACACCATCCTCACCAACAGCCTGCTGCCGGACATGAGCCGCGAGTTCCTCACGCGCATGCTCGAAGGTAAGGCACTGGCGGGGGTGCGGATCGGCACGCGGGATAACGAATTGCACTACACCTTCAGCGACACCGAATAACCTGACGAAGTGCAATCCAAATGTGGGAGCGGGCTTGCTCGCGAATACGGTGAGTCAGTCGCCGGATGTATCAACTGATACACCGCATTCGCGAGCAAGCCCGCTCCCACATCGGATTCGGTTTCTTCAGTTATTAAGACACTTACGGGACAACCGATGCTTTTCAACCAAGCCTCACGCCTGGCCAAGATCACCAGCCCCCTGGGGCCGGATGTGCTGCTGCTCAATGAAATGGGCGGTGACGAAGAGTTGGGGCGGCTGTTCAGCTACGAGCTGCAACTGAACTCGCTGGACGCCAATATCGATCTCAACCAGTTGCTGGGCAAGCCGATGAGCGTCAGCCTGCAACTGGCGGATGGCGGCGAGCGGTATTTCCATGGGCTCGTCGCACGCTGCAGCCAGAACATCGACCAGGGCCAGTTCGCCAGTTACCAGGTGACCCTGCGCCCGTGGTTATGGCTGCTGAGCCGCACCTCCGACTGCCGGATTTTCCAGAACCTGAGCATCCCGCAGATCATCAAGCAGGTGTTCCGCGACCTGGGCTTTTCCGACTTCGAAGATGCCCTGAGCCGACCGTATCGCGAGTGGGAATACTGCGTGCAGTACCGCGAGACCAGCTTCGATTTCGTCAGCCGCCTGATGGAACAGGAAGGCATCTACTACTTCTTCCGTCACGAGCAGGACCGCCACGTGCTGGTGCTGGCCGACGCCTATGGCGCCCACGCCACGGTGCCCGGCTACACCTCGGTGCCCTACTACCCCAAGGACGAGCAGCAGCGCGAACGCGACCATATGCACAACTGGCACCTGGTGCAGCAAGTCCAGCCCGGTTCCCTTGAGCTCAACGACTACGACTTTCAGCGCCCCAGCGCCAGCATCGACGTGCGCTCGGCCATGCCGCGCCCGCACACCGCTGGCGACTATCCGCTGTACGACTACCCCGGCACCTACGTCAAAAGCGAAGACGGCGAACACTACGCACGCACCCGTATCGAAGCCCTGCAAACCCTGCACGAACAAGTGGAGTTCAGCGGCAACGCCCGGGGCCTGGGCTCCGGCCATCTGTTCAGCCTCACCGGCTTCAGCCGCCGCGACCAGAACCGCGAGTACCTGATCCTCGGCGCGCGCTACTACATCACCCAGGAACGCCTGGAATCCGGAGGCGGCGCGGCGTCGGCGCAGTTCGACAGCAGCCTGACCTGCATCGACGCTCAACAGAGCTTCCGCCCGCTGGCCAACACCCACCGGCCCATCGTCAAAGGCCCGCAGACCGCACTGGTGGTCGGGCCCAAGGGCGAGGAAATCTGGACCGACCAGTATGGCCGGGTAAAGGTGCATTTCTATTGGGACCGCCACGATCAGTCCAACGAAAACAGCTCCTGCTGGATTCGCGTGTCGCAATCCTGGGCCGGCAAAAACTGGGGTTCGATGCAGATCCCGCGCATCGGCCAGGAAGTGATTGTGAGCTTCCTTGAGGGCGACCCGGACCGGCCGATCATTACCGGGCGGGTGTACAACGCCGAACAGACGGTGCCCTACGACCTGCCGGAAAACGCCACCCAGAGCGGGATGAAAAGCCGCTCCAGCAAGGGCGGCAGCCCGGCGAACTTCAATGAAATCCGCATGGAGGACAAGAAGGGCCTGGAGCAGCTGTACATCCATGCCGAGCGCAATCAGGACATCGTGGTGGAGGTGGATGAAAGCCACTCGGTGGGGCATGACCGCAACAAGAGCATTGGGCATAACGAGACGGTGACCATTGGCAATAACCGCCTGCGCATCGTCAAGCAGGAAGACGTGCTCTCCGTTGGCCAGAAGAAGACCGACAGCATCAGCCAGAGCTATGTCATCGAGGTCGGCGAAAACCTGCGCCTGGTGTGCGGGGAAAGCATCCTCGAGTTGAACGCCAGCGGGCAGATCAACCTCACTGGCGTGCAAATCAGCTTCTACGCCAGCGGCGACGCCGAATTCAACACCGGCGGCGTGCTGCACCTCAACAACGGCGGCGGGCCTGGCGCCACACCGGATGGCCAAGGCATAAAAACCAGCATCGACGCCAATATCAAAGCCGCGTTCCCCGCGCCTAAAAGCTCCTGACGAGACCTGTTTGCCATGACGTACCGCATCAACGAATTCCAGTTTCAACTGCCCGCCGGCGAGCTGCAGGACGCGACGATCAATATCCTCAAGTTCCCGGAACTGGGGACTTCGCTGATCGTCAGCCGCAGCTTGCTGGCGGAAGGCGAAACCTTGCACAGCAACTTCGACGACCAGCTCAAGCGCCTGGAAAAACAGGTGCAGGACCTGCGCTGCCTGCCCAGCGTGCCGGTACGCCTGGGCGCCGCCCAGGAGGTCGAAGGGATCGAGCTGCGCAGCCAGTTCAACAAGGGCAACGACAAGGTGTTCCAGTACCAGTTGGCCCTGGTGTTGCCGGGGACGCGCAAGATGCTTGCCTTGAGTTATGTAAAGGCCGACAAGCTTGGTGATGCTGAGGCGGCGCATTGGGCGATCATCAAGAACTCGTTGTCGTTCGACGTGCCTGCGTGATGGGCATCCTGCATGTCTGACGCGTTATGGGCCGCCCGAATGGGCGATGCCATGGACCACACGTCGATGATGGCCGACATTCTCGGCGGCGTGCTGGAGGTGGCGGCGAACATCGCGATTACGGCGCTGGCCACCGCTGCAGTGGTCGCCGCCACCGGGATCACGGTTGTCACGGGCGGGCTGGGGTGCTTCCTCCTCGGCGCGGTCGTGGGCGTGGTTGTGGGGCTTGCGATGAGCAAGAGCGGGGCCGACAAGGGCCTGAGCAATTTATGCGAGGGCATCGGCAACGCTCTGTTCCCGCCGACGGTGCAGGCCAATATCCTCACCGGTTCCTTCGACACGTTTACCAATAACATCCCCTCGGCCCGTGCCGCCGGGGCGGTTGTTTCCCATGTGGCACCGGCCGGCACCGAGCTGGAAATGCAGGCGCCGGAAGAAGCGCCTGAAGCCGAAGCCAGTTACCTGGACATGGCAGGCGAGTTCTTCTCACAGATGTGGCGCCCCACCGTGGCTTCACCTGCGCCAGGCACAGAGACCAAGCCCGAAGACCTGGTGCTTTGCATGAAGCACCCACCGATGCCGCCACAGTTCATGGCCGAAGGCTCGGCCAAGGTGACCATCAACGGCCAGCCCGCGGTACGCAGCGGTGACCGCAGCACCTGCGATGCGAAAGTGGTGTCCTCCGGGCTGATCTCCTCCGACGTCACCATCGGCGGCGGTTCGGTGGTGGTACGCGAAATTCGCAGCGGCAAGACCCCGGGGGTCGGGCTGGCCGTGACAGTGCTGCTGATGCTCAAGGGGGGCAAGGGCAAGTTCTTCAGCAAATTGCCGTGCATGCTGGTTGGCGGGGCGGTGTCGATGGCCGTCAGCAGTGCCATGGGTGCTGCGGCCAACGCGGCCATGGGCTCGTCGAACCCGGTACATGCGGCCACCGGGGCCAAGGTGCTCGGCGGCGATGACGATCTGGATTTCGTCCTGCCCGGTCTGTTGCCGATTGACTGGCAACGCGTCTACAACAGCCGCGACGAACGCCAAGGCAGCTTGTTTGGCGCCGGTTGGAGCGTGCCCTACGAAGTGTGCGTCGACGTGCTGCCCCACCCCGAAGGCGGCGACACCCTGCTCTACACCGACGAACAGGGCCGGCCCATCGACATGGGCACCATCCCACTGGGCGGCGCGGTGTTCAGTGCCGGTGAAGGGCTTGCTGTACGGCGCCACCGCGATGGGCCGTTACTGATTGAAAGCGACGATGGTGTGTATCGCCTGTTCGAAGCCACCCCGGCAAACCCGTCGCGATTGCGCCTGAGCCAACTGGGTGACCGCAACGACAACCGCATCTACCTTGATTATGACGAGGCCGGAAGCCTGGTGCGGCTGCGCGACACCTTCGACCTGGTGCAGGTCGAACTGATCCGCGACCCGCTCCACGTAACCCGCATCGAGCGCGTGTACCCCGATCAACGCCGAGAAGTGCTCGTCAGCTATGGTTACGACGCCATCGGCAACCTGGCCGAGGTACGCGATGCCAGCGGCCAGGTGCAACGGCGCTTCGCCTACAACACCGGGCAGCGCATGGTGGAACACCAGTTGCCCACCGGCTTGCACTGCTTTTACGAGTGGGCCCTGATGGATGGCCAGGAATGGCGGGTGGTCAAGCACTGGACCAATGAAGGCGATGCTTACCGGTTCGACTATGACCTGCTGGCCGGCACCACACGCATTACCGACAGCTTGCAGCGTGTCAGCACCCGGCACTGGAACAGCCAGCACCAGATCACCCGCTACAGTGACAACCTCGGCCAGACCTGGCTGTTCGAATGGAACGACGAGCGTCAATTGCTCAACGCCACCGACCCTCAGGGCGGCCGCTATGAATACAGCTACGACGAGGCCGGCAACCTCATCGGCGAAACCGACCCACTGGGGCGCAGCGACTCGACGTTATGGCTCGAGCACTGGGCCCTGCCGTTGGTGCAAACCGACGCCGCCGGCAACAGCTGGCGCTACCGCTATGATCAGCGCGGCAACTGCACCGTCGCCATTGACCCGCTGGGCCATGTCACCCGTTATCGCTATGACGCCCATGGCCAAGTCGTCGAGATCATCGACGCCACGGGCAAAAGCAAAAAACTGCGCTGGAACCCGCTCGGGCAACTGCTCGAGCACATCGACTGCTCGGGTTACCCGACACGGTTCAGCTACAACGAACAGGGCTTTTTGCAAGTCATCACCGACGCCCTCGGCGAACGTACCCAATTCCACTATGACGCCCAAGGCCGCCTGCTCAGCAGCCAATTACCCGACGGTCGTCGCGAGCAGTACCAGCGAGATATCAGCGGCCAACTGACGGCTTACACCGACCCGGCCGGCCACACCACACACTATCAACACAACCGTCGCGGCCAGGTGCGCCAACGCACCGACGCCCATGGCCGGCAGGTGCAGTTCGGGTATGACAGCTTTGGTCGGCTGCAGGCGCTGATCAACGAGAACGGCGAACGTTATCGGTTTGCCTGGGATGATGGGGATCGGTTGACGGAGCAGCAAGATCTCGACGGCAGCGCCAAGCGCTACAGCTACGACCGCCTGGACAACGTCACCACCATGACCGCCCTGGCGGCACCTTACGGCACGGGCATGGCCGTGATCCCGGAGACGCCGCCCGCCCCTATCGTGCATCGACTGGAGCGCGATGCCGTCGGCCGACTGGTCGCCAAAACCACCGACGATGGCCGCACCGACTACACCTACGATCCATTGGACCAGCTTACGGACGTGTCCTTCACCGACCTGCAGGGCAATGCCCAAGCCTTGAGCTTTGCCTATGACGCGGTTGGCCAATTGCTCACCGAACGCAGCTCGGCCGGCGAACTGCAGCACCACTACGATGAACTCGGCAACCTGATCCAGAGCCAACTGCCGGACGGCCGCTGGCTCAACCGCCTGTACTACGGCAGCGGCCATCTGCACCAGATCAACCTCGACGGCCAACTCATCAGTGACTTTGAGCGCGACCGCCTGCACCGCGAAGTCCTGCGCACCCAAGGCCAGATCAGCACCCGCAGCGAATACGACCGTAGCGGCCGCCTGCGCGCGCGCCAACGCCGCCACACCAGCCAGCCGGCGTTGTTGCCGGCGGCGGTACAGAAGCACTTCGAATACGACCCCGCCGACAACCTGATCGGCAAGCTCGACCAGCAACCCTCTACGCAGCATCGCCAACTGCTGCACTACGACGCCACCGGCCGCGTCATCGCCAGCCAGGACAGCCTGCACGGCCAGCGCGAAACCTTCGCCTACGACGCGGCCGCCAACCTGTTGGACGGCCCACAGTCCGGGGCCGGGCTGGTGGTGCATAACAAGCTGCTGACCTATCAGGACAAACGCTACCGCTACGATGCCTTTGGCCGGATGATCGAAAAACGCAGCGGCGCCCGTGGCGTACAATACTTTGCCTACGACGCCGAAAGCCGGCTGATTGAAGTGCGCAATGAAGGCGGCAGCGTGGTGCGCATGGCCTACGACCCGCTGGGCCGACGCATCGGAAAAACCGAACATGACAGCAATGGCTATCCACTGGGCGAAACCCAGTTCATGTGGGACGGTTTACGCCTGTTACAGGAGCAAAAGCACAGCCAGACCAGCCTTTACCTCTATGAAGACGAAGGCTACCAACCCCTGGCCCGCGTCGATGGCATCGGGGCGCTGCAAAAAATTCGCTATTACCACAACGACCTCAATGGCTTGCCGGAGCAACTGACCGAGGCTGATGGGCACACCCTGTGGCAGGCGACTTATCGGGTGTGGGGCAATACCGTGGAGGAGGTGCGGGAGCCTTACTTTATTGAAGAGCAGAACCTGAGGTTCCAGGGGCAGTACCTGGATCGGGAGACGGGGCTGCATTTTAATACGTTCAGGTTTTATGATCCGGATGTGGGGCGGTTTACTACGCCGGATCCGATTGGGTTGGCGGGAGGTCTAAACACCTATGCCTACTCACCCAACCCATTCATGTGGTCAGACCCCTTGGGCCTGGCAGCCTGCGCCAAGAAAGTGGACGCCCTGCGTAACGGCCCTCAAAAAACCGTCGTAAAAGTGAAAACTAAAAAAGAAGCGAACGAGTTATTGAAAGAAGCATTTCCAAACAGCCAAAAAGTCAGAGGCATAGGATCGCAAGACGCCCAAGGTATAAGAAAGAAAAACAAGATGGACCAATTCAAAAAGAGAGATGGAAAAGTACGATACAGAAAAGATTACCCCATTAATAAAGAAACAGGTCGTGTTTATGGCCACGACGATCCGAAAGGTACAGGCCACGGTGAACTACCGCACGTCAACATTAAGCGCGCCGATGGCACAATGGTCCGCATTGATATTACAGGTTAGAGTATGAACAATCTCATAGAGGCACTCAACGCTGGGAAACGCCGAGGCTACGAGGAAAGACGTGAAATAGATGGGGCCTCATTTCTATTTCAATACGCCATAAAAAAACAGAACAATCTGTATTACACCTATTTTTTCTCAATAGACGAGTCCCAAATGGAAGTCATTGAAGATGATGAAAACGAAGAAATACTGACATTTCCGAGTCTCGATGAAGCATTGAGTCACTTAATCAGCAGAGGTGCCATAGTGGAGAAACTTTCAGCCATCAAAAACACCTTGCCTTTTTAAGAGCAAAGTGGCCAACTGATAGTAAGCGAGCAAACTTACCAAAGGGGAAAACGGGACTATTTTATTTAAAGTCCATTACACTCAAATCCCCATGATTTCATTCATAGAAATCAACCTTGGCAGGTGAAATTTGTGAATATAAAAGAGATTATTGAACTGGACTTTTCTAAAATAGAAGGCGTGGATCAACTGTACGTAGCTCTTGCTGAAAAAATCGGGTTCCCTGAGGACTATGGCAAAAATGTCGATACAGTAATTGACTGCTTATTTGGTTTACGCTATCCCGAGGATAGGTATGACCATAATAAATTCAGACCTAACAGAAAAATAACAACTCATACAAAAAACATCACGAACGCTCAAAAACAAACGACAGAATCACTTATTCTTATCATTTAATTCGTAAATTACAAATGCCAATTCAAAGAAACTCCCGCATTAACCTTTTTACTCCTTGAGCGCTGCCCCTTAAAATTCTCAATTATTCCGCCGGGCACAGGAAAAAGCTTAAATATTTATTTAAGATATTTAGAGATAACCTGACAGATCACGATCCTCATTTGATAAAGTGCTGTGATATTCGTCCCGTCCAACACGGAAATTTTTATGCCCCTTGACTTTATGGCAGCAGAAAATCAGAAAGACATTAATGAGAACACTCCAGTTTTTTGCTTGAGTGAATCTACCCATGGCGCTCTTATGGGCGCATCAGCACCAAGAAAAGATTTCCCAAAGACGCACAAATTTTCTGATTATTACGCCGACACAAGTATTCTATTCGGCGAAATTCTACCTTTAGTGACTGAAATCGAAAAAGCGACAAAGTTAAAAAACTTAAACTCCAGCGAATTGAAAGATCTAGTCAAGTTCCTTCAAAGTGCTTATAGCAAAAAACTGAATGTTTTTATTTATTGCGACTAACCCAATTCATGACGGATCTGACAGCACCTAAGCCCGGCGATTTATTTTACTTTCCGGCCGTCAATGCAAACGATGAACCGGGCTTCGTGATCGCACGCTACATTGAGCTCATACCACCAGCGCTCGGCCATTTGATCGAGGTGTTCGCCCATTTTTGTACAAAGATCCCTGCCTCTATCGAGGATAGTAGACACGTCGCGCCGATTATTCAGGCCGATATTCTGCAGCCTGCGCTCGTCGGGCATTCCAAGCTGGAAGATACTTTTCAGTGATCCGGGGTATAAAAAACCCAACTCCCATTACGACAAAATCCAATTTGCCTTTATAAAGGCGAATCTGGATGGGTGGTACCAGCCATCCAGCGACCGCAGAACAACTTTCGGGGATAGAGCATTCCCCCTGTTGGCGAAGGGACCATGTTGTTTTTCGCGTAATTACTCATCTACGAGAAGCCATCGGGGAAAACGAATGCATGGGGCACTTTGATTTACCGGAAGACTTGCGAGCTGATAGAAACATTGGACTTGAACGTGTAAACAAGGCAGCGTACAGCATGCAGTTGCTGTTCAAGAGCAAATAAAAATGGGCACCCAACCCAGTCGGCGTGCCCATTTTTCATACCTCCCCGCCTCCCTTCGAGACGGTGCCGTGCTTACGGGTTGACGCTGTCTTTAAGCGACTTGCCCGGTTTGAACGCTACGGTGTTGCTCGCCTTGATTTTCACCGGCTCGCCGGTTTGCGGGTTTTTGCCGGTGCGGGCGCCGCGGTGGCGCTGCAGGAAGGTGCCGAAACCAACCAGGGTCACGCTGTCCTTGCGGTGCAAGGCGCCAGTGATTTCTTCAAGAACGGCGTTGAGGACGCGGTTGGCCTGTTCTTTGGTCAGGTCTGCTTTTTCTGCAATGGCGGCTGCGAGTTCTGGTTTACGCATAGGTGAAGCCTCTTTGACGGTTTTTTGTTGTTATGTCCGTGCTGCTCTCTGCTGGAGCAGCGCCAAGGCGCCGCAGGCTCTACTCTGCGGCAGACGGGAGTGAGAATGGCATGCCATTGGTGCCTGCGCCAGTCTCGCGGCGACCTTTCTAGGGGGAAAAAGGTGCTTATTCCGACAGAACGACCAGCATTTACGCCAGCAGAGGCGGAAGTTCCTTATTTAGGGCCAGTTTTTCCATGACCGCAGTGCCCGTCAGCGCGTAACCCAGCAGGCGCCCGCTGGCATCGCGGCACAAGGCCTTGATGTCACCGCCCTGCCCTTCGACGCTCCACACGCCCTCAAGGCCCCGTGGCGGCGGCGAGACTACCAGTGGGCACGCCGGGGTTTTCACCGTGACGGGCATCGGCCCGTAGTTGACCGCCGTGGCGTTGCCCGCCAGGGTCTGGGCCAGGGCGCGGGCGCAGCTCATCAGGGGCATGACGTACAGCAGGTTCAGGCCATCGACCTCGGCGCAGTCGCCCAGGGCGTAGATATTGGCGTGGGAGGTCTTGAGGTGGCGGTCGACCATGATTCCACGGTTGATTTGCAGGCCGGCCGCAGCCGCCAGGTCCACCCGTGGGCGCAAGCCAATGGCGGAGACCACCAGGTCGCATTCGATCACCGTGCCATCGGACAGATGGGCTTCCAGGCCGTCCACCGTGCGTTGCAGGCGGTTGAGCACCGGCCCCAGGTGGAAGCGTGCCCCAAGGCCTTCCAGCCCGGCTTGCACTGCTGCGGCCGCGGCCGGGTGCAGCAGGGTCGGCATGACTTGCTCGCACGGAGCCACCAGGTCGATGGTGTAGCCGCCCAGGATCAAGTCGTTGGCAAACTCACAGCCGATCAGGCCCGCGCCCAACAGCAGCACACGGCGCTTGCCGGCAGCGGCGCGGCGAAAGCGCGCGTAGTCTTCCAGGTCGTTGATCGGGAAAATCAGATCAGCGGCATCGCCCTCGACCGGTACCTGTACCGTCTGGGCGCCCCAGGCCAGGATCAGGTCGCGGTAGACCACCGCCTCCTCGCCGATCCACAGGCGCTTGTGGCCAGGGTCGATGCCGCTGATGCGGGTATGGGTGCGCACTTCGGCCTTGAGTTGCTCGGCCATCGCGCCAGGGGTCGCCATGCTCAGGCCATCGGCGTCCTTGTTTTTGCCAAAGCCGGTGGAGAGCATGGGTTTGGAGTAGGAACGCCCGTCATCCGCGGTGATCAGCAACAACGGAGTTTCGCTGTCGAGTTTACGAAACTCCCGAGCCAGGTTGTAACCGGCCAAGCCCGTACCGATGATCACGACAGGTGCGCTCATTCCATTCTCCTTGTAGTACGTTTCTTAAATTCAGCGAATCAACCGATTTCGATCATTTCGAAATCCATTTTGCCGACGCCGCAGTCCGGGCACAGCCAGTCTTCCGGGACGTCCTGCCACAGGGTGCCGGGGGCGATCCCGTCATCCGGCCATCCGTCCGCTTCGTTGTAGATCAGGCCACAGACTACACATTGCCACTTCTTCATTACTTACTTCCTCAGGGTCCAGGCGTACTGGCCGACAGTCGATAGATCCAGCATTGCTGTGCGGCTCAGGGCGTTTTGTACTGATCGGGGCGCCCAGATGCAAGCACGTTCGACCCAATGTCCTGGCGCAACCCGGCAAAAATCCGGGTGAGCATGGTAAGCTCGGCGCCTCATTAACTGCCAATAATGACTCCCCGTGCCGCATTCGATTGCCGTTCCCGATGCTTGCCAATGGCTGAACCAGAGCCTTCTGCACCCCCTGCCCACGCCTCCTGCCCTCGACTGGCTGTTCGATGAGGGCTCTCTGACCCGCCGCCTGACGCACCTGTCCAACGACGGCTTCAGTGTCACGCCATTGTACGAAGGCTGGCAGCCCCTGCGAGACGACGAATGCGCCGCCCTCGACCTACCCGTCGCCAGTATTGGCTGGGTGCGCGAGGTGTATTTACGCGGTCACGGCCAGGCCTGGGTCTTCGCCCGCAGCGTTGCAGCGCGCAGTGCCTTGCAGGGCGATGGCTTGCATATGGATGAGTTGGGCAGCCGCTCCCTGGGTGAGCTGCTGTTCTGTGACCGGGCCTTCAGCCGCCAGGCCATCGAAGTCTGCCATTACCCACGGGCCTGGCTGCCGAAGGCAGATCAGGCCCGTGGCTTATGGGCGCGGCGCTCGCGTTTTGATCGCGGGGCGTTGAGCGTGTTGGTGGCGGAAGTGTTCCTGCCGAGCCTGTGGCAAGCGGTGCAGCAATCTGCGGAGAATGGCTGATGTACCAGCGCCTGCTCCAATCCCTGAACCGCCTGAACCCACGGGCCTGGGACTTCGTGCAACTGACGCGGATGGACAAGCCCATCGGCATCTATCTGCTGCTGTGGCCCACCCTCTGGGCGTTGTGGATTGCCGGCGAGGGCTCGCCTTCGTTGAGCAATATCGTGATCTTCGTGCTCGGCGTCGCGCTGACCCGAGCCGGGGGTTGCGTGATCAATGACTGGGCTGACCGCAAGGTCGACGGCCACGTGAAGCGCACCGCGCAACGCCCGTTGGCGAGTGGCAAGATCAGCTCGAAAGAAGCCCTGGTGTTTTTTGCCGTATTGATGAGCATCAGCTTTGTGCTGGTGCTGCTGACCAACGCCGCGACCATCTGGCTGTCCCTGGGCGGCCTGGCGCTGGCGGTCAGCTACCCGTTCATGAAGCGCTACACCTATTACCCGCAAGTGGTGCTGGGCGCGGCGTTTTCCTGGGGCATGCCCATGGCGTTTACCGCAGAGACCGGCAGCCTGCCGGCCATTGCGTGGTTGCTGTATATCGCCAACCTGCTGTGGACGGTGGCCTACGACACCTATTACGCGATGACTGACCGCGATGATGATTTGAAAATCGGCGTCAAATCCACCGCGATCCTGTTTGGCGATGCCGACCGGATGATCATCCTCACCCTGCAGGGTTTGGCGCTGCTCTGCCTGCTGCTGGCGGGCTCACGCTTCGAGCTGGGCGGTTGGTTCCACCTGGGGTTGCTGGCGGCAGCAGGGTGTTTTGCCTGGGAGTTCTGGTACACCCGGGATCGGGACCGGATGAAGTGCTTCAAGGCATTTTTGCACAACCATTGGGCGGGGTTGGCGATCTTCCTCGGGATTGTCGCTGACTACGCCCTGCGATAACCGTGGCGAGCGGGCCACACCCTCATCACGAGGAGCCCGCATGCCACAGTAATGGCTTAGGGTTTGGCGATCTTCCAGGCCCCGTCCATTTTGCCGTCGCCGGTCGCGTCGCCAGCTTTTTTGTCCATGATGAAGGTGTACAGCGGCTTGCCGCCATAGGCCCACTGGCTGGTGTTGTCGTCACGGGTGATCACGGTCCACTTGCCCATCGGTTTATCGGTGGACTCGGCCTTCAACGGCGGCCAGTTGGTCGCGCACTTGTCATTGCACATGGACTTGCCGTCGGCATCCTTGGCGAAGGTGTAGAGGGTCATCTCCTTGTGATCCACCAACATCCCGTCTTTAGTCATGGCGGGCTCTGCCGCGAAAGCCAGTGTCGGCAGGGTCAACGCCGCCGTGACCAGCAGGGCTTTCCAGGAAAAAGTACGTTGATTCATCGGAACCTTCCTTTTGCGGTTGTCAGGATTCGGACTCAAAGCGTAGTTCAGGACCACGCCTATTGCGCAGGCCAGTAAAATACTGTCACACGACTGCAATAATTCCGTTATCTAATGCGGCGCAAGACAGTTAAATGACAAGAGGACTTAGCATGGTTGGCAGGAGCATTCTGATCGTTGACGACGAAGCGCCCATTCGCGAAATGATCGCCGTTGCGTTGGAAATGGCCGGCTATGACTGCCTGGAGGCAGAGAACTCCCAGCAGGCCCACGCCATTATCGTCGACCGCAAGCCGGACCTGATCCTGCTGGACTGGATGCTGCCCGGCACCTCCGGCATCGAATTGGCTCGGCGCCTCAAGCGCGATGAGCTGACCGGGGATATCCCGATCATCATGCTCACCGCCAAGGGCGAAGAGGACAACAAGATCCAGGGCCTGGAAGTCGGCGCCGACGACTACATCACCAAGCCATTTTCCCCACGGGAACTGGTTGCCCGCCTGAAGGCCGTGCTGCGCCGCGCCGGCCCGACCGATGGCGAGGCACCGATTGAAGTCGGTGGCCTGCTGCTGGACCCGATCAGCCACCGCGTGACCATCGACGGCAAACCTGCCGAGATGGGCCCCACCGAATACCGCCTGTTGCAGTTCTTCATGACCCACCAGGAGCGCGCCTACACCCGCGGGCAATTGCTCGATCAGGTGTGGGGCGGCAATGTGTATGTCGAGGAACGCACCGTGGACGTGCATATCCGCCGCCTGCGCAAAGCCTTGGGCGATGCCTACGAGAACCTGGTACAAACCGTGCGCGGTACCGGTTATCGGTTTTCCACCAAGGGCTGAGCCAGCCCCACTCAGACTTAACAGCCGACAAGGACGCATGTTCAAGTGAATCAAAACTGGCATGGCACCCTGATCCGCCACATGCTCTTGCTGGTCACCGGCTGCCTGTTGGTGGGCCTGATCAGCGGCTACTACGGCTGGAGCCTGGCCATTGGCCTGGGCCTTTACCTGGGCTGGACCCTCAAGCAATTGCTGCGCCTGCACGAATGGCTGCGCCAGCACAAACCCGACGAGGCACCACCCGACGGCTACGGCCTGTGGGGCGAGGTGTTTGACAGCATCTACCACCTGCAACGCCGCGATCAGCGGGTACGTGGCCGCCTGCAGGCGGTGATCGACCGGGTCCAGGAGTCGACTGCCGCGCTCAAGGACGCGGTGATCATGCTCGACAGCGACGGCAACCTGGAATGGTGGAACCGCGCCGCCGAGACCCTGCTGGGCCTGAAGACGCCTCAGGACAGCGGCCAGCCGGTGACCAACCTGGTACGCCATCCGCGCTTCAAGGAATACTTCGAGCAGGAAAACTATGAGGAAGCCCTGGAAATCCCCTCGCCCACCAACGACCGGGTGCGCATCCAGCTGTACCTCACGCGCTACGGCAACAACGAGCATTTGATGCTGGTGCGCGACGTCACCCGCATCCATCAGTTGGAACAGATGCGCAAGGATTTCGTCGCCAACGTCTCCCACGAATTGCGTACGCCCCTGACCGTGATCTGTGGCTACCTGGAGACGCTGCTGGACAACGTCGAAGAGGTCAACCCGCGCTGGAGCCGTGCCTTGCAGCAAATGCAGCAACAAGGCTCACGCATGCAGACCCTGCTCAACGACCTGCTGCTGCTGGCCAAGCTGGAAGCCACCGACTACCCCTCGGACAACCACCCCGTGGCCGTACAGGGCCTGCTGCAGACCATCAAGAACGATGCCCAGGCCTTGTCCGGCGAGCGCGGCCAGATCATTACCCTGGAAGCCGACCCGTCGGTGCTGCTCAAGGGCAGCGAGGGCGAGTTGCGCAGCGCCTTTTCCAACCTGGTGTTCAACGCCGTGAAGTACACCCAGGACAAAGGCACGATCCGCATCCGCTGGTGGGCCGATCACCAAGGGGCGCACCTGAGCGTGCAGGATTCGGGGATTGGTATCGACAGCAAGCACTTGCCACGCCTGACCGAGCGTTTCTACCGCGTCGACTCCAGCCGTAACTCCAACACCGGCGGCACCGGGCTGGGCCTGGCGATCGTCAAGCATGTGTTGCTGCGTCATCGGGCCCGCCTGGAAATCAGCAGTGTGCTGGGCCACGGCAGTACCTTTACCTGCCACTTCGCGCCGACCCAGGTCACCCATGCGCAAACAATCGCGGTGAAGGATTAATCTGAAAATACCCCCCACCGCCGGTGGGACCGGGCTTGCCTGCCATAGCATCTCCTGGGTGCTTCTGTAAGCCCCAGGCGCCTGCATCGCAGGCAAGCCAGCTCCCGCATAAGCCCGCTGCAGCAGGCATTCACGGATCCACCCGGCAGCCGCCACTAGGCAAGCGCCCCTTCAGCCGCTACATTGCCTGACTTGTGCCCGCCCTTGAGGCACAGCCCTCACCCCTTTTTGAATACACGGAACCCGCAAAACCCCATCATGGACCCTTCCCCTGGTATCACCCTCGCGACACTCTTCGCCGATTTCGGCATGATTCTTTTTGCACTGATCCTGGTACTGCTCAACGGTTTCTTCGTTGCGGCGGAATTTGCCATGGTCAAACTGCGCGCCACCCGTGTCGAGGCGATCGCCCACACCAATGGCTGGCGCGGGCAGATCCTGCGCACCGTACACAGCCAGCTCGACGCCTACCTGTCGGCCTGCCAGCTGGGTATCACCCTTGCCTCCCTGGGCCTGGGCTGGGTCGGTGAGCCGGCCTTCGCGCACATTCTGGAGCCGATGCTGGGCGCCATGGGCGTCGAATCGGCCGAAGTGATCAAGGGTGTGTCGTTCTTCGCTGCCTTCTTCGTGATTTCCTACTTGCACATCGTGGTCGGTGAGCTGGCCCCCAAGTCCTGGGCCATTCGCAAACCCGAGTTGCTGTCGTTGTGGACGGCGGTGCCGCTGTACCTGTTCTACTGGGCCATGTACCCGGCGATCTACCTGCTCAACGCCAGCGCCAACGCGATCCTGCGCATCGCCGGCCAGGGCGAGCCCGGCCCGCACCACGAGCACCACTACAGCCGTGAAGAGCTCAAGCTGATCCTGCACTCCAGCCGTGGCCAGGACCCGAGCGACCAAGGCATGCGCGTGCTGGCCTCGGCCGTGGAAATGGGCGAGCTGGAAGTGGTGGACTGGGCCAACTCGCGGGAAGACCTGGTGACCCTGGACTTCAACGCGCCGCTCAAGGAAATCCTTGCACTGTTCCGCCGCCACAAATTCAGCCGCTACCCGGTGTACGACCCGGTGCGGGGTGAGTTTGTCGGCCTGCTGCACATCAAGGACCTGCTGCTGGAACTGGCGGCCCTGGACCATATTCCCGAGTCGTTCAACCTGGCCGAACTGACCCGCCCACTGGAGCGCGTATCCCGGCACATGCCGCTGTCGCAACTGCTCGAGCAGTTCCGCAAGGGCGGCGCGCACTTTGCCCTGGTAGAAGAAGCCGACGGCAACATCATCGGCTACCTGACCATGGAAGACGTGCTGGAAGTGCTGGTGGGCGATATCCAGGACGAACACCGCAAGGCCGAGCGCGGCATTCTCGCCTACCAGCCGGGCAAGCTGCTGGTGCGTGGTGACACGCCGCTATTCAAGATCGAGCGCCTACTGGGTATCGACCTGGACCACATCGAAGCCGAAACCCTCGCCGGCCTGATCTACGACACCCTCAACCGGGTGCCGGAAGAGGAAGAAGTGCTGGAAGTGGAAGGCCTGCGGATCATCATCAAGAAGATGAAAGGCCCGAAAATCGTGCTGGCCAAGGTCCTGATGCTCGACTGAGCCCCTGTAGGAGCCGGCTTGCCGGCTCCTACAACCCCGACGCAAAGTTGGGCAAGGCCTGTACCGGCTGCGTGAACTCATACGGAATCGACACCCACCCTGCCCCCGTATCGCGCTGCACCACAAAATGCAGGTGTGGCCCGCTGCTGTTGCCGGTATTGCCCGACAGCCCCAGCGGGCTGCCCACCCCCACGCGCTGCCCGCCCCTGACGCTGACCGACCCTTGCTTGAGGTGCAGATACACGCCCTGGGTGCCGTCATCGTGCAACACCCGCACGAAGTTCCCCGAAGGGTCACTGCCGCGCCCGGCTTGGTTGTTCTCGGTCTTCACCACCAAGCCGCCCCGCGCAGCGATGATCGGCGTGCCCTCAGGCATGGCGATATCCATGGCGTAGCGACTCTTGACGTCAGAGTGACTGAACGTGCCCCCAGGGCCCTGGGTCAGGCGGAACGGACCGCCACGCCAGGGCAAGGAGTAACGTTGGAACTGGGCGGGCCGCAGGTGACGTGGCGGCTGAGGATCAAGCGCCTGGCGCTTTACCGGCGCCACCCGACGCTCCTGGAAGACAAACGCCTGGGCGCCAGGAGTCTTCTGGTCGCTGAAAAACACCACGCCACGGGCATCGGTGGAACGATAGAGGGTCATGGCCAGGGTCGATGAGGCGACCGCGCACAGGCCACAAAACAACATAAAACGCACAAGCATCGGATAAACCTGCCGGGTATGACTGAACGGCAGGCTAGCAAGGGTTCATGACAATGTTGTGTGGACTAACGACCCCTGTAGGAGTCGGCTTGCCTGTCACTGATGCAGCGACAGACAGACCGAGATCGCTGGCAAGCCAGCGCCTACAGGTGATCGAGGTTTTGCTTCAGGCACCCGGCACAAAATGCTTCTGCGCGGTGCCCCGGGCAATCAGCCGGGAGATGTAGTCGAGCTTCTGCGCGTCCTGGTCGATAAAGCGGAAGGTCAGTTGCAGCCAGTCGCTGTCAGGGCGCGGCTCGTAGGCGACGATGGCGTGCAGGTAGCCGTTGAGGCGTGCGGTTTCGGCGTTCTCGCCTTGTTCAAGGTCAAGCACCGCGCTTTCCAGCACTTGTGGCAGGACGTCGCCCCGGCGTACCACCAGCAGCGCCTCCTTGATGCTCAGGCCCTTGATCACACATTGCTGGGTGCCACTGGACAGGCGCAGTTGGCCCTGGCCGCGACCGCTGGAGGCCGAGGGGGCGGCGGTGGGCTGCACTGCCGGGCTGTTGAGCAAACCTTTGCTCGGCGCAGCCACCGGGGCCGGTTTGACCGCTTCGGGCTTGCCGCCGGTCAGGGCGCTGAGGGAGTCGTTGCCAAAGGCCGAGTTCATCTTGGTCGGCGCACTGGCCAGCAAGGCGTCGAGGCGGCCGATCTTGTTCAGGGCCTGCTTGACCTTGTTCAGCAATTGCTCGTTGGTGAACGGCTTGCTGACATAGCCGGAGACGCCGGCCTGGATGGCCTGGACCACGTTTTCCTTGTCGCCGCGGCTGGTGACCATGACGAACGGCATGGACTTGAGCTGAGGCTGCTCACGGCACCAGGTCAACAGTTCCAGGCCAGACATTTCCGGCATTTCCCAGTCGCACAGCACCATGTCGAAGGTTTCGCGCATCAGGATGGCCTGGGCCTTTTTGCCGTTCACCGCATCTTCAATCTTGATACCGGGGAAGTAGTTACGCAGGCACTTCTTCACCAGGTCGCGAATAAACGAGGCGTCATCCACCACCAATACACTGACTTTACTCATCGACCCTTCATCCTCTCAAAACCCCGGCAAGCAAAACGCTTAACTGATGGCATTTTGCCAAAAACTCGTCAGTCACGCCGGGACTTTACAGCCGCCCGCAGCGCAAAACTCATACGCCACAAACGCAAACGCCCGACCAGAGGTCGGGCGTTTATTTCTCGGGCAATCTTACTTATCGTCAGATTCGGCCGGAACATTAGGGATTTGATCGGCTGTGCCTTCAACTTCGGCTTTCATGCGCTTGAGGCCCATGTGTCGTACGTCGGTGCCGCGCACCAGATAAATCACCAATTCCGAGATATTGCGCGCGTGGTCACCGATCCGCTCCAGGGAACGCAGCACCCAGATGATGCTCAATACCCGCGAGATAGAGCGCGGGTCTTCCATCATGTAGGTCGCCAGCTCACGCAGGGCGGTCTTGTACTCGCGGTCGATGATCTTGTCGTACTGGGCCACGGACAATGCCAGGTCGGCGTCAAAGCGCGCAAAGGCATCCAGCGCGTCGCGCACCATGTTGCGCACCTGGTCGCCGATGTGGCGCACTTCGACGTAACCGCGTGGCGCTTCGCCTTCTTCGCACAACTGGATGGCGCGACGGGCGATTTTGGTGGCTTCGTCGCCGATACGCTCGAGGTCGATCACCGACTTGGAAATGCTGATGATCAGACGCAGGTCGGACGCCGCCGGCTGGCGACGGGCGAGGATGCGCAGGCATTCCTCGTCGATGTTGCGCTCCATCTGGTTGATCTGGTCGTCGATCTCGCGCACTTGCTGGGCCAGACCCGAGTCGGCCTCGATCAGCGCGGTGACCGCGTCGTTGACTTGCTTCTCCACCAGCCCGCCCATGGCCAGGAGGTGGCTGCGCACTTCCTCAAGCTCGGCGTTGAACTGCGCGGAGATGTGGTGGGTAAGGCCTTCTTTGCTAATCATGTTGGCGTCCTTGGAGCGTCCGGTAAGGTGCGGAGAACCGCAGCGTCAGTGCAATCAGAACCACAGCTTCCTAGCCGTAACGACCGGTGATGTAGTCTTCGGTCTGCTTCTTCGCCGGATTGGTGAACAGGGTATCGGTATCGCCGAATTCCACCAGTTTGCCCATGTACATGAACGCGGTGTAATCGGAAACCCGTGCCGCCTGTTGCATGTTGTGGGTCACGATGACGATGGTGAACTTGGACTTGAGTTCGTAGATCAACTCTTCGACTTTCAGCGTCGAGATCGGATCGAGTGCCGAGCACGGTTCGTCGAGCAGCAGTACTTCCGGCTCCACGGCGATGGTCCGGGCAATCACCAGACGCTGCTGCTGGCCGCCGGACAGGCCGAGGGCCGATTCGTGCAGGCGGTCCTTGACCTCATCCCACAGCGCCGCGCCTTTGAGGGCCCACTCCACTGCTTCGTCGAGGATGCGCTTTTTGTTGATGCCCTGGATGCGCAGGCCATAGACCACGTTTTCGTAGATGGTCTTGGGGAACGGGTTGGGCTTCTGGAACACCATGCCTACCCGGCGACGCAGCTCGGCCACAT
Source organism: Pseudomonas sp. MF5691 (assembly GCF_016405645.1). Lineage (NCBI taxonomy): Bacteria > Pseudomonadati > Pseudomonadota > Gammaproteobacteria > Pseudomonadales > Pseudomonadaceae > Pseudomonas > Pseudomonas sp. MF5691. The sequence goes on from NZ_JAEKDC010000002.1 coordinate 409,683, forward strand.
CTTCGCCCTTGCGGTAGATGTTGCTGCCGTAGAGGTTGATCGCGCCCTCCACACGGCAACCGTCCACCAGGTCGTTCATGCGGTTGAAGGTGCGCAACAGCGTGGACTTGCCGCAGCCCGACGGGCCGATAAAGGCGGTCACGCGCTGCTTGGGGATGTTCATGCTGACGTCGAACAGCGCTTGCTTCTCACCGTAGTACAGGCTCAGGCCCGGAACTTCGATGGCCACGGTTTCTTCGGCCAGGCTCAGGCTCTGCTTGTCGCGACCCAGGGCTGACATGTTGATGCCGTGGGAATGGGTTTCATGTTGCATGGGATGCTCCCTGTGCTACCAATTCGTTTCGTTGAACCGCGGCTTCATAGTGGGCCTTGCGGTTTACCTCAAATCTGTTTCCAACTCGGTTCCCTGTGGGAGCGGGCTTACTCGCGAAAGCGTCAGGTCAGTCAACCAATCTATTACTGAGACACCGCATTCGCGAGCAAGCCCGCTCCCACATTAGGTCCGCGTTCAATTCAATCAGCTATCCAGCGCCTTGTATTTTTCGCGCAGGTGGTTACGAATCCATACCGCCGACAGGTTCAGCGTGGCGATCACCAGCACCAGCAGGAACGCGGTGGCGTACACCAGCGGGCGAGCCGCTTCGACGTTGGGGCTCTGGAAGCCGACGTCGTAGATATGGAAGCCCAGGTGCATGATCTTCTGGTCCAGGTGCAGGTACGGGTAGTTGCCGTCCAGCGGCAGCGACGGCGCCAGCTTGACCACACCCACCAGCATCAGCGGTGCGACTTCACCCGCGGCGCGGGCCACGGCGAGGATCATGCCGGTCATCATCGCCGGGCTGGCCATGGGCAGGACGATTTTCCACAGGGTCTCCGCCTTGGTTGCACCCAGTGCCAGGGAACCTTCACGCACGGTGCGTGGGATTCGCGCCAGGCCTTCCTCAGTGGCCACGATCACCACCGGCACCGCCAGCAGCGCCAGGGTCAACGAAGCCCACAACAGGCCCGGCGTACCGAAGGTCGGTGCCGGCAGGGCTTCGGGGAAGAACAGGCGGTCCACCGAGCCACCCAGCACGTAGACGAAGAAGCCCAGGCCGAACACGCCGTAGACAATCGCCGGGACGCCCGCCAGGTTGTTCACCGCGATACGGATAATGCGGGTCAAGGCGTTCTGCTTGGCGTATTCACGCAGGTAGACCGCCGCCAGCACGCCGAATGGGGTCACGATCATCGCCATGATCAGGGTCATCATCACGGTGCCGAAGATCGCCGGGAAAATCCCGCCTTCGGTGTTGGCTTCCCGTGGGTCATCGCTGAGGAATTCCCAGACCTTACTGACATAGAAACCCATCTTGGTCAGGGTGCCCATGGCGTTCGGCTGGTAGGCGTGCACCACGTGGCCAATATTGATTTCCAGCTCTTTGCCGTTGGCATCGCGGGCCGTGAGGCTGTCGCGGTTGAACTGGGCGTGCAGGTCGGCCAGGCGCGCTTCGACAGCCTGGTAACGGGCATTCAGCTCGGCGCGATCGGCATCCATATCGGCCTGGGCGGCGGCGTCGAGCTTGCCGTCCAGCTCCAGCTTGCGACCTTGCAGGCGGATGCGCTCGAGGCCGGCGTTGATCGCGCCGATGTCACTCTTCTCAAGGGTCTTGAGATCGGCAGCCAGCTTGTTCACCCGCTCAACCCGCGCCTGCAGCTCTGGCCACGCAGCCTCGCCTTCGGCGATGACTTTGCCATCCTGCTTGACGTTGACCAGGGTGCCGTAGAAGTTACCCCACTCACGACGCTCGATGGCCATCAACTCGGCAGGCGTGGTCTGGTTGGTCAGCCACTCGCCGACGATCCAGGTGAAGTCATTGCCGTTCAAGTCACGGTTGCCGACCTTGATCAGCTCGCGGGTCATGAACTCCGGACCTTCGTCCGGCACCGGCAGGCCAGCGCTTTTCAGGCGCTCGCGCGGCACTTGTTCTTTCTGTACCACTTCGCCGATGACGATGTGGTTGGCCTGGCCCGGCACGCCGTAGTTGGCCTGGATCAGGTCAGCCGGCCAGAAGTGACCCAAGCCGCGCACGGCAATCACAGCCAGCAAACCAATGGTCATGATGACCGCGATGGCCACCGCGCCACCGCTGATCCAGACGCCGGGGGCGCCGCTCTTGAACCATCCATTCAGGGAGTTCTGTTTCACAGACTTCTACCTTTCTTAAAGCGACGAGTATTTCTTGCGCAGACGCTGACGGATCAGCTCGGCGAGGGTGTTCATGACGAAGGTAAACAACAGCAGTACCAGCGCCGAGAGGAACAGCACCCGGTAGTGACTGCCGCCCACTTCCGACTCGGGCATTTCCACCGCGACGTTGGCTGCGAGCGTTCGCAGGCCTTCGAACAGGTTCATCTCCATGACCGGGGTGTTACCCGTGGCCATCAGCACGATCATGGTTTCACCCACCGCACGGCCCATGCCGATCATCAGCGCCGAGAAAATCCCCGGGCTGGCGGTCAGCAATACGACGCGGGTCATGGTCTGCCAAGGCGTGGCGCCCAGGGCCAGGGAACCCAGGGTCAGGCCGCGCGGTACGCTGAACACGGCGTCTTCGGCGATGGAGTAGATGTTCGGGATCACCGCAAAACCCATGGCCAGGCCGACAACCAGGGCGTTGCGCTGGTCGTAGGTGATGCCAAGGTCGTGGGAGATCCACATGCGCATGTCGCCACCGAAGAACCAGGTTTCCAGGTACGGGCTCATGTACAACGAGAGCCAGCCCACAAACAGGATCACCGGGATCAACATCGCACTTTCCCAGCCATCGGGAACACGCAGGCGGATCGACTCAGGCAGGCGGCTGAAAGCAAAACCCGCTACCAGGATGCCAATCGGCAACAACATCAGCAGGCTGAAAATCCCCGGCAGGTGCCCTTCGACATACGGCGCCAGGAACAGGCCGGCGAAGAAGCCGAGGATCACCGTCGGCATCGCTTCCATCAGCTCGATCACCGGCTTGACCTTGCGGCGCAGGCTCGGGGCCATGAAGTAGGCGGTGTAGATCGCCGCGGCAATGGCCAGTGGTGCAGCCAGCAACATGGCGTAGAACGCGGCCTTTAGCGTACCGAAGGTCAGCGGCGCGAGGCTCATCTTGGGTTCGAAGTCGCTGTTGGCGGCGGTCGATTGCCAGACGTATTTAGGTTCGTCGTAGTTTTCGTACCAGACCTTGCTCCACAACGCGCTCCAGGACACTTCCGGGTGCGGGTTGTCGAGGGACAACGGCTGCAGCTTGCCGCCGGCTTCGACGAGCACGCGGTTGGCCCGTGGCGACATGCCGAAGATGCCTTGGCCTTCTACCACCGGGTCCACCAGCAGGGTGCGATGCGCGGTGCTGTGGAACACACCGAAGTTGCCGGAGGCATCCAGGGCGGTAAAGCCTTTGCGACGCTCTTCAGCGGTGATTTCCACCACGGGTGTGCTGCCCATCTGGAACGTGCGGATCTGCTTGAGGTGTTGCTCGCCATCCGGGTCGCGGGCCATGAACCACTGTGCCAGGCCGCCCTTGGAGTCGCCGACGATCAGCGAGATACCGCCCACCAGCTGGGTGCTGGCGGTGATTTCGGCGCTGCCATCTTCCAACAACTTGTATCGACCGTTGAGGCTGTTGTCGCGCAGGCTGAACACATCGGCCAGGGCGCGACCGTTGATCACATACAGCCATTGCTGGCGCGGATCGACGAAGATCGCTTTCACAGGCTCAGTCATTTGCGGCAAGTCGATGCGCTTCTGCTCGCTGACCACTTCGCCGGTCATCATGTTTTCTTCGCGGCTCACCGACAGCACGTTCAGGTGCGAACCAGAGGAACCGGCAATGACCAGCGTGGTGTCGGTGGCGTTGAGGGCCACATGCTCCAGCGGACGACCGGCCTCATCGAGCACCATCGGCGCTTCGCCGTAGGGGTATTCGATTTCCGGCGAAATGGTCTTCTTACCGTCCGGGTAGGACACTTTATAAGTGTGGCGGAACACCAGGGACTGGCCGTTGGACAGACCGAGGATCACCAGCGGGCTGCCCGGCTGGTCTTCACCGATGGACACCACACTGGCGCCGGCCGGCAGGGCCAGGTCGACCCGCTTGAGCTCAGCGCCGGTGTCGACAGTGAAGAACAATGCCTGGCCCTTGTCGGAAACCCGCATGGCAACCTGGTTCTGTTCTTCCAGCGAGATCAGCAACGGCTTGCCGGCATCCTGCATCCAGGCAGGCGTCAGGGCCTCGTCCTTGGTCAGGCTGGCACCCTGGAACAGTGGCCCGACCACGTAGGCCAGGAAGAAGAAAATCAGGGTGATAGCGCCGAGGACGGCGAGACCGCCGACCAGCACGTACCAACGGGTCAGGCGGTCCTTGAGCGCGCGGATGCGGCGCTTGCGTTGCAGCTCAGGCGTATTGAAGTCAATGCGCTTGGGAGGAGAAGTCGTCGTCATGGTGGAATTGGCCAGATCATTCATGCGCACACCCTAGCGATCCTGTATGACAGAAAGATGACAATGCAGTGACGCAAGAAATCCGCCGCGTAGCAGGGCTGGCAGCGGACCGAAAAATTAGGGGTGTAGGCCGGCTTGTTGTGGGAGCGGGCAAGCCCGCTCCCACACAAGAGCATGCATCTACACCAGGTAGTACAGGCTTATTTGCCTTCTTGCAGACCCAGCTCAGCCAATGCCTTGGCGGCAACTTTGGCTGGCAGTGGGATGTAGCCGTCTTTGACTACAACTTCCTGGCCCTGTTTGGACAGAACCAGTTTCACGAACTCGGCTTCCAGCGGGGCCAGAGGCTTGTTCGGGGCTTTGTTGATGTACACGTAGAGGAAGCGCGACAGCGGGTACTTGCCGTTCAGGGTGTTCTCTTCGGTGTCTTCGACGAACTCGCCGCCTTCTTTCTTGGCCAGGGCCACGGTTTTCACGCTGGCGGTCTTGTAGCCGATGCCCGAGTAACCGATGCCGTTCAGCGAGGAGCTGATGGACTGCACGACCGAAGCCGAACCTGGCTGTTCGTTGACATTGGGCTTGTAGTCACCTTTGCACAGGGCTTCTTCCTTGAAGTAGCCGTAGGTGCCGGATACCGAGTTACGACCGAACAGTTGCACCGGCTTGTTGGCCAGGTCACCGGTCACACCCAGGTCGCCCCAGGTCTTGACGTCAGCCTTGGCACCGCACAGACGAGTCGACGAGAACACGGCGTCAACCTGGGCCATGGTCAGGTGCTTGATCGGGTTGTCCTTGTGTACGAACACAGCCAGGGCGTCCACGGCCACCGGGATAGCAGTCGGCTTGTAGCCGTACTTCTGCTCGAAAGCCTGCAGTTCGTTGTCCTTCATCTTGCGGCTCATAGGGCCCAGGTTAGCGGTGCCTTCGGTGAGTGCAGGCGGCGCGGTGGAAGAACCGGCGGCTTGAATCTGGATGTTGACGTTCGGGTATTCTTTTTTGTAGTTCTCGGCCCACAGGGTCATCAGGTTGGCCAGGGTGTCGGAACCGACGCTGGACAAGTTGCCCGATACACCAGTGGTTTTGGTATAAGCCGGAATTGCCGGGTCAACACCAGCGGCCACCGCGTGGGCAGTCGCAACGCCAGCAGCGACAAAAGTCATTGCCGCCATCAAACGCTTCAGTTTCATGCCTTACTCCTAGCAGATAGGGATAGTTGGATCGGGGCCAAGTATCGGTAGGCCGTGTGAACACTCTATGTCTGGAATATGACAATTAGATGAAAGGCCAGTATTGAGCGAAAGGTCGCCCGGAATTTTCCGACAGATCTTTAGGGTTTCCTCTAGGAACCGCACTGACTAACCTCCGCACGTCGCTGCCAATGACACGACGTAACCAGAGGCCCCCTTAGGTTGACAAAAAATAAGCAAAGCATAGTCTTGTCAACCTAAGGAGACCTCACATGATCAATGACCGAATTCGCCGCGCAAGGTTGTTGCGTGGTATGTCGCTGGAAGCACTGGCACTCAGTCTCGGCGACATCACCAAGCAAGGCCTGAGCAAGTATGAAAAAGGCTTGAGTACTCCGAACTCCCAGCGTCTTCTGCAATTGGCCAGGGCGCTGGAGGTGAGCCCGGAGTATTTTTTCCGCCCTGAAGCCCTGCCACTTGCGCCGCTGGAGTTCCGCAAGCTGGCGAAGATGCCTCAATACCGCCAGGTACAGGTCGAGGAACAGGTTCGTGAACACCTGGAGCGATACATAGCCCTAGAGGAGTGCTTCGATCCGCTGGATATCCAGACCGCCAGAACGCCGCCACAGATGTTGTCCGTTACCTCTATAGAGGAGGCCGAATGGGCGGCCGAGGAGCTGCGCAAATATTGGGGCATCGGCGCAGACCCAATCGCCCATCTGACTGAGCAACTTGAGGAGCACGGTATCAAAGTGGTGATGCTCAACGGCCCGGATGATTTCGAGGGAGCCTGTGCCGCCACCCATGATGGCGAACATGTGCTGATAGCTCTGAACGCCCAAAGACCAGGCGAGCGCATTCGCTTTACCGCCGCTCATGAGTTGGGACACTGGGTGATGCAGCTACCCGATGAGATGTCCGAACGCGATAAAGAACACTGCTGTCACCGCTTCGCGGGGGCTTTTCTTTATCCAGCCAAAAGTGTCACCGGAGATTTCGGGAGCCATCAACGCTCACGCGTCCACCCTCGCGAACTCTTGATTGCCAAACGCCAGTATGGACTCTCGATGCATGCGGCGCTCCGTCGGTTGAAGGACCTCAATCTGCTGGGAGAAAGTGGCTACAAATCCCTGACCATTCAGTTCAGCAGCAATGGCTGGCGCAAGGCAGAACCCGAGCAGTTGCCGTGCAAGCCGCCTCAGCGTTTCGAATCGCTGGTGTTCTGGGGCCTGGCGGAGGGCTTGATCACCAAGTCACGGGCAGCTGAGTTACTGCGTCGCCCAGTGAAGGCTCTAGACCCCAATTTTCTGGGCTCACTGGAGAGTGCATGAGCCTGATCTATATCAGCGATACCAATATCTGGATTGATTTCAGAAACGCGGGATTGCTGGAGCATATGTTCAGGCTACCTTTCACGCTCTGCTGCACTGATTTCGTCATGCACGAACTCGAGGACTTCGCTCATGATGAACTGCTCGCCCAAGGGCTGGTGGTCGAGTCATTTGACGAGCGAGGTGTACAAAAACTCTGGGCGCTCAAAATTGCACACAACAACAGCGCCTTGGCTGACGTCTCCTGCTACCTGCTGGCACAGATAACCGGAAGACCACTGCTCACAGGAGATGGGAAGCTCCGTCGCCAGGCTATCCAGGACGGGCTGCAAGTACATGGTGCACTGTGGCTACTCGACCTTATGGTCGAGCATCAAGTCATCAGCTCTGGCGACGCAGCGACGGCGCTAGACACCATGTTAGCGGGAGGCTCTCGCTTGCCCGTATCAGAATGCCAAGCCCGACTGTCTACCTGGCGTCCGAACCTTCCTGAGTTTTGATCAGCACATCCATGTGCATCAGTAAGCCCGAGGCGTTTACCGCCCGCGTTTCCACAGGTAGGCACCCACCAGCATCCCCATCGTGCAGATCACGGCGACGTAGTACGCCGGGCCCATCGGGCTTTCTTTCATCAGCAGCGACACCACCAACGGCGTCAGACCACCGAACACCGCGTAGGCAACGTTGTAGGAAAACGACAGGCCGCTGAAGCGCACCACCGGTGGGAAGGCCTTGACCATCACGTAGGGCACCACGCCGACCACGCCGACGAACAGGCCGGTAAGGGTGTACAGCGGGAACAACCAGTTTGGGTGGTCCAGCAGGCTGTGATACAGCGTCCACGAGGTCGCGAGCAGCAACGCGCAACCGGCGATCAGCACGCGCCCGGCGCCGAAGCGGTCAGCCAGTGCGCCGGAGAGGATGCAGCCCAGGCTCAGGGTGACGATCGCCAGGCTGTTGGCCTGCAACGAGACTGTCGGGCTGAAGTGGTAGATGGTCTGCAGCACGGTCGGGGTCATCAGGATCACAACGACAATGCCGGCCGACAGCAGCCAGGTCAGCAGCATCGACAGCACGATGGCGCCACGGTGGTCACGCAGGACCGCACGCAATGGCAGCTCGGCGGCCAGGGTCTTGCGCTGCTGCATTTCGGCGAAGATCGGGGTTTCGTGCAGCCAGCGGCGCAGGTACACCGAGAACAGGCCGAACACACCGCCCAACAGGAACGGGATCCGCCAGGCGTAGTCCGACACTTGCTCCGGGGTGTAGATCGTGTTGATCGCGGTGGCCACCAGCGAACCCAGGAGGATCCCGGCGGTCAGGCCGCTGGTCAGGGTGCCGCAGGCATAGCCGATATGGCGTGGCGGTACATGTTCAGAAACAAAAACCCACGCGCCCGGCACTTCTCCACCAATCGCCGCGCCCTGGATCACGCGCATCAGCAACAACAGGATCGGGGCCCACAGGCCGATCTGCGCGTAGGTCGGCAACAGCCCCATGATCAGGGTCGGCACCGCCATCATGAAGATGCTCAGGGTGAACATCTTCTTGCGCCCCAGCAGGTCGCCGAAGTGCGCCATGATGATCCCGCCCAGCGGCCGCGCCAGGTAGCCGGCGGCGAAGATGCCGAAGGTCTGCATCAGGCGCAGCCATTCGGGCATGTCGGCGGGGAAAAACAGCTTCCCGACCACAGTGGCGAAGAACACGAAGATGATGAAGTCGTAGAACTCCAGCGCGCCCCCCAGGGCGGACAGCGACAGGGTTTTGTAGTCGTTGCGGTTCAGCGGTCGTGCGGGCGGCGCAATGCTTGAAGGCACTGTGGTCATGGCAAGGCTTCTCTTATTAGGTCAGATCAGGAATCCGCAACAGTGCTGGTTTGGCCTGGCAGGTCCGGCAAGATAACAAATTGCCCGCAAAAGCACAGTCTAAACACCTGCACAGCGACTGGCGCCGACTCGCAAAGTCACCACCTTGCAAGGCCCGCCTATTCCCTCTTCGAATTATTATCGGGGACCGAAAACGCCAGCAAATACTGGAGCGCAGAGTTCAAAAGGCACAATGGTCAAACCCCTCAAGTTGCATGACTGTTTTGGCCATTTCCTTGACGCCTGTAAAGCCGTGCAGATAGATGTACAAAATCAGGGCCGGACGGTCGTCGCGCAGGCTATCGACCGATATACTGCCCACCTTGCACCGGCATATCCGTGGAAGTTGCGCGAAAACGTCGTTGGCACCGGCCAGCCGATTTCGCAGAGTTTCCCTTCAGGCGCCTTTCGAAAAACGTGACGAACGTAGTATGTTCGGGGCTGAATCGTTTTTCCAAGACGGCTATTCACCGATTACATAGTCCAAGAGTCACGGGTCAGAGGCACCCCCGGCATGATCGAACTCGAACAAGAAGATCCTATCCCGCAAGGCGATCTCGCCCTGCAAATCACCGCACTCCCCCGTGAAACCAACGGTTTCGGCGATATTTTCGGCGGCTGGCTGGTGGCGCAGATGGACCTGGCTGGCACGGCAATGGCCAGCAAGGTCGCCGGTGGTCGCGTGGCTACCGTCGCCATTGACCGCATGGCCTTCCTGGTTCCGGTGGCAGTGGGCGCGCAGCTGTCCTTCTACACCCAGGCCCTGGAAATCGGCCGCAGCTCGATCCAGATGATGGTCGAAGTGTGGAGCGATGACCCGCTGTCCAGCGAATGGCGCAAAGTCACCGAGGCGGTGTTTGTGTTCGTCGCCATTGATGGCAGCGGTCGCACTCGCTCGGTTCCGTCGCGGGCGCGTTAAACCTCGCGGCGGTTTGGCGGTCCATTGCCCCATTGCCTGTCACTAAGAGAGCCTTGTATGCCTACGCCCCACCTTGAAACCGTGAAAATGGATGAGCTGGACTGCTGGCGCATCCGCCACAACGGCGCCGAAGTGCTGGTGGCCCAACAAGGCGCGCACATCTTCAGCTACCAGCCCGCGGGCGCCAAGCCGGTGATCTGGCCCAACGACCAGGCCGTATTCAAGGCTGGCAAAGGTATCCGTACGGGTGTGCCGGTGTGCTGGCCGTGGTTTGGTGTGTTTGACCGCAACCCGCAAAGCGTCAAGGCGATGCGCCAGAGTGATCAGCCGGCCGGCGCCCATGGTTTCGCGCGCACGGCCATCTGGACCTTGGCCGGCGTCGAAGACAATCGGGTTGAGCTGGTATTGCCGGCACCTGCTGGCGGCTTCCCGGATTGGCCGCATCAGGTCGATCTGAAAATGAGCATCCTGCTCGACGAGCAACTGCATATCCGCCTGACCAGCCACAACCGTGGCACCGACACCGTGACCATCAGCCAGGCGCTGCACAGCTACTTCGCAGTCAGCGACGTGCGCAAGGTGCAGGTCGAAGGCCTGGACGGATTGGACTATATCGATACCGCCGACGGCTGGGTGACCAAGCAACAGGCCGGCGCACTGCACTTCGCTGCAGAGACCGATCGTATCTACCTCGATACTCCAGCTCAATTGAACATCGTCGATCAAGACTGGCAACGCCGGATCCAGCTCACCAGCGAAGGGTCCAAATCGACCGTGATCTGGAACCCATGGACCGAACGGGCCAAGGCTTTCGATGATATGGCCGACGATGGCTGGCAGGGCATGCTGTGCATCGAGACGGCGAACGTGCTGGACGATGTGGTGGCATTGGCACCGGGTGCTAGTCACACCATGGGTGTGAGCATCGCCAGCCTGCCCCTGTAATCCCAATCGAATGTGGGAGCAGGCTTGCTCCCACAAGGGGATTTTTGGCGCCGGTTACAGGTCCGACTCCTGCACCACCCGCACCACCCCTGCATCCAGCGCATACGCTGCATCCGCCAGGTCGTTGTTGACCGTCTCCACCTTCAACGTGCCAGTGACCCACAACGGCGTGTAGATATCGTCCAGCTTCAAGCCTTTGGGATAGCGCACCAGCACCAGTTGATTGGGCGGCGGCGGCGGTACGTGAATGCAGGCGCCCGGGTAAGGCACCAGGAAAAACAGGGTGCTGCGGCCCTTGGCATCGGTTTCCAATGGCACCGGATAACCGCCAAGACGGATGTGCTTGCCGTTCATGGCGGCCACGGTCTTGGTCGAATACATCACCGCCGGCAAGCCCTTGCTCTGTTTCAGGCCACCCTTTTCGGTAAAGGTGCCCAGGGCTTCTGGGGAGTTGTGGTCGATATCCGGCATTTGTTCGAGAGCCTTCTGGTCCGACTCGGGCATCAGTTCCAGCCAGTCGGTTTCCGTAAGCTCAGCGGCGTGGGCCAGGCTTGAACCCAGCAAAAGGGCAGTCAACAGAAGGCGGCGCATGAAGGGGCTCGGCAAATAAGAACAGTGCCGGCATTCTAGCCCTCTGCGCCTGCGCAGCGCAGAGGGCCTGTCGCTAAATTACTTCTTTTTCAGCAGACCGTAGATCACCAGCAACACAATGGCACCCACCAGCGCGCCAATGAAACCTGCACCCTGACCTGCCTGGTAGATACCCAGGGCCTGACCGCCATAGGTCGCCGCCAGGGAGCCGGCGATACCCAGCAGGATGGTCATGATCCAGCCCATGCTGTCGTCGCCTGGTTTCAGGAAACGCGCCAGCAGGCCGACGATCAAACCGATAAAGATGGTCCCAATGATACCCATGGCATTTCCCTCTGAATGAAAGTTAGCTGAAGCCTAGTCAGACTTTGGCGTCCTGCAATCAGAGGATGGCGGTCACCAATGGTTCCCGCCAGCCCGTGGGTTATTGCGCGGCGATCAGCGCCTGGACCTTGGCGATCTGCGCGTCGAGTGTCGCGCGGTCCTTGCAACGCAGGTTGGCGTGGCCGACCTTGCGCCCGGCCTTGAACGCCTTGCCGTAGTGATGCAGGTGGCAGTCATCAATCGCAATGACCTGCTCTACCGGCGGCACCACGCCAATGAAGTTGAGCATCGCGCTCTCGCCCACCTTGGCCGTGGAACCCAGTGGCAAGCCCGCTACCGCCCGCAGGTGGTTTTCGAACTGGCTGCACTCGGCGCCTTCGGTGGTCCAGTGCCCGGAATTATGCACGCGCGGGGCAATTTCGTTGGCCTTGAGGCCACCGTCGACTTCAAAGAACTCGAATGCCATCACGCCGACATAATCCAGTTGCTTGAGCACTCGGCTGGAATAGTCTTCGGCCAGGGCCTGCAACGGGTGGTCGGTGCTGGCCACGGACAGCTTGAGGATGCCGCTGTCGTGGGTGTTGTGCACCAACGGGTAGAAGCGCGTTTCGCCATCACGGGCGCGCACGGCCACCAGCGAGACTTCGCCGGTGAACGGCACGAAGCCTTCCAGCAGGCAGGCGACACTGCCCAGTTCGGCGAACGTGCCGACCACATCGGCTTCGGTACGCAGGACTTTCTGGCCCTTGCCGTCATAACCCAGGGTGCGGGTTTTCAGCACCGCCGGCAGGCCGATGCTGGCGACCGCCGCATCCAGGTCCGCCTGGGACTGGATGTCGGCGAAGGCCGGAGTCGGAATGCCCAGGTCCTTGAACATGCTCTTTTCGAACCAGCGGTCACGGGCGATGCGCAGTGCTTCAGCGCTCGGGTACACCGGGACGAATTGCGACAGAAACGCCACGGTTTCGGCTGGCACGCTTTCGAATTCGAAGGTCACCAGATCGACTTCATCGGCCAATTGGCGCAAGTGGTCCGGGTCGCTGTAGTCCGCCCGCAGGTGTTCGCCCAGGGCCGCCGCACAGGCGTCCGGCGCCGGATCAAGAAACGCGAAGTTCATCCCCAGCGGCGTACCCGCCAAGGCCAGCATGCGACCCAGTTGGCCGCCACCGATTACACCGATTTTCATCAATCAACAACCTCAGGCGATGCGTGGGTCTGGATTGTCCAGGACGCTGTCAGTCTGTTCGGCGCGGAATTTCTTCAGGGCCGCGTGGAACTGTGGATGCTTGGCGCCCAGGATACTGGCCGACAGCAATGCCGCGTTGATCGCGCCGGCCTTGCCAATCGCCAGGGTGGCCACCGGAATCCCGGCGGGCATCTGCACGATGGACAGCAGCGAATCCACACCCGAGAGCATCGACGACTGCACCGGCACGCCGAGCACCGGCAAGTGGGTCTTGGCCGCACACATGCCCGGCAGGTGGGCTGCGCCACCGGCACCGGCGATAATCACCTCGATGCCACGGGATTCTGCTTCATCGGCATACTGGAACAGCAAGTCCGGCGTGCGGTGGGCGGAAACCACCTTCACTTCAAACGGAATGCCGAGTTTTTCCAGCATATCGGCGGTGTGGCTAAGGGTGGACCAATCGGACTTGGAGCCCATGATCACGCCAACCAATGCACTCATCGTCGTGCCTCTTCTCTCTGGGCGCCCGCAGGCGCGTCAAAAAACAACAAGCCACGCGGGAAATCCGGCGTGGCTTGTTGTACGAATTAAGGCCGGTTGGACCGGCCGAAGGCCGCGCAGTATACCGTAATAATGCAGATAAACAGCCCCTGTGCCGACCATCTGTCTTACGCTTCAAACCTGCGGTTTTATTGACTTTAGAGTCAGCGAAAACACCCCGAAATACTCTGGGAGCTGGCTTGCCTGCAATGTCGGCTGATACACCGCTATCGCAGCATAGGTATCTACACAACTCTCTATCTAGTGCTTATTGAGTTTGTGTTGGGCTCAGCTATTCTGCGCCGCCCCACCTTCCAGCTTGCGCCACAGCAATCGCACGTTCGCCTTGCGCACCAACGCACAGCGATACAGGCGAATCTCCAGCGGCACATGCCACTGCGGCCCGCCACACACCACCAGCTCGCCCCGGGCCAGTTCGGCGCGCACGCTCAACTGTGGCACCCAGGCAATCCCCAACCCTTCCAGGGCCATGCTTTTCAGGCTGTCGGCCATGGCGGTTTCATACACCGTGGTAAAGCGCAGCGCGCGCTGGCGCAACAGCAGGTTCACCGAACGGCCGAGGAACGCCCCGGCGCTGTAGGCCAGCAGCGGCACACTGCCCTCGCCTTCCAGGTCGAACAACGGCTTGCCATCGGCATCGGCGGCGCACACCGGGAGCATTTCAGTGTTGCCCAAGTGCAGTGACGGGAAAATCTCCGGATCCATTTGCATGGCTGCGTCCGGGTCGTAGAACGCCAACATCAGGTCGCAGCCGCCTTCGCGCAGGGCATGCACCGCATCGCCGACGTTGGTGGCCACCAGGCGCGTGGCGATGTTCAGCCCTTCGTTGCGCAATTGCGCGATCCAGCGTGGGAAAAAACCCAGCGCCAGGGAGTGCGCTGCCGCCACTTGCATGACTTCGCCCTGGCCGCCTTCAAGGTGATGCAAATGCCGCAGCACTTCACCCAGTTGCTCGACCACCGTGCGCGCCGTGACCAAAAACAACTGCCCCGCCGCCGTCAGCTCGACGGGCGTGCGCGAGCGGTTGACCAGGGTCAGTCCCAGGGCCGCCTCAAGGCTGCGGATGCGTCGACTGAAGGCCGGCTGGGTGACAAAGCGCCGCTCCGCCGCCTGGGAGAAGCTGCGCGTGGCCGCCAGGGCGCTAAAGTCTTCCAGCCATTTGCTTTCAAGGTTCATCTGATTCTCCAGGGCATGCACCATTTTGGCACACACGCCCGCCATGATAACCGGGTCACATCAACATTATGCCGTTTGTGCATAGGCCAGCGCTTAATAGCATTGGCCCAAAAATTTCCACAAGCCTAGCATTCACAGCGTTCCGGCCTAGCCCGGGTCCATATCGAGATGATTTCCGTCATGTCCTCTGCTGCATCATTCCGTACAGAAAAAGACCTGCTTGGCGTACTCGAAGTACCTGCCCAAGCGTACTACGGCATCCAGACCCTGCGAGCGGTGAACAACTTCCGTCTCTCCGGCGTTCCGATTTCGCATTACCCGAAATTGGTGGTCGGTCTGGCAATGGTCAAGCAAGCCGCCGCTGATGCCAACCGCGAGTTGGGCCAGCTCAGCGAAGCCAAGCACGCTGCCATCAGCGAAGCCTGTGCCCGCCTGATACGCGGCGACTTCCACGAAGAGTTCGTGGTGGACATGATTCAAGGCGGCGCTGGCACTTCAACCAACATGAATGCCAACGAAGTCATCGCCAACATCGCGTTGGAGGCCATGGGCCACAACAAGGGCGAATACCAATACCTGCACCCCAACAACGACGTGAACATGGCGCAGTCGACCAACGACGCCTATCCGACCGCGATCCGCCTGGGTCTGCTGTTGGGCCATGACGCGCTGCTGGCCAGCCTCGACAGCCTGATCCAGGCGTTCGCCGCCAAAGGTGTCGAGTTCGGCCACGTTCTGAAAATGGGCCGCACCCAACTGCAAGACGCCGTGCCGATGACCCTCGGCCAGGAATTCCGCGCCTTCGCCACGACCCTGGGTGAAGACCTGGCACGCCTCAAGACCCTGGCTCCGGAGCTGCTGACCGAAGTCAACCTGGGCGGCACCGCCATCGGTACCGGCATCAACGCCGACCCGCGTTACCAGGCCCTGGCCGTACAACGCCTGGCCACCATCAGCGGCCAGCCGCTGGTACCGGCGGCCGACCTGATCGAAGCCACCTCCGACATGGGCGCGTTCGTGCTGTTCTCCGGCATGCTCAAGCGTACCGCGGTGAAGCTGTCGAAGATCTGCAACGACCTGCGCCTGCTGTCCAGCGGCCCACGTACCGGGATCAACGAAATCAACCTGCCAGCGCGTCAGCCAGGCAGCTCGATCATGCCCGGCAAGGTCAACCCGGTCATCCCGGAAGCCGTGAACCAGGTGGCCTTCCAGGTCATCGGTAACGACCTGGCCCTGACCATGGCGGCCGAAGGCGGCCAACTGCAACTGAACGTGATGGAGCCGCTGATCGCTTTCAAGATCTTCGACTCGATCCGCCTGCTGCAACGCGCCATGGACATGCTGCGCGAACACTGCATCGTCGGCATCACCGCCAACGAAGCACGCTGCCGCGAACTGGTGGAGCACTCCATCGGCCTGGTCACCGCGCTGAACCCGTACATCGGCTATGAAAACGCCACCCGCATCGCCCGTATCGCCCTTGAAAGCGGCCGTGGCGTGCTGGAACTGGTGCGCGAAGAAGGCTTGCTCGACGACGCCATGCTCGACGACATCCTGCGCCCGGAAAACATGATTGCCCCGCGTCTGGTGCCTTTGAAGGCCTGAACGCATGTAGCACCGCTCACCAGGTTGAGGGACTAGACACCTCTCACCCTTTTGAGGGCTTGAAGATTTCGATCTTCAGGCCCTTTTTTTTTGCTTTTTTAACGCCTGCCCCCTGAGCGAGTTGGCTCGCTCCCACTAGTACCTATATAGAAGCGCGCAACTGCGTTTTATATATAAAACAAATAAGCCGTTTATTAACTTCCCCGCGTTACCTGAAAAAGCACCGACCTCTCGCAACTTCCCATTACATGCCCGAACAGTGTGCAAATTCGTGCCATATAAGAACCAACGTTTCATATATGAAACGTCAAACTTTCAATTACTTAACCCCAAGTCATTCATATAAAAGGACATTTACTAAAAACCTGTAGGAAATAAACCCCTGGCATTGTTCATGCACTAAACGGCGTATCACCTATAAAACAGACCAGAGTACCTTCCTGATGGCTGTGAAAGAGATGTACGCCGTGACGCCCCAATGGAATAACCAAGCTCTCAGGGAAGAGCTGGAGCCGACTGAAATTGAATTTCGCAATGTCGGTAAATGTTTCCCGGCCAAGGGTAAAGCGGACGCGCCCTTCGCCATTCGCGAGGTGAACTTCAAGATTCGCCGGGGTGAAGTGGTGTCGATCATCGGCCCTTCCGGTTGCGGCAAGAGCACCATCCTGAACATGGGTTCGGGTCTGTACCGCCCCAGCGAAGGTGAAGTGTTCGTCGGTGGCGAGCCGGTCACCGGGCCGGTGCCGCAGGTCGCGTTCATGCTGCAAAAGGACCTGCTGATGCCCTGGCGCAGCATCCGCCGCAACGTCGAACTGGGCCTGGAAATCCAGGGCGTGCCTGCCGCCACCCGGCAGAAGGTGGCCCTGGACCTGCTCGACCGCTGCCACCTCAATGGCTACGCCGATCACTACCCGTTCCAGCTCTCCGGTGGCATGCGCCAGCGCGCCGCCCTGGCCCGCACCCTGGCCATCGACCCGCAGGTGCTGTTCCTCGACGAGCCGTTCTCGGCCCTCGATGCCCAGACCAAGATGATCCTGCAACAGGACATGGCACGGATGCTCTTCGACGAGAAGAAAACCGCGCTGTTCATCACCCACGACCTGATCGAAGGCATCGCCATGTCCGACCGCTTGCTGGTCATGAGCGCCCGCCCCGGCACGATCATCGAAGAAATCAGCATCGACCTGCCGTTTCGCGACAACCCCCTGGAGCGCCGCAAGCTGCCGGAAATCGGCCCGCTGGTAGGCCGCCTGATGGAGTTGCTCCAGGTCGGCGCCGACACCGAACTGCACTGATCACCGCCCTTGCGGCCCCCAACCGATTCCGGAGTCCCCATGCTCAAGTCTCTGTTTCAACGTCTTTGCGCCCTCAGCCTGGGCCTCGGTGTGGCCTGTGCCGCCCAGGCGCAGCCGACCAAGGTCACCTACCTGCTGCCGGCGCCGCCCAACTCGCCCGCGTTCGCACCGTGGATCATCGCCAAGGAAAAGGGCTACTACACGGCCCAGGACCTGGACTTGACGTTCATCGCCGCCAAAGGTGGCGTGGATGTGGCCAAGCAGATCGGCGCCGGTAACGCGTTGATCGGCGGGGCCATCGGTGACACGCCTATCGTGGTGCGGGCCAATGGCATCCCGGTACGCGCCGTGGCGGTGCTGGGCGACGGCGGCGTGACGATGATCGCCACCAACGCCAAGGACAACATCAACCGCATCAGCGACCTCAAGGGCAAGACCATGACGGTGATGTCGTACTCCGACACCACCTACTACGCCCTGCTCGCTTCGCTGCGCAAAGCCGGGCTGGGCAAGAACGACGTGAACATCCAGGCCGCCGGCCCCGCCGGCGTCTGGCAGTTGTTCTCCGCCAACAAGGCCCAGGCCATGGCCGGGGTGCCGGACTGGGTGATCAATGCCGAGGAAGCCGGGGTGCAGATCAAGTTGATTCCCCAGGACCAGATCTTCGAAAGCATGGCCCAGGCGATTCTCGCTTCCGACGACGCCATCAAGAACCAGCCCAAGCTCGTGCGCGGCGTGATCCAGGGCACCCTGCAAGGCATGCGCGACATCATCCAGGACCCGCGCGCCGCTGCCGTGACCTTCGCCAAGGCGGTACCGGCGTATGCCGGCAAGGAGGACTCGCTGGAGAAGATCTTCAAGCTCTACGTCGAACACGTCTACGCCAAGCAGGCCGTGCTCGGGCACATCGATCCGCAGCACCTGGACAAGGTCCTGCAGTTCTATGTCAGCGAAGGCATCGTCACCCAGGCGACTCCGCTTGAAGACCTCTTCACCAACCAATTCGTCGACAGCCCGGTCGCCGCACAGTGAACCACCGGGACATTGAGGTACGTACACGATGAAAAACAATAACTCCGTGCTCGGTAGCGTCGCGCTGCTGATCCTGTTCCTGGTCCTCTGGCAATGGGGCCCCGGCCTGCTCGGCATGCCCGAGTTCGTCATGCCCAAACTCAGCCGCGTAGCCCAGGAAGGCCTGGTGATGTGGCAGACCGGCGGCCTGCTGCAACACACCCTGATCACCGCGCTGGAGATCGTTGTCGGCTTCGCCCTCGGCGCCCTGCTGGGGGTGGTGATCGGTGTCTCGCTGGGCCTGTCGCCGGCTGCCGAGGCCATGTTGTCGCCGTACATCCTGGCCTTGCAGATCGCGCCGAAAGTCGCCTTCGCGCCGCTGTTCGTGATGTGGCTGGGCTACACCATCTACCCGAAGATTCTGATCGCGATCCTGATCGTGTTTTTCCCGGTGATGATCAACGTGCTCTCGGCGATACGCACCGTCGACCCGGACATGATCAACCTGGTACGCACCATGAACGCCAACCGCTGGCAGATCTTCCGCCTGGTGGAGTTCCCCTCGGCCATGGCCGCACTGTTTTCCGGCCTGCGCATTGCCTCGACCCTGGCCGTGATCGGCGTCACCGTCGGTGAACTGGTCGGCGGCAACCAGGGCCTGGGCTTTTTGCTGGTGGACGCCGAGGGCCAGGGCAATACCGCCGGGGTGTTCGTCGCCATTGTCGCGCTGACCCTGATTGGGGTGATCGCCTACGGCGCAGTGGTGTGGGCGGAAAAACGCGTCCTGCACTACATGCCCAAAGCCATGTTGAGCACCCAATGATGAGCCGCCATGACCTTTTGCTTGCAGGCCGTCGCGTGCTGGTCACCGGTGGCGCCCGTGGCCTGGGCTATGCCTTTGCCCAGGCCATCGGCCAGGCCGGTGCCCGAGTGGTGATTGCCGATGTGCTGCACGAACGTGTGCAGCAGGCCGCCGGTGAGTTGCGGGCGCTGGGCCTGGATGTGCAGGCCGTCACCGTCGACCTGGCCCAACCCCCGTCGATCCAGGCCTGTGTCGACGCGACGATCAGCCTGCTGGGCGGCCTCGATGGCTTGGTGAACAACGCCTCGATCACCAACTCCGGCGGCAAGGGCTGCGAAGCATTGAGCATCGACACCTGGGACCAGGTGATGCAGGTCAACGTGCGCGGCACCTGGCTGATGACCACCGCCTGCCTGCCGGCCCTGCGCGCCAGCGGCCAGGGCGCCATCGTCAACCTGGCCTCGGACACTCCGCTGTGGGGCGCGCCGAACCTGTTGGCCTATGTCGCCAGCAAGGGCGCGATCATCGCCATGACCCGCAGCCTGGCGCGAGAGCTGGGCAGCGACAACATCACCGTCAACGCCATCGCCCCCGGCCTGGTGCTGGTGGAAGCCACCGCCTACGTGCCCGAGGCGCGCCACCGTTTGTACAACGACCAACGGGCCCTGCAACGCCCGCAATTGCCCGAAGACGTCAGCGGCGCCGTGCTGTTCGCGCTGTCCGACCTTGCCCGCTTTATCACTGGACAAACCCTGCCGGTCAACGGCGGGTTCGTCATGCCTTGATCTGGAGACTGTCATGACTGATCTATCTGCCCAAAACGACACCCCGAAAAGCTGGGACCGCCCTGCCGGCGCCAGCCTGGAAAGCTGGATGAGCACGCGCATCGCCCGTTACGAGACGCGCAAGTACGACTGGGATGCCCTGAAGTTCCAGGCTGACTACGACCCCAAGTTCCGCCGCGCGCAAATGCGCTACATCGGCACGGGCGGCACTGGCATCAGCACCGACATGAACACCATCCCGTCGGAGCACTTCACCTTTTCCACCATGGTCATCCCGGCTGGCCATGAAGGCCCGCCGCACCTGCACATTGACGTCGAAGAAGTGTTTTTCGTGCTGCGCGGCAAACTCAAGGTGGTGCTGGAAAAGGACGGCGAGCGCTTCGAGACCATCCTCACCGACCGCGACGTGATTTCCGTGCCGCCCGGCGTGTACCGCGAAGAAATCAACATCGGCGATGAAGACGCGCTGATGTGCGTGATGCTCGGCGCGAAAAAACCGATCACCCCGACCTATCCGCCAGAGCACCCTCTGGCCTCGATCAAGCGCGGGTAAGCCCATGTTGCCAGGACTCACGCACGCCGCTTCGACGGCTGACCTGCAAGCCCAACTGCAGCGCGATTTCCCCCAGCAACGGGTCGCGTCAGCAGGTGGTCAGCAGGCCCTGCGGGTATGCGGCACGGGACCGGCAGTGGTGTTGCTGCACGGCATCGGCTCGGGCGCGGCGTCCTGGCTGCAGGTGGCACAACATCTGGCGGCCCAGGCGCGGGTCATCGCCTGGGACGCGCCCGGCTATGGCGACTCCAGCCCCCTGGAATCGCAAGTACCCAAGGCCGAGCAATACGCCGCGCGCCTGGTGCAGATGCTCGATGCGCTGGAGGTGGACGAGTGCGTGCTGGTCGGCCATTCCCTGGGCGCACTGACCGCCCTGGCCTTGGCCCGCAGTGCCCAGGCCAGACGCGTGAGCCGCCTGGTACTGATCAGCCCCGCTCGTGGCTATGGCGCGCCCGAGCGCAACGCGCAGCGCCAGCAAGTGCGCCAGCAACGCCTGGACAACCTGCAACGCCTGGGCATCGCCGGGCTGGCCGAGCAGCGCAGCGCCCACATGCTCTCGCCCAGTGCCCAGCCCCAAGCGTTGGCCTGGGTGCACTGGAACATGGCCCGCCTGAACCCGCTGGGCTATCGCCAGGCCATCGAACTGCTGTGCGGCGACGACTTGCTGCGCCACGGCCAACCTGCAATGCCCTGCGAGGTGCATTGCGGCGAAGCCGACAGCATCACCCCACCCGACACCTGCCTGGGCGTGGCCAAGGCCCTGGGTGCCAGCTTCAACCTGATCGCCGACGCAGGCCATGCCAGCCCCATCGAACAACCGCTGGTGGTTGCCGGTCGCCTGGCCTACGCCCTCAAACAATCCCTGACAGGTAGAACCCTATGAACGACTCAGATCTGCTGAAGGATGCTCAGGACAAATACATCGTGCCGGGCCTGGAGCGCGGCTTGTTGCTGCTCTGCGAGTTCAGCCGGCGCAACCGGACCCTGACCGCGCCGGAACTGGCGCGGCGCCTGGCGCTGCCGCGCTCGACGATTTTCCGCTTGCTGACCACCCTGGAAACCATGGGCTTCGTCACCCGCAGCGGCAACGAATACCGCCTGGGCATGTCGGTGCTGCGCCTGGGCTTCGAGTACCTGGCGTCGCTGGAGCTGACCGAACTCGGCCAGCCACTGCTGGCCCGTTTGTGCGACCGGGTTAACTACCCGAGCAACCTGGTGGTGCGCGACGGGCGTTCCATCGTGTACGTGGCCAAGGTGTCGCCGCCTTCGGTGTTCTCCAACGCGGTCAACGTCGGCACCCGCCTGCCGGCCCATGCCACGGTGCTGGGGCGCATCCTCCTCGAAGACCTGTCACTGGCCGAACTGCGCGAGCTGTACCCCGAGGAGCACCTGGAACAGCACTCCCACTGCACCCCGAAAACCGTGATGGAGCTGTTCGACATGCTCCAGGCCGACCGCCAGCGCGGCTTTGTCAGCGGCGAAGGGTTCTTTGAGTCGGCGATTTCCACAGTGGCCGCGCCCGTGCGCGACCAGAGCGGCGACATCGTGGCCGCCCTCGGCGTGACCATCCCGACCACGCAGATCGGTCATGTGAATTTTGAGGAGCTGCTGAACCAAGTGCGGCGCAGCGCCGACGAGCTGTCGCGCCTGCTCAACTACAACGGCGGCGCCCACAGCGGGCAGCCCCGCGTCACTGCCTTGATGAGAGATTGAGATGAGCCTTTATTCATTGCAGGGCCGCACCGCAATCGTCACCGGAGGCTCCTCGGGCATTGGCCTGGCATGCGTCGAACTGCTGCTGGAAGCCGGTGCGGCCGTTGCGTTTTGCGGCCGCGATGCAGAACGCCTGCGCCGTGCCGAAAGCGACCTGCGCCAACGTTTCCCGCAAGGCCAACTGCTGGCCCAGGTGTGCGATGTGCTCGATGGCGAATCGGTCAACGCCTTTGCCAGCGCCAGCCAGGCCGCGCTGGGCGCCGCCAGCGTGCTGATCAACAACGCCGGGCAAGGCCGGGTCTCGACCTTTGCCGACACCACCGACAGCGCCTGGACCGAAGAGCTGCACCTGAAGTTTTTTTCGGTGATCAACCCGGTCCGCGCCTTCACGCCGCAGCTGCAAAGCCAGGCCGACGCCGCGATTGTCTGCGTCAACTCACTGCTGGCCAGCCAGCCGGAACCGCACATGGTCGCCACCTCCGCTGCCCGCGCCGGGATCAAGAACCTGGTGCGCTCGATGGCCACCGAATTCGCCCCGCAAGGCATCCGCGTCAACGGCATCCTGATTGGCCTGGTGGAGTCCGGGCAATGGCGCCGCCGCTTCGAAGCGCGTGAAGAACGCGACCTCGACTGGGCGCAATGGACCGCCCGCCTGGCCCAACAAAAACATATTCCCCTGGGGCGCCTGGGCCTGCCGATTGAAGCGGCCCGCGCGATCCTGTTTCTGGCCTCGCCTCTGTCGGCTTACACCACAGGCAGCCATATCGATGTCTCTGGAGGCCTGTCCCGCCATGCGTAATGAAAACACTGTCACCGTGGGCGCTGCCATCACCGCCTTTCTCGAACAATGCGACGTCAAGGCCGCGTTTGGCGTGATCTCGATCCACAACATGCCGATCCTCGATGCCTTCGCCGTGCGCGGCAATATCCGCTTTGTCATGGCCCGGGGTGAAGCCGGCGCCGCCAACATGGCCGACGCCTATGCCCGCACCACCGGTGGCCTGGGCGTGTGCCTGACCTCCACCGGCACTGCCGCCGGCAATGCGGCTGGGGCCATGGTTGAAGCGCAGACTGCCGGCACCCCGGTGCTGCACATCACCGGGCAGATCGAGACGCCGTACCTGGACCAGGAACTGGCGTATATCCACGAAGCCCGCGACCAGTTGAACATGCTCAAGGCCGTGTCCAAGGCGGCCTTCCGCGTGCGCAGCGTCGAGACCGCCATCAGTACCCTGAAGCTCGCGGTGCAGACCGCGCTGACCGCGCCCACCGGCCCGGTCAGCGTCGAGATCCCGATCGACATCCAGTCGGCCTTTATCCCAATGCCCACCGACCTGTCGCCACTGCCGATCCCAGTCGCTGTGCCGGCACCGGAAGCCCTCGACCTGGTGGCCGCGCGCCTGGCCAGTGCCAAACGCCCGATGCTCTGGCTCGGCGGCGGCGCGCGGCATGCCGGGGCGCAGGTCAAGCGCCTGCTGGCGATGGGCGTGGGGGTGATCACCTCGACCCAGGGTCGCGGCGTGGTTAACGAAGACGACGAACGTTGCCTGGGGGCCTTTTCGCAGAACAAGCGGGTCGAGCAGTTCCTGCAAACCTGCGATGCACTGCTGATCGCCGGGTCGCGCCTGCGCAGCAATGAGACCTTCAAGTACGCGCTCAAGCTGCCGCAGAACACGCTGCGCATCGACGCCAACCCGGCCATCGAAGGCCGCAGCTATGCCAGCGAACTGTTTATCTGCGGCGACGCGGCCCTGGCCCTGGAAGGGTTGGCTGACCGCCTGGAAGGCCGCCTGCACACCGACCCGCAGTTCCTCGCCGAACTCAAGGCCGTGCGTGAACAGTCGCGCAGCCAACTGGTGGCGGACCTGGGCCCGTACTCGGCGATGGTCGAGCAATTGCAGGCCAGCACCGGGCGCAACTTCTCCTGGGTGCGCGATGTGACCCTGTCCAACAGCATCTGGGGCAACCGCCTGCTCAACCTGTACCACCCACGCGCCGGGGTTCACGCCTTGGGCGGCGGTATTGGCCAGGGCCTGGCGATGGGCATCGGTGCCGCGGTGGCAGCCGCTGAAACCGCGCCCGAGCGCAAGGTGTTTGCCCTGGCGGGCGATGGCGGTTTCATCCTCAACCTGGGTGAGCTGGCGACCCTGGTCCAGGAGCGCGCCAACCTGGTGATTCTGCTGATGAACGACCAGCGCTACGGGGTGATCCGCAATATCCAGGACGCGGTCTACGGCAGCCGGCATTGCTATGTCGACCTGCACACCCCGGACTACACCAAGCTCGCCGAATCCATGGGCCTGCGCCATGGCCTGGTCACCGACCTCAAGGATTTCGGCAAGGTGGTTGACAGCGCCTTGAGCCAGCCCGGCCCGTTCCTGCTGGAAGTGGACATGCTCAGCGTGGGCAACTTCGCCACCCAGTTCGCCGGCCCGCCCAACAGCGAAACCAAAGCCCAGAAGGCCACCGCCTGAGGATCGTCGCATGTTGCATATCACCATGATCGGCTGCGGCGCCATTGGCGTCGGCGTGCTGGAGCTGCTGGAGAACGATCCGCAGTTGTGCGTGGATTACGTCATCGCTTCCGAGGGCTCCGAAGCCCTGGTGCGCCAGCGCCTGGCCAGTTTCAAACAACCGCCGCAGGTGCTGACCGCCTTGCCGGCCGATACGCGCCCGGATTTGCTGGTGGAGTGCGCCGGCCACCGCGCCATCGAAGAGCATGTGCTGCCGGCCCTGGAGCGTGGGATTGCCTGCCTGATTGTGTCGGTCGGCGCCTTGTCCGAAGTGGGCCTGGTGGAACGCCTGGAGGCCGCCGCCGAGCGCGGCAAGACCCGCATCGAGCTGCTGCCCGGGGCGATTGGCGGTATTGATGCGTTGTCGGCGGCCAAGGTCGGCGGCCTGGACTCAGTCAACTACACCGGGCGCAAGCCAGCCCGCGCCTGGAAGAACACTCCCGGCGAGCAGGCTTGCGACCTGGACAGCATCCGCGAAGCCACGGTGATCTTCCAGGGCAGTGCCCGTGAGGCCGCACGGCTGTACCCGAAAAACGCCAACGTTGCGG
The DNA here is from genome assembly GCF_016405645.1 of Pseudomonas sp. MF5691. Classification (NCBI taxonomy): domain Bacteria; kingdom Pseudomonadati; phylum Pseudomonadota; class Gammaproteobacteria; order Pseudomonadales; family Pseudomonadaceae; genus Pseudomonas; species Pseudomonas sp. MF5691. The sequence continues at coordinate 435,061 of NZ_JAEKDC010000002.1, forward strand.
CCACCCTGTCCCTGGCCGGGCTGGGCCTGGATCGCACCCACGTCACGCTGATCGCCGACCCCCACAGCGACGAAAACGTCCACCACTTCGAAGCCCGTGGCGCCTTTGGCCGTTTCGAGTTGAGCCTGCGCGGCAAGCCGCTTTTGGCCAACCCCAAGACCTCGGCGCTGACCGTGTACAGCGTGGTCCGTGCCTTGGGCAACCACGCCCATGCCATCTCAATTTAGGAGCCCGTCGATGACCCTCGAACAGACTTTACCGATCTGCATCGCCGGCCACTGGCGCCTGGGCCGTGGCGAGCGCTACGCCAGCCGCTACCCGGCCACTGGCGAGGCCGTGGCCTGGCTTAACGCTGCCGATTTGCAGGATGTGGAAGACGCCATCCAGGGCGCGCACCAGGCCTTCCTGCACAGCGGCTGGGCCCAGCGCAAACCCCATGAGCGGGCCGGTGTGCTGTACCGCATCGCCGAGCTGATCCGCCTGCACAGTGAGGAACTGGCGCAGCTGCAACGCCAGGACAACGGCAAGCCGATCAATGAAACCCGTGCGCTGGTGGCCAGTGCGGCCGGCACTTTCCAGTTCTTCGCCGCCGCCTGCGAAACCCTGGAAGAAACCATCACCCCGTCGCGCGGTGATTTCGTCAGCATGAGCGTGTATGAGCCGATGGGCGTGGTCGCCGCGATCACCCCGTGGAACTCACCGATTGCCAGCGAGGCGCAGAAGGTCGCGCCAGCCCTGGCGGCGGGCAATGCGGTGGTGATCAAACCGGCGGAAATCACCCCGCTGCTGGCCCTGCGTCTGGCCAGTCTGTGCGAAGAGGCCGGCCTGCCCAAGGGCCTGATCAGCGTGCTGCCCGGCAAGGGCTCGCTGCTGGGCGACGCCCTGACCCGCCACCCGCTGGTCAAGCGCGTGTCGTTCACCGGCGGCACCCGCACTGGCAAGCACATCGCCCATATCGCCGCCGACAAGATGATGCCGGTGTCTTTGGAGCTGGGCGGCAAGTCGCCGACCATCGTCCTTGATGACGCCGACCTCGACCACGCAGTGGCGGGCGTGCTCTACGGCATTTTCAGCTCCTCGGGCGAGGCCTGTATTGCCGGCTCGCGGCTGTTTGTCGCGCGCGCCCTGTACGAGCCCTTTATGCAACGCCTGGTAGCCGCCGCCGCGAACCTGCGCATGGGCGACCCGGCCGACGAAAACACGCAGATGGGCCCGCTGATCAGCGCCGGCCATCGTGAATCGGTGGAACGTTATGTCGCCCTCGGCCTGGCCGAAGGCGGGCGCCTGCGCCTGGGCGGGCAGCGCCCCAGCGGTGGCCTGTATGACCAGGGCTACTTCTACCCGCCGACCATCCTTGAGGGCCTGCACAACCAACAACAGGTATGCCAGGAAGAAATCTTCGGCCCGGTGCTGGTGGCCATGCCCTTCGACGACGAAGAGCAATTGCTGGAGCAGGCCAACGACAGCCTGTACGCCCTCGCGGCAGGCATCTGGACCCGCGACTACAAGCGCGCCTGGGCCCTGGGCCGGCGCTTGCAGGCCGGCACCGTGTGGATCAACACCTACAAACAGTTCTCGATTTCCACACCGTTCGGCGGTTGGCGCGACAGCGGCCTGGGCCGCGAAAAAGGCCGCCTGGGGATCCTGCAATACATGGAACAGAAGAGCCTCTACTGGGGCATGAACCAACAGCCACTGGCCTGGGCCGGTGTGCCACACGAGGTAGCGTGATGAGCGTTTTAGGTATTGATGAAGTCACCTATGGCGTCGAGGACCTCGACACCTGCGTGCGTTTTTTCAGCGACTGGGGCCTGACCCAGGTCAGCACGCAACCCGATGAGGTGATCTTCGAGACCCTCAATGGCTGCCGCGTAGTGCTCGCCGACCTGAACAAACCCGGCCTGCCGCCCGCCATCGAGGCCGGCTCCACCGTGCGTGAAGTGGTGTGGGGCGTGGCCGACGCGGCGGACCTTGCGCTGTACGCCGAACGCATCGCCAACGACCCGGGGTTTGTCGAAGGCAACGGGCGCATCGGCTGCACCGACCCCAACGGCCTAGCGATCCGCCTGCAAGTCACGCGTAAGCGCGAGCTGGAGATCGAGTGCAGCGGCCACAACACCTGGCAGACCAAGGGCCGGATCAACAAGGCGGCGCCGATCTACGAGCGCGCCACGCCGATTGAAGTCGGTCACGTGGTGTTTTTCGTCAAGGACGTGAACGCCTGCGAAGCCTTCTACCACGAGCGTTTCGGCTTCCAGGCCTCGGACCGCTATCCGGATCGCGGGGCCTTTTTGCGCACCGCCGAGGAAGGTGGCCACCACGACCTGTTCATGCTGCAACTGCCGGCGCCACGGGCGGGACTGAACCATGTGGCCTTTACCGTGCGCGATGTGCACGAGGTGTTTGGCGGTGGCATGCACGTGTCCCGCAGCGGCTGGCCGACCGAGATCGGCCCTGGGCGTCACCCGGTGTCTTCGGCGTTTTTCTGGTACTTCAAGAACCCCGCCGGCGCGCTGGTGGAGTACTACGCCGACGAAGATCAACTGACCGGCGAATGGCAGCCACGCACCTTTGAGCCGGGCCCCACGGTGTTCGCCGAATGGGCAATTGCCGGCGGTATCGACGGCAATACCCGGCGCCAACAACACGTCGAGGCGCCGCAAGGCAAGTTCCTCACCGACAAACCCAAATCCTGAGCAGGAGTCGCCCATGCCTTCCCTGAATATTGCTATCGCCGGTGCCGGTATCGGCGGCCTGACCGCCGCCATCGCCCTGCACCGCGCCGGTCACCAGGTCACCGTGTTTGAACAGTCCAAGGCCTTTTTGCGGGTCGGCGCCGACATCAACCTCACCCCCAACGCGGTACGTGCGCTGGATGGCCTGGGGATTGGCGCCGCCGTGCGCATCCCGGCCGCCCGGCCGACCCATCGCATCAGCCGGATGTGGGACAGCGGCGAAGAGACTTCACGCCTGGAAATGTCCGACGCCGCCGAGCAAAAGTACGGCGCCCCGCAACTGACCATCCACCGCGCCGACCTGCTGGCTGCCCTGGCCGAAGTGTTCCCGTTGGAGCAGGTGCAATTCGCCAAGCGCGCCGAGCGGGTTGAGCACACTGACGACGGCATCTGCCTGCACTTCAAGGACGGCAGCCAGCACCGCTGCGATGTGCTGATAGGCGCCGACGGCATCCACTCGGTGGTGCGCAACGCGCTGTTTGGCGAAGAGCACCCGCGCTTTACCGGGGTGGTGGCGTACCGCGCGGTGGTGCCGGCCGAGTTGGTGGCCCATGTGCCGAATATCCAGGCCTTTACCAAGTGGTGGGGCCCCAACCCGCAGAGCCAGATCGTTACGTTCCCGCTCAACCAGGGCAAAGATATTTTTATCTTCGCCACCACCGCCCAGGACAGCTGGCACGAAGAATCGTGGACCAGCGCTGGCGATGCCGACGAGCTGCGCAGCCACTATCAGGCGTTCCACCCCGACGCCCGCGCCCTGCTGGATGCGTGCAGCGATGTGCTCAAGACCGCGCTGTATGAGCGCGACCCGCTGCCGTTCTGGTCCAAGGGCCCGATCACCCTGCTGGGCGATGCCTGCCACCCGATGATGCCGTTCATGGCCCAGGGTGCCGGCCAGGCCATCGAGGATGCGGTGGTGCTCGCCCGTTACCTGCAAGACCTCGACAGCCCGTCCCAGGTCGCCGCGGCCTTGCAGGGCTATCAGCAGGCGCGCCTGGAACGCACCAGCCAGATCCAGATCGGCTCGCGGGGCAACCAGTGGCTCAAGGACGGCGGCAACGCCGATTGGGTCTATGGCTACGACGCCTGGACCATCCCCACCCAAAGCGCGGCCTGAACATGAGCGACAGCTTGCTGGTGACCGTGCTGCTCAAGCACGACCAATCGAAGAACCTGGAAGACATTCAGCGGCATATGAAGCAGCAGGATTGGTGGGAGCGTTTTCCACCGCAGGGCGTGGAGTTGGTGAGCTGGACCGTGGCCATGGGCCTGGGCCAGATCGTCACCCTGCGCTTGCCGCCGAGCCTGCTGCCAGCCCTTAACGTCGAGCTTGAGCGCTCGGCGTGGGGCGTGTTCAGCACTGAAGTTTTCCCGACATACGACTTTATCCCCGTGCGCGAAACCATCCGCGAACGGGTACGCAACGGAGGTCAATGACATGAGCACTACCGAACGCTTCCTCGAGCCCCATCAGGCGCGCAAACGGCCCAATACCCAGTTTGAAGAGCTGCTGGGCGACTCCATCGAACGCGCCTTCGGCAACGGCGTGACCGAGCTGCCGGCGCTGCTCGCCCACCTCAACCTGGCCGGCCCGCCCTGCCCGCTGACCAGCGGCGAGTGGACGGCAGATGCCTATCAAACCCTGATGGCCCGGCTGGGCGAATGACCCGGCAGAAGGAATAGAACAATGACTATGCAATTGACCGTCGACCCTGTTGAAAACCATCTGGCCAATGGCCTCAAAGACCTCTGGTTCCCGGTGTTGCCTTCGGACCTGTTGGGGGAGAAGCCGGTGTCGGTGCGCCGCCTCGGCTACAAGATCGCCCTGTGGCGCGACAACGATGGCCGCGTACACGCCCTCGAAGACCATTGCCCCCATCGCGGCGCGCCGCTGTCCCAGGGCCCGGTGCTGGGTGATCGCCTGCAATGCCCGTATCACGGCGTCGAAGTGCGCTGTGACGGCACCGTGACCAAGGTGCCCGGCAGCCCCGGCTGCAAACTCGAAGGCAGCCGCCCGACCCGCATGTTCCATACCCGCGAAGCGGCAGGCGCGATCTTTTTGTTCAATGCCACCGACGCGCATTTAGAGACCCCGCCGGAACTGGTGCTGCCCGAGCAACTGACCTCGCCGGAGTGGAGCAGCTTCGTCTGCTACACCGAGTGGAAAGGCGACTACCGCTACGTGATCGACAACGTCATGGACCCGATGCACGGCACCTACCTGCACAAGATGTCGCACTCGATGAGTGAAGGCGAAGCCACCGCCAAGTTCGTCACCCGCGACACCGACAACGGGTTCTTCTTCGAGAAGGAAGGCCAGCGCGGGGTGAACTTCGACTGGACCGAGTTCATGGACAACGGCTGCCATTGGCTGCGCCTGGAAATCCCCTACCCGAAAACCGGCGGCCCGGGCGGCAACTTCACCATTATCGGCAGCTACACGCCGAGCAGCCGCGCGCTCTCGGCGGTGTTCCACTGGCGCTGCCGACCGCTGACCGGCTGGCAGCGCGACACCTGGCGCTTCCTTTACAAGAACCGCCTGGAAGCGCGGCACTGGGCCGTGCTGGAGCAGGATCGGGTGCTGCTGGAATTCATGGAGCCGGACGCCAACCAGCGCGAAAACCTCTACCAGCACGACCTGGGCGTGGTGCGCATGCGCCGTTACCTGAAAAACGCGGCCAAGGCCCAGCTTGAACTGATCGACGCGAAGCAACTGCCATGAACGCGGTCGTGGTGGCGCCCGCCGGGGCCAGTTGGTCGAATGCGCTGCTGATCGGCCGCGAAGTGGTGATGTCGGGGATGACCGCGCACCCCGCCAGCCGCGAGGCCCCCCTGGATTGCTACGCCCAGACCCTGGTGGTGCTGGGCAAGATCCAGGCGCTGGTGACGGCGGCCGGCGGGCACGTGGGCAATATCTACCGGCTGACGGTGTACCTCACTGATATCGCCGACAAAGACCAAGTGGGCCGCGCCCGACGGGATTTTTTCGCCGGGCAGGCCGTGTTTCCCACGTCCACCCTGGTGGCCGTCAACGCACTGGTGTTTCCTGAACTACGGGTCGAGATCGAGGCCAGTGCCCAGCTCGATGTCGACCTGCGTACCGTCACAGAGGTGAATGATGTCTAAGCCCTCCCTGCTCAATGCCCGCGTGCATACCCTGCGCTATGAAGCCGAAGGCATCATCAGCGTGGAGTTTCGGCCGTTGGGCGATACCGTGTTCCCGCCGTTCGAGGCCGGCTCGCACATCGACCTGCACCTGGCCAACGGCCTGGTGCGCAGCTACTCGCTGCTCAACTCCCCCAGCGACCAGGGGCGCTACACCGTGGGCATCCTGCGTGACCGCAACAGCCGCGGCGGCTCGGAATATGTGCACAGCCAACTGCGGGTCGGCATGCCGCTGTCGATCTCGGCGCCGCGCAACAACTTCGCGCTGGACCTGAGCGCCAGCCACAGTGTGCTGGTGGCCGGTGGCATCGGCATTACCCCGATCTACTGCATGTTCCGCCAGTTGCTGGCCCAGGGAAAATCCGCCGAGCTGATCTATTGCGCACGCTCGCGCCAGGAAGCGGCATTGGTGGAAGCCTTGAACGGCCTGGATGCGCGGGTGGTGTACCACTTCAACGACGAGAAAGGCGTGCCGCCGGACCTCGCCGCCTACCTCGCTGGCCAACCGGCAGATACGCACTTCTACTGCTGCGGGCCGACGCCGATGCTGGATGCGTTCGAGGGCACCTGTGAGCGCCTGGGTTATCCCCATGCCCATATCGAGCGCTTTACCGCCGCCGAACTGCCGCCCAGCGAAGATGCCCAGAGCCGCTATAGCGTGGAGCTGAAAAAGTCCGGCAAGACGCTGTCGGTGGAGCCCGGTTTGAGTTTGCTGGATGTGCTGCTTGAAGCCGGTTGCGACATTGACCACAGCTGCCGCGAGGGGGTGTGCGGCTCCTGTGAAACGCGGGTGGTGGAAGGCGAGATCGACCACCGCGACGGGGTACTGACCAAGGCCGAGCGTGCGGCGAACACGTCGATGATGGTGTGCGTTTCGGGCTGCAAGAGCCGGCGCTTGGTGCTGGACCTTTAGTCTGCATAGGCTCGGTGGTGGGGCTGTTGTGGCGAGGGGGCTTGTCCCCTCGCCACGATGTCAGGCAGACCATCTATCGAGTAAATAAGTAGGCAACTTATTATTCACCCGTAAAACACAAAATTGCCCGTTTCATTGGCAGCGTGCAATAAAGACGCACCTATCCCGAGCAACTTTGTTACCGCACTTACAGGTTGTTTCATGGGTTATACAAAGCGCTTTGTTTCCCATATAAACAATTGTTTTCAAGCAGGTTTTTATAAAACCCCAGTAAATACGCCGCCTGGCACACTTCCTGCTCTACCCCTGTGCATTCACTGATTAAACGGCGTTTCGCCGATAAAACAATAATAACCAACACTTAAACCCGGTAAGACCCGCTCCCTCCTTAGTTGCCTTTAAAGGCAAGCGGACGAGTGTTGCCGATTACCCGGTAGAGAGGTCTCTATGAAGCGTGTCTTGTGTGCAGGATTGATGTTTGCCAGTTTCAGCAGTTTCGCCGCAGAACCCATCCCTTCCGAACCGGTGCGGGCCAACGCCGCCAATAAACCATTCCCGCATATTGCCTGGCGCAGTGAGGCCGGCGACGCCAGCCTGGATATCGGTGGTGCGCTGCGTACCAACTATCGCGACGAGCATTGGGACACCACCGAGAACAATGGCCGCTTCCTCTTCGACACGTTCCGCCTGGACGTGCAGGCCACCTACAAGAGCCTCTATAGCGATATCGGCTACTGGTTCCAGGACGACGGCAAGCGCTCCATCGACCGTGGTTTCGTCGGCTATCGGCTCAATGCCAACTCCAACGTGCAACTGGGAGCGCCGTTCAAGCCGTTTGGCCTGGAGCCGTATCCGCAATTTGGCTGGAGCTACCACCTGCCGTTTTTCATGGGCTATGCCTCAAGTGCCGGCACCGGCCTCAAGTACAGCTACAAGGACCAGGACTGGGACGTGCAACTGGGTTTCTTCCCGCGCATGTTGCCCAGCGACCTTCGCTACTCGCCTGAAGTCGGGCGTTACGCCGACCTGAAGGACAATGCGATTGCCGCGATCCAATCGCGCCAGGACAACGAGAAGCGCAACCAACTCAACGCCCGCGTAGCGCGGACCTTCAACAGCGATGGCTGGAAAACCGAGATCGGCGCCTCGCTGGCCACCGCCCAGTTGTACAACGCCACCACCCGGGACGACGGCGACTACTGGGCCGCCGGTGTACACGCCATCATCAACAAGGGGCTGTGGACCGTTACCAGCCAGGCCATCCGCTACGAATACGACCCTGAAAACCCCACCGGCGTCAGCAAGGACTCGGTGCTGATGGGCGGCAACGGCCTGCCCCCCGCGTACCTGATCGCGTCCAAGGCCACCCTCGCCTCGATCAACCTCGGCTATGACGTCTACACGCCGACGCTGGGGCAGTTGAAGAAGGTCAAGTTGTACACCGACTACAGCCGGATGATGAAAGACAAGAGCGCCTGGGATGATTCGCAGATGTTCACCGTGGGCGCGCAGTTCCTGGCGATGCCGGTGATGGCCTGGGTCGACTTTACCTGGGCGCGCAACGCCAACCCCTATGGCGGGGCCGAGAATGGCAGCGGCTTTACCAATACCAGCTCGGTGGGCAGCAACGAGTGGTATTACCGCACCAACGTGAATATTGGTTACTACTTCTAACCAGGCAACAAAAATCAACGGTGGGAGCTGTTGAGCCTTGGCGAGGTTGCGATAGGCATGAGTATCTACACGACTTGCTCTTTTTTGGTTGTGGGGTGTGAGTACATATCCATTGCTGCGGTCATGGCCACTTAGGGTTCCGCCCTTACGGCGGCTCACTTTGGAAGAGCGCCAAAGTAAGCAAAGCGCTCTTGCCCCACCACTCGGTGCCTCGCCTAGGCTCGGCATGCCCGCAGTCAGGCATTGCTCCGTGGGCCCGCCGCGATCGGCCATCCATGGCCGTGTCGCGGCTACCCCGGCATCCATGCCGGGGTGCCCACTGCGCAATACCTGCCTGCGGCCATCGTGGTTTAACGGGGCGCCTGAGATCAAAAGCCAGATCAAAAGCAGAGCAACAGCAAAGCAACAGCAGAGCCAGAGCGCGAAGCTGCATTCCCTGTGGGAGCTGGCTTGCCCGCGATGACGGTGTATCAGTCGATAAATCTATTGGCTGACCTGCCGCCATCGCAGGCAAGCCAGCTCCCACAGGGGGCCGCGCACGCCTGGACGATCAGGTCGGCTGTCAGGCCGCCTCGCTTTGCTTGTGATTTTGATCTTAGGCGCCCCGTTAAACCACGCTGGCCGTCATCCGATATTGATTTGGGGGGTAACCCGGCAGGACGCCGGGTTAGCCGCGCTGGGCCATGGATGGCCCATCGCGGCGGCCCCCCAAATCAATGTCGGATGACGGGCACACCGAGCCTAGGCGAGGTGCCGAGTGGTGGGGCAGGAGCCCTTTTGGTTACTTTTGGGGCTCTTTTCCAAAAGTGACCCGCTGTAAGAGCGGAACCAATAGCCGCCGTAACCCCAGCAACGGATATGTACACAAACCCAATAAGCACCAGAGAAAAGAGTTGTGTAAAGACTCATGCCTATCGCAACCTCGCCAAAGCTCAACAGCTCCCACATTAGGTCAGTGTGACGCTCGACCATTCCTCGCTCAATTGCGCTGCTTGCAGACGGCTGGCGCACACCTAGGTATAGTGCCGCCCCTCTTCGCATGCACGATCGTCAGCCGCATGCGAACGCCGAACTAATAACAACCCGCGACATGGAACCGGGACGAGCCCTCGCCCCACCTATCGTGCTGTCTGCGAAATGGTGTGGAGTCGAGCCGTCCGGCTTTTGCCTTTACAGAAAACAGCGAGGAATACTCCATGCTAGAAGTCATCAACGACTTCCTCTCAGGAAAAGTACTGATCGTGCTCATTGTCGGGCTCGGTGGTTACTTCACGATCCGCTCGCGTTTCGTTCAGTTTCGTCACTTCTTTCATATGTTCGCGGTGTTTCGCGACAGCCTGAAAAGCAGTGCCGGCCAACTCAGTTCGTTCCAGGCGCTGATGCTCAGCCTGGCCGGACGGGTGGGTGCCGGTAACATCGCCGGGGTCGGCATTGCCGTGACCCTGGGCGGCCCGGGCGCAGTGTTCTGGATGTGGGTCACCGCGCTGGTGGGCATGTCTTCGAGCTTTATCGAGTGCTCCCTGGGCCAGCTCTACAAACGTACCGACGCCGAAGGCACCTACCGTGGCGGCCCGGCCTATTACATCCAGCACGGCCTGCAAAAACGCTGGCTGGGGATGGTCATGGCGTTTCTGCTGCTGGTGACCTTCGGGTTCGCCTTCAATGGCCTGCAAGCCCATGCCGTGACCCACTCGCTGAACAACGCCTTTGGCTTCGACACCACCTACACCGGCCTGGCGCTGGCGGTGTTGCTGGGCCTGGTGTTTATCGGCGGGATCAAGCGCATTGCCTCGATTGCCGACCTGCTGGTACCGGTCAAGACCCTGGTCTATATCGCCGTGACGGTCTACGTGATCGTGCTGCAATTCGACCAGGTACCGGCCATGCTCGCGACCATCGTCAAGAGCGCCTTTGGCCTGGACCAGGCCTTCGGCGGCCTGGTGGGCAGCGCGATCATCATGGGTGTGAAGCGCGGCGTGTTTGCCAACGAAGCGGGCCTGGGCAGCGCGCCCAACGTGGCAGCCGTGGCCTCGGTGGAACACCCGGTCGCCCAAGGTGTGGTGCAAGCGTTCAGCGTGTTCCTCGACACCTTCATCATCTGCACCTGCACCGCCCTGCTGATCCTGCTCTCGGGCTTCTACACCCCAGGCTTTGAAGGCGACGGCATTGCCCTGACCCAGAACTCCCTGGCGGCGGTGGTCGGTGACTGGGGCCGGATGTTTATCTCGGTGGCCCTGGCGTTGTTCGTGTTCACCTCGATCATGTACAACTACTACCTGGGCGAGAGCAACCTGCGCTTTTTGGTGGGCAACAACCGCAAGGTGCTGATCGGTTATCGCGCGCTGGTGCTGGTGCTGATCTTCTGGGGTTCGATCGAGAACCTGAGCACCGTGTTCGCCTTCGCCGACATCACCATGACCATGCTGGCGTTCGTCAACCTGTTCGCCCTGGCGTTCCTGTTCAAGATCGCTATGCGCATCCTCAACGACTACGACAGCCAGCGCGCGGCGGGCATCAAGACCCCGGTGTTCGATTCCAGCCAGTTCCCTGACCTGGACCTGGACCGCAAGGCCTGGCCGGCCAACCCGGTGCAGCCGGAGCCAACGGCTCAAGCGACTGCTGAACTGAACGCCCAAGTGCAACGCTGAGCCTAGATAGATGACACGCCGCCCGGCCTTGGGCATGCTCTGGGCCCGGCGGCGTTTTTCGTTCAGGAGATTCTTCGATGTCCAAAGCTAACACCATCATGGTGCTCTACACCGGCGGCACCATCGGCATGCAGGCCAGCGCCAACGGCCTGGCGCCCGCTTCGGGCTTTGAAGCGCGCATGCGCGAACAGCTTGCCCACCTGCCAGCGCCAGCCTGGCGCTTTCGGGAAATGTCGCCGCTGATCGACAGCGCCAATATGACGCCCGCCTACTGGCAGCACCTGCGCAGCGCCGTGGTCGAGGCTGTGGACGAGGGCTGCGGTGGCGTGCTGATTTTGCATGGCACCGACACCCTGGCCTACAGCGCGGCAGCCATGAGTTTCCAACTGCTGGGCCTACCGTCGCCCGTAGTGTTCACCGGTTCAATGCTGCCGGCCGGCGTGCCTGACAGCGATGCCTGGGAAAACGTCAGCGGCGCCCTGGCAGCGTTGGGCGAAGGCCTCGCGCCCGGCGTGCACCTGTACTTCCACGGCGCACTGATGGCGCCGACCCGCTGCGCGAAAATCCGCAGTTTTGGCCGTCATCCCTTTGCTGCACTGCAGCGCAACGGTGGCGTGGCCAAGGCCCAGGCCCTGCCCGCCGCCCTGGACTACCGCCAGCCCAAGGCCCTGGCCAATGTCGGTGTGTTGCCGCTGGTGCCGGGCATTGATGCCGGGCAACTGGACGCCCTGGTCGCCAGCGGCATCCAGGCGCTGGTGCTCGAATGCTTTGGCAGCGGCACCGGGCCCAGCGATAACCCGGCGTTCCTCGCCAGCCTGCAGCGCGCGCTGGATCGGGACGTGGTGGTGGTCGCAATCACCCAATGCCATGAAGGTGGCGTGGAACTGGACGTGTATGAAGCGGGCAGCCGCTTGCGTGGGGTCGGCGTGTTGTCCGGTGGCGGCATGACCCGCGAAGCCGTGTTCGGCAAGCTGCAAGCCCTGCTCGGCGCCGGGCTGCCCAACGACGCAGTACGGCGTCTGGTCGAACTGGACCTGTGCGGTGAACTGAGCTGAGCGGCATATAACTTGCTCCACTTCCAGCCATCCCCTGGCTGGAAGTTCCCATGCTGCACTCCCACCTCACCACCCTCAATGCCGTTTCCCTGGTGCTCAGCACCTTCAAGGCCGAAGGCTTGCCCGCCGAAGCGCTGCTGGCCGGCAGTGGCATCTGTGCGGCGGACTTGAGCCGCGCCGACACACGCATCGCCACGCACCAGGAAATGCAGGTGTGCGCCAATGCCGTGGCCTTGCAGCGTGATATCGGGCTGATCGTGGGGCGACGGATGCACGTATCGGCCTACGGCATGCTCGGCTATGCGCTGCTCACCAGTGCCACTTTCGGTGACGCTTTGCGCCTGGCCCTACGTTATCCGGCGCTGTTGGGAACACTGTTCGAGCTGAGCCTGGAGCAAGACGGTGAGCGTATCTGGTTCACCGCCAGCGATTACCGCGAAAGCCCGGCACTGACCGCCTTCAATGTGGAGCTGTGCCTGGGATCGCTGAAGGTAATCTGCGACGACTTGCTCGGCCACCCGCTGCCGCTGCTGGGTGCGCGCTTTGAGCATGCCGCGCCGGATTATCAGGCGCGCTACGCCGAGTGTTTCGACTGCCCGCTGCAATTCCAGGCCACTGCCAATGCGTTCGCCTTTGACCAACGCTGGCTCGCCCAACCGTTGCCCCTGGCCGACACGGTGACCCACCGGGCAATGGCCGAACGCTGCCGCAAACAGAACACCGAATTCACCGGGCGCGAGGCCTGGCTGGGGCGAGTGCGCCAGTTGCTCGCGGCGCAACTGCACGCCGCCCCCGGGCTGGATGGCCTGGCCCAGCAGATGAACTGTTCACCCCGCACCCTGCGCCGGCACCTGCATGACCTGGGCTGCAGCTACCAGGAACTGCTGGACGAACTGCGCTTTGAGCGCGCCAAGCAACTGTTGGCGCAAGACCAGTGGCCGATCTACCGCATCGCCGAGCAGTTGGGTTTCAGTGAGACCGCGAGCTTCCGGCATGCCTTTGTACGCTGGAGCGGTGTAGCGCCGAGTCAATTTCGAGCATGACGCCCCATGTAGGGGCGAATTTCGGACAGACAATTTGGCCATATTTATCCCCTTTTGGCCGCTCCTGCCGTTCTCCAAACCTGCGTACACCGCAACACTGCAAGGCATCCCAACCTGCCTGCGGAGAACAATAAAAATGCTGACGATCTACTCGGACGATCACCACCTGCACCATGGCCGTTGCGAATTGATGGACGGCCAGTTGATGCCCTGCTTCGAAATGCCTTCGCGCGCCGACCATGTGCTGCAACGGGTCAAGGACCGTGAACTAGGCCCGGTGCAAGCGCCGCAGGACTTCGGCCTGGCGCCGCTGCAACGTGTTCACAGCCGCGACTACCTGGAGTTTTTCAAAGGGGCCTGGCAACGCTGGACGGCCTTCGGCCAGGACGGTGACCTGCTGCCCTACACCTGGCCCGCCCGCACCCTGCGCCGCGTATTACCCACCAGCCTGCATGGCCAACTGGGCTATTACAGCTTCGATGGCGGTGCGCCGATCACCGCCGGCACCTGGCAAGCCGCCTACAGCGCAGCGCAGGTCGCGCTGACCGCACAACACGCGATCCAAAACGGTGCCCACAGTGCCTTCGCCCTGTGCCGCCCGCCGGGGCATCATGCCGCCAGTGACTTGATGGGCGGTTATTGCTACCTCAACAACGCCGCCATCGCCGCCCAGGCCTTTCTCGATCAGGGCCACAAAAAGGTCGCGATCCTCGATGTCGATTACCACCACGGCAACGGCACCCAGTCGATTTTCTATGAGCGCAGTGACGTGCTGTTCACTTCGATCCACGGGCATCCGGAGGCAGAGTTTCCGTTTTTCCTCGGCTACGCCGATGAGCTGGGCGACGGTGCCGGTGAAGGCTTCAACTTCAACTACCCACTGCCGGCCGGTTCCGCCTGGGACACCTGGAGCGCCGCACTGGAGCAGGCCTGCCAGGCAATCGAAGGCTATGGCGCGGACATCATCGTCGTGTCCCTGGGCGTCGACACATTCAAGGACGACCCCATCTCGCAGTTCAAGCTCGACAGCCCGGACTACCTGGCCATGGGTGCGCGCATCGCTCGCCTGGGCAAGCCGACGCTGTTTTTGATGGAAGGCGGCTATGCGGTGGAAGAAATCGGCATCAATGCCGTCAACGTTCTCGAAGGTTTTGAGGGGGCTGCCCAATGAACATGCTCAAGTCGCTTGTGCTCTGTGCCGCCGTGCTGAGCACCGCCGCCCACGCCGAAGAAAAAACCCTGCGGGTCTATAACTGGTTCGACTACATCACCCCCAAGGCCCTGGACGACTTCAAGGCCCAGAACCCGGCGATCAAACTGATCTACGACATCTTCGACACCAACGAGGCCCTGGAGGCCAAGCTGCTGACCGGCAACTCCGGCTACGACGTGGTAGTGCCGTCCAACGTGTTCCTGGCCAAGCAGGTCGAGGCCGGGGTGTTCCAACCCCTGGACCGCAGCCAGTTGCCGAACTGGAACCACCTCGATCCCAAGCTGATGCAGTTGATTGAAGCCAACGACCCGGGCAATAAATTCGCCGTGCCCTATATGTACGGCACCATCCTGATTGGCTTTAACCCGGACAAGGTCAAGGCCGTGCTGGGGGCCGACGCGCCGGTGGACAGCTGGGACTTGATCTTCAAGCCCGAGAACATCAGCAAGCTCAAGCAATGCGGGGTCGCGCTGCTGGATTCGCCATCGGAAATCCTGCCCCTGGCCTTGCAGCACCTGGGCCTGGACCCCAACAGCAGCAACCCCAAGGACTATGTAAAAGCCGAAGCGTTGCTGATGAAGATCCGCCCCTCCATCACCTACTTCCACTCCTCCAAGTACATGGCCGATATCGCCAACGGTGACATTTGCGTGGCCGTCGGCTACTCCGGCAGTTTCTCCCAGGCGGCCAACCGCGCCAGGGAAGCCAAGAACGGGGTGATTGTCGACATGCGCCTGCCCAAAGAGGGCGCGCCGATCTGGTTCGATATGCTGGCCATTCCCAAGGGCGCGAAAAACCCGCAGGACGCCTACACCTTTATCAATTACCTGCTGCAACCCCAGGTCATTGCGCCCATCAGCGACTTTGTCGGCTATCCCAACCCGAACAAGGACGCAACCGGGCTGGTGGACCCGGCGATCCGCAACAACCCTAACCTGTACCCGACCGAGGCGGCGATGGCCACGCTCTACACCCTCAAGCCGCTGGCCCGTGACGCCGAACGCGCCAGGACCCGCGCCTGGACCAAGATCAAGTCCGGGACCTGAGCAATCATGGCCGGGGAGCACCCTCTCCGGCCCCGGCGGCGCCTCACCGAAAGCGATCGGCTCCCAGATCAACCCACCTGCCAGGCCTTGCGCAGCCGCGCCAGGGCCTGGGCGATAGCCGCTTCGGGCACGGCGGCAAACCCCAGCACCAGGCCGGCGCGCTGGGCCGGTGCCGAGTGGGTGTCGGGCAGCCAATAGCTGCTCAGGGCGTTGATTTCTACATCCGCTGCCAGGGCCTGGGCGACTAACTGCGCCTCACGGGCCAGGCTTTGCACCCGTACCGTGAGGTGCAAGCCTGCCGCGACACCGGGCAGGCTACCCACGCCAGGCACGTCGTCGGGCCAACCGGCCAGCAAGACATTGCGACGACTCAAGGCGGCGCGGCGCATGCGCCGGATGTGCCGCTGGAAGTGCCCCGCTGCCATGAACTCGGCCATCACCGCCTGGGTGCTGACCTCCGAATGCCGTACGTCCACGGCGCGCCGCTGGGTGAAGGCGCTCACCAAGCCCGGCGGCAGCACCAGATAACCCAGGCGCAACGCCGGGAACGCGACTTTGCCGAAAGTCCCCACATAGAGCACCCGATCACTGCGATCCAGGGCCGCCAGCGGTGCCAGGGGCGCGCCGCTGTAACGGTACTCACCGTCGTAGTCATCCTCGATGATCCAGCCGCCCGTGCGCTCGGCCCAGGCCAGCAACTCCAGGCGCCGGGCCAGGCTCATGACCACCCCCGTCGGGTACTGGTGGGAAGGCGTGACATAGGCTAGGCGGCAATCGTTGAGCGCGTTCAATGCCGTGCAGTCGATGCCCTCTGCGTCCACCTCCACGCCCTGGAGTTTTGCCCCGGCATTGGCAAACGCATGCCCTGCCGCCCGGTAGCCGGGATTTTCAATTGCCACGCTATCCCCAGGGCCCACCAGTAGCTGTGCACAAAGGCTGATTGCCTGTTGCGCGCCGCTGGTGATCACAATTTGCTCAGCGGTGCATTGCATGCCTCGCGAGCTGCGCAAGTAAGCCGCGATCAGCCCACGCAATCGCTCATCCCCCGCCGGGTTGCCGTAACACAGTTGTTGCAGGTCAGGCTTGCGCCAAAAAGCCGCATTCAGCTTGGCCCAGACGTCAAACGGGAACAGATCGAAGGCCGGTACACCGACACGAAAAGCCCGTGGAGGGCCACTGGGTGGCAGCGGTAAATGGTTGTTTTCCAGACGACCCAGAGCGGGACTGTGGATAACTTCACTGGATAAATTCCCAGTTATATTTGCGGGTTTTGTGGATAAGGCTGGGGATAAGCCTGTTGATAACCCTGTGGACACTTTTGTGGATAATTTTTTTGTGCCCGGGTCGGTGGTGGGCAATTGCGCCACATAGGTCCCATCGCCCACCCGTCCTTCGATAAAGCCTTCGGCATACAACTGATCGTAGGCCCGCACCACGCTGTTGCGGGAAATCGACAACGCCGCCGCCAGATCCCGGCTGGCGGGCAGCCGGGTCCCACTGGCCAGCCGCCCATCCAGCACCCGCTGGCGCAGGGCCTCGTACAGCTGGCGTGTCAGGCCCTGACGGCGATCCAGCTCAATACCCGCAGGGTTGAATGACATGGGCGACATATTGGACCTATGAAATTGGCCTGAGATGGCTCTTACAACAGACCATTAGCCTGCCTAGGATGCAGGCATTCGCCAAGGAAAATATTTATGTACACGCCTCGCGCCTTTGCCCTCGACGATTTGCCCGAACTGCAGCAACTGATCCGGCACACGCGCCTGGCGCAGTTGGTGACCTTTGGCGAGCACGGCCTGCAGGCCAGCCATTTGCCGCTGCTGCTCAACCCCGATGAAGGACCCAATGGCACCCTCTACGGCCATCTGGCCAAGGCCAATCGCCAGTGGCAAGACCTGCAGAACGGCAGCGAGGCCCTGGTGATTTTTGCCGGTGCCGAGGCCTATGTCAGCCCAGGGTTTTATCCGGCCAAGGCCGAACACGGCAAAGTGGTGCCCACCTGGAATTACCTGGCGGTCCACGCCTATGGCCAGGCCGAGGTGTTCACCGATGCCGAGCGCCTGCTCACACTGGTCAGCGCCCTGACCGACCGCCACGAAAACGGGCGCGCCCAACCGTGGAAAGTCAGCGATGCTCCGGTGGACTACATCGACGGCATGCTCAAAGCCATCGTCGGGTTCGCCCTGCCGATCCAGCGCCTGCAAGGCAAGCGTAAGCTCAGCCAGAACCGCAGCGCGGCGGATATCGCCGGCGTACGCGAAGGGCTGGCCGCAAGCTTTGACGTGCGTGACCAAACCCTCGCCCGATTCATTCCCAAGGAGCCCTTATGAGCCAGATCGACATCCGCCGGGTGCAAGCCGCCGACCACGCTGCCTGGTTGCCACTGTGGCAGGCCTACCTGCGCTTCTACGACACGCAGTTGCCGGACGCCGTCAGCACCAGCACCTGGCAACGCCTGCTCGACCGCAACGAGCCGACCCATTCGGCCCTGGCCTGGCAGGACGGCAAGGCGGTGGGTATGGTCAACTTCATCTATCACCGCTCCAACTGGAGCATCGAAAGCTCCTGTTACTTGCAAGACCTGTTCGTGGACGCCGCCCAGCGCGGTGCCGGAGTTGGTCGCAAATTGATCGAATTCGTCTACACCACCGCCAAGGCCGAGGGGTGCTGCAAGGTCCACTGGTTGACCCATGAGACCAATGCCACTGCGATTGCGTTATACGAACGCATCGCCGAACGTCCCGGCTTTATCCAGTTTCGCAAAGGCCTTTAAGGAGCACAGCATGTCGACCTCACTCGCAGACTGGAAAGGCGCCCCGGCGCCCACCGCCCAACTGATCGAAGGGCGCTTTATCCGCCTGGAAAAACTCGACCCGGCCCGCCACACCGATAGCCTGTGGCAAGCCCTCCAGGGCCCCGGTGCCGACCCCAAGCTGTGGGACTATTTGCCCTACGGCCCGTTTACCGAGCGCGCCGCTTTTGATGCGTGGCTGAACAACCATGCGGCCAATAGCGATCCGTACTTTTTCAGCGTGATCGACCGCGCCAGCGGCGACGTGCAGGGCATCCTCAGCCTGATGTCGATCGTCCCGGCCCAGGGCCGCATCGAAATCGGCCACGTCACCTTCGGCGCCCCAATGCAGCGCTCACCGAAAAGCACCGAGGCCGTGTATCTGCTGGCCCGGCACGCGTTTGAGCTGGGCTACCGGCGCCTGGAATGGAAGTGCAACAACGGTAACGCCCGCTCCAAATACGCAGCCGAGCGCCTGGGGTTCAGTTTTGAAGGGGTGTTCCGCCAGCATATGGTGGTCAAGGGGCAGAACCGCGACACGGCGTGGTACTCGATCCTCGATGGAGAGTGGCCGAAGGTCGGCGCCGGGTTTGAGGCCTGGCTTGGGGAGGCTAACCAGACGGCCGATGGACAGGCGAAAACCCTGACTGAATGCCGGGGCTGACGTTCAGCTCAACGGACGCCGAACCTTGACCAAGCCCATCTGCAAGCCGAACGGCCGGAACACCGCGTTCAACGACTTGAGCGTCTGATTGCCCTCACCGTGCTCGATATGCACCAGGGTGCGCAGGGAAATCCTGCACATCCTGGCGAACGGAGTCTGGTGCAGGCCGGTGACCTCCACACGCAGCCGGCGCAAGGCTTCGCCGACCTGCAGGGTACCTTCGGCCAGGCCCTGCTCCACACTCTCGATCAACAAGGCGCGTGTATCCAATAAAATACACCTTCCTCCAGGCCACAACCCTTACGCCTTTATTCACCTGGCACTGAAGATCTGTCCCGCAAACCGCAAACGCTTACCCTGACAGTTATCCCTCCAGCGCCTCGCTAAATTTCCCGCCTCACATCTCAGAGGTTCGGACCTATGCCCTGCACATCCAAACGACTCGCCCTTGTCATCACTTTCGCGCTGAGTGCGTTGAGCATTCAACTGGCCGCTGCACGCGGGGATATGGGGTCGCCGCCCAGCGAACCTGAACCGGCCAGTCCTTTTTATTTCATTGACTACGCCACCACCGGCAATGGCCGGGCTGTGGCCCAGGTGCTGGACCGTGCGGTGGATGCGGTGCTGGAGTCGGGCGACCTGAGCGCGCGAGAAAAGTATCTGATTGCAGATGACGCCCGCTATATGGGCAACCTGGCCCCTGGAAGAATCGGCGCGGTGCTGGAGCAACTGGCTGCCAGCCAGAACGCCAACCTGGGCAGCGCCACCCAGAACAGCCTGAAGCCACTGCAGAGCAGTTTGCTGGCGGCCATGAGCGACGTGAGCGGCGATGCCAACGGTCGTGTCTGGCTGCAGGGCCTGGGCAACGCCGGCAGCCTGAACGGCCAGCACGGCGGTGGCGATTTGCAACAGCGTAACCAGGGCGTGGTGCTGGGCGCCGATTGGGCCGTGGACCCCGCTTGGCGCATGGGTGTGATGGGGGCCAAGACGACCAGTGACCTGAGCGCCAAACGCTTCAAGGCCGCGCTCGACAGCTGGCACCTGGGGGCTTACGCGGTGCGCCAGGATGGGCCGCTGGCCTTGCGCCTGGGGGCGATCCACAGCAATCACGCCGGGTTGAACAAGCGCAGCGTGGATTTTGATTTCATCGACCATCGCGAACAACTCAAGGGCAAGTACACCGCGCAAAGCCAGACGGTTTTCAGCGAAATGGGCTATCGCGCGGACCACGGCAGTTTTACCGTCGAACCGTTCGCGGGCATCGGTTATCAGCGCTACCAGCGCGAGCGCTTCAAGGAAAAAGGCGGCCTCAGCGCCCTGAATGTCGGCGAGCAGACCCAGCAGAACCTGAGCAGCACCTTCGGCCTGCGCATGACCAGCCTCTATACCCTGGACAACCAGATGCCCCTCAAACCCCATTTCAGCGCCCGCTGGAAACACCTGTATGGCGATGTCGGCAACCGCGTGCGCCAGTCCTCGGCCTGGGTGGACAGGTCGGTGTTCAACAGCGATTTCACCATCGAGGGCACTGCCCTGGACCGCAATAGCATGGCCCTGCAAGCCGGGCTGGGGCTGGGCGTATCGACCACCCAGAGCGTGGGCCTGACCTACACCGGCGATTTTGGCGCGCGCAGCAGCAACCAGGCCGTGATGGGCCAATGGACCCTGACGTTCTGATTTCGCACGGTTTGCAGACGAAAAAAAAGGGGGCACATGCCCCCCCGAGGATTAAGCGGTAGTCTCGAAGGCTGGGGATCAGCCTTCGATTTCGATCAGGATTTCACCCGGGTTGACCCGGTCGCCCTTGGCTACGTGAACGGCGGTGACTTTGCCGGCGATGGCCGCCTGCACTTCCGTCTCCATCTTCATCGCTTCGGTGATCAGCACAGCCTGGCCGGCCTTGACCACGTCGCCTTCCTTGACCAGCACATCCACGATATTGCCCGGCATCGCCGTGCTCACATGGCCCGGCTCGCTGGCCTGCTTGCGCTTGCTGGTGCCGCCGCCGACGAATTCGTTGAGCGGTTCGAACACCACTTCTTCCGGCATGCCGTCGATGGACAGGTAGAAGTGACGCTTGCCTTCGGCCTTGACGCCAACACCGGTGATATCCACGCGGTAGCTTTCGCCGTGCACGTCGATCACGAACTCGGTCGGCACACCTTCACCGCCGGCACGGGCCACGCCGCCGGCTTCCGGGATCGGCAGCAATACTTCTGGGGCCAGGGTGCCGGCGTCGCGCTCTTCAAGGAACTTGCGGCCGATGTCCGGGAACATCGCGTAGGTCAGCACGTCTTCTTCGGACTTGGCCAACGCGCCGATTTCGCCACGCAGCTTGGTCATTTCCGGCTTGAGCAGGTCGGCTGGGCGCACGTCGATCACGTCTTCGCTGCCGATGGCCTGGCGACGCAACTTCTCGTTCACCGTGCCCGGCGCCTTGCCGTAGCCGCCTTGCAGGTACAGCTTCACTTCGTTGGTGATGGTCTTGTAGCGCTCGCCGGCCAGCACGTTGAAGAACGCCTGGGTGCCGACGATTTGCGAGGTTGGCGTGACCAGCGGCGGGAAGCCGAGGTCTTCACGTACCCGTGGGATCTCCGCCAGCACTTCGCTCATGCGGTTGAGGGCGCCCTGCTCTTTGAGCTGGTTGGCCAGGTTGGAAATCATCCCGCCCGGCACCTGGTTGACTTGCACGCGGGTGTCGACGGCGGTGAATTCACTTTCGAACTGGTGGTACTTCTTGCGCACGGCATAGAAGTACAGACCGATCTCCTGCAACAGCTCCAGGTCGAGGCCGGTGTCGAATTCGCTGCCTTTGAGGGCGGCGACCATCGACTCGGTACCCGGGTGGCTGGTGCCCCAGGCGAAGCTGGAGATGGCGGTGTCGATATGGTCGGCACCGTTTTCGATAGCCTTGAGTTGGCACATCGCGGCCAAACCGGCGGTGTCATGGGAGTGGATAAAGATCGGCAGGCTCTGCTCGGCCTTCAGCGCCTTGACCAGTTCGCCAGTGGCATACGGGGTCAGCAGGCCGGCCATGTCCTTGATCGCAATGGAGTCGCACCCCATGGACTCCAACTGCTTGGCCTGGGCCACGAACGCCTCGATGGTGTGCACCGGGCTGGTGGTGTAGGCGATGGTGCCCTGGGCGTGTTTGCCGGCCGCTTTTACCGCTTCGATGGCCACGCGCAGGTTACGCACGTCGTTCATGGCGTCGAAGATACGGAACACGTCGATGCCATTTACCGCTGCCTTTGCCACGAAGGCTTTGACCACGTCGTCGCTGTAATGGCGGTAGCCCAGCAGGTTCTGCCCACGCAGCAGCATTTGCAGGCGCGTGTTGGGCAACGCGGCGCGCAGTTTGCGCAGGCGCTCCCACGGGTCTTCTTTCAAGAAGCGTACGCAAGCGTCGAAGGTCGCGCCGCCCCAGACTTCCAGGGACCAGTAGCCGACTTTGTCGAGCTTGTCGCAGATCGGCAGCATGTCGTCGGTGCGCATGCGGGTGGCCAGCAACGATTGGTGGGCGTCGCGCAGGATGGTGTCGGTAACGAAGATCTTCTTGCTCATTGTTATATTCCTCACAGGCCTGCGTGGGCGGCGATGGCGGCGGCGATGGCCAGGGCCAGCTCTTCGGGTTTGCGCTTGATCGAGTAGTTGGTCAGCTCAGGATGGCTTTCCACAAAACTGGTGTTGAACTGGCCGCTGCGGAATTCCGGGTTGCGCAGGATTTCCTGGTAGTAGGCGGCGGTGGTCTTCACGCCTTGCAGGCGCATGTCGTCCAGGGCTCGCAGGCCGCGGTCCATGGCTTCTTCCCAGGTCAGCGCCCATACCACCAGTTTCAGGCACATGGAGTCGTAGAACGGTGGGATGGTGTAGCCGGTGTAGATTGCCGTGTCGGTACGCACGCCGGGGCCGCCGGGGGCGTAGTAACGGGTGATCTTGCCGAAGCTTGGGAGGAAGTTGTTCTTCGGGTCTTCGGCGTTGATACGGAACTGCAACGCAAAGCCACGGTGCTGGATATCTTCCTGTTTTACCGACAGCGGCAGGCCGGACGCGATGCGGATCTGCTCGCGAACGATATCAATGCCGGTAATTTCTTCGGTGATGGTGTGTTCCACCTGCACCCGGGTGTTCATCTCCATGAAGTACACCTCGCCCTCGGCGAGCAGGAACTCCACGGTGCCGGCGTTCTCATAGCCCACGGCCTTGGCCGCACGCACCGACAGGTCGCCGATGTAGGCACGCTGTTCGGGGGTCAGTTGGGGGCTGGGGGCGATTTCGATGAGCTTCTGGTTACGGCGCTGGATCGAGCAATCACGTTCGAACAGATGCACCACGTTGCCAAAGCTGTCGCCGAGGATCTGCGCCTCGATGTGCTTGGGATTGACGATGCATTTTTCCAGGAACACTTCCGCCGAACCAAAGGCCTTGGTGGCCTCGGAGATGACGCGGGGGAAGGCTTGTTCGAGTTCTTCACGGCTGTTGCAGCGACGAATGCCGCGACCGCCACCACCGGAGGTGGCCTTGAGCATCACCGGGTAACCAATGCGGTCACCTTCGGTCAGCGCCTCGGCGATGTCGGCGACGTTGCCTTCGGTGCCCGGCGTCACCGGCACGCCGGCCTTGATCATGCTGCGGCGCGCTTCGGTCTTGTCGCCCATGCGGCGAATGACTTCGGCCGATGGACCAATGAATTTGATTCCACGTTCGGCGCAAATGTCCGCCAGTTCGGCGTTTTCCGAGAGGAAGCCGTAGCCAGGGTGCAACGCGTCGCAGCCGGTTTCCACAGCCAGGTTCACCAGCTTGCGCGGGTTCAGGTAACCGGCCAGGGGCTCGGCACCAATGCTGTGGGCCTCATCGGCGCGCTTGACGTGCAAGGCGTGCCGGTCAGCGTCGGAATAGACCGCCACCGAACGAATACCCATTTCGGCACAGGCCCGCACAATGCGGACGGCAATCTCACCACGGTTGGCGATCAGGATCTTTGTTATCACTTGGAAATTCCCTTGAGCCGATTGCTGCGTTCTTCGACCTGCTAGACCAGGTCGGCGCGTGACTAAATGTTTCAGGTCAGTCGCCAGACACACACTATGCGCACTTAGGGATTAACAAAAATCAATAATTATTGGGTTGTGTATAAGTAAAGACTTATAGTTGACCCCACCGCCCCCTGCGAGCCGCTTTGAATTATGCGTAAGTCACTGATGCGTATGACATTACGTCAATTGCAAATCTTCAATGAAGTCTGCGATTTGCGCTCCTACAGCCGCGCTGCCGAGGAAATGTCCCTTACGCAACCCGCCGTCAGCCTACAGATTCGCCAGCTCGAAGAGCTGGTCGGCCAGCCGTTGTTCGACTACGTGGGCAAAAAGCTCTACATGACCGAAGCCGCCGAAGCCCTGCAGCGGGCCAGCCGGGACATCTTCGGGCGCCTGGAAAACCTTGATATGCAGCTCTCGGACATGCAGGGCTCGCTGCAGGGGCAATTGAAGCTGGCGGTGGAGTCCAGTGCCAAATACTTCGTGCCGCACTTGTTCGCCGCCTTCAAGCGCCAGCATCCCGAGGTGCAGTTGCACCTCACGGTGGTCAACCGCGCCCAGGTGATCCGCCGGCTGTCGGACAACCGTGACGACCTGGTGATCATGTCCATGGTGCCGCAGGACATGGGCCTGGAATTTTTGCCCTTTCTCAACAACCCGATTGTCGCGGTGGCCCCGCCGGACCACCCACTGAACCTGCAAGGCCCATTGCGCCTGCAGGATCTGGAACCCTACACCTTGCTGTTGCGCGAGCCGGGCTCCGGGACGCGCCTGGCCTGCGAGGAGTACTTCAAGGAAAAGCGCGTGCACTTCACCCAGACGGTGGAAGTGGCCTCGGCCGAGGCACAGCGCGAGTGCGTCGTGGCGGGGTTGGGCGTGGCCCTGCTGACGCGCCACGCCCTGAACCTGGAGCTGGCCACCGGCGGGCTCAAGGAGTTGCCGGTGGAAGAGCTGCCGCTGTACCGCAGCTGGTGCCTGGTGCAGGCCAAGGCCAAGCGCCTGTCACCGGTGGCCCATGCGTTCCTGGGCTTTATCCGCAACGAGCGGGTGCAGATCAGCGTGCTGGCTGAACGCTTCGCTGGGCAGCCGCGGGCGCCTGCCAGTGCAGCTCCGGATAGTCGCTGATGCTCTGCAGCAGTTGACGCTGGTCACAACGGTCTTCAATTGCACGACGGAACGCCATGCGGCGCTGGTCTTCCTGCTGACGACGGGTTTTGACGGTGCTGGTGCTGTCTTCGTAGTGCCGGGCCATTTCGAGTCTCCCAATGCGAGTACGGGGAGTTCAGGATGGGCGCGGGGGATGACGGTTTGGCGGCACGCGGGTTACAGGACGATGAATCTTGCCGGTGCAACACCGAGCAAATCTGTGGGAGCTGGCTTGCCTGCTCTCACAGTTGACCGAGTGCCACCTTGGGTCAGTCGTCGAGGGCTTTGACGGACTTGGGCGACAGCCGCAGGCTGCGCAAGCTGCGCTTGACGCTCTTGAGGTGGTTGACCAGGCTCGGGCCACGCGCCATGGCCACGCCCATCGCCAGCACGTCGATCACCACCAGGTGGGCAATCCGCGAGGTCAGCGGGGTGTAGATCTCGGTGTCTTCGTGCACATCAATCGCCAGGTTGACCGTGGACAGCTCCGCCAATGGCGTCTGGCTCGGGCACAAGGTGATCAGTGAGGCGCCGCTTTCACGCACCAGGTTGGCGGTGATCAGCAAGTCCTTGGAGCGGCCCGACTGGGAAATACAGATCGCCACATCGGTGGGTTTCAACGTCACCGCCGACATCGCCTGCATATGCGGGTCACTGTAGGCCGCCGCCGTCAGCAGCAGACGGAAGAACTTGTGCTGGGCATCCGCCGCCACCGCACCCGACGCGCCAAAGCCATAGAACTCCACGCGCTGGGCCTGGGACATGGCGGTCACGGCTTTTTGCAGCTCGATCGGGTCGAGCTTCTCCCGCACTTCCATCAGGGTGTGCAGGGTGGTGTCGAAAATTTTCAGGCTGTAGTCGGCGACGGAGTCGTCTTCATGAATCGCGAACTGCCCGAAGCTGGCACCGGCCGCCAGGCTCTGGGCCAGTTTCAGCTTCAAGTCCTGGAACCCCGAGCAACCGATGGCGCGGCAGAAGCGCACGATGGTCGGCTCGCTGATCCCCACACTGTGGGCAAGGTCAGCCATGGAACTGTGCATCACGGCCGCAGGGTCAAGCAGCACGTGATCGGCAACCTTGAGTTCCGATTTGCGTAACAGGTGGCGCGACTGGGCGATATGTTGCAACAGGTTCAAAGGGCAGGACTCTTGTTATTGGCAGACGCCAGGGATGTAGCAAGCTTGTAGTTATACTACAAGAATTGCTGATTTGCCCGCTCGATGCATCACTAAATCGCCCTACTGCCCCCTGAATCAGCGGGCAAGTGCGATGTAGCACCCGATGGCGCCTGGCTAGCCGTCAGGAAAATCTGCATTTTTCCGTAACAAATCCGCCAGTCCTTCGGCCTCAATCGGCCGGCTGATCAAATAGCCCTGCACCTCATCGCAGTTTTCAGCGCGCAGGAAATCCAGCTGCTGCTGATCTTCCACACCTTCGGCCACCACCTTGAGCGACAACCCATGGGCCATGGCAATGATGGCCCGGGTAATCGCCAAGTCTTCACGCCCCTGGCCCAGGCCGCGGATAAAGGTCTGGTCGATCTTCACGTAATCCACCGGGATGCGCTTGAGATAACTGAGGGACGAATAGCCGGTGCCAAAGTCGTCGATGGCCAGCTTCACCCCCAGATCGCGCAGTTGCTGGAAGGTGGCGATGATGTGCTCGACACTGTCGAGCAACTGACTTTCAGTCAGCTCCAACTCCAGGTACTGCGGGGCCAACCCGGTTTCGTCCAGCACCTGGCGTACCAGGCTGACCAACTTGCCCTGGCGCAACTGGTGCACCGACAGGTTGACCGACACGCGGATCGGCGCCAGGCCCTGACGCTGCCATTCACAGGCCTGCCAGCAGGCCTGGCGCAACACAAACTCGCCCAATGGCACGATCAACCCGGTCTCTTCCGCCAGCCCGATAAAATCACCCGGCGGCACGCTGCCCCACTGCGGATGGTCCCAGCGCACCAGCGCCTCGGCGGCGTTCATCTTGCCGGTGGCCAGGCACAGCTTGGGTTGGTAGAACACCTTCAACTGGCGCTCATCAATGGCTTTGCGCAACTGGTTTTCCAGCTGCAAACGCTCAAGGGTGCTGGCCTGCAAGCTGTCGGTATAGAACTGGAAGTTATTGCCGCCCAGATGCTTGGCGTGTTGCATGGCCATGTTTGACTGGCTGACCAATGCGGAAATTTCCCGCGCGTTATCCGGTAACAGGCTGACACCGATTGAAGCGCTGACCACCAACTCATGCCCCTCCACCGCCACCGGCACCCGCAGTTTGGCCAGCAGTCGGGTGGCCACCCGCGCCAGGCTCGACAGGCTGCCATAGGCGTCGAACAACACCGCGAATTCGTCGCCAGACAGTCGCGCAATGGTGTCGGCTTCCGGCAAGGCATTGATCAGGCGCCGGGCCATTTTTTGCAGCAATTGGTCGGCAATTTCGTGGCCCAGGCTGTCATTGAGCAGCTTGAAGCGGTCCAGGTTGATATGCAGCAACGCCAGGCTGCGGCCGCCCTGGCGCACCCGTTGATGGGCCTCACGAAGGCGCTCGCGGAACAGCGAACGGTTGGCCAGGCCCGTCAGTTCGTCGTAATGGGTGAGGTAGCGCATGCGCTCCTCGGACTCGCGGCGGGCGGACAAATCGGCGAAGAAGCCCACGATATGACTGACATTTCCCCGAACATCGCGCACCACGCTCAATTGCAGCCATTGCGGGTACAGCTCGCCGTTCTTGCGCGCCTCTACCAGTTCACCCTGCCAACTGCCGTGGTTCAACAGGGCCTGGCGAATCACCGGGAAGTGCCGGCGAGCGTCGCGGCTGCACGGCAACTCCACGACATTGCGCCCCAGCATGTCGTCGATATCAAAGCCGGTGACACGGCTGAAGGCTTGGTTGATCGCAATCAACACGTACTCCGGGTCCAGGATCACGATGCCTTCGCTGGCCGCCTCGAACACCGTGGACGCCAGCCGTAACTGCTCTTCCACCGCCTTGCCGACGCTGATATCGCGCCGGGTACCGAGCATACGCGTCACGCGCCCGCTGGCCGTGCGCTCTACGGCGCGCCCACGGTCCTCGATCCACACCCAGCGCCCGTCGCCATGGCGCACGCGGTACTCCACCTGATAGTCCTCGCTGCGCCCTTTCAAGTGCTCCACCAGCGCGTACTTGAGCAGCGGCAAGTCGTCCGGGTGCAGGCGTGGCTTGAGGTCGCGCAGCATCGCCGTGACGTATTCCGGCTCCAGGCCGAACAACTCCTTGAGTTGGGTGTGGTGGACTTCATCGGTTTGCAGGTTCCAGTCCCACAAGCCCAGCTCACTGGCCTGCAACGCCATGGCCAGGCGCGCCTCGCTTTTGCTCAGGGCCAGGCTGGCGGCGTCCAATTGCTGGCCGCGCTGTTCGACGCGCTGTTGCAGGCCGACCTGGGCCTCGCGCAGTTCCTGCTCGATCTGGCGGCGCTGCTCGACCTCGCGCACCAGGTCCTGATTCAACTGCTCGCTACGCTGACGCGCCTGTTGCAAGTGCTCGATCAGGGCCTGGTTCTGGAAGCGCCGCAGCAAGCCGCGCTGGATCAGGCGGTTGACCTGCCATGCCACCAGGCTCAGGGATGCCAGCAGGATCAGGCCCAAGTAACTCCAACCCTGCAGTTGCGGTTCGCCGCTGCAGAATAGATAGAGGATGGTGGGCACCAGGCAGGGCAAGGCAAACGACAAAAACGCCGGCAAACTCACGGCATAGGCCACGCTGGCCGATAAAGTGGCCGCGCCAATCAGGCCAAAGACCCAGGCTTGCTGCACGAAGCTATCCAAGGGCACCAGGGCAATGGCCGCACTCGCCAGGGTCAGGCCACTGGCCGCCGAACCGAGCATGAACATCCGCCGCCAGACCGGCTGAGCCTGTCGGCTGGGCAAGGCGCTGTCGAAGGCCGCCACCTGGATCACGCGCATCGCCACCAGGGCCAGCAACCACACCAGCCAACTGCCGACCAGCACATAACGCTGCGGGCTCCAGAGCAACCAGGCGCAGACCAGACCGTTAATCAGCATCAACAACGTGGGCAGCAACGACCCCTGGTACAACAGACGCGTGCGCTCGACCGCCATCTCCATGGCGTAATGCTTGCGGATAACCTGCTCCGGCGCGACAGAAGGGCCGGGCAAGTCAGTGCTGAGGGTCATAGGCAGTGTTCTTATAATGGTGAGCCCGAAACGTCGACGGAGCATACACAAGCAGAGGGGCAGACCAAACTGCTCTGGATCATAAAAATCCGCGAATAAACCCCCGCAAACCATTGGCCCAGAGGGGCTGAACAAGACAGGGCGCGGGCTGCAGAGGATGACTTACCAGTCATCACCGTGGCTGGAATATTTACCGATTGAACAGCGCCGGCGGTTTTTTTGTAGCGACCACCCGGCAATGGGATTTGCCCCCCTTCCCCCGGCACCCTAGAATGCGCCGATGCGCGATGATCTCTCCCTTTTGCTGAACTCCCTCAACGATGCCCAACGCCAGGCCGTAGCAGCCCCCGTTGGCCGTCAGTTGGTCCTGGCCGGTGCTGGCTCCGGTAAAACCCGCGTGCTGGTGCACCGTATCGCCTGGTTGATCCAGGTCGAGAACGCGTCCCCGCATTCGATCCTGTCGGTGACCTTCACCAACAAGGCCGCTGCCGAGATGCGCCACCGCATTGAGCAGTTGATGGGCATCAGCCCGGCCGGGATGTGGGTCGGCACCTTCCACGGCCTGGCGCACCGCCTGTTGCGGGCCCACTGGCAGGAGGCGGGCCTGGCCCAGACCTTCCAGATTCTCGACAGCGATGACCAGCAACGCCTGGTCAAGCGGGTAATCCGCGAGTTGGGCCTGGATGAACAACGCTGGCCGGTCCGCCAGGCCCAGTGGTTTATCAACGGCCAGAAAGACGAAGGCCTGCGCCCGCAACATATCCAGGCCAGTGGCGACCTGTTCCTGGCCACCATGCGCAGCATTTATGAAGCCTATGAAGTGGCCTGCCAGCGTGCCGGCGTCATCGACTTCTCCGAACTGCTACTGCGCGCCCTCGACCTGTGGCGCGACAACCCCGGTTTGCTCGCGCACTACCAGAAGCGCTTCCGGCACATCCTGGTGGACGAGTTCCAGGACACCAACGCCGTGCAGTACGCCTGGTTGCGCCTGCTGGCCAAGGGCGGCGACAGCCTGATGGTGGTGGGCGACGACGACCAGTCGATCTACGGCTGGCGCGGCGCGAAAATCGAGAACATCTACCAGTACTCCGACGACTTCCCCGACGCCGAGACTATTCGCCTGGAGCAGAACTATCGCTCCACCGCCGGGATCCTCAAGGCCGCCAACGCCTTGATCGCCAACAACACCGGGCGCCTGGGCAAGGAGTTGTGGACCGATGGCGGCGAAGGCGAGGCGATCAACCTCTACGCCGCCTTCAACGAGCACGACGAAGCGCGCTATGTGGTCGAAACCATTGAAAGCGCCCTGAAAACCGGGCTGGCCCGCAGCGATATCGCTATTTTGTACCGTTCCAACGCCCAATCGCGGGTGTTGGAAGAAGCCTTGCTGCGCGAGCGCATCCCGTATCGCATCTATGGCGGCCAACGCTTCTTCGAGCGTGCGGAAATCAAGAACGCCATGGCCTACCTGCGTTTGCTGGAAGGCCGCGGCAACGATGCAGCGCTGGAGCGGGTGATCAACGTACCGGCACGGGGCATCGGCGAGAAAACCGTCGAGGCGATCCGCGAGCATGCGCGTCACAGCGATGTGTCGATGTGGGAGGCCATGCGCCTGCTGATCGCCAATAAAGGCCTGACCGGCCGCGCTGCCGGGGCTTTGGGTGGGTTTGTCGAGTTGATCGACAGCCTCGCCGCCAAGTGCCTGGAAATGCCGCTGCACCTGATGACCCAGACCGTGATCGAACAGTCCGGCCTGATCGCTTATCACGAAGCGGAAAAAGGCGAGAAAGGCCAGGCCCGGGTAGAAAACCTTGAGGAACTGGTCAGCGCCGCCCGCGCGTTCGAGAACAGTGAGGAAGATGCCGACCTGTCGCCATTGGCGGCGTTCCTCGGCCATGCCTCCCTGGAAGCGGGCGATACCCAGGCCGACGAGCACGAAGACAGCGTGCAGTTGATGACCCTGCACAGTGCCAAGGGCCTGGAATTCCCCTACGTGTTCCTGGTGGGCATGGAAGAAGGCCTGTTCCCGCACAAGATGAGCCTGGAAGAGCCCGGCCGCCTTGAGGAAGAACGCCGCCTGGCCTACGTGGGTATCACCCGGGCGATGCAGAACCTGGTGATGACCTACGCCGAGACACGGCGCCTGTATGGCAGCGAAACCTACAACAAGGTCTCGCGTTTCGTACGGGAAGTGCCGAAAGGGCTGATTCAGGAAGTGCGCTTGTCCAATAGCGTAAGCCGGCCGTTTGGCGGCGGCCAGCAGCAGAACTCCAGCAGCATGTTTGCCGGTTCGGAAATTCCCGAGACCCCGTTCAGCCTTGGCCAGCAGGTCAGGCATGCGATCTTTGGCGAAGGGGTGATCCTCAACTTCGAAGGCGCCGGGGCCCAGGCCCGAGTGCAGGTGAACTTCGCCGAAGGCAGCAAGTGGTTGATGATGGGTTACGCCAAGCTCGAAGCGGTCTGACTGAGCGTTCCCACGCTCTGCGTGGGAACGACCGGACGCTCTGCCTCGGTGTAATGGGTCGCCTTGCCCTTGTTTTTCACACGTACGGGCCAATATCTGTAATTAGTCCTACAGACCATTCCGAATAGGTCTTACGCAAAAGCCCGAAACATTATGCCGCTAGCCACTGCCTCTACACCTGTGCAACATGGCGCGCGTGCAATCCACAAATGGGAATTCCCTTTATGAAACGTTTTCTTAGCATCGCCATGGCGTTGTGCATCGGCCTGACGATGAGCCTCGACGCCAACGCCAAACGCTTCGGTGGCGGTAAAAGCTCCGGCGCAGCGCCGAGCCACCAGACCAGCCAAATGGCCCCAGCCGCTGGCGGCATGGGCGGAGCGGCTGCCACCGCAGGTGCAGCCGGTGCCGCAGGCGCTGCTGCCAAGGCCGGCGGTGCTTCGCGCTGGTTGGGCCCTCTGGCCGGTATCGCTGCCGGTGGCCTGCTCGCTTCCAT
Source organism: Pseudomonas sp. MF5691 (assembly GCF_016405645.1). Lineage (NCBI taxonomy): Bacteria > Pseudomonadati > Pseudomonadota > Gammaproteobacteria > Pseudomonadales > Pseudomonadaceae > Pseudomonas > Pseudomonas sp. MF5691. The sequence continues at coordinate 467,325 of NZ_JAEKDC010000002.1, forward strand.
GTTCATGGGCGGCGGCTTCCAGGGCATGCAGATCTTCGACATCCTGATCATGGCCGTCATCGCCTTTGTGATCTTCCGCTTTATCGCCGCCCGTCGCCGCAAGCAGCAGGAGCACCTGGCTCCAGCCGGCGCGCCGATGCAGCGTGAAGTGTTCGAGCAAAAGCCTGCCATGGGTTCGATCTTCGGCGGCTCGGCGGCACCGGCTGCTGCCGCCCGTCCGGTGATCAATGCGCCAGCCTGGTTCAACGAAGAGCGTTTCGTCGAAGCGGCCCGCAACCACTTCCAGTCCCTGCAGCAACACTGGGACGCCAACGAAATGGACAAGATCGCCGAGTTCGTGACCCCGCAACTGCTGGAGTTCCTCAAGCGCGAACGTGCCGAGTTGGGCGACGCTTTCCAGTCGACCTATATCGACGACCTGCGCGTACAACTGGAAGGTGTGGATGACCGCGCTGACAAGACCATCGCCACCCTGACCTTCAGCGGTGTGTCGAAGACCTCGCGCTTCGACCAGGGCGAAGTGTTCAGCGAAAGCTGGAACATGGAACGTCCACAGGGCGAAAACCAGCCATGGCTGGTAGCCGGTATCCGCCAGAACGGCTGATCCGCAAAGGCCTACAGCCTGCTGTAACGAACACCCCGGTCTTGTGCAGCGCTTTAAGAAGCCTGCACAGCCGGGGTGTTTTTTTGCCTGTGGAAAAGTCGGCATGGGGTTTTGCTGGATTAATGAGAACGACTCTCATTATACTCACCCTCCCCGGTTCTGCCCGAGCATAGGAAAGTGCCGCCGTGCTGGAAAAACTGTTCACTCAACATGCACCCGCGTTGCATCGCTATCTGTTGCGCAAAAAGTGCTCCCCAAGCCTGGCCTCGGACCTGGTGCAGGACACTTTCCTGCGCATCGCCCAGTTGGAGAGCCTGGAGCGCGTGCTGTGCGCGCCGTCCTATCTGTTTCGGGTAGCGCACAACCTGATGATCGACCATCACCGCCGCTATGGTGAAAAGCGTTACGACAACGACCCCAGCGCCTTCTTCGCCACCCTGGTCGACGAAACCAGTTGCCCTGAAGAACAGGCCCTCGGCGCGTTGGAACTGGAGCACCTGGAAAGCCTGCTGGAGCGCATGCCACCGCGTACCCGCGATGTGTTCATGCTGTGCCGGGTGGAGGGCATGACGCACAAAGAGACCGCGCGCTATTTACGGATATCCACAAGCTCTGTACAAAAACACATGGCCATGGCCCTGGCCAGGATTGGCCGGGCGCTTGAGCCGGGCCAAGAGGGCTGAGCCTTGTGTACGACAAAGAGCCAAAAGGTAAATAGACCGAACCGTGAACGCCTCCCCACAGACTATCGACCCGGTAGAGCGCAAAGCTGCCGACTGGGTGATGCGCCATCGCCAAGGACAGCTTTCGGCACGTGAACTCGAGGCTTTTCAGCGCTGGCTGGCCGCCGACCCGTTGCACGCCGCCGCCGCCGAGCGCGCCAATCGTGCATGGCAGGCTACCGCCCAGCTCAAGCAACGCCCCGGTTATGTAAAACCCCAGCGCCCGCCGCGGTCTGCCTGGTTGCGCATGCCGGTGGTCGGCGGCAGCGCCGTGGCTGCACTGGTGCTGGGCTGCTGGATGCTGCTGGCCCCACCCTTCTGGCTACAAGCCCTGAACAGCGACTATCACACCGGTTTTGGCGAAGTGCGCCAGATCACCCTGGCCGATGGCAGCCAGGTGGAACTGGGTAGCCACAGTATCCTGAGCCTGGCCTACGACGATCAGACCCGGCGGGTGCGCCTGAGCCAGGGCGAGGCGGTCTTCACCCCTGCGCCAATGAATGAACAGGAGCGGCGGCCCTTCACCGTACAAGCGCCCGGGGCCGATATCACCGCGCGAGGCACGCGTTATCTGGTCGGTGTGGGCAAGGATCGCGAAGGCTGGGTGGGTGTGCTGCAACACCGGGTCGAGGTCAACCTGACCCCGCGCGGGCGCGATGAGGCCGCCGGCTCCGCACTGCTGGAGCAGGGTAACAGCCTGCGCTTCAGCCCCAAAACGGGCCTGGTGCCGCTGAACACCAACCCCGAGGAACTGGCCAGTTGGCAGGAAGGCCGGCTGGTATTCCAGCGCGAGTCCCTCGCCGATGTCGCCGCCCGCATCAACCGTTACCGACCCGGGCTGGTGCTGGTCAAGGGCGAGGCGCTGCGCAACGCCCGGGTCAGCGCGGTGATACGCCTGGATAACCTGGACGACGCGCTTGAACACCTGGTGGCGCAAGTCCACGGCCGCATGGTCGACCTGTCAGGGCTGACGCTGATCTACTGAGTAACCTCAGGCAACGTAAGTTTCTAAATCGGATAAAAAACTACATACATAGATCATAACGATCTATCGCGTTTTTGCAGCTGGGCCGTTTCTACTACATGTGAATAAATCTTATTTACTTTAGTGAGGCCGGTTTTGCAGACGCAAGAGAACAACAAAAAACGCCAGGGAACAAAACGTACCCGGCTGAGCCTGGGGATCCAGTTGGCCGTCATTGCGCTGGTCGCCGATGCCGCGACCATCAGCGCGGTGCTGGCGGCACCAGCCGCCAGTGCAAACCACGCCCCGGCCACTGACCTATACACGTTCAACGTACCCACCCTGGCGCTGGACGAAGCCTTGGTGCTGTTGGCGCGTCAAGCCGGTGTCGAGCTCTACCTGGGCAGTAACGACCTCACCAAAAGCTACGGTAACCCAGTCAAGGGTCGCCTCTCCCTGGATGCCGCACTGCAAACGCTGCTGGCCAACCAAGGGGTCAGCTACAGCCTCACCGGCTCTGCCGAACGCCCGATCATCCAAGTGCAATCGATGCCGAACTCGGCGGGCATCCAGGCCGGCGACCTGCATCCGACGTACATCATGGGCATGGAAGGCAAGCAGTCCCGGGACGAGAAGGGCTACAACGATATCTACGACCAGGACATCTCCTCGGTGTATGCCGGCAAGGAGCAGATCGAGCGCTACAAAGGCGCGGCCCCCGCCGATATGTTCAAGGGCATGCTCAACGTGTACAGCGGCGACTCGCGCAATAGCGGCGCACTGGACCCAAACATCCGCGGCATCCAGGGCCCCGGCCGCGTGCCGGTGACCATCGACGGCACCGAACAGGCAATCACCGCTTATCGCGGCTACATGGGCGCCAACAACCGTAATTACATCGACCCCAACTTGATCGGCAGCATCAAGGTGCTCAAGGGCCCGAACCTGGAGCGTAACGTCTACAGCGGCGTCGGGGGGGCAGTGGTAGCCAGCACCCTGAACGTCGACGACATCCTCAAGGAAGACCAGGCGTTCGGTGGCGAACTCAAGATCGAAGGCAGCAACAATTCGGTGTCGCCCAAGCTGCCGACGCTGCTGACCGGGCAGACGCGCAGTCCCGACTATCAGCACATTCCCCTCCACTCTTACTACGATCCTTCGCTGTACAAACATCCGCGCACGAGCAGTAACAACAAACTCCTGTCCAGCGATGATTCTGCCTATCGTTTAGCCTTGGGCACACGTCAGGAGAAATTCGAACTGTTGGCGGCCTACGCCTTCCGGGAAAAGGGCAACCACTACGCGGGCAAGAACAAGACCGACTTTTACTCCACCGGTAAACAGATCAACGGCCAATTTGACTACATCCCCAACCTGGCAAATATCTACAAGCCGGGCGATGAGGTACCCAACACTTCCAGCAAGATGGAGTCCTGGCTGGGCAAGGCCAAACTCAAGATCGATGAAGGCCAATCCCTGGAGTTCGGCTACCGCGATACGGATGCGCTATATGGCGAAATCATGCCATCGCGCATCTCGTTCTTCAGGCCCCAGGACCTCTATGACGCAGCCACTTACGGCGTACCGCAGTGGCCCTTGAGTCATGTACAAAGCAAAGCCTACAACCTGGAATACAATCTCAAGCCTGAGGGCAACCCATGGGTGGACTTCTATTCCAACCTCTGGGCAACCAATACCCGCAGCGATACTTACAGCAGCGGCGGTGTACCCAATCAGACCACCGAAGATGATCGAGTGTACCGGAACACGGCCGTAGCCAATGCTCAGCATGACCGCGTCGGTTTGACTGCAAGCAACAAACTCAAGCTGCTCGACAGCCTCGACCTGACCCTCGGCGGCAGCTACCAACATGAAAAGCTGGGTTCGAACGATAACTATCAAGACCCCATCATCGGCGACACATTGCGCATGTATCCCCGCGCCGGACGCCGGGTGGAAAAAGAGTACAACTTCAACTTCGATTGGAGACCCGTCACATTTGCCCGATTCAACGCCGGGATGCGTTATTCATCGTATTGGGCATTTGATGACTATCTCAAAGGCGACCAAGACAAGACAGGGACAATAACGCAAGACGTACCAACCGGTCGGCGAGTGTCTTACGTCACTCAAAAAACGCTGACAGACCACGAATTGAAAGTATTGATTGATGAAAAAATAGCGTACGAGAGCCAGTTTTGGGATGGCTTCGGTATGACGGATGAAGAGCGTTTAGAGGATGTAGAACGGATCAAACGAGATACGAAGCGTATTCAAGATACCAAACACCTTGTTAACTGGGCACATGATGGAAAAGGTCGTTATTCACGCGATAACAATCCGTGTATTAATGGTGTGAACGCTGGGGAAAATATTATTCAGTGCACGGCAGACGACAATTATATTACCGAGCAAAAAGATATCAGTGCCAAACATCAGAAAGACAGCGGCTGGGTGCCAAATTTATCAGTGACCTTTTACACCTCGGAAAATGGTCGAGTTTATCTTCGCTACAGTGAAGCCATCCGCTTCCCAAGCATGTTTGAAAGCACCATAGGATTCTCGTCGTCTACAAACCCTTGGGGACTTGAGCCGGAGCACGCCTATAACTACGAAGTCGCTTACATTCATAACCTTGCCGGGTGGGGTGGTAGTGAGAGCGCCGACGTCAAATTGACCTATTACAACAACACCACGAAGAACGTGATTGAACGCAGCCCCCAACTGCGCTTCAGTAACCTGGAAAAACAGATGACCTCCGGCGTGGAGTTTCAAGGTCGCTACGATAGCGGGCGCTTTTTCACCGATTTCAGCCTCGCCCATGTCCTGAAAAATAAAGTCTGTGATGAAGATTCAGCCCTATCCATCAGCACCGATGGCAGTACCCCTGACTGCGTGGATGATGGCTTTGTGGGCGGTTACTTGGTGAGCATGTCTCAGCCCGAGTGGTCAGCCAACCTTGGATTGGGTGCACGTTTCCTCGACCGTAAACTAGAGATCGGTGGCCGCGCGATTTATTACCGTCAGCACGAGAGCAAGTTCAACAGCAATTACCCAAACAGCGCCATGGTCAGTTACTACATCAACACGCCCATGTCATGGGACAAAATCGTCACTTATGATGCTTATGTAAACTACAAGTTGACCGATGATGCCTCCATCGAGCTGACGGGCACTAACTTGAGCAACCTCTACTATATCGACCCGATGACGCGTTCGGCCATGCCCGCACCCGGCCGCACATTAAAACTTGCATTTACTACCACTTTTTAAATTTCAAGGTTCAGCAAACCAGAGACAGTAACGCCTGAATTAAATGTCCAACGTATACATCACCAAGGGGAGCTTCTTCGGTGCCGGCACCAATGCATCGCTGGCCGGTATCGCCAAATTTACGAATCGTGATTACGACACCGCTTTCGGCAGGGTTGTTAAATGAACATAAGTTTCTATTGAAATCGTTTTATCACTACGTTCTAACTTGTGAGGTGTGACATGGGAGGCTAAAGAAGCAATCGGCAAATGCTTGACGTGTTGACTTAATTTAAATCACTCAATGGATGATGAAATGAAATCTTTCAAACACACAGTATTGGCAGTGGCACTTCTGGGTCTGGCTGGCGTTGCTCAAGCAGCCACTTCTTCTGGTCAAAGTTACGATGGCACCATCGTTGTTGACGGCTCCAGTGGCACCGGCTCTACGAACCACCCTGGCTCGGCGGGTCAGCCTGCCATTGGCGTAAAAGCGTTTTACAACGGTACAAAAGTTGCCTTCAGCGGCTTGAAAGGCATGGCTGCCAACGACGCAAATGGTGTATCCACCATTACTACCGCGATGATGCCGGCTTCCCACTCCACACTGGGCAACTTTGACTTCAAACAAGTCGCCAACCAACAGGTGTACTACGGCGAGTGGTCGCAAACCGGCGCCAACAATGACCCAACCCGTGTTGTGTACTACTCCGGCGACACCACTGGCCGCGTACTGCCAACTGCTAACGTGACCTATGCGGTACAGGGCATTAACAATTACTCCGGCGCTAACGTGCTGTCCGGCGACCTGACCGCTTCCTTCGGTACAGCGGCACCAACCCTGACCGGCTCGTTGAGCAACAGCGCCCTGAAAGTCCAGTTGTCGGCCAACATCAACACTGCCGATGCCAGCTTCGCCGGTACTGCACGAGCGCGTGACGCCGTGAGTAACGCAAGCCTGTCAACCGGCACCACCCAAGGCAGCTTCTTCGGCGCAGGCTCCACCGCGTCGCTGGCCGGTATCGCCAAGTTCTCCGATCGCAACTACGACACCGCCTTCGGTGGCGTCGCCAAGTAATCGCACGTTGAACCTGTTGTAGCACCACCCAAGCAAGTGCCTGCCCCCAGGTACTTGCTTTTGGCGTTTTGAAGCGATCCCGAGAGCCCGGTAATGCCCCAGCCCTACTGCAAGCGATCCCTCACGCTCCACGTTTTGCCCTTTTTCCTACTGCTGTCCATAACCCCTACGGTATTTGCTGCCGACCAGGACACCAGCCTGCGCCTGAACCAGACCATCGAGTACCGCGCCAATCAGCAAGAGCGCGAGTTGCTCAAGGATGAAATGCCCAGCGACGGCGCCGCGCCACTCTTGAACATCGACGGTCAGGACTACACCGTGGGCAACACCCTGGATGAGTTGGGCCGTGCTGTGTATGTGTCGATCTCGCGCCAGAACTGGCCCCAAGCCAGGGACTACCTCAAGCGCTACACCGCCTTGCCCGGCCACGACCCGATGCTCACCGCCTATGCCAAGGGTGGCCTGGCCCGCGCCGATGGCGACCTGGAGCAAGCCGAAGATTATTACCGCCAATTGCTGGCGATACAGTCCGACTTCCTGCCGGGCCGCCTGGAGCTGGCGCGGGTACTGTTCGAAAACCGCAAGGATGGCGAGTCCAACGCCGTATTTCAGCAGATCAGTAGTGGCCTCAGCCCCTCCGACGCGCAGGCCATGGGCCTGGGCAAGACCGTCGACAGTTTCAAGCAGGCCCTGGATCACCGTGAAGACTGGCAAGGCTCCTTCGCTATCGGCCCGACCTGGGGCAAAAATCTCAACCAGTCCCCCGAAAGCACAGTGACGTATCGCTATGTCACTGCCGAAGAAACCATTCTGGTCCAACGCTCGCTGCCCAAGGCAGTGTCTGCCCACGGCACCGATTACGAGGCCACGCTCAACAAGCGCATCGCCCTTAGCGGCCATCACGGGGTGTTCATGCGCTCGCTGTTGTACGGCCAGGCGTATGAAAAGGAGAGCAAGTACAACGAAAGCACAATTATTAACAACGCCGGCTACAGCTATCACGATGCGAAAAACCAGTACGCTCTCGGGCCATCCTATGAATTCAACACCATCGCCGACAACGCCATGTACAGCGCCTGGGGGCTGCGCGGCGAATGGATTCACACGCTGTCAGCCACGCGGATGTTCAAGCTGGAAGGCGAATACAAGGACATGGCCTACAAACACGAAATCAATAGCAACCTCGACGGCGGCATCAGTTCTGTCTACGCCACTCTGTGGCAGGCCCTGCCCCAGCGCTGGACGTTGTTCGGCGGCGTGGACCTGAGCCAGCGCAACGCCCGGGACAGCACCCAGGCTTACCTGCAAAAAGGTGTGCGACTGGGCGTCGCCAAGGATTTCGAGGTGGGCGTCAGCGCTGTGCTGTTCGCCTCATACCGCCAGCGCCAATACGATGCCTACAGCGCCATTGTCGATGAGCGACGCAACGACGATGAACAGGGCTACACCTTTATCCTGCGCGCCCCACGCCTGGCGGTGATGGATGTGGTGCCCAGTCTGACGGTCAAGTACAACAAGGTCGTCAGCAATGTGGATTGGCTTTATTCCTACGACAAAAACAGCATCAGCCTAAAGCTGGAAAAGCAGTTTTAATCAATAACCCCGGGTTTTCTATTTCGCGGTTGCACTTATAGCGAGCTACTGTATAAAACGCCCCTATAAACCGCGCCATTCAGCATGAGGATCCCGGCCGTGGAAGAAGTTATCGAACAATTACGTGAAGCCAACGAACCGGTACCGGTTCCTCTGGAACTGCCCGACGAAGACCAGTTGGTGGAAGTCGAAGAACAGCTGTTTATCAACATCCCGTTTGTGTTCAAGGAATTCCTGCTGACCGTCAGCGATGTGGTGTATGGCAGCCTGGAGCCGGTGACCATCACCGACCCCCAGTCCCACACTTACCTGCCGGAAGTCGCGGCCACGGCCTGGGATCTTGGCGTGCCTCGCGAACTGATCCCGATTTGCCAGGATGGCGACGACTACTACTGCGTCGAAGAAGACGGCACGGTGGTGTTGTGGTCCGGCGAAGAAGAACTGGTGACTGAAGAGTCCTGGGAGTCGGTGTGGCACTGGGCGCGGGACGTGTGGCTGGAAAGCTGAGCCAAAACCAGTGACAAGGGGGCGATGTGCAAAGTCCCCTCGCCACATACGCTCAATGCTCCGGCGTGTCCTTGTGATTATCCAGGGTTTCCAGCAAGGCCACTTGCATGCGCGTATGGATGCGGATGAACCAGCGCCAGAGCACGGCAGCCACTGCGGCCGTCACCACCGCAATCAATACCAGCAACTTGTTGGTCGGCAAAATACTGGCCGACAAGGCCGCCAATAGCAGGAAGATCACCAGCAGCGAGAGAATCGGGATCAGTTCGGCAATCACCCGCCGTACACGTTGGGTATGGCGCCCAGCCATTTCCGGCTTCACGCTCATCTCCGCCAGCAGCATCGACAGCGCCTTGAGCTTGCGATATGCGGCAATCAGAAACGGCAGCGACAGTAGCAACGCACCACCCCAGATCAATGCCTTCTGCCAGCTCGGATCACTGATCCAGCCTTCCAGATACCCTCCAATGCGCGCGGCGAAAAAGCTGCCGGTAAAGAAGATCGCCACCACCAGCGCCAGGTTCACCCCTACCTGCAGGATGATCTTGCGGATCATCGACGCCAGCATCGCGCCTTCACCCTGGGGCGAAATGCTGCGCAGCCATTCGCCATACATGCCAAACACCCGGCTCAGACGCTGTGGCATCACAGCCGCGATCTTCAAGGACAATGGGTCGGCGCCACGAATAAGGTATGGCGTGAGCAACGTAGTGATGGCGGAAACGGCCACCGCCACCGGGTAGAGAAAGTCGCTGGTGACCTGCAAGGTCATCCCCAGCGCCGCAATGATGAAAGAAAATTCGCCGATCTGTGACAGGCCCATGCCCACCCGCAACGAGGTGCGGCCGTCATTACCGGCGATAAACGCGCCAAGGCCACAGGACAGCATCTTGCCCAGCACCACGGCCACAGTAATCACCGCAATCGGCCACGCGTATTGCAGCAGGATCTGCGGGTCGATCATCAAGCCAATGGCAACGAAGAAGATGGCACTGAACATGTCGCGAACCGGCTCGATCAGGCGTTCTATTTTCAGCAACTGCCGGGACTCGGCCATGATCGCACCGATCAGGAAGGCGCCCAGCACCATGCTGTACTCCAGCTTGACCACCAGCAGGCAGAAGCCAAAACACAGGCCCAGGACGGTGATCAGCAGCATCTCGTTGCTTTCAAACTTGGCCACGTAGGCCAGCAGGCGTGGCACCAGCAAAATGCCAATCACCAGGGCCACGATCATGAACAGTGAGAGCTTGCCGACCGTGGAAAATACCTCGCCGGAGCTGACCGTGCCGCTGACGGCGATGCTTGATAACAAGGCGATGATGCCGATGCCCAGGATGTCCTCGACGATCAGCACGCCAAAGATCAGTTGGGCAAAGCGCTGGTTTTTCATCTTCAGGTCGTTGAGCGCCTTGACGATGATGGTGGTCGAGGAAATCGCCAGGATCGCACCGAGGAACAGTGAATCCATGGTGTTCCAGTCGAACCATTGGCCAATTTCATAGCCAATCCAGATCATCAGGATGATTTCCAGGAAGGCCGCGATAAACGCCGTGGCGCCGACCTTGAACAGCTTGCGTAGGCTGAACTCCAGGCCCAGGCAGAACATCAGGAAAATCACCCCCAGCTCGGCCAGGGTCTTGATGGTGTCTTCGTCGTGGATCAGGCCGAAAGGCGGGGTGTGCGGGCCGATGATAAAGCCGGCGACGATGTACCCCAGGACGACCGGCTGCTTGAAGCGATGGAACAGGATGGTCACCACCCCTGCCACGAGCATGATCACGGCCAAGTCCTGGATAAAACTGATGGCGTGCATGGCGAGGGGCTCCTTGAGGGTACTGGCACTGTCCCGAATTCCAGGCAGCCGCCACAACGGCGCGCAATATGCGGAAGGAAAAGTCTGCCTTATTCGTAAGAAATGCCCTTGAAATGGGCTTTTCAAGGGTAACACCGCGACTTGCGGCAGAAAGCCGGTGCAATATATGGAAACAGATCGCCCTGGGCGTGACGGCAAGCCCCGTCCCGGCGTCCCGTTAGGGATGGCGCTGTAATGATTCGAGCATCCGCAGAGGTGCCCCCCCCCAACCAATGCCTACAACCGTGAGTGTGCTATGGAACCCGGAAACGCCCAGCTGTCGATGACGGTATTGATGACCCCTGACATGGCCAATTTCTCAGGCAATGTCCACGGCGGTACCCTGCTCAAGTACCTCGACGAAGTGGCCTACGCCTGCGCCAGCCGTTATGCCGGCCGCTATGTCGTCACACTGTCGGTGGACCAGGTGATTTTTCGTGAGCCGATCCATGTGGGCGAACTGGTGACATTTCTGGCTTCGGTCAACTACACCGGCAACACGTCGATGGAAGTGGGGATCAAGGTGGTCACCGAGAACATCCGCGAGCGCTCGGTGCGCCATACCAACAGTTGCTTCTTCACCATGGTTGCCGTCGACGACGCCCGCAAACCGGCCGCCGTGCCAGCGTTGCAGCCACAGAACAGTGAAGACAAGCGCCGGTTTATCCAGGGCAAACAGCGCCGGCAGATTCGCCAGGAGCTGGAGAAGCGCTACCAGGAAATCAAAGCCGACGCGCTGTAAAACACAATCCCCCTGTAGGGGCTGGCTTGCCAGTTCCTACAGGGGGATTTTGGGTGTTACAGACTGATCGGCGTGGCTTCAAAGCGCACGCGCGGATGGGCGATGCGGTCCTGGGCCCGTACCAATTCCAACTCGTAACTGGCGCATGCCTGGGTTTCCAGCAGCACTTCATGCACAGCCGACGCCGTGAACTCGAACGCGGCCAGCAGGCTGTCGCCCAGCAGCACCCGCGCCAGGAACAGGCCCGATGTCAGGTCGCCCACCCCCACCGGCTGGCGCGCAAATGCCAGCAGCGGCCGGCGCAGGTGCCAGCTGCCTTCGGCCGTCACCAGCAGCATTTCGAAACCATCCGCCAGCTTGCCCGGGTAGTCCAGGTGCTTGACCAGCACCGCTTTGGGCCCACGCGCCAGCAGGGCGCGCGCCATGCCCAGGCAATCGAACAGCGACTGCGGTTTACGCCCGCAAAAGCTGTCCAGCTCCAGTTGGTTGGGGCACAGGAAGTCGGCCATGGCCACCGCTTCGTCCAGCAAAAAATCACTGACTTCCTGGGGTACGATGCAGCCTTTTTCCGGATGGCCCATCACTGGGTCGCACAGGTACAGGGCCCTGGGGTTGATCGCCTTGATCCGCGCCACACCGCTCAGGATCGCCCGCCCCTGGGCGGCGCTGCCCAGGTAGCCGGACAGCACCGCATCGCAGTTGCCCAGTTCGCCAATCGCCGCAATCCCCTCCACCAGCGCCGGAATTTGCTGCGGCGCCAACACTTCTCCCGCCCAGTGGCCATACTGGGTATGGTTGGAGAACTGCACGGTGTTGAGCGGCCAGACATTCACCCCCACTCGCTGCATGGGAAATACGGCGGCGCTGTTGCCGGCATGGCCGAAGACCACATGGGACTGGATCGCAAGCAGATGAGGTGTGCGTTTCATGCAGGAAACTTCCGTAAAACCGTTGAATTCTGGCCGCGCAGTATGCGACTAAAAGCATCCTGTACGACAGACCGGAGACACAGTTAAGCTGGCCTTACTTTGTTGGAGCAAATCGCATGCTGACCCTGGGAAATATCTTTGTGCTGATGCTAGTGGCGGCGGCTGCCGCCTGGGTGTGGCACAACCACGGCTTGCGCGAGCGTGCGCTGGAGAGGGTCAAACAGCATTGCGCCAAGCTCGACATCGAATTGCTCGACGGCGCCGTGGCCTTGAAACGCATCGGCTTCGTCAAGGACGCCAGCGGCCGCCGGCGTTTGGCGCGGGTCTACAACTTTGAGTTCACCGTGACCGGTGAGGCCCGCCACCCTGGCACCATCACCCAGTTTGGGGCCCACAGTGCGCAGATCGAACTGGCGCCCTACCCGTTTGAAATAAAGACCCCGCCGCCCAGCGCCGAAGTGATTGAACTGAGCCAGTGGCGTCAGGAGCACGGCAAGAGCCGTCACTGACGGCAAGCGGCCAGGGCCTTTTGCAGTTCTGCCACGTCCTGCTTTTCGCTGAAGATCAGCTCGATGCGTGAGTCCCGGCGCCATTCGCTGGGCTGCCAAGTGAGCATGGTGTTATCCACAGCGTTGGCCGAAACCCAACCATCGGCGCTGTGGATAACCAATTTGGCACGGCGCCAGTCCAGGCCCTGCAACCATTGCCGCAGCAACGCGGGATCGAACTGCTGGCTCGGGTGCCAGCGCCAACCGATGCTCCAGCCGCCTGCCTGCGCCTGGTGCAGGCAAATCGGCACGCACGGATCGCTCCAGATTGCCGGGATTTGCGTCAACCCCTTGGGCACTTCAAAGTTATCCACAGGCGCTCCGGCCTGTGCGCCGAATCCTGGCAGCCGGCCCCATGGCAGATGCGCCTGCCGAGTCCAGTAAACCTCGCAGGCCGGTAACGTGTTTTCGATAACGCTGCGTTGCGCGGCATTCAGCCCTTCTTCCTTGTTCAGCACCAGCAACCCGGCACTGGCCAATGCCTCGCGTTGCGCGTCGGGCAACGGTCTGCCTGCCGCCAGTGCCTGGGCATCCAGGACCAGCACACAAGGCTGGACGGCCAGCACGGTTTGCCAGGGCGCCTGGCGCAACTGCGCCAGCAATTGCGCCGGGTGCCCCAACCCTGAGGGTTCGATAAACAGGCGGTCCGGCTTGGCCTTACGCAGCAGGCGGCCTAGCCCTACCTGGAACGGCGCACCATTCACACAGCACAAACAGCCACCGGCCACTTCGCCGATGGCAATACCGTCGTCATCCAGAGTCAGCAGCGCAGCATCCAGGCCAATCTGCCCGAACTCATTGATCAACACCGCCCAACGCTCATTGGCCGGGCGCTGGGTGAACAGGTGCTTGATCAAGCTGGTCTTGCCAGCCCCCAAGGGGCCGGCAATCACATGCGTGGGAATATTCTGCAGCATCGTGGACATTATTCAGGCCGTGTAGAGACGATTGATCCTACCCGGTTATGCCAGCCAATCCAGCGTCAGAATCAGCCGTCGTTCATTGGCGGCCAGCGCCGGCGAACGATGAATCAAGCCGTAGCCTTCATTGCCACGCCACTTTTCGCCTTTGAGCAGGGCGACTTCACCGCAGTGGATTTGTTCGATGCGCTCGGTGGGCTCCGCGTCCGCCTGACTCAACTGACGTCGGTCCATCACCCCTTCGCGCAACCATTGGCTGCCGATACCGGCATAGGTGGTGATCAAGCGCACGGGCACATGATCGACGTGAAAACGCGGGCACATGGCCTTGTCCAACAGCCTTAACCGCACGCCAATACGCTTGGCGCCCAGCAGGCAGGCAAAGGCGCTGACCAGCCATGCCACATCGGCGATAAACCCGTCGTAGCCCTCAAGGTCACGACAACCTGCGGCCAAGCCCTGCAAGTTGGGCTCAGCATCTTCACTGTCCAACTCAACCACCAGCGATTCTGCCAGCGGCTCGTTCAGCGAGACCAGCAACGCACCAAACTCGGCGATATGCAGCGGCAACTGACGCTGCCACAGCGCCAGGTTCACCCCGTTATCGAGGATATCGGCGAGCGCCAACGGGGTTTCACCACGGGTCTGGCGAATCACCGGGCGCAGTTGAATCACAGGGGCCAACATCAGGCGGCTGCCTCCTCATACCAAGGGCCAAAAGGATCGACCAGCAGGCGCCAACCTTCGACGCCCTGGGCCATTTCATCGTCGGTCAGCAGGCACGCGTCCAACTCCGCGCGCAGGCGCACGAAGTCGATGTTCTGCCCGATAAACACCAGTTCCTGGCGGCAATCGCCGGTGCTCAGTTGCCAGTTCTCCATGATCGCCGCGACGCTTTGCTGGTCCTCGGGCCATTGGCTCTTGGGCACAAAGCGCCACCAGCGACCAGCAAAACCATGGCGCATCAAGCCACCGGCCTGGGACCAACTGCCGGCGTCGCGATGTTTGCTGGCCAGCCAGAAAAATCCCTTGGAGCGCAGCAGCCTGCCGTTGACCCACGGGCGGTCGATAAAGTCGAAAAAACGCTGGGGATGGAATGGCCGGCGCGCCCGATAGGCCGTGGAGGCGATGCCATATTCTTCAGTCTCCGGCACATGTTCGCCACGCAGTTCCTGCAGCCAGCCCGGCGCCTGGGCCGCGCGCTCGAAGTCAAAACGCCCGGTATTGAGGATCTCGGCCAGCGGCACTTCGCCCATGACCATGGGAATGATGCGCGCCTGGGCATTCAGGCGTTCAAGGATGGCCACCAGTTCTTCACGTTCGTGGCTGCTGATCAGGTCGATCTTGCTGATAAGGATGACGTCGGCAAACTCGATCTGCTCGATCAACAGGTCGGTGATGGAACGTTCATCATCTTCACCCAGGGTTTCGCCCCGTGACGCCAGGCTGTCGGCGGCTTGGTAGTCGAGCAGGAAGTTCATGCCGTCGACCACGGTGACCATGGTGTCCAGACGCGCAATGTCGGCCAGGCTCTGACCGTTTTCATCGCGAAAGGTGAAGGTTTCTGCCACGGGCAGCGGTTCGGAAATGCCAGTGGATTCGATTAGCAGGTAATCGAACCGACCCTCCCTGGCGAGCTTTCCGACCTCAACGAGCAAGTCTTCGCGCAAAGTGCAGCAGATGCAGCCGTTGCTCATTTCCACCAGTTTTTCTTCGGCGCGATTGAGGCTGACGTCGCGCTGTACCGCAGCACCATCAATGTTGATTTCGCTCATATCGTTGACGATCACCGCCACTCGCAGATTTTCGCGGTTGCGCAGGACGTAATTGAGCAGCGTGCTTTTACCGGCGCCGAGAAAGCCGGACAGCACGGTTACGGGTAGACGGTCGGTCATCGGGTGTTCCTCATCAGGTTGGCCGGTCAAATCGCCCGTTGATGGCGTTCGCGCAGCTCTTCACGTTCTTTGGCTTCAATACACAGGGTGGCCGTGGGCCGCAGCAACAGGCGCTTGAGGCCAATCGGCTCGCCTGTCTCACGGCACCAGCCGTACTCACCACGGGCGAGGTGCTCAAGGGCCTCGTCGATCTTGTCCAGCAGCTTCTTTTCCCGCTCCAGCAGACGCAGTTGCCATTGGCGCTGTTCTTCGGCGCTGCCGACATCGGCGGGATCGCTATGGGGCTCCTGCTCGCGCAGCACGATGAACTCGGCTTCGATGCGCGCTTGCAGGTCATAGCGCTGAGCCAACAACAGCTCGCGGAAAAAGGCCTGCTGGGCCTCGTTCATATAATCAGCAGGTGGTTGAGCGAGCAGGTCTTGTTCAGTCATCAGGTCGGTTCACGGGTCAGGCTGTATTTTGATGTTATAGTATAACAATGCAAATAAGCTAATCCCCTCTTGCCCGTCACGACGAAGGGCGCAATCCTTGAACGCCTCCAGGCCCCGAGAAACGCGATGAAATCCCTGTTATGGGGTGTGTTGCTGCTGGTAGCGACCCAGGCCGGCGCCCAAGTAGCCAGCCCCCTGGCCACATGCACCCGCAGCGCCACCCTGCTGGCCTGTGTCGATGCCCAGGGCAATGCCTACAGTGTCGCGACCGCAGGCAACACCACGTATTTGCGCGGATTCGAGGTGATCGGCAAGCGTTACTGGGCGCAGACCAATAGCCGCTACGGCCAATTGACGTTCTTTACCGGTCTGGCCTCAGACGGTGAGGCGTGGGTCGGCTACACACGGCGTGTGGGCTGGACCACGATCAACCGGTTCTCCAGTTCCGGAGGCTCCAGCGCCAAGTTCACCTGCAGCCGTATCAGCGGGTGCTAGAGCGATCGTAGAAAAATCATCGTCGATCTAATTGTTATACTATAACATGTCAGATTATCTCCAACGATGGACCTGCTCATGAATGCGCTGACTCTGCCCGATATCGCCGCGCAGGCTTCTCGCCAAGCCTTGCCCCTCGACTGGGTGGGTATGTGCGGCATTGCTCTTCCCATCCTGATCGACGGCCAACGTTTGAGTGCCAAGGCCGATGCCGGCGTGAGCCTGGATGACGGCGAGGCGCGGGGCATTCATATGTCGCGCCTGTACCTGGCGTTGGAAATGCTCGAGCAACAAGACCTGCAACCGGCGCTGCTGCGTCAGGTGTTGCAGCGATTTCTCGATAGCCATGAAGGGTTATCGAGCAGCGCCTACCTGCGGATTCACACCGATTTGCTGCTCAAACGCCCGGCGTTGGTCAGCCCGCTATCGGGCTGGAAGACTTACCCGGTGACCATCGAAGCGCGTCTGGAAAAACAGATGTTCCACGTGGAACTAAAAATTGACGTGACCTACTCTTCCACCTGCCCATGCTCTGCGGCCCTCGCCAGGCAGTTGATTCAACAGCAATTTGTCGATCACTTCGGCCACAAGTCGTTGCAACACGAAGATGTAGTGGCCTGGCTTGGCAGTGCCAATGGCATCGTCGCCACGCCCCATAGCCAACGCAGCAGTGCGCTGTTGCAGGTCCATCTGCAACCGGACGTCCAAGCCTTGCCCCTGACGGCCTTGATCGACCAGGCCGAAGCAGCCCTCGGCACCGCCGTGCAAACCGCTGTAAAGCGCGCCGATGAACAGGCGTTCGCCCTCGCCAACGGCCAGAACCTCATGTTTTGCGAAGACGCCGCGCGCCGCCTGAACCTGGCACTGAAACGCTCGGATGCGGTGCAAGCCATTCAACTCAAAGTCATCCACGCCGAAAGCCTGCACGCCCATGACGCCGTGGCCGAAAGCCATTGGACGAGAGGCACCTCGGGCACCCCATGAAACTGACGATGCTCGACCTGGAAGCGGCAGCCGTGGGTAGCCGTTTTCCCCTGGCCCCCGTATTGGATGCCCTGCCGTGGAACAGTGACGGCCTGATCGCCGCCATCGCCCAGCAACACGGCAGCGGCGCAGTGTTGATGCTGGCCTGGATGAACCGCCAGGCCCTCGACGAGACCCTCGCCAGCGGCCAGGTCTGCTACTGGTCACGCTCGCGCCAGCAGTTGTGGCGCAAAGGCGAAAGCTCTGGCCACCAGCAGCAGTTGATCGAAGCACGCCTGGATTGCGACGGCGATGCCGTGTTGCTGATCGTCGACCAACAAGGTCCTGCCTGTCACACCGGCCGACCCACCTGTTTTTACAACGCTATCGAAAACGATCAACTGCACATCATCACCGCGCCTCTCAAGGAACCTAAAGCATGATCCGCAAGAATCCTTCCGGCGATCTGCCGGTCATTGCCGAGTCGGCCTACGTCGATAAAACCGCGATCATCTGCGGCAAGGTGATCATCGGCGAGAACGTATTTGTCGGCCCCTATGCGGTGATCCGCGCCGACGAAGTCGATGCCACCGGCGACATGGACCCGATCACCATCGGCGCCAATTCCAATATCCAGGACGGCGTGGTGATCCACTCCAAATCCGGTGCGGCGGTGACTATCGGCGAGTTCAGCTCCATCGCCCATCGCTCGATTGTCCACGGCCCCTGCACTGTCGGCGACCGGGTGTTTATCGGCTTCAACAGTGTGCTGTTCAACTGTGTGGTCGGTGATGGCTGCGTGGTGCGGCATAACTCGGTGGTCGATGGCCGCGACTTGCCCGCCGCGTTCTATGTGCCGTCCACCACGCGCATCGGCCCCAACACCGACCTGTCGCAGTTCCCGCCCGTGAGCGTCAGCGCATCGGAGTTTTCCGAAGACGTGGCGCGTACCAATGTCGACCTGGTGCGCGGCTACAAAGCCCTGCAAAACGAGTTCTAAACATGAGCCGCTTGCTGATCCGCAACGCCCGCCTGGTGAATGAAGGCCAGGAATTCGATGCCGACGTGCTGGTCGCCAACGGCCGTATCGAAAAAATCGCCGGCAGCATCCAGGGGCAAACGGCCGAGATTGAGATTGATGCCCAAGGCCAATGGCTGCTGCCGGGCATGATCGACGACCAAGTGCATTTCCGCGAACCTGGCGCGCCGGACAAAGGCAGTTTTTACAGCGAGTCCCGCGCCGCAGTGGCCGGGGGCATTACCAGTTTCATGGATATGCCCAACACCCAGCCCGCGACCTTGACCCTGGAAGCTCTGGCCGACAAAAAACGCCGCGCCGCACTGCACTCGGTAGCCAATTACGGGTTTCACTTTGGTGTCAGCAACGACAACCTCGACACCGTGGCTGCCCTTGATCCGCGGCAGGTCGCCGGGGTCAAAGTGTTTATGGGCGCCTCCACCGGCAATATGCTGGTGGATGATCCACGCGTCCTGGAGCGTTTATTTGCAGAGGTGCCGACCATTCTCCTCGCCCATTGCGAGCACACGCCGAGCATCCAGGCCAATGAACAACGCTTGCGAAACCGGTTTGGCGAGGCGATCCCCGCCGTCGCCCACCCGCTGATTCGCGACGCCGAAGCCTGCTATCGGTCCTCATCCCTGGCCGTGGAGCTGGCGCGCCGCCACGGCACGCGCTTGCATGTGCTGCACCTGACCAGCGCCCGGGAACTGTCGTTATTTGAAGATAAACCGCTGGCAGAAAAACGCATCACGGCAGAAGTGTGCGTGCACCACTTGCTGTTCGACGACCGCGACTACGCCCGCCTCGGCCACCAGATCAAATGCAACCCGGCGATCAAAACCCGGGCCGACCGCAATGCCCTGCGCCTGGCACTGCTGAGCAATCGCCTGGATGTGATCGGCACCGACCACGCACCTCATACTTGGGAGCAAAAACAGCGGCCATACCGCGAGGCACCAGCGGGGTTACCCCTGGTGCAACATGCGCTACCGGCGTTGATGGAGTTGGTGGCGGACGGCCTGTTGCCCCTGACCACATTGGTAGCGAAAACCAGTCATCGCGTTGCCGACCTGTTCGCCATTCCCGACCGGGGGTACCTGCGCGAGGGCTACTGGGCCGACCTGGTGCTGATCAAACCCGAGCCCGAAGGCAAACCGGTGAGCAGCCAACCGATCCTCGCCCGCTGCGGCTGGACACCCTTTGCCGAGCGCAGCTTTCGCCATAGCGTCAGCACTACTCTGGTGTCAGGCCATGTGGCCTGGCACCAGGGGCAGGTGATCGACAGTTGCCAGGGGCTGCCCCTGCATTTTCTGCGCTAAAACCCAGGAGCCGTTCAGGCCCGGGGTTTGACCGTGCCACAGTCGTTGCCCAGCCACTGTGCATGGGTGTCGAGGCTGCCGTTCTGCTGCACGCCAGTGGCATTGAAAGTACCGTTGACCGTGGTGGTGAACGCCTTCTGGCTCTGGAACGTGGCCACGCCAGTGCCCTGGGCTTTCGGGCAACTGAAGCGGAATTTCCACTGGTTGCCGGTCTTGTCTGTGACCTCTTGCTTGCAACCCGATTGCGGGTCGGTCAGCGGGATGGAATCAGAGGCCACCTGGGCCGGGGTCAGGCAGACCTGCACGCCCTTGCCAGCCATGGTGATGCCTTGTTTTTCCAGCATTGCGCGTTGTTCCGGGGTCATCTGTTGCTTCAGTTGACCGAGGATCAACGACAAGTCCGGCAGATTCTGGTTATCGACTTTCATATTGCTGGTGGTCAATTCCCACAAGCCCGGCGCCAACATCTGCGCCTGCGCTGCCACCGGCAGCGTCAAACCAACAACCATGGCCAAACCAAGCAGACGAGCATTCATCGGGTAACTCCTGGGTAATTGTCGGCGTTAGACGTCGTAAAGTGGTCGGCGTTGCATGCTCAATAAAATAGCGACAATCGCCGCCGAACATGGTCTGTTACGCATTGGATTGTCAGGAGTACCGTTGCCCATGGATTTCTTCGGCCCGCACTTGCTTGGCTACTTCATCGCAACCCTGCATTTTCTCGGCTCGCTGGCTGCCCTGCACGCGGTGCTCACCGTGCGTACCGCCCAAGGCTCAATCGCCTGGGCACTGTCGCTGATGTTCATGCCGTACCTGACGCTGATCCCCTACCTGATCTTTGGCCGCAGCAGCTTCGACGCCTATATCCAGGCGCGGCGCCAGGCCAACCAGGAAATGCACAAGGCAATCACTGAGTTGAATTGGCGCCCTTGGGTCGAAGAAGCCCTGGCTGCACGTAACTCCCAGGCCTACGCCTCCCTGCGCGCCATGCCCAAGCTGGGACGCATGCCGTGCCTGGCGAACAACCAGGTGCGTTTGCTGGTCAATGGCGACGCCACCTTCAGCGCCATCTTCGACGCCATCCGCGCCGCCAAGACTGCCGTGTTGGTGCAGTTCTTCATCATTCATGACGATGAACTGGGGCGCCAATTGCATGCACTGCTCAGGGCCAAGGCCGCCGAAGGTGTAGCCATCTACGTGCTGTATGACCGCATCGGCAGCCACTCCCTGCCCCACCGCTATGTGCAATCGCTACGCGATGCCGGGGTGCAGATCAAGGCGTTTGCCACCCGCAGCGGCTGGCTCAATCGCTTTCAGGTGAATTTCCGCAACCACCGCAAGATTGTCGTGGTCGATGGCCTGACCGGTTTTGTCGGCGGGCATAACGTCGGCGACGAATACATGGGCAAGAAGCCGCCGCTCGCCCCCTGGCGCGACACCCATGTGCAAGTCAGCGGCCCCGTGGTGGCGTGCCTGCAAGAATCGTTTGCCGAAGACTGGTTCTGGGCCGCGCGCGAACTGCCGCCGCTGATCCTGCCCGATACCTATGCCGATGACGGCGTGCTCTGCCAATTGCTGGCCAGCGGTCCGGCGGACCCGTATGAAACCTGTTCGCTGTTTTTCGTCGAAGCCATTCATGCGGCGACTGAGCGGGTGTGGATCACCAGCCCGTATTTCATCCCCGATGAGGCGGTATTCGCCGCGCTGCGCCTGGCGGTGTTGCGTGGCGTGGACGTGCGCTTGCTGCTGCCGTCACGCCCCGACCATCGCATTGTGTATGCCGCCTCCAGCCTGTACGCGATTGAAGCGGTGCGCGCCGGGGTCCGGGTGTTCCGCTACAAACCGGGTTTTTTGCATCAGAAAGTGGTGCTGGTAGATCGGGAAATCAGCGCCATCGGCAGTGCGAACCTGGACAACCGTTCGTTCCGCCTCAACTTCGAAGTGATGTTGCTGACAGTCGACGAAGCCTTCGCCAGCGAGGTGGAACACATGCTGCTGGATGACTTCGCCCAGGCCCACGAAACCAGCCAGGAAGAAAGCCAGCAGACCCGCCGCCTGCAGCAACTGGGCATGCGCGTGGCGCGGCTGATTTCCCCTATCTTATAAATTGCGCCGGACAGAAGGTGGGAGCTGGCTTGCCAGCTCCCACACTCAGCCATCGGTTGGCTCAGCGGTAGAGATCTTCCCGCGTCCACGGCAACTCATGGCTGCCATCGGCATGGGGCTTGACCGCCAGGATCTGGTGCAGGTTGATCCACCCACGCGCAAACGCATAGGCGCAACCCGCCAGGTACAGGCGCCAGATACGCAGTGCCTGGGCCGGGACCATTTTTGCCGCCGCCTCCAGGTTGTCTTCCAGGCGTTCGCTCCAGTGGTCGAGGGTGCGTGCGTAATGCAGGCGCAGGCTTTCCACGTCGACCACTTCCAGGCCGACTTCGCTGATTTCGGCGCTGATCATCACCAGGTGCGGCAGCTCACCATTGGGGAACACGTAACGCTCGATAAACTCGCCGGCACCGCGCCCCACCGGGCGGCCATCGGTATGTTTGGCGGTGATGCCATGGTTGAGCACCAGCCCCCCTTCACGCACGGCGCCGAACAGGGTCTGGCAGTACTGCGCCAGGTTGGCGTGGCCGACGTGCTCGAACATGCCGACGCTGACGACTTTGTCGAACCGCCCGTCCTGGGGCAGGTCACGGTAGTCGAGCAATTTCAACTCAACCAGGTCTTCCAGGCCCTCAGCGATTACCCGCTCCTTGGCCAGTGCCAATTGTTCCTTGCTCAGGGTGATGCCGAACACCTTGACCCCGAACTCGCGGGCCGCATACCGCGCCAACCCGCCCCAGCCACAACCGACATCCAGCAGGTACTCCCCAGGCTGCAGGCGTAGCTTGCGGCACAGGTGGCGGAATTTGTCTTGTTGGGCTTGGTCGAGGGATTCGCTGCCGGTCTCGAAGTAACCGCAGGAATAGGCCATGTCGCGGTCCAGCCAGAGCTGGTAGAACTCGTTCGACAGGTCATAGTGGTAGGAAATCGCGGCCGCATCCGTAGCCTTGTCGTGAATCGAACGCACCGGGCCGGCGTGCTCGTCCTCCTCGAGCAGGGCGTGGCTCAATTCGTCACACACCCGGATTACATCGCTGATCGAGCCTTCCAGCTCCAGCTTGCCTTCAACGAAAGCAGCGCCCAGGGAATCGAGCGTGGGGTGGGTCAGTTGCGTCACCATCACCGGATCCTTGACCACGATGGTAACGCTGGGCTCCGGGCCCAGGTTGAATTCATGGCCATCCCAGAGTCGCAGACGCAGCGGTAGCTGAAGATTCTGTAAGGCCGGTGGAAGTTGCGCGAGCATGAGTAGTCCCCCCTTGTTTCAGACGTCCGAAATGAGGGTAGACCATCCACAAAAAGTAGCAGGCTATCGGTTCGATAACGCCCTTTTATGGTGCCCGACGTTGCAGCAAACCGTCCTCAACCCACTGTTTCAACCACGTGACAGCTTGCAGCGGCGCGCCCTCTTGATAAGTGACTGCCAATTCCGCGCACAGTTCTGAAAAACTCCACCCGCTGTCGGCCATCCCGGCCAGGGCGTACGCCTCGGCAGGCTCCAGGCTCCGGTAACGGCACACCTGTTGGTGACGCCAGATCAGGCACACCTCGGCCAGCGGCAACGCCTGGCTACCGGGAAACCCAGCCTGCGCCTTGACCGCACGCCAGATCTGCAGGCTGTTGAAGCGACACAGCACTTGCTGCACCGCCGGCGTCCACTCAACCTGCAATAACGGCCAGGCCTCGGGCGCCAGCCGGGCCATGTCTTCAAGAGTCAGGGGTTGGCCCGCAGGCGCATCAAACGCCAGGGTAAAGGCCCATTCCAGGCGCGCCAGCTCCACCAGGGGGGCGGCTTGTTCGGCGACCAGATGCTCGTCGATAAAGTCTGCAAACCGTTGCCCCAGCCAGCGCAGGCTGAAATGCGTGGATGGATAGCACTGCACATAGGCCACCACCAGCCCGGCAAACTCGTCGTCCCCCAGCCAATGCCACACCGCCGGGAAATCCCCCTGCATCACTTCCAGCAAACGGGCCCGATAGGCGTTGTGGTAGATCGCCAGGCCGGTGTCGACATCCAGTGTCGGGCCACCGATCAAGGTGCCGGCAAAGCCAGTGTCGTCGGCGTCTGCCAATAAATGCCGTTCAAACGCCAGTTGCCAGTCGGTCAGGCGCATAGCGACCTCCGGGCCAAGGCATCCGCCCCCAACTCACGGGCCTTGCCCAACTCGTCGAGCAGCTCGGCAAACGGCGGGAAATGGTCATCGCGCTCCAGCAACGTCGCCACTGGCCCCAGGTGTTCCAGTGTCTGTTGAAACAGCTGCCACACCGGATCACACACCGGATGGTCATGGGTATCGACCACGTAGTCGCCGTAGTCCATATGCCCGGCCAAATGCAGTTGGCGGATGCTCTGCGGCGGCAGGTTGCGGATAAAGGTCCAGGCGTCGAAGCCATGGTTGCGCGAACTGACATACACGTTGTTGACGTCCAACAGCAGCTCGCAACCGCTGAGGTGGCTCAAGGCGCTGAGAAATTCCCACTCGGTGAATTCATCGGCCTTGGATCGCACATAGCTGGAGACATTTTCCAATACCAGCGGCCGCTCCAGCACCGCCTGTACCTGCCGCACACGGGTGGCGACGTGGTAGAGACTTTCTTCGGTGTAGGGCAGCGGCAACAAGTCATGCAGTTGATGGGCGTTGCCCCGGCTCCAGCACAGGTGATCGGAGACCCATGCCGGCTTGACCCGGTCGGCCAATTGCTTGAGTTGCTTGAGGTAGTCCCTATCGAGGGCATGGGGGCCGCCAATGGACAGGGACACCCCATGCATCACCAGCGGATAACGCTCGGCGATGGCGTCCAGGTAGTACAGGGCCTTGCCGCCCTGGACCAGATAATTCTCGGAGACGATTTCGAACCAGTCCACCTCCGGCGACTGCTCGATGATGTGTTGATAGTAATGACTGCGTAGCCCCAGGCCGTAGCCCAGGCAAGGAACCGATACCGACATGACGAACTCCTGGAAAGTGTCCGCAGCGACGTGCACACCGCTGCGGGATCACGTATTCGCGGTTACTCGCCGACTTTGCCGCCAGCCGCATCGCAAGCGGCCTTGGTCATTGCCTTGAAGCCATGGCCCTTGCAGACAGCCTGGCCTTTGCAGGCGTTTTCAGCGGTCTTGCAGTCGTTCATGCCTTTGCAGGAGGTCACGCCGTAGCAATGCACGTTCGCCTCATCGGCGGCCTGCGCCTGGGTCGCGACACCGGCAAACATCGTGGCGGCAGCAATGGCCAGGGCAGCACCGGAAACAGCGTTCTTGAAGTTCATTGTGGTATTCCTCATGGGTCTGTAGGGGGTCGGCTGAACGGTTTGTCCAGTCCCGACACAGCACTAGAGTGAGGTGCCGCAGGGGCGTTACAGCGCCGTGAAAATTTTCCTGGTTTCCTGAACCGTTGTAGGAGCCATCACTAGTGCGCACCGCGATTTATCGTCACACTCACAGCAGATTTTTCGTGGGATCACGGACAAGGAAGCGTCACCCTCATGATTTCGATCTATCAGCTCAAACCGCGTTTTCAAAACCTGCTGCGGCCCCTGGTGCAGCGCCTGTATGACAACGGCACCACCGCCAACCAGATCACCGTGCTGGCCGGGATCGTGTCGTTGCTCGTCGGCCTGCTGATCGCGGGGTTCGCCCAGCACGCCTGGGTGTTCGTACTGATCCCGCTGTGGATGATCCTGCGCATGGCCCTCAATGCCATCGACGGCATGCTCGCCCGGGAATTCGGCCAGCAATCACGCCTGGGCGCCTACCTCAATGAACTGTGCGACGTGATCGCCGACAGCGCGCTGATCCTGCCATTTGCCCTGCTCCCCGGGGTCAGCCTGGCGCCGGTGTTGCTGGTGACGCTGCTGGCGGTGTTCAGCGAATACGCCGGCGTACTCGGGCCGATGGTCGGTGCCTCGCGCCGCTACGACGGGCCCATGGGCAAGAGTGATCGGGCGTTTGTCCTTGGCGTACTCGCCACCGGCGTGGCCCTGGGCTGGCTCGGCGCCGGCTGGGTCGACGGGGTGATGTGGCTGGTGGCGGCATTGCTCGCCTACACCCTAGTCAACCGTGTGCGCCAGGGCCTCAAAGAACAATCCGACATCTCTCCGACGGCATAAGGATCTTGCGATGCGCGAACAGCAACAGCACACCTTCAGTACCCATGACGGCGTAGAGCTTTTCTATCGGCATTGGCCCGCGACCAGTGCCACCGGGCCTGAGCCACGCCAGGCGATCCTGCTGTTCCATCGTGGCCACGAGCATTCCGGGCGCATTGCGCACCTGGTGGACGAGTTGGACCTGCCACAGTTCGATTTCTTCGCCTGGGACGCCCGCGGCCATGGCCAGTCCCCCGGCGAGCGTGGCGACAGCCCGAGCTTTGCCACCAGCGCGCGGGACGTGCAGACCTTCTGCGACCATATCGGCGCCACCTATGGCATCGCGCCAGAAAACCTTGCAGTGATCGCCCAGAGCGTAGGCGCAGTGATTGCCGCCACCTGGGTCCACGACTACGCCCCGAATATCAGGGCCCTGGTGCTCGCCTCCCCGGCGTTCAAGGTCAAGCTCTACGTGCCCTTCGCTCGCCCGGGCCTGGCGCTGATGCGGCGCTTTCGCGGCAATTTTTTCGTCAACAGCTACGTCAAGGCCAAGTTCCTCAGCCATGACCCCGAGCGTGTCGCGTCCTATGACACAGACCCACTGATCACCAAGGCGATCTCGGTAAATGTGCTGTTGGGCCTGTACGAAGCGGCCGACCGCGTGGTCGCCGATGCCCAGGCGATCCAGGTGCCGACCCAACTGCTGATCTCCGGCTCGGACTTTGTGGTGCACCGCAAACCCCAGCAACAGTTCTTCGAGCGGCTTGGCAGCCTGAAAAAGGAACTGCACATCCTGCCCGGCTTTTTCCACGACACCCTCGGCGAACGTGACCGCGCCGTGGCACTGGCCAGCGCCAGGCGTTTTATCCTGCAAAACTTCGCGCACCCGCTGGACCGCGCCAGCCTGCTGGACGCCGACAAGATCGGCGCGACCTGCGCCGAATCCGAATCCCTCGCCGCGCCGCTGCCGCACAACTCCCTGCGCGACCTGTACTGGCGCATGACCCGCGCCAGCATGGGCCTGGGCCGCAAGCTGTCCGAGGGCGTGAAGCTGGGCTTCGACACCGGCTTCGACTCGGGCAGTACCCTGGACTACGTGTACCGCAATACCCCCACCGGCAAGGGCGCGCTGGGGCGGATGATTGATACCAACTACCTGAACTCCATCGGCTGGCGCGGGATTCGCCAGCGCAAACTGCATGTTGAAGAGTTGTTGCGCCTGGCCATGGCCAAGCTGCGCGACGACGGGCGCGAAGTGCGTATCGTCGACATTGCCGCAGGGCATGGTCGGTACATTCTGGAAGCCTTGCAGGGCGTTTCGCCGCTGCCTGAGTCAATCCTGTTGCGCGACTACAGCGATATCAACGTGCGCGACGGTGGCGCGCTGATCCGCGAGAAAGGCCTGGGGGAGATTGCGCAGTTCGTCAAAGGCGATGCCTTTGACCGGGCCGACCTCGCCGCACTGGCGCCCACGCCGACACTGGCAGTGGTGTCCGGGCTGTACGAACTGTTTGCCGATAACGCCATGGTCGGTGGTTCCCTGGCAGGGCTGGCCGAAGCCGTGGAGCCCGGCGGATACCTGGTGTACACCGGCCAACCGTGGCACCCGCAACTGGAACTGATCGCCCGCGCCCTGACCAGCCATCGCCAGGGCCAGGCCTGGGTGATGCGCCGTCGCAGCCAGGCGGAAATGGATCAACTGGTGGAAGCCGCGGGCTTTCGCAAGATCACCCAGCGTGTGGATGAGTGGGGCATCTTCAGCGTGTCGCTGGCGCAGAAGATCTGACCATGCGCGAACCAGGTCTCTTCAAACCAGCCCTGCTCTGGCTGCTGCTGTTGGCGCCGCTGTTTTTCAGCACCTACGGCTTAGCCACCTGGGTCACCAGCCAGCGCAGCGACGTGGGCACCCTGGTATTCGGCTGGGAAACCCATATGCCGTTCTGGGCCTGGACCATCGTGCCCTACTGGTCGATCGACCTGCTCTACGGCTTCTCCCTGCTGCTGCCTAACAGCCGCCATGAGCTCAAACAACATGCCCTGCGTCTGCTCAGTGCGCAGGTGATTGCCGTGAGCTGCTTCCTGCTATGGCCGCTGCGCTTCACCTTTGAGCGCCCGGAAATGGACGGCGTGTTCGGCTGGCTGTTTGCGGTACTGGCCGGGTTCGACAAACCGTTCAACCAGGCACCCTCGCTGCATATCGCTTTGCTGGTGATCCTGTGGGTGATGTACCAGCGGCATAGCCAAGGCCTGTGGCGCTGGCTGGTGCATGGCTGGTTCGCGCTGATTGGCATTTCGGTGCTGACCACTTACCAACACCACTTTATAGACTTACCCACAGGCGCCCTGGCCGGCTGGCTGTGTGTGTGGCTATGGCCGGTGGATCAACCCAGCCCGCTGTTGCATGCGCGGCCGGCCAAAGACCCGAAACGTTGGCGCCTGGGGTTGCGCTACGCCATGGGCGCCCTGGTGCTGACGATAGTGGCCTTTACCGGGGGCGGTGCCTGGCTATGGCTGCTGTGGCCTGCCGTCGCGGTGTTGCTGGTGGCGCTCAACTACTGGCTGCTGGGCGCCGCAGGCTTTCAGAAACGCGCCGATGGCCGCCTCAGCCCGGCAGCACGCTGGCTGTATGCGCCTTATCTCGCGGCGGCGTGGCTCAACTCGCGGCTGTGGACGCGCAAGCATCCGCAGCCTGACCGGGTTGTGGATAACGTGTGGTTGGGGCGAATTCCGACGCCAGCGCAGCTGAGTTCTTTCAATGCGGTGGTCGATCTGTGTGCCGAATTGCCTGTTTATCCACAGGGCCGCGCTTACCATGCCCTGCCCGTCCTCGACCTGACCGCACCCACACCGGCACAGTGCCTGGAGGCGGCCCAAGCCATCGAGCGCTTGCGCGAGCACGGCCCGTTGCTGGTGTGCTGTGCCCTCGGCTATTCCCGCAGCGCCAGCGCCGTGGCCGCCTGGCTGCTGCACAGTGGACGGGCGGCCACGGTGGACGAGGCACTGGCTATTATTCGTACAGCACGATCGGATGTGGTCCTGCATGCCGATCACCGCCAAGCCTTGGGAGCACTGCCCTATGCCCGCTGATATGCAACTCCAGGTAGTCGCCAGCCTGCTGCGCCGCGGCCGTTCGCTGGATCAGTTATCCACAGGCCTGACCCTGCTCGGGGTACTGTTTGGCCTGGCGCAATTGTTGATGGTCAGTATCACACCGATCTGCCTGTTGCTCAGCCTGTGGATGATTATCCTCGGGCTGCTGCAAAAGTACTGGGCGCTACGGGTGGCCTTCGATGCCGACCTGTTTGCGCTGATGGCCAAGGACATAGAACGCACCAGCGAGCTGGACCAGACTCTGCAAACCCTGGGCCTGCAACCCGCCAACCGCGCAAGCCGGCCCTGGACCGAACGCCGGCGTGGCGCCCTCAAATTGCTGCGCAAACAGGCCTACCTGCTGGGTGCGCAAGTGTTACTGACATTGGCCGTCATCCTGGCCAGCCCGTGGCTGCCCTTCGCCGGATAAGGAATCCTTATGTTCGAACCCCTGGTCGCGACCCTGATTACCTCCATGGCCCGCACAGTGACCGGCGCCCGCAGCCTGTGGCTGGGCTGCGCCCCAGAACCCGTGCAGCGCATCTACTTTGCCAACCACAGCAGCCACGGCGACTTTGTGCTGCTGTGGGCGTCGTTGCCGCAGAACCTGCGCAAGGCCACGCGCCCGGTGGCCGGCACCGACTACTGGAACAAGAGCGCACTGCGCCGCTACATCATCAACCGGGTATTCAACGGCGTGCTGATCGACCGCGAACGCAAAGACCCTGTGGATAACCCGTTGCAACCGATGCTCGAAGCCCTGGAACACGGCGATTCGCTGATCATTTTCCCCGAAGGCACGCGCAACCTGGAGGATGGCCTGCTGCCCTTCAAGAGCGGCCTGTATCACCTGGCAAAAAGTTACCCACAGGCGCAACTGATCCCCGTGTGGATCGCCAACCTCAACCGCGTGATGCCCAAGGGCCGTGTGCTGCCACTGCCGCTGTTGTGCACCACCAGCTTTGGCGCACCGCTGCAGCTTGCAGACGGTGAAGACAAGGCCCTGTTTCTTGCCCGCAGCCGCGACGCCCTGCTCGCCCTCGCCCCGGAGCATTCCTGACATGGATAGCCAAACCCTGATGTTGTTCGGCGGCATCGGCATGATCCTGGTGCTCGCCTCGCTGATCGGCCTGATTCTCAAGCTGCGCACCCGTGGCACACCCAATGCGGTGATCGACAACCTCAACGCCCGCATCAATGCCTGGTGGGTGATGGTGGTGGTGATCGGCGTCGCCTTCTGGCTCGGCACCGGTGCGGTAATCCTGCTGTTCTACGCCGTGTCGTTCTACGCCCTGCGCGAATTCCTCACCCTCACGCCCACCCGCCGCAGCGACTACCCCGCACTGGTCGCCGCGTTCTACCTGGCGCTGCCCCTGCAATACCTGCTGATCTACTTTGACTGGTACGGCCTGTTCTCGATCTTTATTCCGGTCTACGTGTTCCTCCTGCTGCCCATCCTTGCCTCGCTGGGCGGCGACAGCACGCACTTCCTGGAGCGCGCATCGAAAGTACAGTGGGGGCTGATGATCGCGGTGTTCTGCGTCTCCTTCGTACCCGCCCTGCTGACCCTCGACATCGTCGGCTACGAGGGCCGCAACCTGCTGCTGATCGCCTACCTGGTGATCGTGGTGCAGCTCTCGGACGTGTTGCAGTACGTGTGCGGCAAACTGTTCGGCAAACACAAAATCGCGCCCAACCTGTCACCGTCGAAAACCGTGGAAGGCTTTGTCGGCGGGATCCTGCTGTCCTCCCTGATCGGCGCCGCACTGTGGTGGACCACCCCGTTCAACCCCTGGCAGTCATTCCTGATTGCGCTGCTGATCAACCTGCTGGGCTTTGCCGGCGGGATTGTGATGTCGGCGATCAAGCGCGACCGAGGGGTGAAGGACTGGGGGCATATGATCGAAGGACACGGCGGGATGCTGGATCGGTTGGATTCGGTGTGTTTTGCGGCGCCGATTTTCTTTCATTTGGTGCGGTATTGGTGGACCTGAGTCACACCGATCCAAAGGCTAACGACGCTCCCAAAGAGAGCTAAAACTGTCGCGAAGAGTGCCCGTATTTCGGGGCCTGCCGCGTCGTATAGAGGAACCGCAAAACAGCTGCACCCAGTAATCACACGACATCCACGTACATTTGATGGAACCGCTTGCGGCGAGCCTCTGGGTCGGACCAAGGAGCAGGGTTCGGCATTACCCGCGTTATGTCTTAACATGGTCGGTTGCCCAAAGAGCCGTCATGGCCAAAGCCATGACGGGCTTCCATCCTTTACAAGTAAGTGTGATGAAGATGAACAAGCCTTTCATTTCGCTGTGCCCTGAAATTACTCGGGCGCACGCGCTGACGCTGATGGATTGGTTGGAGGATGAACGCGTCACCTGCTATCTGAGCGATTCGCGTCATGTCTCCCGCTCCATCGAGCAAGTCATCGATCGGACTCAATCGCCGATCCTGACCCATCTATTCAACCAGGGCGGCCGATTCTTCATGGCCTATGACCGACATGACGCCCCGGTGGGCTTTGTCCGTCTGATCAAGACCGGCTCAGATTGCGAGATAGTCCTGGTCATCGGAGACAGCGATAAATGGGGCCAGAACCTTGGCGCCCGCACGATTCGCGAAGGCATGAAACTGGCCTTCCTCGACATGCGGGCCAAGAAGCTCATCGCCAAGATCCACCCGGACAACGCGCGCTCGCTGAACGCCTTTCTACGCAGCGGCTTTCTGCTTGAAGGCGAAACGCCGACATTGAAGTCATTTTCCATGACGGCGGGGCGCTATCTCCAGTTCTTGCGCGAAGGTGCCGCTGGCGACGCCACCAGGATCTACATTACGGAAATCGACAAGGCCAGGCTCGAAAGCCTAATCGCGCTCGAGCAAGGCCCGACCGTTGTTGAACTCGAACATGAGCTTGAACGAGCCATTGTCGTCAAGCCGCAGCAGGTGGCGTGCAATGTCGTCACGATGAACTCTAGAGCCTTGCTGCAACTGGACGAAGAAGAGATCGAAGTGGCCTTGGTCTACCCTGAAGACGCGGACAGCACCGCAGGGAAGCACTCCGTGTATTCTGACATCGGCGCCGCCATCCTGGGCTATCAGGAGGGGGACGCCATCGACTGGCGAATTTCTGATCGGACCCGTCGGATTGAAATCAGGAAAGTGCTTTACCAGCCCGAGGCGGCGGGCCACTTCCACCTGTAATTGCACCTTTTGCTAGGAGCTGTAAGGAGAGAAGGACGTCGTTTGGAGCCCCGAGGGGCCCCAAGCGGGACAGTTTTCAATCCTGAAACCATGCCCTTGAAATTAGAGAATTCAAACTGTCGCAGGAGGCCCTCGTTTTTTGCGGCCTGTGGGGAAGCGCAGATGAGGCGCGGGAAGAAATTCGCAAGTCAGTAGCTGCGTATACCCCCAACCAGGTTTCACTCCAGATTGAATTCATCAGCCGGGAGTAGGAACTGAGGAGCACGTGATTTGCTTCTCAGTCGCTCGGAACATCAAATGTCGAGGGAACCACACGCATGGAAAAGTCGATGGCTTATGTTGCGCACGACTCAACTCGATCAAAGCCTTTCCAGAACATCCACCTTTGATCACCCACTTATGGGGTCGCGCTATCAAGCATTTGACGATCTCCTATTTGACTAAGGTGATTGGTATATCTGAGAGCTGAATCACCTTTGCCGCAACAGAGCCCAGAAAAATCCCTGCAAGAAAGCCGTTGCCATGTGAGCCTAGGATGATGCTGTCACATCCTAAAGAGTGGGAGCACCCCACGATTTGGCTTGCTGCATCGCCTTGTAGGGTATGAAGTGTAAATGCAATCCCTTCCTGCTTCAGAAGCACCCCAGCGTTTTGTGAGTCCTCAGCACTTTTATCACCGTAGTAACGATCAATCTCATCCGCACTCATGTCGTGTGCAATTCGCGTTGGTAAAAGTGGCTGCACATTCAGCAGATGCACCTCAACACTTCCGCCCAGCAATCCGCCCTCTTGGATCAACCCAATAAGGTAACGCACCGCGCGCTCCGAATGCTCGGAACCATCGACAGCTACAAGTATTTTATGCATTTTCTAAATCCTCTTTCAGTGGCATGAAGATGCTTGTCGTTTGGGGATTGCCAGCTTGCAATCAGTTCTACTCGGACAGGCGGATTCGAATCTGTTTTTCAATCTCGATGATCGCAAAGAGCGCAACACCAACCCCGATGATAAGTAGGCCATCCAGGAAGGGGATCGCTTCTGTGGCAAACACCTTTTGCAGCGGTGGCGCGTAGGTGATGCCGAACTGAGCCAAGGTCACCACTGCGACGGTCATCCACACGACCTTGGTGCCACGAATGCCCCTCCAGGTAAGCGATGTGCTGTAGAGATTACGAATGAAGAACAGATGGAATATTTCCATCACGACTAACGTGTTCACCGCGATGGTTCGGGCCAACTCCACGGAGTAGCCACGGTCGAGCGCATACGAAAAAATGCCGTAAACACCACAGAGGAACAGAATAGAAACAAGCACCATATGCCAAACCAACGCACCGCTTATGAGGGGCTCCTTACGGGAACGAGGCGGTCTGCGCATTGTGTTTTCTTCGGTAGGCTCGAACGCCAGCGCGATGCCAAGTGTCACGGCGGTAATCAGATTGATCCACAGAATCTGTATCGCCGTGACCGGCAGTGTAAGGCCGAGCAGCAGGGCCACGATGATGGTCATGGTCTCGCCCGCGTTGGTAGGCAGCGTCCAGCTCAACACTTTTTTGATGTTGTCGTAGACTGTCCGCCCTTCGCGCACTGCCGCCACGATGGATGCGAAGTTGTCGTCGGCCAGCACCAGGTCTGCAGCTTCCTTGGCGGCTTCACTGCCCTTCCCCCCCATGGCAATACCCGCATCGGCACGCTTCAACGCGGGTGCGTCGTTGACGCCATCGCCGGTCATTGCCACGGTCATGCCATTCGATTGCAGCAGCATGACCAACCTGAGTTTATGTTCAGGGCTGGTACGTGCAAAGATATTGACGTTCTTCACCGCCTCCTTGAGCGCTGCATCGTTCATGGAGTCCAGGTCTATACCAGTCAGCACATTGTCGGGATTTTGCAAGCCAATCTGCCGACCGATTGCGGCGGCGGTGCCGCCATGATCGCCAGTGATCATTTTTACGACAATGCCCGCCGCCTGGCATTGTTGAACGGCCTCTATCGTCTCGGGTCTCGGCGGATCAATTAGCCCGACCATACCCAACAAGGTTAGCTTCCCTTGCACGTCCCCAAACTCCAACACGGTGTGCTCTGGCTGAACTGATCTAGCGGCAAACGCCAATACACGCTGCCCTTTTGCGGCGATAGTGTTCGCCTGTTCGTACCAGTAGTCCGCGTTGAGGGGCTCCGTCACGCCGGCGGTTACGAACTGCTGCGTGCTCATGGCCAGTATTTGCTCCGGCGCGCCTTTTACATAGATAGAGGCATGGCGATCATGATTGTGATGGAGGGTCGCCATAAAGCGGTGTTTCGCGTCAAACGGAATGGCATCGGTTCGTGGCCAGGTACGATGATCTTCATCGCTATCGATTCCAGCTTTTCCGGAAAACGCCAGCAAGGCCCCCTCCATCGGATCCCCCTCCACCGTCCATACATCCTCATGCAGGCGCAGCGAGGCATCGTTGCAAAGACCTGCTGCTCGCCCCAATTCTGAGAGCGCGGGGTGAGATGATATGTCGATTAACTGATCGGCAAGACTGATGCTTCCCGCTGGCTGATAACCTGCACCATCAACCGTGAAGAGCAGATCGCTCGTGACGACCGTTGCGACCATCATTTCGTTGCGGGTCAGTGTGCCGGTTTTGTCAGTGCAGATAACGGATACCGAGCCGAGTGTTTCGATGGCCGGCAGGCGACGCACGATAGCGTTGCGGCGAGCCATTGCACGAACGCCGACAGCCAGCGTGATGGTAAGGACGGCGGGCAGTCCTTCAGGTATCGCCGCTACCGACATCCCCACCACGACCATGAAGATCTCTGTGAACTCGTAGTGCCCGACATAATGGCCGAACACGAGCAGAAGGCCGCCGACTAACAAGATCAAGATCGTCAGCCAACGTGCAAATATATTCATTTGCTGCACCAGCGGCGTGGTCAGCGTTTCAACTCCAGCAAGCAGCGTACTGATGCGCCCTATTTCAGCTGCTGCTGCGGTAGCAATTACAACCCCGGTTGCTTGGCCGCAAGTCACGAGCGTGCCACTGAACGCCATGCAGGTACGATCACCCAGAGCGGCTTCAACACCCACTGGTTCGGTGTGTTTCTCTACCGGTACGGATTCACCGGTGAGAATTGCTTCTTGGATTTGCAGTCTATTCACGTGCAGCAGGCGTAGATCAGCAGGTACTTTGTCTCCGGCCTCCAGCAATACAATGTCGCCCGGTACTAACTCCTCGCCTACAACACTCAAACGTTGACTCGCACGAATCACGGCGGCGTGCGGCGCCAGCATCTGCCGGATAGCGTCCATGGCCTTTTCCGCTTTACCCTCTTGGACATAACCTATGATTGCGTTTGCAATAACCACTGCAAGAATCACCACCGTGTCCCACAGATGCTGCAGCATCGCGGTAATCGCAGCGGATCCTAAAAGCACATAAATCAGAATGTTGTGAAATTGCAGCATGAATCGCAGCCACGCGGGTCGCCGTGCGGCTTCTGGCAAACGATTGAAACCCGTGCGGGCAAGCCGCGCTTGAACTTCGGCGGCCTCCAGCCCGACATGCTCATTGACCTCAAGCAGGTTTGTCACCTGCTCTGCAGGTAGGGAGTGCCAGGCCACGGAATGCGGAGGGATTGGTGTTTGCTCCGTTGATGCGTCGACCACCTGCTTCATCAATGAGTATCTCCTGTGTGCACAGCTCAAGTGAGACGGGCTGAGGTGATCATGAGCGAGCGTGGGAATATAAGACTGAAAACATTATTTTTCGGTCTTACATCCTATAGTTCCTTCTAGCTGACAGGAACTATAGATGTAACGCAATCAACCGGTTGGCAATTACTGATGCAGATCAAATTATCAATAGCAATTAATGTGACAAAATGTTTTGGTGAAAAATTTAATTTTCTAGATTTTCATCCAATGGTGCAGGCAACCGAATACTGCGCAAAGCAAAAACGGGGAGGCATAAATACTACTGCTGACTTTTAATAAAACTCTGTTTATTCAGTATATGGCATGCAGTTTTTGCAACACTCCTGTGTTGCTTTGTTAAACCCGGCATATTAATGCGCTCAACTTAATCCTAATTATGCATAACGCCCTAACTTGATTTAGCTACGTTATCAACCTGGGACTCTTCCAGCGCCTCCGGAGCTTCTAGCAACTCGGTAATCACGCTGAAGTCACTCACTTCAACGGCACCTAGCCCATAGCCCAACAGATGGAACGAGAACGCCTTACGCGGCTGCGGATTATCGAAACTGAAGTCCATCTCCAACGGCTGATCGGCAGTGACGACCATTTCTGCTGGCAGCCCCAGTGGCACATCCTGCTCCAACTCCTTGGCTTTCAGCAGGATGTAGGCATCCTGCCGGGGATCTAAAGAGCGCACGGTCAGGCGCACGCGTGTTTGTGAGCCCTTGGGCATTTCCAGATACTGAGCACCGATCAGGTTGTCGGCCCAGTCATCCTTGATCTGTGCCTGAAGCGGGATGATGGCGGGACTGCCGAATTGGTAATGCTGGTTCAACGGTGTCCGGATCAGCGAATGATCCAGCGCCAAGGCTCTTGCTGTGATTTCTCGTGCTCGTTTGCCGCCGTACTGTCCGGCAAGGGTAGCGTGATCGGCAATGAACCCTGTGCTGTTGTAATTCCGGCAGCGCTGTTGAAAGTCACACTCGGTCAACGTGCCTTGGCCATCGTGATAGCGCAGCTTGCCGTTGGTGAACGACATGATCTCGCGGCCTGTTTCATAGTCACGAAACAGGGAACGACCGCTTAAGGCTGAAGGGACGGGTAAGGCGAAGTAGTCGAGTATCGAAGCACTCAGATCGACATGCCCGTAGACTCCAGACTTTACCCCAGGCAACTGATCCTGCTCGGGCGCTAACATCAGGTTGAAGCCCCAAGAGGAGGCCAGGCGCACTCCATCGATACCGTGGGATTCGTCCGAGGTGATCACCACCAGGGTGTCTTTCAAGATGCCCTGACGTTCCAGGCCGCTGAGGAATTGCCCGAGAGCATCATCCAGATACCCGACGGCGGCCTCCTTGGGTGTGTCGTAGCGCTCAAGATAGTCTTCAGGGGCCGAATAGGGTTGGTGGGTGCCAACGGTCAGCAGGGTCAGCATCCACGGCTTTTTCTGCTTTTTCAGTTGGCCGACGTAGTCCAGCGCCCCTTCAAAGAAGGCCTTGTCGTCCTTACCCCAAGGGAACTCCAGGTAGTTGCTGTTGGTGAACCATTCCAGGCCATGGGTCGCACCGAAGCCAATGTGCGGCATGATCTTGTCTTTGGCCATGAAGCGCAGGCCCGCGCCCTGAAGGTAGTGCGTGGCGAATCCGTTCTTGTGCAATTGGGCAGGGAGGCACGCCTGGTTCCGTTCGTTCTGGGTCAACATCTCAACGCCTTTAGGCGTTCCGTTGTCCAGCTTGTCGTAATCCCCGCAAAGCATTGCGTACAGACCACGAATGGTTTGATGGCTATGCAGTACATAATCCGGCGTATTCATGCCGCGCTCTGCCCAACGACTGAGATTCGGCATGAGGTTTTCTTGATAGCTGCTGTGTAGGGCTTTGCGGTTGACGCCGACGTAGGCGCCGGGAATACCTTCCAGTGCGATGATCAACACATTGCGCGCACGCCCCGGTGTCGCGAGCAGTTTCTGTCCGTCCAGATCGAGTTCAGTGAGCCCCGCCATTTTCGGTAGTTCATCGACAGCCTCACCTTCCAGCCACTCTTCCGCGCTTGCCTGAACAGCGCCAACGCTCGCGGCCATTAACTGATGTGGGAGGTTGAACAAGCGCCACTGGTCTTCTTCTGAGGGGTACAGGTGCTGCACACCCCAATGGGCGATCAATAGCAGTAGCGGTGCTGCCCACGCGCTTCGTGGTAAACCCGGAGCGGGAGACAAGCGTCCCAGGTACTGCGTGATCAGCCAAATTACCAGTCCAACAATCAGAGTGGCGGCCAGCCAAGGCTGGGCGAAACCACCACCTGTAGAGTTTTCCAAAAACTGAGGGTCGACCAGGTAGTGCAGGTCAGAGGAGTTTGGGAGTCTACCGACCGCGCTGACCAGTTCGGCAGTCGCCAGAGTAATAAGTCCCCATACCAGCAACACAGGAAGCGCTAACCACCAAGGACGGCGATGCAGGAGTACTATCAGCAGGCTCGCAATTCCCAGATCTGAAAGATAACCAAGTGGATTCGACCAACCCAGAGCCGCACGCAGGCACAAAGGCACGATCAGAACCAACCCGATCAAGGCGATCAGGCGTGCACGGGGTTGTCTTAACCAGCGATGGATAACATTCACGCAAAGGCCTTCCAGACATTAAATCGTCATATAAGTGTGCTGGATGGTATCAAGCGGGGGGACGACTCATCGAGTTATTCGAAAGAGGGACGGTGGATTGAGTCAGTGACGGCATTGATATCGTTTCGGATGCTTGGGCGTAAGCCCTATTTCAGAGGCTTGCGTTGAGGAGTGCTCGCTAACTAAGCCCTTCAGCATCAACTGTTTCATGCTGTTTAGACCCCGCCCCGCGTGCGCGGGCCAAGTGTTAATATATTACCTTTTTAAATGATCCAAAGGATGTTGATGACCAATCATCAAGCTAAAGCCGAAACCCCTAGAGCTGCCGCAATTCTGGCTCGCTTCCTATCGTCGGAATCCGCTGGCGGTCTTGTACTGATGGGCGCAGCACTCGCGGCACTAATTGTGGCCAACTCGCCTCTCTCGCAAGGTTATTTTGCAGCCTTGCACAGTGTCTGGTTGGGCATGTCTGTCGAGCATTGGGTCAATGATGGCCTGATGGCGATCTTCTTCCTGATGGTCGGACTCGAGATCAAAAGAGAGGTACTGGCAGGCGGGCTCTCCACTTGGGGCCAGCGTGCGTTGCCAGGATTTGGTGCTTTAGGCGGCATGGTTGTGCCTGCATTGATCTACATCGCAATCAACTGGGGTAATTCTGAGACCTTGAAAGGCTGGGCTATACCAGCCGCTACCGACATCGCATTCGCCCTGGGCGTCTTGTCGCTGCTGGGTAAGCGAGTCCCGACTTCACTGAAGGTTTTTCTCGCTGCCTTGGCGATCATTGACGACCTGGGGGCTGTGGTCATCATCGCCTTTTTCTACACCACTGGTCTTTCCATGCCGATGTTGCTGGCATCGCTCGCAACCTTGGTCATTCTGATCGCAATGAATCGATGGGGCGTCAGACGATTGTTCCCCTATTTGCTGGTCGGTGGTGTGCTGTGGTTCTTCGTGCTGCAATCGGGGGTGCATGCCACCCTTGCGGGTGTCGCTGTAGCGCTGTGCATCCCAATGGGTAAGCCTGAAGAGGAAGTCCGGTCTCCACTGCTGTTCCTGGAAGAAAAGCTGCACATGTGGGTAGCTTTCGCTGTGGTGCCGATTTTTGGCTTCGCCAATGCGGGTGTTTCACTTGCCGGTATTTCTATGGAAAACCTAGTCGATCCGGTTCCGCTGGGTGTAGCGCTCGGCTTGTTGGTGGGCAAGCAGATTGGTATTTTCCTATTGGCTGCTCTGGCCATTCGTATGGGCTTGGCCAAGCTGCCGGAAGGCAGCAATTGGGCACAGCTTTACGGCGTTGCGCTCTTGTGTGGCATCGGCTTCACCATGAGTCTATTCATCGGAAACCTTGCGTTTGCTGGATCAGCTCACCTGATTGACGAGGTAAAAGTCGGTGTATTGATAGGTTCGACCTTGGCTGCAATAGGTGGTGTCCTGATTTTGCGACGCAGCGCTGCACCTGCCATTACCGCCGGCACGGTTTCCAAGTAAGCGTAAGCGAGCCGGCCACGGAGTTTCTCCATGTTGGAAATCCTGTGGCCGGAACATCGTCTGGCGAAGTGTGGTCATCGTGCTTTACGCCAAAGCCGCTGAGACATCCCCCTGAACGGCTGATTGGCGCTAGCAACTTCGTAGCAACTTTTCCCGTGATCAGCGCAGACTTTCAGTCTCACAACAGTGAGCACGTCGCCAGAAGGAAAACCCTAAGCGTTCAATATCTTCGGCAACACAAACAGGACAAAACCTGTTGGGGTTCTATTTAAGTCGTAGCACCTCGAATGACCTATGTATTCAACCCTATAGTAGGAGACATCTTGAACACTCTTAAAAACCTCCTTTAACGGGTAGTTAGTATGCCTATTAAGCATCTTGTTCAAGCCATAGCAACTAATTCCCCCCTGCATTTGGGCGAGGAGTTTTTCCATAAAGGAACGCACAGTCTCCTCAGGCTGAATAGCTAAGATCATTTTTTCGATAAAACCTAGAGCGGCGTCGAGAGCAAGGAGGCAAGCAGGAAAGCGTCGCTGGCTGCTCAACCGGGGGGCAGGAGGCGCCAGCGACAAACTTTATTTCATTCCGACAGACTTTATCTCGTAGCTTCAACCCTTTCTCGTGACCGCTAAACGTTACTCGACCGTCACCGACTTGGCCAAGTTACGCGGCTGGTCAACGTCCGTGCCCTTGAGCACCGCCACGTAGTACGACAGCAACTGCAGCGGGATGGTGTAGAGGATCGGCGACAGGGTGTCGTGGATGTGCGGCATGTTGATCACATGGGTGCCTTCGCCGTTGGTCATACCGGCCTTTTCGTCGGCGAACACGATCAGTTGACCACCACGGGCGCGTACTTCCTGCAGGTTGGACTTGAGCTTTTCCAACAGTTCATTGTTCGGCGCCACGGTGACCACAGGCATGTCGTCGTCCACCAGGGCCAATGGGCCGTGCTTCAGCTCGCCGGCAGGGTAGGCTTCAGCGTGGATATAGGAGATTTCCTTGAGTTTCAGGGAGCCTTCCATTGCCACTGGGTATTGCGCGCCACGGCCGAGGAACAGGGTGTGGTTCTTGTCGGCAAACAGTTCGGCGACTTTCTCTACGGTGCTGTCCATGGCCAGTGCTTCGCCCAGGCGGGTGGGCAGGCGACGCAGTTCTTCTACCAGGATGGCTTCCACACCTGCAGCCAATGTGCCGCGCACCTGGCCAAGGGACAGGGTCAACAGCAGCAGGCCCACCAATTGGGTGGTGAAGGCCTTGGTGGAGGCTACACCGATTTCGCGGCCGGCCTGGGTCAGCAGGGTCAGGTCGGACTCACGCACCAGGGAGCTGATGCTGACGTTGCAGATCGCCAGGCTCGCCAGGTATCCCAGCTCTTTGGCATTGCGCAGGGCCGCCAGGGTGTCGGCGGTCTCGCCGGATTGGGAAATGGTGACGAACAGGGTATCGGGCTGAACCACCACCTTGCGGTAGCGGAACTCACTGGCTACTTCGACCTGGCACGGGATGCCGGCCAGTTCTTCCAGCCAGTAACGGGCGACCATGCCGGCGTGGTAGCTGGTGCCACAGGCGACGATCTGCACATTGCGCACTTTGGCGAACAGCTCGGCGGCTTGCGGGCCGAAGGCGTTAACCAGGACTTGCTTGTCGCCAAGACGGCCTTCCAGGGTGCGTTGCACCACGGCCGGTTGCTCGTGGATTTCCTTGAGCATGAAGTGGCGGAACTCACCCTTGTCGGCAGCTTCGGCGCCGTCGCGGTACTGCACAGCTTCGCGCTCGACGGAGTTGCCGTCGACGTCCCAGATCGCCACGCTTTCACGGCGGATGTCGGCGATATCGCCTTCTTCCAGGTACATGAAGCGGTCGGTGACCTGACGCAAGGCCAGTTGATCAGAGGCGAGGAAGTTCTCCCCCAGGCCCAGACCAATCACCAATGGGCTGCCACTACGAGCGGCAACCACACGGTCCGGTTGGCTGGCGCTGATCACAGCCAGGCCGTAGGCGCCATGCAGTTCCTTGACCGTGGCCTTGAGGGCGGTGGTCAGGTCACTGTGGTCCTTGAGCTTGTGGTTGAGCAGGTGGGCGATGACTTCGGTGTCGGTGTCCGAGGTAAAGACGTAGCCCAGGCCCTTGAGTTGTTCACGTAGCACTTCGTGGTTTTCGATGATGCCGTTGTGCACCACCGCAATATCACCGGAAAAGTGTGGGTGGGCATTGCGCTCGCACGGTGCACCGTGGGTCGCCCAGCGGGTGTGGGCGATGCCCAGACGGCCCGCCAGGGGCTCACCGGCCAGGGCCTGTTCCAGTTCGCTGACTTTGCCCGGGCGACGCATGCGCTCCAGCTTGCCCGCGTTGCTGAAGACCGCCACGCCGGCACTGTCGTAGCCACGGTATTCCAGGCGCTTGAGGCCTTCGAGCAAAATGGCGGTAACGTTTCGTTCAGCGACTGCGCCTACAATTCCACACATGGTTTCTCTCCTAGATGACTGCCGCGCAAATCAGCGTAATGCCGCGGGCTTGAATCTGGTCGCGGGCCTCAAGCGGCAGGCGATCATCGGTAATAAGGGTATGGACGCTGCTCCAGGGCAGTTCCAGGTTGGGGATCTTGCGGCCGATCTTGTCGGATTCGACCATCACCACCACTTCACGGGCGACTTCGGCCATCACTCGGCTCAGGCCCAGCAATTCATTGAAGGTGGTGGTACCGCGCTGCAGGTCGATGCCGTCAGCGCCTATAAACAGTTGGTCGAAGTCATAGGAACGCAGCACTTGTTCGGCGACCTGCCCCTGGAACGAGTCCGAGTGCGGGTCCCAGGTGCCGCCGGTCATCAACAGCACCGGCTCATGCTCCAACTCACTCAGGGCACTGGCCACATGCAGGGAGTTGGTCATCACCACCAGGCCGGGCTGATGGCCCAGCTCCGGGATCATCGCGGCGGTGGTGCTGCCACTGTCGATAATGATCCGTGCGTGTTCACGCAAGCGCTTGACCGCCGCACGGGCGATGGCGCGCTTATGCACAGAAATCGGTTGGGCAGGATCGCCGACCAGTTCCTGGGGCATGGTGATGGCACCACCGTAGCGACGCAGCAGCAAGCCGTTGCTTTCCAGCGCGGCCAAGTCCTTGCGGATGGTCACTTCGGAAGTTTCGAAACGTTTGGCCAATTCATCCACGCTCACTTCGCCCTGCTCGTTGAGCAAGGTGAGGATATTGTGGCGTCGTTGTGGTGTATTTCGCTTCGACATGGTGATGATAAGTTTCGTTTCGAAAGATAACGAAGGCAATCAAAACCTATTGACGGGAAATCGTCAAGCGGCGGGTGCACTTTTTGGAAAACAACATAGATCCAATGTGGGAGCGGGCTTGCTCGCGAAGGCGGTGCATCAGATACACGTTCAGTGACTGACACTCCGTCTTCGCGAGCAAGCCCGCTCCCACAATGGAATGGCGTTGCTAATGAGGTTGTGGATAACTCAAGTCTTTTTGATTTTGACCGGGCGTTTCCAGCCGTCGATGTTGCGTTGGCGGGCGCGGGCTACTGCCAATTGCGACTTATCCACATCCTGATTGATGGTTGAGCCTGCCGCGGTGTTTGAACCATCGCCAATGGTGACGGGCGCAACCAGTGAATTATTGGAGCCGATAAAGACGTCCTCACCAATCGTCGTCTGATACTTGTTGGCACCATCGTAATTGCAGGTAATGGCGCCGGCGCCAATGTTGCTGCGGGCCCCAATCACTGCATCGCCGAGGTAGGCCAGGTGCCCTGCCTTCGCATCGTCGCCCATCCGTGCGTTTTTCAGCTCAACAAAGTTACCCACATGGGCCCTGGCGCCCAGCACACTGCCCGGGCGCAACCGCGCAAATGGCCCCGCATCGCTGGCCTCACCCATCACCGCACCGTCGATATGGCTGTTGGCCTTGACCACCACGCCTTTGCGCAGGGTGCTGTCCTTGATCACGCAGTTCGGGCCAATCACCACGTCGTCTTCGATGATCACGCGGCCCTCGAGGATCACGTTGATATCAATCAGCACGTCACGGCCCACGGTGACTTCGCCCCGAACGTCGAAACGCGCCGGGTCACGCAGCGTCACGCCCTGCGCCATCAGGCGGCGGCCTTCGCGCAGTTGGTAGTGCCGCTCCAGTTCTGCCAGTTGCTTGCGGTCGTTGGCGCCCTGCACTTCCATCGGGTCGTGGGGCTGCTCGGTGGCAACCACCAAGCCATCGCTGACGGCCATTTCAATCACGTCTGTCAGGTAGTACTCGCCCTGAACATTGTTGTTCGACAGGCGGCCCATCCAGTCCGCCAGACGATCGGCCGGTACCGCAAGGATGCCGGTGTTGCCTTCAGTAATCGCCCGTTGTGCTTCGCTGGCATCTTTATGTTCGACGATGGCTGCGACCTTGCCGTCGGCATC
The DNA here is from genome assembly GCF_016405645.1 of Pseudomonas sp. MF5691. Taxonomy (NCBI): domain Bacteria; kingdom Pseudomonadati; phylum Pseudomonadota; class Gammaproteobacteria; order Pseudomonadales; family Pseudomonadaceae; genus Pseudomonas; species Pseudomonas sp. MF5691. The sequence continues at coordinate 511,861 of NZ_JAEKDC010000002.1, forward strand.
GCGCACGATACGGCCATAGCCGGTCGGGTCGTCCAGCTCGACGGTGAGCAGGCCCATCTGGCCCGGTACCACGCGCTTGAGCAGGCGCTGCAGGGTTTCCACTTCGATCAGCGGCACATCCCCGTAGAGGATCAGCACGGTGTCGGCCTTGATGAACGGCACGGCTTGCGCGGTGGCATGACCAGTGCCCAGTTGCTTATCCTGCAATACGAAATTCAAGTCGTCGGCTGCCAGGCGCTCACGCACCGCATCGGCCCCGTGGCCAATCACGACGTGAATACGCTGTGGCTCCAGTTGCCGGGCGCTGTGGATAACATGGCCGAGCATGGAGTTACCCGCAACCGGGTGCAGCACTTTGGGCAGGGAAGAACGCATGCGGGTGCCCTGACCTGCGGCGAGAATGACGATTTCAAGAGACATGAATGGCTACCAATCCTGGGCGGTCCGGCTTCAGACCAAAGAAGTGTTTTGCAAAAAAAGAAAAAGGGTAGCCGAGGCTACCCTTTTTAATCAATCGCGCATGAAGCATGACGGCTTGGCCGCTTACTTCTTGCGGATCTGCTGGAGCGTGCGCAGCTGGGCTGCAGCCTCGGCCAGACGTACAGCAGCAGCGCTGTAGTCGAAGTCCGCACCTTTTTCGTGCAGAGCCTTCTCGGCAGCCTTGACGGCTTCCTGAGCGGAGGCTTCATCCAGGTCGCCAGCACGTTGCACGGTGTCGGCAAGAACCTTGACCATGTTCGGCTGAACTTCGAGGAAACCACCAGAGATGTAGAACACCTCCTTTTCCCCGCCCTGCTTGGTCAGAGTAATCGGACCGGGCTTCAAGCTGGTGATCAGCGGTGCGTGGCCCAAGGCAATACCCAGGTCACCCAACTCGCCGTGTGCAATTACCATCTCTACCAGACCGGAGAAGATTTCCCCTTCCGCGCTGACGATATCGCAATGGACTGTCATAGCCATCTGATTGCCTCAACCTGATGAGCGCCCGTTTCCGGGCGCCTGGATTACAGTTTCTTGGCTTTCTCGATCGCTTCTTCGATGCCGCCGACCATGTAGAACGCTTGTTCTGGCAGGTGGTCGTAGTCACCGTTGAGGATGCCTTTGAAGCCAGCAATGGTGTCTTTCAGGGAAACGTATTTACCCGAGGCACCGGTGAAGACTTCAGCCACGAAGAACGGCTGCGACAAGAAGCGCTGGATCTTACGAGCGCGGGATACCAACTGCTTGTCGGTTTCCGACAGTTCGTCCATACCCAGGATCGCAATGATGTCCTTCAGCTCTTTGTAACGCTGCAGCACGTACTGAACGCCGCGAGCGGTGTCGTAGTGCTCCTGGCCGATCACGTTCGGGTCCAGCTGGCGCGAAGTCGAGTCGAGTGGATCGACCGCTGGGTAGATACCCAGGGAAGCGATGTCACGGGACAGTACGACGGTGGCGTCCAAGTGGGCGAAGGTGGTCGCTGGCGACGGGTCAGTCAAGTCATCCGCAGGTACGTATACCGCTTGGATCGACGTGATCGAACCTTCCTTGGTCGAAGTGATACGTTCTTGCAGAACGCCCATCTCTTCAGCCAGGGTCGGCTGGTAACCTACTGCCGAAGGCATACGGCCCAGCAGTGCGGATACTTCAGTACCGGCCAGGGTGTAACGGTAGATGTTGTCGACGAACAGCAGAACGTCGTTACCTTCGTCACGGAACTTCTCGGCCATGGTCAGGCCAGTCAGTGCTACGCGCAGACGGTTACCCGGCGGCTCGTTCATCTGACCGTAGACCAGTGCCACTTTGTCCAGAACGTTGGAGTCCTTCATCTCGTGGTAGAAGTCGTTACCCTCACGAGTACGCTCACCCACACCGGCGAACACGGAATAACCGCTGTGCTCGATGGCGATGTTACGGATCAGTTCCATCATGTTTACGGTCTTGCCTACACCGGCACCACCGAACAGACCGACTTTACCGCCTTTGGCGAACGGGCAAACCAGGTCGATAACCTTGATGCCGGTTTCCAGCAGGTCGTTGCCGCCAGCTTGCTCGGCGAACGAAGGTGCTGGGCGGTGAATGCCCCAACGCTCTTCGGTATCGATCGGGCCAGCTTCGTCAATCGGGTTGCCCAGTACGTCCATGATCCGGCCCAGGGTCGCTTTACCGACCGGTACGGAAATGGCAGCGCCAGTGTCGACAACGTCCAGACCGCGCTTCAAGCCTTCGGTGGAACCCATCGCAATGGTACGAACTACGCCGTCGCCCAGCTGCTGCTGAACTTCCAGAGTAGTTTCCGCGCCTTGTACTTTCAGCGCGTTGTAGATGCTCGGTACGCTGTCGCGTGGGAATTCCACGTCGATAACGGCGCCGATGATTTGAACGATACGTCCGCTACTCATAGCTGGATCCTCTGAATATTTGAACCGTTAAACCGCGGCAGCGCCGCCGACGATTTCCGAGATCTCTTGGGTGATCGCAGCCTGACGCGCCTTGTTGTAGATCAGCTGCAAATCGCTGATCAGATCACCGGCGTTGTCGGTAGCGTTTTTCATCGCGATCATCCGCGCCGCTTGTTCAGCTGCGTTGTTCTCGACCACCGCCTGGTACACCTGCGACTCCACGTAGCGCACCATCAAGCCGTCAAGCAGCTCTTTGGCGTCTGGTTCGTAGAGGTAGTCCCAGTGGTGCTTGAGTTCCTGATCCGGGGTCGCCACCAGTGGAATCAATTGCTCCACGGTTGGCTGCTGGGTCATGGTGTTGATGAACTTGTTGGATACCACGGACAGGCGGTCGATCCGGCCTTCCAGGTACGCATCCAGCATCACCTTCACACTGCCGATCAAGTCATTGATCGACGGCTCTTCACCCAGGTGGCTGATAGCTGCAACGACGTTACCGCCGAAGTTGCGGAAAAAGGCCGCACCCTTGCTACCAACAACACACAGATCAATCTCGACGCCGTTTTCGCGGTTTACCGCCATGTCCTTGACCAGGGCCTTGAACAGGTTGGTATTCAAACCACCGCACAAACCACGGTCACTGCTCACTACCACATAACCTGCACGCTTGACGGCGCGCTCGATCATGAACGGGTGGCGGTATTCCGGGTTGGCGTTGGCCAGATGCCCAATTACCTGGCGGATACGCTCCGCATAAGGACGGCTAGCCGACATGCGCATTTGTGCCTTGCGCATTTTGCTGACCGCCACTTTCTCCATGGCGCTGGTAATTTTTTGCGTGCTTTTGATGCTCGCAATCTTACTGCGAATCTCTTTTGCGCCTGCCATGTAACACCTATCAGGTTAGCAAGCGGGAGCCTTGCGGCTCCCGCTGCGGCTTACCAGGTTTGGGTGGCCTTGAACTTCTCGATACCGGCTTTCAGGCCAGCGTCGATTTCGTCATTGAAGTCACCCTTCACGTTGATCTTGGCCATCAAATCGGCATGATCTCGGTTGAAGTAAGCAATCAGCGCTTGTTCAAAGCTGCCGACCTTGGCGATTTCGACGTCAGTCAGGAACCCACGCTCAGCGGCATACAGCGACAGCGACATGTCAGCGATCGACATTGGCGCGTATTGCTTCTGCTTCATCAGCTCGGTAACGCGCTGACCATGCTCAAGTTGCTTACGGGTCGCTTCGTCCAGGTCAGAAGCGAACTGGGCGAATGCCGCCAGTTCACGGTACTGAGCCAGAGCGGTACGGATACCACCGGAGAGCTTCTTGATGATCTTGGTCTGAGCGGCACCACCCACACGGGATACCGAAACACCGGCGTTCACAGCAGGACGGATCCCGGAGTTGAACATGGCCGATTCCAGGAAGATCTGACCGTCGGTGATGGAAATCACGTTGGTCGGAACGAACGCGGAAACGTCGCCAGCCTGGGTTTCGATGATCGGCAGTGCGGTCAGGGAACCGGTTTTGCCGGTCACTGCGCCGTTGGTGAACTTCTCTACGTACTCTTCGGAAACGCGGGATGCGCGCTCCAGCAGACGGGAGTGGAGATAGAACACGTCGCCTGGGTAGGCTTCACGGCCTGGTGGACGGCGCAGCAGCAGGGAAATCTGGCGGTAAGCCACTGCTTGCTTGGACAGATCGTCATAAACGATCAGCGCGTCTTCACCGCGGTCGCGGAAGAATTCACCCATGGTGCAACCGGAGTACGGTGCCAGGAATTGCAGCGCAGGAGATTCCGAAGCACTGGCAGCCACGATGATCGTGTTGGCCAGGGCGCCGTTTTCTTCCAGCTTGCGAACCACGTTGGCGATGGTCGATTGTTTCTGACCGATCGCTACGTAGACGCAGAAAATGCCGCTGTCTTTCTGGTTGATGATCGCGTCGATCGCCAGAGCGGTCTTACCGATCTGACGGTCACCGATGATCAGCTCACGCTGGCCACGGCCGACTGGGATCATGGCATCGACAGCCTTGTAGCCAGTCTGTACAGGCTGGTCTACCGACTTACGCCAGATCACGCCTGGAGCAACTTTCTCGACCGCGTCGGTCTCGGTGTTGCCCAGTGGACCTTTACCGTCAACAGGGTTACCCAGTGCGTCGACAACGCGACCCAGCAGTTCCTTACCAACCGGAACTTCCAGGATGCGGCCTGTGCACTTGGCGCTCATGCCTTCGGCCAGACTGGTGTACGCGCCCAATACAACGGCACCTACGGAGTCTTGCTCCAGGTTGAGGGCCATACCGTAGACGCCGCCCGGAAACTCGATCATCTCGCCGTACATTACGTCGGCCAGACCGTGAATCCGCACGATGCCGTCAGATACGCTGACGACAGTGCCTTCGTTACGGGCTTGGGAGGTCACATCGAGCTTGTCGATGCGGCCCTTGATAATTTCACTTATTTCGGAAGGATTGAGTTGCTGCATTGCTCTGCTGCCCCTTCAAACTCAAGATTTCAATGCTTCGGCAAGATTCGCGAGTTTGCCGCGAATCGAGCCATCGATAACCAGGTCGCCGGCGCGGATGACAACACCCCCAATAAGGGATGGGTCTTCCGCAACTTGCAGGCGCACTTCCCGGTCGAGTCGTGCACTGAGAACCTTGGCGAGTTTGTCTTGCTGTTCTTGGTTCAATGCAAAAGCACTGGTCACTTCAACGTCTACCGACTTCTCTTGCTCGGCCTTGTACAGGTCGAACAGAGCGGCAATCTCCGGCAAAAGCGGGAGACGGTCGTTTTCGGCAACGACGTGGATGAAGTTCTGCACTTTCACATCAAACTTGTCGCCGCACACGTCAATAAACGTGGCGGCCTTGTCTGCGCTCGTCAGTCGCGGGGCCTTGAGCACGCGCTGCATGGTGTCGTCTTGCGACACTGCTGCAGCCAGGCCGAGCATGGCTGACCAAGAGGCCAGCTGCTGGTGGGCCTGGGCGTGCTCGAAGGCTGCCTTAGCGTAAGGTCGGGCCAACGTGGTCAATTCTGCCATGATCGCCCTCGCTTAAATTTCAGCAGCCAGTTTGTTTACCAGCTCCGCGTGCGCGTTTTGATCGATTGTGGCACCCAGGATCTTCTCAGCACCGCCGACGGCCAGAGCACCCAGTTGGGCACGCAGCGCATCTTTGACACCGTTCAATTCCTGTTCGATCTCGGCCTGAGCCTGAACCTTCACACGGTCAGCGTCGATACGGGCTTTTTCAACAGCCTCTTCAACAATCTGGTTACCGCGTTTCTTGGCTTGCTCAATGATTTCAGCTGCCTGAGCCTTCGCTTCGCGCAGTTGCTGACCCGCTTTATCTTGGGCCAACTCCAGGTCGCGAGCTGCTCGTGCGGCAGCGTCCAGTCCATCCGCGATCTTCTTCTGACGTTCGTGCAAAGCCGCGATGACCGGAGGCCATACGAACTTCATGCAGAAAACAACAAAAATCAAGAACGCTAAGGACTGACCAATAATGGTTGCATTAATGTTCACGCCAATACCTCGCTCGTTCGTTGCACAACACACCAATCACTCGAAAAAACGAGTGATTAACCGGCGAGTTGACCAACGAAGGGGTTCGCGAAGGTGAAGAACAGAGCGATACCAACACCGATCATGGTCACGGCGTCGAGCAGGCCGGCAACGATGAACATTTTAACCTGCAGCATTGGAACCATTTCTGGCTGACGCGCGGCGCCTTCCAGGAACTTGCCGCCCAACAGGCCGAAACCAATGGCAGTACCCAGGGCGCCCAGGCCGATCAACAGTGCAACAGCGATAGCGGTTAGACCAACTACAGTTTCCATCTTTCCTCCCGACTTTTACGTCGTATGGTTTAGGTTTTTTAGATTTTAAAGCGGTAAAACAAATCGTTTCATAGCCCTGGTGGGCCACCTTCCCGTTTCACCGGGAAGGACATCAGACTAGTCGAGACTGGTCTTAATGGTTCTCTTCGTGCGCCATCGACAGGTAGACGATGGTCAGCATCATGAAGATAAACGCCTGCAGGGTGATGATCAGGATGTGGAACACAGCCCACGCCCACTGCAGAACAATGCCCAGGCCGCTAAGCCAGAGCAGGCCGCTGCCGAACATCACAGCGATCAGGATGAACACCAGCTCGCCGGCATACATGTTGCCGAACAGTCGCAGAGCCAGGGAAATCGGCTTGGCGATCAGGGTGACAAATTCCAGCAGGAAGTTCACCGGGATCAGCAGGGCTTGAACGAAGATGTTCTTGCTGCCGAACGGGTGCAGGGTCAGTTCGCCGATGAAGCCGCCGATGCCCTTGATCTTGATGCTGTAGAAAATGATCAACGCGAATACCGACAGGGCCATGCCCAGGGTAGCGTTAGGGTCAGTGGTCGATACCGCGCGGAATGGGATGTGCGGGTCGCCGGAGATCAGGATGGCCAACTGAGGAATCCAGTCGACCGGGATCAGGTCGACGGCGTTCATCAGGAACACCCAGACGAAGATGGTCAGTGCCAGCGGTGCAATCACCGGGCTACGGCCATGGAAGCTGTCTTTCACGCTGCCATCGACGAATTCGACCAATACTTCAACGAAGTTCTGCAAAGCACCTGGCTGACCGGAAGTCGCCTTCTTTGCCGCCATGCGGAAAATCAGGACGAAGATCAGACCCAATGCGACCGACCAGCCCAGAGTATCCAGGTGGAAAGCCCAGAAGCCCATTTCTTTGGCCTCTGCTGCGGAGTGGGCAAAGCCCCAGCCGCCGTTGGGAAGCTGACCGAAGGTCAGGTTCTGCAAGTGGTGCTGGATATAGCCCGAAGCGGTTGTTTCTGCCATGGTTGCCTCAAACGCCCTAAGGTTTCGAAAGTCTTGTTTTCATCAGCAGGGGAGCGAACCAGCTGACCAGTTGGGTCAACACGAAGACGCCGAATACAGCTAGCGGCGCCAATGGCTTCACACCTGCAAAGGTCAGTGCAAACAGCACTGCCGTCAAAATCAGTTTCCCTGCCTCGCCGGCATAAAAGGACCGGACGATAGCCTGGGCTGCCCGGGCGCCGGAAAACCGAAAGGCCCTGTGAGCAAAATACATATTGGGCAGCAAGGCTATCAGGCCTCCGCAGAGTCCTGAATATCCGGCTACGACCCCATGCCAGTACCAAAGCGCCAATGCGGCGATCAGCAAAATGACAAATTGGGCCAATAAAACCGGAAAAACGGCCAAGCGATGGAACGGCAACGTGTTTGGCGTGCGGGTTTCCATCACTCTTGCTCCTCAATGGTCGGCTGCCGGAAATCAATAACTTGGCATAATTTGTGCCGACAAAATGCGCGCAGAGTATAGGGGCGGTTCTGCCCCTATTCAACTGCCAGGTAGTGATTTCCGACTGCGCGCTACATAAGCAAATGTTTCAGCGGATGTGGGAAAGAACGCCCTGAAGCTCATCAAGGGAGTTATATCCGATAACCAATTGCCCTTTACCCTTCTTGCCGTGGCGAATTTGCACCGCTGAGCCCAGCCGCTCGGCCAGGCGCTGCTCCAGGCGCGCAATATCCGGATCAGTTTTGGTGGGTTCGACCGGTGCAGGTTTACCACTGAGCCACTGCCGAACCAGAGCCTCGGTCTGACGAACGGTGAGACCTCGTGCGACAACGTGTCGCGCCCCTTCAACCTGTTGATTTTCCGGCAACCCGAGCAAAGCACGGGCATGACCCATTTCCAGGTCACCATGGGACAGCATGGTCTTTATCACTTCCGGAAGCGCGATCAGGCGCAGCAGGTTGGAAACCGTGACACGGGATTTACCCACCGCGTCGGCCACTTCCTGCTGGGTCAGCTTGAATTCCTGCTGCAAACGCTGCAGGGCAATGGCTTCCTCGATCGGATTGAGGTCCTCACGCTGGATATTCTCGATCAGTGCCATGGCGATGGCCGTTTCATCCGGCACATCGCGCACCATCGCCGGGATGGTTTCCTGGCCGGCCTGCTGGCTGGCGCGCCAGCGGCGTTCACCGGCGATGATTTCAAACCGACCGCCGCCAATGGGGCGTACGACAATCGGCTGCATCACGCCCTGGGCCTTGATCGAGTTCGCCAACTCCTCCAGCGCCTGCGGGTCCATGTCTCGGCGCGGCTGGTACTTGCCACGCTGGATCAGGTCCAGGGGCAGGTGCTGCAGTTCACGGGAGTCGGCCTGCACCGCCTGCTCTTCCAGCGAAGTGACAGTCGGACCACTCAGCAGTGCATCCAGTCCACGTCCGAGACCTCGTTTCTTGACGGCCATGGGGATTCCTTAAGTTGGCTGGGCTGCAGCGGTGCGTGAGTTGCGACGTTGGCGACGAACCATCTCGCCGGCCAGCGCCAGGTAGGCAATGGCACCACGCGATGACTTGTCGTACGCCAGCGCGGGCATGCCATAGCTTGGCGCTTCGGCCAGGCGGATGTTACGCGGGATCACTGTGTCGTAAAGCTGGTCGCCAAAGTGTTCCTTGAGCTGCGCCGACACATCGTTCATCAGGCTCAGGCGCGGGTCATACATGGTCCGCAGCAGGCCTTCGACCTTCAGGTTCGGGTTGAGCAACTCAGCGATACGCTTGATGTTATCCACAAGGTCGCTCAAGCCTTCGAGGGCGAAGTACTCGCACTGCATGGGGATGATCACCCCATCGGCGGCAACCAGTGCGTTGAGCGTCAGCATCGACAGCGACGGCGGGCAGTCGATCAAAATGTAATCGTAATTCTCGCGGATCGGCGCCAGGGCGCTGCGCAGACGGCTTTCTTTCATCTGCATTTCCAGCAGCACCACTTCCGCCGCGGTCAAATCGCGGTTGGCCGGCAGCAACTGATAACCGCCGTGCTCGGAATAGTGCATGGCCTGGGCCAGGTCGCACTCGCCTATCAGCAAGTCGTAGACCGAGTTTTCCAGGCCGTGTTTATCCACACCGCTACCCATGGTGGCGTTGCCCTGTGGATCGAGGTCGATCAACAGCACCCGACGCTTGGTAGCGACCAGGGATGCTGCGAGGTTGATGCAGGTGGTGGTTTTACCCACGCCACCTTTCTGGTTCGCTATCGCGAATACCTTAGCCATTCTTGCTTGTGTTCCCAATCATGCCGTGCGGCGCAGTATCAGCAGATGGCGTTGGCCTTGGCAACCGGGTACGGCCAAGGCGTGTTCGCTATCGAGGTGGAAGTCTGCCGGCAATGCTAACAGCTCGTCGCTTGGATGAACGCCCTTCATTGCCAGCCAACGGGTGTTCAGGTCGCCCAGGTGGCGGGTCCAGTTGCTGAAGTTCTCCATGCTGCTGAAGGCCCTGGAAACAACTCCGTTGAAGGGCAGTTCAGGCGTGAAGGCTTCGACCCGGCTGTGGATAACTTGCAGGTTGTCCAGCTTGAGTTCGAGTTTGACCTGGGTCAGGAAACGGGTTTTCTTGCCGTTGCTGTCCAGGCAGGTCACTTGCGACTCGGGAAACAGGATCGCCAACGGGATGCCTGGCATACCGCCACCACTGCCAACGTCCAGCCAGCGACCGTTCTCGATAAATGGCATCACGCTCAAGCTGTCGAGCAGATGCCGCGAAACCATTTCATCGGGATCGCGCACCGCAGTGAGGTTGTAAGCCTTGTTCCACTTGATCAACAGGGCCAGGTAGCCCAACAGCAATTCGTGCTGGGTTTCGGTCAAGTGCACACCCAACTGGCGTGCACCTGTGGATAACTCTTCGGCGTGTTGTGAGGTGACCAACGAACTCAAGCGCTTTGCTCCAACTGACGGCCCGCGCCGCGTTTTTTCAAATGAATCATCAACAGCGAAATGGCTGCCGGGGTGACTCCCGGGATACGGGAGGCCTGGCCCAGGGTCTCGGGACGAGTTATCCCCAGCTTGCTTTGAATCTCTTTCGACAACCCGGAAATACCGGTGTAGTCGATATCCACAGGCAGCTTGGTGTCTTCACTGGCGCGCAGACGAGCGATCTCGTCCTGCTGGCGGTCAATGTAACCGGCATATTTGGTCTTGATTTCGACCTGCTCGGCTACCTGAGGATCTTCTGCGCCGCCGCCCGTCACTTTGACCAGACCAGCGTAGTCGATTTCCGGACGGGACAGCAGGTTCAGCAGGTTGTACTCGTGGGTCAGTGGCGTGCCGAATTTTTCGGCAATGGCATCGCCCTGCTCCGTGCCCGGGCGGACCCAGGTACTTTTCAGGCGCTGCTCTTCCAGTTCGATGCTTTCGCGTTTTTTGCAGAACGCTTCCCAGCGCGCGTCATCGACCAGGCCCAGCTCACGACCTTTTTCGGTCAGGCGCAGGTCGGCGTTGTCTTCGCGCAGGATCAGGCGATATTCGGCCCGGGAGGTGAACATCCGGTACGGTTCCTGAGTACCCAGGGTAATCAGGTCGTCGACCAACACTCCGATGTACGCTTCATCGCGACGCGGGCACCAGCTGTCTTTGCCCTGGGCGCGCAATGCGGCGTTGGTCCCGGCCAGCAAACCCTGGGCGCCGGCTTCTTCGTAACCGGTGGTGCCGTTGATTTGCCCGGCGAAGAACAGGCCGCCGATCACCTTGGTTTCCAGGCTGTATTTCAAGTCCCGTGGATCAAAGTAGTCGTACTCGATGGCGTAGCCCGGACGCACGATATGAGCGTTTTCCATGCCGCGAATCGACTGCACGATCTGAATTTGCACGTCGAACGGCAGGGAAGTGGAAATCCCGTTCGGGTACAGCTCGTGGGTCGTCAAACCTTCCGGCTCGATGAAGACCTGGTGGCTTTCCTTGTCGGCAAAGCGGTGGATCTTGTCTTCGATCGACGGGCAGTAACGCGGGCCGATACCTTCGATCACCCCGGAATACATCGGCGAACGATCGAGGTTGGCGGCGATGATTTCGTGGGTACGCGCATTGGTGTGGGTAATCCAGCAGCTCACCTGTTTGGGGTGCTGCTCCTTGGAACCCATGAACGACATTACCGGGATAGGCGTATCCCCGGCCTGTTCGGTCATCACCGAGAAATCCACAGAACGCCCGTCGATACGCGGTGGGGTCCCGGTTTTCAGGCGACCGACACGCAGTGGCAGTTCGCGAAGGCGATGAGCGAGGGCAATCGACGGCGGATCACCGGCGCGACCACCGGAATAGTTCTGCATTCCGATGTGGATAAGTCCACCGAGGAAGGTCCCCGTGGTCAGCACCACGGATTCTGCGAAGAAACGCAGACCCATCTGGGTGACAACACCGCGCACCTGGTCCTGCTCGACGATCAGATCATCCGCTGCCTGTTGAAATATCCACAGGTTGGGTTGGTTTTCCAGGGTTTCGCGTACCGCCGCCTTGTACAAAATGCGGTCGGCTTGTGCCCGAGTAGCACGCACGGCCGGGCCTTTGCGGCTGTTGAGCACGCGAAATTGAATACCACCTTTATCGGTAGCCATGGCCATCACACCGCCAAGGGCGTCGATTTCCTTGACCAGGTGGCTCTTGCCGATCCCACCAATGGCGGGGTTGCAACTCATGGCACCGAGGGTTTCCACGTTGTGCGTCAGCAATAGGGTTTTGACCCCCATGCGGGCTGACGCCAGTGCTGCCTCGGTACCGGCATGACCGCCGCCGATGACGATCACTTCAAAACGGGAAGGGAAATCCACCACGCACCTCGTGCCTGCTTATGTAGGTAATTAGGAATTGATTGGTTGAGCTGGTTTTAGAGCTTTGGCGGCAAGTATAGGGACTTAGCCCTTCCTAAAGAACCCTTTGCACAAAATTTAACCAGCTGTGGATGAATCACAGATAATAGAAATTAAAAGAGAGAAATTTATTAAATCTTTGTTTTTATGTTTATTTCTACTGAGCCTACTTTCTGTGGATAGATTGCTACAGCCCTTTATTTACGATGTGTACAGAGATTCAAAAGTCTGTGGTTAGGTGGCAAGGAGGCCCTTGGATAAGTGCTTTAAGCCTGTGGATTAAACAGGTGGTTATCCACAGAGGGGTTTTTACTCAGGTTTCGAGCCCTGTTATCAACTGGGCACAGGGGCGGTTATTCACAGGGCTTAATCCACAGAAAAGCCTCAGCCGCGGTAAATTTCGCCCACGGCAAGGCCACCTCGGGGCGAGGTTATTGTCAGAAAATACGCGGGAGTGTCCTGAAACGGACAAAACAGACAGGCACGAATGGCCTGTCTGTGAACAACGAAGGGCTATTTACCGATGCAGAAACTGGAAAAGATCCTGCCGAGCAGGTCATCGGAACTGAATGCCCCGGTAATCTCCCCCAGAAGCTGCTGTGCCTGACGCAAATCCTCGGCCAGAAGCTCTCCTGCCCCTGCCAGGGTCAACTGCGCACGGCCGTGCTCAAGGGCGGCACTGGCATGGCGCAGGGCTTCCAGATGCCTGCGGCGAGCACTGAAGCTGCTTTCCGAGGTCTGTTCGTAGCCCATGCAGGCCTTGAGGTGATCGCGCAGCAGCTCCAGGCCATCACCGGCAGACTTGGCGCTGAGGCTGATGGTGACATGGCCATCTTCGCTGACCTCCAGGGCAATCGCCTCACCCGTGAGGTCCGCCTTGTTGCGAATCAGCGTGACTTTGGCCGGATCAGGCCGCTGTTCAAGGAATTCTGGCCACAGGGCAAAAGGATCGACGGCCTCCGGCGCGGTGGCATCCACCACCAGCAGCACCCGATCCGCTTCACCGATAGCCTTGAGCGCCCGTTCCACACCGATTTTTTCCACCTGGTCATCGGTATCACGCAAACCGGCGGTATCGACCACGTGCAGTGGCATACCATCAATGTGGATATGTTCGCGAAGGATATCCCGGGTAGTACCTGCAATCTCGGTAACAATCGCCGCCTCACGCCCTGCCAGGGCATTGAGCAGGCTGGACTTGCCAGCGTTGGGCCGGCCGGCAATCACCACGGTCATGCCGTCGCGCAGCAGTGCGCCCTGCCCGGCCTCCTTCAAAACTGTGGATAACTCGTCCCGCACTTTGTCCAGCATGGCCAGGACATGGCCATCGGCAAGAAAATCGATTTCTTCTTCCGGAAAATCAATCGCCGCCTCGACATAGATGCGCAAACTGATCAATTGCTCGGTGAGGTTATGCACACGCAGGGAAAACGCCCCCTGCAATGAGCGCAGGGCATTGCGCGCAGCCTGTGCAGAACTGGCCTCGATCAAATCGGCAATCGCCTCAGCCTGGGCCAGGTCGAGCTTGTCATTGAGAAACGCGCGCTCGCTGAATTCACCAGGCCGTGCAAGACGGCAGCCCAACTGCAGGCAACGCTGTAGCAGCATGTCGAGGACGATAGGCCCGCCATGTCCCTGCAGTTCCAGCACATCTTCACCGGTGAACGAGTTTGGGCCCGGGAAATACAGGGCCAGGCCCTCATCCAGTACCTCAAGATCCTCGCCGAAGAAAGGCCCGTAATGCGCATACCGGGGTTTGAGCTCACGGCCACTGATCGCTTTAGCGGCAATGCCGGCAAGCGGCCCGGAAATTCGAACGATACCGACACCGCCCCGGCCCTGAGCGGTGGCGACGGCAGCGATGGTTTCACGAGGAGCGCTCATCAGCGGTTTCCCAGACAAAAGTGACAGAATGCAAAACGCCCCACGAGGGGGCGTCTTGAGTGGTTATCCACAGAGTAAGTTACGCCTCGGCTTTTTTGGCAGCCGCTTCGATCTTACGTGTGATGTACCACTGTTGAGAGATCGACAACACGTTGTTGACCACCCAGTACAGAACCAGACCAGCCGGGAACCACAGGAAGAAGAAGGTGAAGATGATTGGCATCATTTTCATCACCTTGGCCTGCATCGGATCCGGAGGTGTTGGGTTCAGACGCTGCTGGATGAACATGGTCGCGCCCATGATGATCGGCAGGATAAAGAACGGGTCTTTGATCGACAAGTCAGTTATCCACAGCATGAACGGCGCCTGGCGCATTTCCACGCTTTCCAGGAGTACCCAGTACAGCGACAGGAACACCGGCATCTGCACCAGAATCGGCAAGCATCCACCCAGCGGGTTGATCTTCTCTTTCTTGTACAGCTCCATCATGGCTTGCGACATTTTCTGCCGGTCATCGCCATGTTGCTCTTTCAACGCAGCCAGTTTCGGTGCAACGGCGCGCATACGGGCCATCGATTTGTAGCTGGCGGCCGACAGCGGGAAGAAAATCCCCTTGATCAGCATGGTCAGGAAGATGATCGACCAGCCCCAGTTACCGACGATGCTGTGGATATGTTGCAGCAACCAGAAGATTGGCTGGGCAATGAACCACAGGATGCCGTAATCCACAGTCAGTTCCAGACCTGGGGATAACTCCTTGAGGACGGCCTGGCTTTTCGGGCCGGCATACAAGGTGGCGCTGGTTTCAGCCTTGGCACCTGGCGCAACGGTCAACGCCGGGCCAGTGAAACCAATGATGTAGTTACCCTGGTTGTCCTTGCGGGTCTGGACCAGGTTGGCTTCGCCCCTGTTCGGGATCCACGCGGTTACAAAGTAGTGTTGCAGCCAGGCTACCCAACCACCTTGTACTGTTTCTTTCAGCGCGCCCTTGTCGATGTCTTTCATCGACACTTTTTTGTACGGCTCGTTACTTGTCCACAGGGCGGCGCCCAGGTAAGTCGCGGTGCCGGTGGCTGTGCTGGAAGACGGATCGGAGCTGCCATCACGCTTGAGCTGGGCAAACAGGTTGCCTGTCCAGGCCTTTTCGCTGGTGTTGTCGATCAGGTAAGTGACTTTCAGATCGTACAAACCGCGCGTGAAGCTGAAGCGCTTGATGTAATTGACGCCGTCGTGACTGAATTTCAGGTCGACGTTCAACTGGTTTTGGCCATCAGCCAGTTGATAAGTCTTCTGTTCGGTCGAATAAACCGGACGACCGGTAGCACGAGCATCAGGACCATCAGTGCCAGTCAGGCCGCTTTGTGCCAGATAAACACGCTCGCCACCATTGTCGAACAACTGGAAAGGAACATCCGGATGGTCTTGGCGACGTGGGTACAGTGGCAATTTCAGCTGGGCGATATCGCCACCCTGTGGATCGATCGCCAGGTCCAGTACATCCGTTTTGACGTGGATGAGGTCTTTATTGGTGATGACCGCGTTATCTACAGGGGTGCTGGTATCGGCATTCGCGCTGGGTACATCGGCACTGGCGGAAGCATTGTTACCCAACGGTGCATCTGCAATAGCAGGAGCAGACTGATTGGTAGCAACATTCTGAGTCGGCAGGGCAGCCTGGCCATAGTCCTGGTTCCATTTCAGAACCATAACGTAGGACACGATTGCCAGGGCGACGATCAGGATCGTGCGTTTAATATCCATGATTACTCGGCCATCGAAGAAGAACGGGAGGTAGGGATAGGCGGAACCGGGTCATAACCACCGGGATTCCACGGATGACAGCGACCTAAACGACGAAAGGTCAGCCAGCCACCGCGCAGAAGGCCATGATTTTCTATGGCTTCATACGCGTAGCAGGAACAACTGGGGTAGAAACGACAGTGGCTGGCCATCAGCGGACTAATGGCATAGCGGTAAAACTGGATCGGAACGAGGGCCAGTTTACGCATCAGTGCTGTCTACCCCTACAGTTTCGGGGCTGACTGCTGGAGTCGGCTTGCTGGTGCGAGCCAAACGTTTCCAGAGCTTGCCGAAATGCTGAATCAATTCGGGGTTTTCTACGTCCCCCAAGCCTTTGCGCGCGACGATAACAATATCCCAACCAACCAGAGTGTCCTGGTGGAGGCGAAACGATTCGCGCATCAGACGCTTGAGGCGATTGCGCTCAACGGAGAGCTTTACGCTCTTCTTGCCGATCACCAACCCGAGACGGGGGTGATCCAGATCGTTGTTACGCGCAAGGAGCAGGAGATTTTTCCCCGGAACCTTGCCGGTGGGGGAGTCAAAGACTGCCTTGAAGTGCCGGGGGGTTAGCAGACGCTTTTCCCGACTGAAGTCCTGACTCACCACCAGTACCGGATTATCAAACTGCCAGACGCGCACGACCTTTGGCGCGGCGACGCGACAGGACAGCACGGCCGTTCTTGGTAGCCATGCGAGCACGGAAACCGTGGGTACGGGCGCGTTTGATGGTGCTTGGTTGGAAAGTACGTTTCATGGCGTGTTACCTGGTTCGTCCACAACGGGCCGGAATGGCCCCCGTTTTAAGAGACCGGGGATTCTAGAGAAAGCAAGCCTCTAGGTCAATTTCCAACCAGCTATTCCTTCAATTAGATATCTGAGGGCATCAAGACCGATTCCGGGCGGTTCGACTTTGACGAGCAATGCCATAGATATAAAAATAAAGAAGGAAGTTATTTAAAGCTTTTCTGTAAAGCTTATAAAAGCTAGGGACGCGATCTTCTGTGGATAACTGCCTTGAGGCCATATTCCACGTGCTGTACAGAGAATGACAACACGGGGGAGAAACGGTGCTCTGCCTGTGCTGCGCTGTCGGATAAGCTGTGTGTGGAATGGGTAGTTATCCACAGGCCAGTTACCCACAGACTTTCGCCCCCACTTGTACAACGAGCTTAGGGGCGCTTATCCACAGAGCTTATGCACAGACCATTTGTCGCCTTTTTTACGCTTAAGGCATTGATTCTTGGCGGCCTCTGAGCAAGCTACATGTGGATAAGTGGACCGCTCGCCGCTACAATGGCGGCTGTTTTTGCCTCACCGGCTTTCAACTTAGGGGATATCCGTGTCAGTGGAACTTTGGCAGCAGTGCGTGGAGCTTTTGCGCGATGAGCTGCCTGCCCAGCAATTCAACACCTGGATCCGTCCACTGCAGGTCGAAGCCGAAGGCGACGAGTTGCGTGTCTACGCACCCAATCGTTTTGTTCTCGACTGGGTCAACGAGAAGTACCTGAGCCGCGTTCTCGAATTGTTCGACGAACACGGCAACGGCATGGCTCCAGCACTCTCCTTATTAATAGGCAGCAAACGCAGCTCCGCCCCTCGCGCCGCGCCTAATGCGCCGCTGGCCGCCGCTGCATCGCACGCCCAGGCCACTGCGGCGTCGGTTAACCACGCACCCGCCCCCGCTGCGGCGTCGGTTAACCACGCACCCGCCCCCGCTGCGCCCGCCCCGAGCAAATCCGTGGCGCAAAAAAATGCGCCAATGAGTGAAGAGCCGTCCCGCGACAGCTTTGACCCGATGGCGGGAGCCAGCTCGCAGCAGGCGCCGGTACGCGCCGAACAGCGTACGGTCCAGGTCGAAGGCGCGCTCAAGCACACCAGCTACCTGAACCGCACCTTTACCTTTGAAAACTTCGTCGAAGGTAAATCCAACCAGCTGGCCCGCGCTGCGGCCTGGCAGGTGGCCGACAATCCCAAGCACGGTTACAACCCGCTCTTCCTTTATGGCGGCGTTGGCTTGGGTAAGACGCACTTGATGCACGCTGTGGGTAACCACCTATTAAAGAAGAACCCGAATGCCAAGGTCGTGTACCTGCACTCGGAGCGCTTCGTGGCCGACATGGTCAAGGCGTTGCAACTCAATGCAATCAACGAATTCAAACGCTTCTACCGCTCCGTCGACGCACTGCTGATTGATGACATTCAATTCTTCGCGCGCAAGGAACGTTCCCAGGAAGAGTTTTTCCACACGTTCAACGCCCTGCTTGAAGGTGGCCAGCAGGTCATCCTCACCAGTGACCGGTACCCGAAGGAAATCGAAGGTCTGGAAGAGCGCCTCAAATCGCGCTTCGGCTGGGGCCTGACCGTTGCGGTAGAGCCGCCGGAACTGGAAACCCGGGTCGCGATCCTGATGAAGAAAGCCGATCAGGCGAAAGTCGATCTGCCTCACGACGCGGCGTTCTTCATTGCCCAGCGCATTCGCTCCAACGTGCGTGAGCTCGAAGGCGCGCTCAAGCGGGTCATCGCTCACTCGCACTTCATGGGTCGCGACATCACCATCGAGTTGATTCGCGAATCCCTGAAAGACTTGTTGGCGCTACAAGACAAGCTGGTCAGTGTGGATAACATTCAACGCACGGTGGCCGAGTACTACAAGATCAAGATTTCCGACCTGCTGTCCAAGCGCCGCTCGCGCTCGGTAGCGCGTCCCCGTCAGGTGGCCATGGCGCTCTCCAAGGAGCTGACCAACCACAGCCTGCCGGAAATTGGCGATGTGTTTGGTGGTCGCGACCACACCACGGTCTTGCACGCGTGCCGCAAGATCAACGAACTTAAGGAATCCGACGCGGATATTCGCGAGGACTACAAGAACCTGCTGCGTACACTGACAACGTGATGAACACCAGCGCAGCTTATTAAGGCAAGGGACTAGACCATGCATTTCACCATTCAACGCGAAGCCCTGTTGAAACCCCTGCAACTGGTCGCAGGCGTCGTCGAGCGCCGACAGACCTTGCCGGTACTTTCCAACGTATTGTTGGTTGTCGAAGGCCAGCAGCTGTCGTTGACCGGTACCGACCTGGAAGTCGAACTGGTTGGTCGTGTACAGCTGGAAGAACCCGCCGAGCCCGGTGAGATCACCGTGCCTGCGCGCAAGCTGATGGATATCTGCAAAAGCCTGCCCAACGACGCGCTGATCGACATCAAGGTCGATGAGCAGAAGTTGGTGGTCAAGGCCGGCCGCAGTCGTTTCACCCTGTCGACCTTGCCGGCCAATGACTTCCCGACGGTGGAAGAAGGTCCAGGTTCGCTGACCTGCAGCCTGGAGCAAAGCCGCCTGCGCCGTTTGATCGAGCGCACCAGCTTCGCCATGGCCCAGCAGGACGTGCGTTACTACCTCAACGGCATGCTGCTGGAAGTCTCCGAAGGCATCATCCGTGCTGTGGCCACCGACGGTCACCGCCTGGCAATGTGTTCGATGAAGGCCGATATCGGCCAGCCGGACCGCCACCAGGTGATTGTGCCGCGCAAAGGTATCCTCGAACTGGCGCGCCTGCTCACCGAGCCGGACGGTAACGTCAGCATCGTCTTGGGCCAGCACCATATCCGTGCCACCACGGGCGAGTTCACCTTCACCTCCAAACTGGTAGACGGCAAGTTCCCGGACTACGAGCGCGTGTTGCCCAAGGGTGGCGACAAGCTGGTGATCGGTGATCGCCAGGCGCTGCGTGAAGCGTTCAGCCGTACAGCGATTCTTTCCAACGAGAAGTACCGGGGTATTCGCCTGCAATTGGCCAACGGCCAGCTGAAAATCCAGGCCAACAACCCGGAGCAGGAAGAAGCGGAAGAAGAAGTGGGCGTCGACTACAACGGCGGTTCCCTGGAAATCGGCTTCAACGTGAGCTACCTGCTGGACGTGCTGGGTGTGATGACCACCGAGCAGGTGCGTCTGATCCTGTCGGACTCTAACAGCAGCGCCCTGGTGCAAGAATCCGATAACGACGACTCGGCTTACGTTGTTATGCCGATGCGCCTGTAATCATGCTCAGCAGAAGCTAGATGTCCCTCAGTCGCGTCTCGGTCACCGCGGTGCGCAATCTGCACCCGGTGACCTTCTCCCCCTCCCCCCGCATCAATATCCTCCATGGCGCCAACGGCAGTGGCAAAACCAGCGTGCTGGAAGCCATTCACTTGCTGGGTCTGGCTCGTTCCTTTCGCAGCGCCCGCCTGTTACCCGTGATTCAGTACGAACAATTGGCGTGCACCGTGTTTGGCCAGGTTGAACTGGCGCAAGGCGGGCATAGTAGCCTGGGGATATCCCGTGATCGTCAAGGGGAGTTCCAGATCCGTATAGATGGGCAGAATGCGCGCAGTGCCGCACAACTGGCGGAAATCTTGCCCCTGCAATTGATCAACCCTGACAGCTTCCGCTTGCTGGAAGGTGCACCAAAAATCCGCCGGCAGTTCCTCGATTGGGGAGTGTTCCACGTGGAACCGCGGTTCATGGCCACGTGGCAGCGCCTGCAGAAGGCCCTGCGGCAGCGGAACTCATGGCTGCGGCATGGTACACTTGACGCCGCTTCGCAAGCGGCCTGGGACCGTGAACTGTGCCTGGCCAGCGACGAAATAGATGAATACCGCCGCACCTATATCAAAGCCTTGAAACCAGTCTTTGAACAGACCTTGAGTGAGTTGTTGGAACTCGAGGGCCTGACGCTGAGTTACTACCGTGGTTGGGACAAAGAGCGTGACTTGAGTGCAGTACTCGCCACCTCTTTGCAACGGGACCAGCAAATTGGCCACACCCAGGCAGGACCACAACGGGCTGATTTGCGCCTTAGGTTAGGCGCACATAATGCCGCGGATATCTTGTCCCGTGGCCAGCAGAAGTTGGTGGTGTGCGCGCTGCGTATCGCTCAGGGGCACTTGGTTAGCCAGGCCCGGCGCGGTCAGTGTATTTATCTGGTGGATGACTTGCCGTCCGAATTGGATGAGCAACACCGCCGCGCGCTATGCCGCTTGTTGGAAGACTTACGCTGCCAGGTATTTATTACCTGTGTAGACCACGAATTATTGAGGGAAGGCTGGCAGACGGAAACGCCAGTCGCTTTGTTCCACGTGGAACAAGGCCGTATCACCCAGACCCACGACCATCGGGAGTGAAGGCATGAGCGAAGAAAACACGTACGACTCGACCAGCATTAAAGTGCTGAAAGGTTTGGATGCCGTACGCAAACGTCCCGGTATGTACATTGGCGACACCGATGATGGTAGCGGTCTGCACCACATGGTGTTCGAAGTGGTCGACAACTCCATCGACGAAGCGCTCGCCGGTCATTGCGACGACATCAGTATCATCATCCATCCGGATGAATCCATCACCGTACGCGACAACGGTCGCGGCATTCCGGTAGATGTGCATAAAGAAGAAGGCGTATCGGCAGCAGAGGTCATCATGACCGTGCTGCACGCCGGCGGTAAGTTTGACGACAACTCCTATAAAGTCTCCGGCGGTTTGCACGGTGTAGGTGTGTCGGTGGTAAACGCCCTGTCGGAAGAACTGATCCTCACCGTTCGCCGCAGCGGCAAGATCTGGGAACAGACCTACGT
Organism: Pseudomonas sp. MF5691; assembly: GCF_016405645.1. Taxonomy (NCBI): domain Bacteria; kingdom Pseudomonadati; phylum Pseudomonadota; class Gammaproteobacteria; order Pseudomonadales; family Pseudomonadaceae; genus Pseudomonas; species Pseudomonas sp. MF5691. Next base: position 533,221 of record NZ_JAEKDC010000002.1, read on the forward strand.
GCATGGCGTGCCTCAGGCACCGATGGCAATCGTCGGTGATAGCGAAACCACCGGTACCCAGATTCACTTCAAGCCCTCGGCTGACACGTTCAAAAATATCCACTTCAGCTGGGACATCCTGGCCAAGCGGATTCGTGAACTGTCCTTCCTCAACTCCGGTGTGGGTATCGTCCTCAAGGATGAGCGCAGCGGCAAGGAAGAGCTGTTCAAGTACGAAGGTGGCCTGCGTGCGTTCGTTGAATACCTGAACACCAACAAGACTGCGGTCAACCAGGTGTTCCACTTCAACATCCAGCGTGAAGACGGCATCGGCGTGGAAATCGCCCTGCAGTGGAACGACAGCTTCAACGAGAACCTGTTGTGCTTCACCAACAACATTCCTCAGCGCGATGGCGGTACTCACCTGGTGGGTTTCCGTTCCGCACTGACGCGTAACCTGAACACCTACATCGAAGCTGAAGGCTTGGCGAAGAAGCACAAAGTCGCCACCACCGGTGACGATGCCCGTGAAGGCCTGACCGCGATTATTTCGGTCAAGGTTCCGGATCCGAAGTTCAGCTCCCAGACCAAAGACAAGCTGGTTTCTTCTGAAGTGAAGACCGCCGTCGAACAGGAAATGGGCAAATACTTCTCCGACTTCCTGCTGGAAAACCCCAACGAAGCCAAGCTGGTCGTCGGCAAGATGATCGACGCGGCGCGGGCTCGTGAAGCGGCGCGTAAAGCCCGTGAAATGACCCGCCGTAAAGGTGCACTGGATATTGCTGGCCTGCCGGGCAAACTGGCGGACTGCCAGGAGAAGGACCCTGCCCTTTCCGAACTGTACCTGGTGGAAGGTGACTCTGCTGGCGGTTCCGCCAAGCAGGGTCGCAACCGTCGCACCCAGGCCATCCTGCCGTTGAAGGGTAAGATCCTCAACGTTGAGAAAGCCCGTTTCGACAAGATGATTTCCTCTCAGGAAGTCGGCACCTTGATCACTGCCCTGGGCTGTGGCATTGGTCGCGACGAGTACAACATCGACAAGCTGCGCTACCACAACATCATCATCATGACCGATGCTGACGTCGACGGTTCGCACATCCGCACCCTGCTGCTGACCTTCTTCTTCCGTCAGTTGCCGGAGCTGATCGAGCGTGGCTATATCTACATCGCTCAGCCGCCGTTGTACAAAGTGAAAAAGGGCAAGCAAGAGCAATACATCAAAGACGACGACGCCATGGAAGAGTACATGACGCAGTCGGCCCTGGAAGACGCCAGCCTGCACTTGAACGACGAAGCCCCGGGCATCTCCGGTGGGGCGCTGGAGCGCCTGGTAAACGACTTCCGCATGGTGATGAAGACCCTCAAGCGTTTGTCGCGCCTGTACCCTCAGGAGCTGACCGAGCACTTCATCTACCTGCCGGCCGTGAGCCTGGAACAGCTGGGCGATCACGCAGCCATGCAGGATTGGCTGGCCCAGTACGAAGTGCGCCTGCGCACCGTCGAGAAGTCGGGCCTGGTGTACAAAGCCAGCCTGCGTGAAGACCGTGAACGTAATGTCTGGCTGCCAGAGGTCGAACTGATCTCCCACGGCCTGTCGAACTACGTCACCTTCAACCGCGATTTCTTCGGCAGCAATGACTACAAGACTGTGGTTACCCTCGGCGCGCAGTTGAGCACGCTGTTGGACGACGGCGCTTATATTCAGCGTGGCGAACGCAAGAAACAGGTCAAAGAGTTCAAGGAAGCCCTGGACTGGTTGATGGCAGAAAGCACTAAGCGTCACACCATCCAGCGATACAAAGGTCTGGGCGAAATGAACCCGGATCAGCTGTGGGAAACCACCATGGACCCAGCCCAGCGTCGCATGCTTCGTGTGACCATCGAAGACGCCATTGGCGCGGACCAGATCTTCAACACCCTGATGGGTGATGCGGTCGAGCCACGTCGTGACTTCATCGAGAGCAATGCCTTGGCAGTGTCCAACCTGGACTTCTGATAACGCCATTGCGAAACCAAAAAAGGCCAACGTTTAACGTTGGCCTTTTTTATTGCCCAGATTTCGGGCGCTTCCAAAATGCTCCACGTGGAACATCGGCTATGCCGTAGCTGCGGTTACGCTCTCCAACCGGTAGCCATATCCATAGATGGTCAGCAACTGCCAACCCCGCTCTGGCGTCAGCCCCAGCTTGTTCCGCAGCCGATAGATATGGGTATCCAACGGTCGTGAAGACACCATCTCTTCATGGGTCCAGAAGCGTTCGTAGAGGTATTCCCGGGACAGCGGGCGAGCCAGGTTGGCAAACAGACAGCGTGCCAGGCGGTATTCCCGTTCGGTCAGGTTGATGGGACTGCCGGCGCGGGTGACGGTCAGTTCGGCATCGTCGAAGGTCAGGTCATTGAAGATCAACACTTCAGTGGCCGCAGATTTCTGCAGGCCGTGACGACGCAACACGGCACCCACCCGTGCTTTCAGTTCGTTTGGCCGAAATGGCTTACTGACATAGTCATCTGCGCCACTGTTCAACGCCTGGACGATATCGCTCTCGGCATCGCGGCTGGTGAGCATGATCACGGGAGGCGGGGCTTCCATGTGTTCACGGGTCCAGCGCAGGATGGCGATACCACTCAGGTCCGGCAGTTGCCAATCGAGCACCAAGAGGTCGAAGGTTTCCCGACGCAACTGGCGCAGCAGGTCTTCGCCGCGCTCGAAGCAATGCAGCGTCCATGGCTGCTCCGAGGCACTTGGGATTTGTCGCAGTGTCTGTTCCACCCGCCGCAATTCGGCAGGTTCGTCATCCAGTATCGCGACACGCATGGCAGGGTCCTTTCTTCTTGAAGAGTATTGCAACGGTTGAGGAGAGCGTACTGGTTCACCATTGAATCTGAACAATTATGGCCAGTTTCTCATGCCCCTCGCATCTCTCGGTACGCTGATATCAGATAGCCCTAAGGCCGTTAAACATCGTGTACCCAGCTGGAAAGATACCGGCTCAAGCCCCTCAGGAAAAGGATCAATGGCAATCAGGTTTTATGCACTGTCGGGACACGTGAGTCTCGTGCAGAAGGTCAGAGTGTGGGGAAAGATGTTGATACTGGTTGCGGCAACGGGTTTTGGGACGGAAATGGTAGATGCGTGCAGTCCGGCACAGTCTGCGCCACTTGACGAAATTTCAGTGTACGCCGAGCCCGTAGACGGTCTTGGTTACGCTGGGCTCAGAGAGGTGGACGCCCCTCAGGCTTTTCAACACGGAAGTGTGCTCGACCAGGACCAACGTTGGATCTTCTGAATCTGAACAAATATTGCGCTACCGCCCTATGTACCACTCTTGTAGGTAAATTCTCTTTCGCTGAGTGACACACAGGAAGGGCGTGCGCGGGAAGCGCGCTCGATACAGGGACGTATTATCTGTAGACCGTGGTTCGCTACGGGCTGCTGTCGGAGGAATGTGAGGGACAGTATTTCTTCGATGTACATCCGGTTCGGCATCGTCGATCCGGCAGACACAGGGATGTGTCACCCTTCCTATTGCCTCATCCCTTCTACTACGGCTTTCGAGTTCGATGCGTCATCGGGTATCGTAGGCAAGCTTCAAGGTCCTGCCGCCGCAAGACGCTTTCTGAACGTACAGTCTGACGGACTTTTAGAACTAGAACCTTGATGAGTGCCATGACCCTCTTTCCTCGCCACTATTCCCTTTCTTCCCTGCTGGGCTCAAGCCTGGCCCTGGCGCTGGTTATCAACAGCCCGCAAATTCTGGCCAAGCCTGCACCTGTGCGTGCGCCCTACATTGATGACAACCTGATGTGCCGGGCACAACCGCTGCCGGCAGTGGTCCAGCACCTCAACGGTGAAGCCTGGAAGCTGGATGCCAAGGGCCGCCCCAGTGTGCTGGAAGAAGGCATGCTGATTGATGAACAGGAAAGCGTAAAAACCTCGCCGTCGGCGTTTGTCAGCCTGTTGCTGGGCGATGGTTCGCGGATTGTCCTGCCTTCCAGCTCGGAGGTGCGTTTGCACCTGGTGGAAGAACAGGCGATTCCCCAGGTGATCCTGCAACAAGGCCAGGTCGAGGCCTACGTGCTCAAGCGTACCAGCGACTATGACCGTTTTCAGATCGTGACACCCGTCGGCGTGCTCGGCGTGCGCGGCACGCATTTTCGTGTGCGTAACGACGATCAGCAATCGGTTGTAGAGGTGCTCAACGGCCAAGTGGCCGCCAGCCGCACCGAGCCGCTGCCCGTGGGCCGACAGGCCAAGAAAAAACCGCAGACGGGCCCGATTGAAGGTGAACTGAAGGTCGGTGCCCGACAAGGGGTGTTGCTCAAGCAGCAGGGCGAGTTGAAGACCATCGACCTATTGCCCGCCCCGCGTCTGATGGGCCAGGACGGCCAGAAAGGCGATGCGCCGGTCTGGACATTGTTCCTGCACCCGCAACCGGGTGCCCAGCGCTACCGTGCGCAAGTGGCCACCGATAAAACGTTCATGAATATCAAGCAGGAAAACTTCTCCAGTGAACCGCGCTTGAGCTTCACTGGACTCAAGGCCTCGTTTTATCACGTGCGCGTGTCGGCCTTTGATGAACAAGGACTGGAAGGAGAGGCAGGCGTTTATGACATCTTCTATTACCCCCCTGCCACCCGTGTGCAGTAGTACGCGGTGAAGTGGTGGCGCCGGGCTGAACAACGTCAGCCGACCCAGGCCCAACGCCTGTTCAATGGGTTGGTCCGGGAATGGCTGTGGATCAGCCTGCTGCTGCTACCAATGACGGCCCTGCTGTCCCTGAGCCCTGGGCTTTCCTTCAATAACCTGCTGTATGACAGCCTGCGGCGTCTGACGCCGTTGCCGGTGGACTCACGCATTCTGCTGGTGACCATTGATGACATGAGTCTCAAGGCGCTTGGCCAATGGCCGTGGTCGCGCCACCTGCATGCTGACCTGATTGACCGACTGAGTGCCGCCAAACCCGCCGGGATCCTGCTCGATGTAATCTTCAGCGAACCTGCGCGCGAGCCTGCCAATGATCAACGCCTGGCCCAGGCCATCTGCAATGCCGGCAATGTCCTGCTGCCGTTGATTCGCGAAGGCACGCCGCGCCTGGGGCAACCCCTCACGCAAATCCTCCCCGTGCAGCCCCTGCGTGATTGTGCCAGGGGGGTCGGTCATATCAACGTGGAAGCTGATAGCGACGGCATTGTGCGCAGCCTTTACTTGCGTGAGGGGCCGCCGGGGCAATTGGTCCCGCAGTTGGCGTGGCTGGCCTTCGAGCTGACTGGCCAGCCTGCGGATATGCCGGGGCTGTCAGTATCTTCTGATGCAACCGATTGGCAGCGGGACAACGCCATCCGCATTCCGTTTATCGCCGCCGACCACGGCTTTCCCAGCGTGCCGTACGTCAGCGTTCTGCGTGGCGAGGTCCCGGCTCAATTGCTGCGTGATCGGATCATCCTGGTGGGAGCGACCGCGCCGGGCATGGGTGATCGCTATGTGACGCCGCTTTCGGCCAGTGTCGGCACCACACCGGGCGTCGAGATCCAGGCCAATATCCTCAACGGGCTGCTGCAGGATCGCAGCATTACCGTCTTGCCTGGCTGGTTGGCCACCCTGCTGTCCACCTCGTGGGTGGCCTTACTGTTGGGCCTGCTGTTGTTGCGCCCGCGTTATGCCCTGTGGCTGACCCTGGGCTGCATGGGAGGTGCCCTCCTCGCTTCCTGGGGCATGTTGCGCCTGGGGCTCTGGTGGTCGCCAGCGGCCACGCTGATCGGCATGCTGCTGGGCTATCTGGTCTGGAACTGGCGCCGCCTGAGCGTAATCCTTGCCTACTTCGGCTGGGAACTGGCGCGCCTCGACAGCGAGCCCAAGGTGCTGCCGGAGCGTCGTCGTGCCGCTGTCAGCAAGGGGGACGTGTTGCAGGGGCGTATCGTGGCCCTGGAGCAAGCCGTCAGCCGTACCCGCGATACCCGGCGCTTTATGGCCGATGGCCTGGAATGCCTGCCCGTGGCTACGCTGATTACCGATCCCGCGGGAGAGATCCTGCTGGCCAATCGGATCGCCCGTGATGTGTTTGGCAACGAGCTGATTGCCGAGAACCTGCTGGAGCAATTGACGGCATTGGGCTATCCACCGCTGCAGGGGCAGGTACGCCCGCCGCTGTCGGCCCTGGAAATTGTCGAGTTCCGCGATATTCAGCAACGCAGCCTGCGCCTGGAACTGGCCCCGCTGTTACCCGCTGACGGTGATGTGGCACTGGGTTGGCTGTTGAGCCTGACCGACCTGAGTATCGAACGCGACGCCCAGCAGCAGCGCGAAACCCTGCTGCGGTTTCTCTCCCACGACTTGCGTGCACCCCATTCGGCAATCCTCGCGTTGCTGGATGTGCAGCGCCATGAAGCCTCAGACGTTGCGCTGGTATTTACCCAGATCGAACAGCAAGTGCGACGCGCATTGAATTTGACCGAATCGTTCGTTCAATTGGCCAAGGCCGAGTCCGATGGTTATCAGTTGGAGCCCAGCCTGTTTGCCATGCTGGTGCTCGACGCATTTGACCAGGTGGTGCTGCTGGCCCAATTGAAAAATATCCAATTGGTCCATGACCTGGACGCGGCCGGTGAGGAAATGGTCCTGGCGGATCAATCGTTACTCACCCGTGCCTTGTTCAACCTGATGGAGAATGCGATCAAGTACAGCCCAGCCGGCACCACGGTGACGGTGCGCCTCGAACGCAACGAGCAATGGCTGACCTGTCACATCCAGGATCAGGGCTCCGGTATCGCGGCCGAGGAGCTTCCTGAACTGTTCAGCCAATACCGGCGGTTTGTTTCGGCCCAGGGCAGCGAAGGGTTGGGGTTGGGACTGAGCATGGTCAAGGCGGTAGTGGACCGCCATGGCGGCCGGATCGACTGTGAGAGTGTGGTCGGTCAAGGCACGGTTTTCAGTCTGCGACTGCCGTTGTGGGAAGAGTCAAACGGCTGTGCATAAAAAACCGGCCACGAGGGCCGGTCTTCAACGGTCGAAAAAACTTATGCACGTTTTTCGGTGTTTTATTAGCTTAAGAAATATGTAATAAAATCATAAGCCTACAAGCTAAAAAACGCACTTTGCCAACAAACCGTACACAGGTTATCCACAGAACGTCAGGTCACCGGCTGGTCTTCTGCAACTGGCACTGGCGGCAGCGAACCCATGGCCCGTTGCTGCGCTTCATTCCAGGCGGCAGCGCGGTCATTGAGTGCCGCGATTGCACGCGGTCCTTCCCCTTCGGCATACATCGGTTCGCCGATCACCACGGTGATGGTGCCTTTACGCTTGGCCCAGCCTTCCTTGGGCCAGAACTTGCCGGCATTGTGAGCAATCGGCAGCACTGGCAGGTTGGCGTTGACCGCCAATGCCGTACCGCCTCGGGAGAACTTGCCTACAGTGCCAAAGGGCACGCGGGTGCCTTCCGGGAAGATCAGTACCCACACCCCATCCTTGAGCAGCTCGTCACCCTTCTTCGCCACATGCTTGAGCGCGGCCTTGGGGTTGTCGCGGTCGATGGCAATCGGTCGCAGCATGGCCATGGCCCAGCCAAAGAACGGCACGAACAGCAACTCACGCTTGAGCACCTGGCTCAGGGGCGAGAAATACGCAGAAAGGAAGAACGTCTCCCAAGTGCTCTGGTGGTTCGACAGGATCACGCAGGGCTGGTCCGGGACATTCTCGGCACCCTTGACCTCGAAACGGATGCCCAGAAACACCTTGCTCAGCCACAACGCACAGCGGCACCAATAGACGTTGATAAAGCGATAGCGCGCCTTGAACGGCAAAAAGGGCGCAATAAAAAAGCTCAGGGTGCACCAGAGAAACGAACTGGTGCCCAGCAGCAGGTAAAAGAAGAAGGTTCTGATGGCCTGCAAAATCGACATGGCAGCATTTACCGTTGCGGGACAACGCCCGCCTGTTAAAAGTGCACTCCCGAACAATCCTTGGTCAGGAAGTCGAGGGCGACTAGTTGTTGATAAGTTCTGCGGCAACCGCCGCCAGATCGTCAAAAATCAAGGTGCCTACCGGCAGGTTTTTCGCCTGGGTCTTGTCGCCTTTCCCGGTCTTTACCAAAACTGGCTGAGAGTCGACGGCTTTGGCCGCCTCCAGGTCACCGAGACTGTCCCCGACGAACCATATCCCAGCCAGGGGCACCTTGTAATGTTCTGAAATGATTTTCAACATGCCAGGCTTGGGTTTGCGGCAATCGCAGCCCTCATCCGGCCCGTGGGGGCAGTACACCACCAGCCCCACCTCACCGCCCTGCTCCGCCACCAACGCGCGCAGGCGCGCATGCATGGCGTCCAGGGTGGCGATGTCGTAGTAGCCGCGGGCAATGCCGGACTGGTTGGTAGCAATGGCTACCGTCCAGCCGGCCTTGCTCAACTGCGCGATGGCCTCGATCGAGCCGGGCAGTGGGATCCACTCCTCCACCGACTTGATGTAAGCGTCGGAGTCGTAGTTGATCACCCCGTCCCGATCGAGAATCAGCAGTTTCAACATGATCAGCTCAGCGTCGAAATGTCAGCGATATTGACGAACAAGCCGCGCAGGCGCGCCAGCATGGCGTAGCGGTTTTTCCGCACGCTGGCATCTTCGGCATTGATCATCACCGCTTCGAAGAACGCATCCACCGGCTCACGCAAGGTGGCCAGGCGCGCCAGTGCTTCGGCGTAGTTGCGCTCGGCGATCAGCGGCTTCACGGCGTTTTCTGCCTTGGCGATAGCCGAGTTCAGCGAGAACTCCTTGGCATCGGCAAACAGGCCAGGGTCGACATCCGCATTGCCCAGGCCTTCGGCCTTGCTCAGCAGGTTCGACACGCGCTTGTTCACGGCGGCCAGGGCGTCGGCTTCCGGCAGCTTGCGGAACGCTTGTACGGCTTGCACACGCTGGTCGAAGTCCAGTGCCGAGCCTGGTTGCAGGGCACGTACCGACAGGTAGACGGAAACGTCCACGCCTTCGTCTTCATAGCGCGCACGCAGACGGTCGAATACGAACTCCAGCACTTGCTCGGCCAGGCCGGCTTGCTTGACCTTGCTACCAAACTGGCCGACGGCAAATACCACGGCCTGGGTCAGGTCGAGGTCCAACTGCTTGTCGATCAGGATGCGCAGCACGCCCAGGGCCGCACGGCGCAGGGCATACGGGTCTTTGCTGCCGGTCGGCAACATGCCGATGCCGAAGATACCGACCAGGGTGTCCAGCTTGTCAGCGATGGCCACCGCGGCACCGGTCAGGGTGGTCGGCAGCTCGGCGCCAGCACCGCGCGGCATGTACTGCTCGTTCAGGGCCAGGGCGACGTCTTCAGGCTCGCCGTCATTGAGCGCGTAGTAGTAACCGGCAACGCCTTGCATTTCCGGGAACTCGCCGACCATCTCGGTAGCCAGGTCGCATTTGCACAGCAGGCCCGCACGTGCCGCCAGGGTAGCGTCGCCGCCAATGCGTGGCGCGATATAGGCCGCCAGCTTGGAAACCCGCACAGCCTTGTCGTAGACGCTGCCCAGCTTCTCTTGGAACACCACGTTCTGCAGGCGCAGGTTGAAGTCTTCGAGCTTCTGCTTCTTGTCTTGCTTGAAGAAGAACTCGGCGTCAGTCAGGCGCGGGCGCACGACTTTCTCGTTACCGGCGATGATCTGCTGCGGGTCCTTGCTCTCGATGTTGGCCACGGTGATAAAGCGCGGCAGCAACTTGCCGTCCACATCCAGCAGGCAGAAATACTTCTGGTTGTCCTGCATGGTGGTGATCAGGGCTTCTTGCGGCACATCGAGGAAGCGCTCTTCGAACGAGCACACCAGCGGTACCGGCCATTCAACCAGCGCGGTCACTTCGTCGAGCAGGCTTGGCGGCACGATGGCCGTGCCTTCCTGCAGGCGGGCCAGCTCTTCGGTGCGCTTGCTGATCAGCTCGCGACGCTCGTTGGCATCCGCCAGCACATAGGCTGCACGCAGGTCGTTGAGGTAGTTGGCCGGCGAAGTGATGCGCACGTTTTCCGGGTGGTGGAAGCGGTGGCCACGGGAGTCGCGGCCGGCCTTCTGGGCCAGGATAGTGCAGTCGATGACTTGATCACCGAGCAGCATCACCAACCATTGGGTCGGACGTACGAATTCTTCCTTGCGTGCACCCCAGCGCATGCGCTTGGGGATCGGCAGGTCATTGAGGGAATCTTCAACGATGGTCGGCAACAGGCTGGCGGTTGGCTTGCCCTTGATGACCTGGCTGAAACGCAGTTTCGGGCCGCTCTGGTCGATCTCGCTCAGCTCGACGCCACACTTCTTGGCAAAACCAAGGGCTGCCTGGGTCGGGTTGCCTTCGGCATCGAAAGCGGCCTGGCGTGGCGGGCCGTCGAGGTTGATGTTGCGGTCCGGCTGCTGGGTTTCCAGCGCGGTCAGCAATACCGCCAGGCGACGTGGCGCGGCGTAGACCTTCTTGGCTTCAAACTTCAGGCCGGCAGTCTGCAGGCCTTTTTCGATACCGGCCAAAAATGCATCGGCCAGGGTGTTCAGGGCCTTGGGTGGCAGCTCTTCGGTGCCCAGTTCAACCAGGAAATCTTGAGCACTCATTGTGCAGCCTCCAGCTTAGCCAACACTTCATCACGCAGGTCCGGGGTTGCCATCGGGAAGCCCAGCTTGGCGCGAGCCAGCAGGTAGGCTTGGGCGACGGAACGCGCCAGGGTGCGTACACGCAGGATGTATTGCTGGCGCGCGGTTACCGAGATGGCACGGCGGGCGTCCAGCAGGTTGAAGGTGTGGGATGCCTTCAGGACCATTTCGTAGCTCGGCAACGGCAGCGGCTGATCCAGTTCGATCAGGCGCTTGGCTTCGCTTTCGTAGAAGTCGAACAGTTCGAACAGCTTCTCGACGTTGGCGTGTTCGAAGTTGTAGGTCGACTGCTCCACTTCGTTCTGGTGGAACACATCGCCGTAGGTCACTTTGCCGAACGGGCCGTCAGCCCACACCAGGTCGTAGACCGAGTCCACGCCTTGCAGGTACATGGCCAGGCGCTCGAGACCGTAAGTGATCTCGCCGGTCACCGGGTAGCACTCGATGCCGCCCGCTTGCTGGAAGTAAGTAAACTGCGTGACTTCCATGCCGTTGAGCCAGACTTCCCAGCCCAGGCCCCAGGCGCCGAGCGTTGGCGATTCCCAGTTGTCTTCGACGAAACGAATGTCGTGGACCAACGGGTCCAGGCCGACATGTTTCAGCGAGCCCAGGTACAGCTCCTGGAAGTTGTCCGGGTTTGGCTTGAGGACGACCTGGAACTGATAGTAGTGCTGCAGGCGGTTGGGGTTTTCGCCGTAGCGGCCGTCAGTCGGGCGACGACTGGGCTGCACATAAGCGGCGTTCCAGGTTTCCGGGCCGATGGCCCGCAGGAATGTTGCGGTGTGGAAAGTGCCGGCGCCTACTTCCATATCGTAGGGCTGAAGTACCACACAACCTTGCTCGGCCCAGTATTGCTGGAGGGCGAGGATCAAGTCTTGGAAGGTACGCACGGCTGGCGTAGGCTGGCTCACAAAATTCACCTGTTACTTGGGCTGCGATTTAAAGGGCGGGAGTATACCCGATTCGGCCCCGCCACCACTCCCTGGAGCCTTATGCCACGCTGCTTTTGGTGTTCTGAAGATCCGCTGTACATGGCTTATCACGATCAAGAGTGGGGAACGCCGCTGCGCGATGCGCAGGGTTTGTTCGAGTTGCTTTTGCTCGAAGGGTTCCAGGCGGGCCTGTCCTGGATCACCGTTTTACGCAAACGCGAGCATTATCGAAAGGTCTTGTTCGGTTTTGATCCAACGCGCCTGGCGCAGTTGAGCGATGCCGAGATCGAGCAGTTGATGCTCGACCCAGGCATTGTGCGCAACCGCTTGAAACTCAATGCCACCCGGCGCAATGCCGCGGCCTGGCTGGCGCTGGAGGATCCGGTGGGGTTGCTCTGGTCGTTTGTCGGCGGCGTGCCCAAGGTCAATCATTTCAAGGATCGCAGCCAGGTCCCGGCGATTACGCCAGAGGCCGAAGCCATGAGCAAAGCCCTCAAGAAAGCCGGTTTTACGTTCGTCGGGCCGACCATCTGCTACGCGTTCATGCAGGCCTCAGGCATGGTCATGGACCACACCCAGGACTGCGACCGTTACGCGGACTTGGTCAACGCCGGTTAGAATGGCCGCTTTGCGCACCACACACGATCAGGAGTGACCTGTGGAAAAGTTAAAAGGCGCCTTGCTGGTAGGCGCTCTGCGATTGTTTGCCCTGCTGCCCTGGCGCGCTGTGCAAGCCGTGGGTTCGGCGATTGGCTGGATCATGTGGAAAACCCCCAACCGCTCCCGCGACACGGTGCGGATCAACCTCTCCAAGTGTTTCCCGGACATGGACCCGGCCGAGCGTGAGCGCCTGGTGGGCCAGAGCCTGATGGATATCGGCAAGTCCCTGACCGAAAGCGCCTGCGCCTGGATCTGGCCGGCCCAGCGCTCCATCGACCTGGTGCGCGAAGTCGAAGGCCTGGAAGTGCTGCAGCAAGCCTTGGCCTCGGGCAAAGGCGTGGTCGGCATCACCAGCCACCTGGGCAACTGGGAAGTGTTGAACCACTTCTATTGCAGCCAGTGCAAACCGATCATTTTCTACCGCCCGCCCAAGCTCAAGGCAGTGGATGACCTGCTGCGCAAGCAACGCGTGCAACTGGGCAACCGAGTGGCGGCGTCGACCAAGGAAGGCATCCTCAGCGTGATCAAGGAAGTGCGCAAGGGCGGCCAGGTGGGGATTCCTGCAGATCCGGAGCCGGCGGAATCGGCCGGGATTTTCGTACCGTTCTTCGCCACCCAGGCGCTGACCAGCAAGTTCGTGCCGAACATGCTCGCCGGCCATAAGGCGGTGGGTGTGTTCCTGCATGCCCTGCGGCTGCCGGACGGCTCGGGCTACAAAGTGATCCTGGAAGCGGCGCCGGAAGACATGTACAGCACCGACACGGCCACCTCCTGCGCGGCGATGAGCAAGGTGGTGGAGCGTTATATCGGCGCCTACCCGAGCCAGTACATGTGGAGCATGAAGCGCTTCAAGAAACGCCCGCCAGGCGAGGCGCGTTGGTACTGATTCGCGACTGACTCAAGGTCGATGCAAAACCAATGTGGGAGCGGGCTTGCTCGCGAATGCAGAGTCTCAGTCACTGAATGTGTAGCTGATACACCGCATTCGCGAGCAAGCCCGCTCCCACATTTGTGATCTCCATTCAGGCTTGGCGGTCGAGTTTCTTCAGGAACACCGTCATCTCTTTCTCGGCCTGCTTGTCGCCGTGGGCCTGGGCCGCTGTAATCCCCTGCTCCCATGCCTGGCGTGCTGCGCTTTTATCGCCCAGCGCAGCGTGTGCCTTGCCCAGCAGCTTCCACGCCGCCGAATACTTCGGGTCAAACCCGACGCACCTCTGCAAATGCTCGGCCGCCTTGGCGTTGTCTTTCAGGTCCAGGTAACCCTTGCCCAAGCCAAAGCGCAGCAGCGAGTTATCCACACCCTTGGCGAGCATTTTTTCCAGGGATTCGAGCATGTCGGTCTCTCCGTCAGATCAGAAAAAGCTCAACCCCACGTGGAACAGCTTCTCCACATCGCGGATATGTTTTTTATCCACCAGGAACAGAATCACATGGTCACCCGTGGCGATCACCGTGTCGTCATGGGCGATGATCACTTCTTCATCGCGGATGATCGCGCCAATGGTGGTGCCCGGTGGCAAACCGATATCGCGAATCGCCCGGCCGATCACCTTGCTCGACTTGGAATCACCATGGGCAATCGCCTCGATGGCTTCCGCCGCGCCGCGGCGCAATGAGTGCACGCTGACGATATCGCCGCGCCGCACGTGGGCCAGCAAAGTGCCGATGGTGGCCAGTTGCGGGCTGATGGCAATGTCGATGTCGCCACCCTGGATCAGGTCCACATAGGCCGGGTTGTTGATGATGGTCATCACCTTCTTCGCCCCCAGCCGCTTGGCCAGCAGCGATGACATGATGTTGGCCTCGTCATCGTTGGTCAGGGCCAGGAAGATATCCGCGTCGGCGATATTTTCTTCCATCAGCAGGTCACGATCCGACGCACTGCCTTGCAGCACCACGGTGCTGTCGAGGGTATCGGACAAGTAGCGGCAGCGCGCCGCGTTCATCTCGATGATCTTCACCTGGTAGCGGCTTTCGATGGCCTCGGCCAGGCGTTCGCCAATCTGCCCGCCGCCGGCGATGACAATGCGCTTGTAGCTCTCGTCGAGCCGGCGCATTTCGCTCATCACGGCACGGATATTGGCCTTGGCGGCGATGAAGAAGACTTCGTCGTCGGCTTCGATCACCGTGTCGCCCTGGGGCAGGATCGGCCGGTCGCGGCGGAAAATCGCGGCTACGCGGGTTTCCACATTCGGCATATGTTCGCGCAGCTGGCGCAGTTGCTGGCCCACCAGCGGCCCGCCGTAGTAGGCCTTGACCGCCACCAGTTGCGCCTTGCCTTCGGCAAAGTCGATCACCTGCAGCGCACCGGGGATTTCGATCAGGCGCTTGATGTAGTGGGTGACCACCTGCTCCGGGCTGATCAGCACGTCCACCGGAATCGCGTCGTTGTCGAACAGCCCGGCGCGGGTCAGGTAGGCCGCTTCACGCACCCGGGCGATCTTGGTCGGGGTGTGGAACAGGGTGTGAGCGACCTGGCAGGCGACCATGTTGGTCTCGTCACTGTTGGTCACCGCCACCAGCATGTCGGCATCGTCGGCACCGGCCTGACGCAACACAGTGGGGAACGAGGCGCGGCCCTGGACCGTGCGGATATCCAGGCGGTCACCCAGGCCACGCAGGCGTTCGGCGTCGGTGTCGACCACAGTAATGTCGTTGGCTTCACTGGCCAGGTGCTCGGCCAGCGTACCGCCGACCTGCCCTGCGCCGAGGATGATGATCTTCATCCGGTCACTCCCTTAAAAATCATTCAACCGCGTGCAGCGGCAATCTTGATCAGCTTGGCGTAATAGAAGCCATCGTGCCCGCCTTCCTGCGCGAGCAACTGGCGGCCGTGGGACTGCTTGATGCCGGCGGTGGTGGCAATGTCCAACTCCCGCGCGCCGCTGGTGCGGGCGAGGAAGGCTTCGATCACTTCGGTGTTTTCGGTCGGCAACGTCGAGCAGGTGGCGTAGAGCAGGATGCCACCGACCTCCAGCGTCGGCCACAACGCGTCCAGCAACTCGCCTTGCAGCACAGCCAGGGCGGCGATGTCGTCGGGTTGGCGGGTCAGCTTGATATCCGGATGGCGGCGGATCACACCGGTGGCGGAACATGGCGCGTCCAGCAGGATGCGCTGGAACGGCTTGCCATCCCACCAGGTGGCGGTGTCGCGCCCATCGGCGGCAATCAGCTCGGCGTCCAGGCCCAGGCGCGCAAGATTTTCGCGCACGCGTACCAGGCGCTTGGCTTCCAAGTCGACGGCGACGACGCCGGCCAGGCCGGGCTCGACTTCCATGATGTGACAGGTCTTGCCGCCCGGCGCGCAGCAGGCGTCCAGCACCCGTTGGCCCGGCGTCAGGTCAAGCAGGTCGGCGGCCAGTTGCGCGGCTTCGTCCTGCACGCTGATCCAGCCTTCGGCAAAGCCTGGCAGGCTGCGCACATCGCCTGCGGTCTCCAGCACGATGCCGTCCTGGCTGTACACACAGGCGCTGGCATTGATGCCGGCCTCTGCCAGTAATTGGAGATAGGCATCGCGGCTGTGATGGCTACGATTGACCCGCAGAATCATTGGCGGGTGGGCATTGTTGGCAGCGCAGATGGCTTCCCACTGCTCTGGCCAGAACGCCTTGAGGGATTTTTGCAGCCAGCGCGGGTGCGCAGTGCGCACTACCGGGTCGTGTTCGAGCTCGGCCAGCAACCCCTCGCTTTCGCGCTGGGCGCGGCGCAGCACGGCATTGAGCAAGGCCTTGGCCCAGGGCTTTTTCAGCTTGTCGGCGCAGCCTACGGTTTCGCCGATGGCGGCGTGGGCCGGCACCCGGCTGTAGAGCAATTGGTACAGCCCCACCAGCAGCAACGCCTCGACGTCGGCATCGGCGGCCTTGAACGGCTTTTGCAGCAGCTTGGCCGCCAGCGCCGACAGACGCGGCTGCCAGCGGGCGGTGCCAAAGGCCAGGTCCTGGGTGAAGCCGCGATCACGGTCTTCGACTTTATCCAGTTGCACCGGCAACGAGCTGTTCAGGGAAGCCTTGCCGTTGAGCACGGCGGCCAGGGCCTTGGCGGCGGCCAAACGCGGGTTCATCAAGCGTCCACTCCGAGGATGATGCCGGGGGCAAATTTCTCACGACGGCTGTTGAACAAATCACTGAAGTTCAGCGCCTTGCCACCGGGCAATTGCAGACGGGTCAGACACAGTGCCTGTTCGCCGCAGGCCACCAGCAGGCCTTCCTTGCTGGCGCCGATGATTTCACCGGGGGCGCCGCTGCCTTCGGTCAGGGTGGCGGCGAGGACTTTCAAGGCTTCGCCATTGAGGGTGCTGTGGCAGATCGGCCACGGGTTGAAGGCGCGTACCAGGCGCTCCAGCTCCACGGCCGGGCGGCTCCAGTCGATGCGTGCTTCGTCCTTGTTCAGCTTGTGGGCGTAGGTGGCGAGGCTGTCGTCCTGCGCTTCACCCTGCAAGGTGCCAGCAGCGAGACCGGCAATCGCCTCTACCACCGCAGGCGGGCCCATCTCCGCCAGGCGGTCGTGCAGGCTGCCGCCGGTGTCCTGTGCGGTGATGGGCGTGGTGACCTTGAGCAGCATCGGCCCGGTGTCCAGGCCGGCTTCCATGCGCATCACGGTCACGCCGCTTTCGGCGTCACCGGCTTGCACCGCGCGCTGGATCGGCGCCGCACCGCGCCAGCGCGGCAGCAGCGAGGCATGGCTGTTGATGCAGCCCAGGCGCGGGATATCCAGCACCGCCTGGGGGAGGATCAGGCCGTAGGCCACCACCACCAGCAGGTCCGGCTGCAGCGCGGCCAGTTCAGCCTGGGCCTCGGCATTGCGCAGGGTTGGCGGTTGCAGCACGACAATGCCGTGTTCCAGGGCAAGCTGCTTGACCGGGCTGGGCATCAGTTTTTGCCCACGGCCGGCCGGGCGATCCGGCTGGGTGTACACCGCGACGATTTCATAAGGGCTGGCAAGCAGGGCCTTGAGGTGTTCGGCGGCAAATTCAGGGGTGCCGGCAAAAACGATGCGCAGTGGCTCGGTCATGGGAAACGTCTCACAAAAGAAAAAGGCTTGCCGGAGCAAGCCTTTGAAAGAAGGGAATCAAGCTTGCTGGCGATGCTTCTTTTCCAGTTTCTTCTTGATCCGGTCGCGTTTGAGCGTGGACAGGTAATCGACAAACAGCTTGCCGTTGAGGTGGTCGCACTCATGCTGGATGCACACCGCCAACAGGCCTTCGGCAATCAGCTCGAAGGGTTTGCCATCGCGGTCCAGGGCCTTGATCTTGACGCGCAGCGGGCGCTCGACGTTCTCGTAGAACTCCGGCACCGACAGGCAGCCTTCCTGGTATTCGCCCATCTCGTCGGTCAGCGGCTCGAACTCCGGGTTGATGTACACCCTCGGTTCGCTGCGGTCTTCGGACAGGTCCATGACCACCACGCGCAGGTGCACGTTGACCTGGGTCGCGGCGAGGCCGATGCCCGGTGCTTCATACATTGTTTCAAACATGTCATCGACCAACTGACGAACCTTGTCGTCCACTACGGCCACCGGTTTGGCGATAGTGCGCAGGCGCGAGTCCGGGAATTCGAGGATGTTCAAAATAGCCATAAGCGTAATTGCTGCACATGTGAGGTAAAGGCAAATCGGCGTCGGGACACCCGCACGGCCGGTGTGAAACGCTCGCAGGCCGCGAAGGCCAGGCATTTCACGCGAACCCACATAATAAAGGAGATTGCCCCCATGAGGAAATCGCTACTCGTCTTCAAAACAGGCG
Organism: Pseudomonas sp. MF5691; assembly: GCF_016405645.1. Classification (NCBI taxonomy): domain Bacteria; kingdom Pseudomonadati; phylum Pseudomonadota; class Gammaproteobacteria; order Pseudomonadales; family Pseudomonadaceae; genus Pseudomonas; species Pseudomonas sp. MF5691. Next base: position 551,146 of record NZ_JAEKDC010000002.1, read on the forward strand.
GCCCGGTTGGGCGGCAATAACCAGTTGCAATAATTAGCCTGCTAAAGAAGTTACCAACAGAGTTATCCACAGCTTGTTCCTGATCAAGGATGATCATATGTCAGTCATTCATACCCCGGATATTTCCCCTGCCGAGCTCGAAGCCCGCCTACGTTTGCACCGTATGCCGGAGTTGGGGCCAAGGCGTTTTAAAACATTGATCGAGGCCTTTGGCTGCGCCTCAAAAGCTATCGGCGCGCCAGCCAGTGCCTGGCGCTCCCTGGGAGTGCCGGCGGCCTGCGCCGAAGCCCGGCGCAGTGCGCAAGTGCGCGATGGCGCCAGCGCCGCATTGGCCTGGCTAGAGCGCCCGGCCCAGCATTTGTTGATGTGGGACCAGCCCGACTACCCAGCCTTGCTGGCCGAACTGGACGATGCGCCGCCGTTGTTGTTCGTGGCCGGCACGCCCGCGATCCTGGAAAAACCGCAGTTGGCCATGGTCGGCAGCCGACGCGCTTCGCGCCCCGGAATGGACACGGCGGCAGCCTTTTCCCGCAACCTGGCGAGCGCCGGTTTTGTCATCACCAGTGGGTTGGCCCTGGGAATTGATGGGGCGGCCCACCAGGCGGCATTAGATGTCGGGGGGCAGACTATCGGGGTGCTGGGCACCGGCCTGGAAAATTTTTATCCACAGCGCCACCGCCGGCTCGCCGAGGCGATGATTGCCCAGGGCAGCGCGGTGGTTTCCGAGTTTCCGCTGGACGCCGGCCCCCAGGCTGGAAACTTCCCACGACGCAACCGCATTATCAGTGGTCTGTCCCTGGGCGTGCTGGTGGTGGAAGCCAGCGTGGCCAGCGGCTCGCTGATTACCGCGCGGCTGGCCGCCGAGCAGGGGCGCGAGGTGTATGCGATACCGGGCTCGATTCATCATCCGGGGGCCCGGGGCTGCCATCAGTTGATCCGTGACGGTGCGGTGTTGGTGGAAACCATCGAACACATTCTTGAAGGGTTGCGCGGCTGGCAGGCGTTGTCGCGGCCCGCGCCGGTGGCGGTGACCCACCCGCTGGTGGCGCTGCTGCACGCGGCGCCCCAGACCAGTGAAAGTTTGGCCATTGCCAGCGGGCAAAGCCTGTCCCAGGTGTTGGTGAGCCTTACCGAACTGGAGCTGGAGGGCCGGGTGATCTGTGAAAGCGGCCGCTGGCTCGCGCGCAGTTAGGTTTTGTTACGAAGATCGGTAAACTGCGCAGAGCTTTAGTCCGGAGAGTGAGTAATGGTCAACAGGTGGCGTGTGCAACAAGCCGCACGAGAAGTTCGCGCTGGCGCGGTGATTGCCTATCCGACCGAGGCTGTGTGGGGCCTGGGCTGCGACCCGTGGAACGAAGAAGCGGTAGATCGCCTGCTGGCGATCAAGGGCCGCTCGGTGGATAAGGGCTTGATCCTGGTCGCCGACAATATCCGGCAATTCGATTTTCTATTCGAAGACTTCCCGGACACCTGGATCGACCGCATGGCCAGTACCTGGCCGGGGCCCAACACCTGGCTGGTCCCCCACCAGGACCTGCTGCCTGAATGGATTACCGGTAAGCACGACACGGTAGCGTTGCGGGTCACTGATCACCCGCTGGTGCGGGATTTGTGTTCGCTGGTGGGGCCACTGATCTCCACCTCGGCCAACCCCCAGGGCCGGCCGGCGGCGCGCACGCGGATCCGGGTAGAGCAGTATTTCCGGGGGCAGGTAGACCTGGTGCTGGGTGGGCGCCTGGGTGGGCGCAAGAACCCTAGTTTGATTCGGGATCTGGCGACGGGCGAGGTTCGGCGCCCGTCCTGAGACCCAGGCGTGGCTATCGCGAGCAAGCTCGCTCCCACATTCGACCGATTTCCAGCATGGGAATGCGCTCGAATGTGGGAGCGGGCTTGCCCGCGATAGCGGTCTGCCAAACCACCGAGATCCTATGGCAACAGAATGGTCGACCCCGTCGTCCGCCGCCCCGACAACTCCACCTGCGCCTTCGCCGCGTCCGCCAGGGAATACCGCTGGTTGATATCAATGCGCACCTTGCCGCTTTCGATCATGCCAAACAGATCGTCAGCCATGGCCTGCAGGTTCTGTGGCGTATTGGCGTAGGTCGCCAGTGTTGGCCGGGTGACATACAGCGAGCCTTTGGCGGCCAGAATACCCAGGTTCACCCCCTCCACCGCGCCCGACGCATTGCCGAAACTCACCAGCAGGCCACGGGGCGCGACGCTGTCCAGCGAGGCGAGCCAGGTGTCCTTGCCGACGCCGTCGTACACCACCGGGCACTTCTTGCCGTCGGTCAGTTCCAGCACCCGCTGTGGGACATTTTCCTGGCTGTAGTCGATGGTTTCCCAGGCGCCGAGGGATTTGGCCAGGGCGGCTTTTTCCGGCGAACTGACCGTTCCGATCAGCTTCACGCCCAGGGCCTTGGCCCATTGGCAGGCCAGGGAGCCGACGCCACCGGCAGCGGCGTGGAACAGGATAGTTTCGCCGCCTTTCAACTCATAGGTCTGGCGCAGCAGGTACTGCACGGTCAGGCCCTTGAGCATGGCGCCGGCGGCTTGCTCGAAGCTGATGGCGTCCGGCAGGTGCACCAGGTTGGCCGCCGGCAACACATGCAGCTCGCTGTACGCACCCAGCGGGCCGCTGCCGTAGGCCACGCGGTCGCCGACCTTGAACTGGCTGACTTCGCTGCCCACCGCATCCACCACGCCCGCGCCTTCTGCGCCCAGGCCCGAGGGCAGGGCCGGCGGTGCGTACAAGCCGCTGCGGTAATAGGTGTCGATGAAGTTCAGGCCAATGGCCTTGTTCCGCACCCGGACCTGCTGTGGGCCTGGTTCCGCTGGCGTGTAGTCCACATACTCAAGTACTTCGGGGCCGCCATGGGCGCTGAACTGGATACGTTTGGCCATCTGCTCTCTCCTCAAGTCTGTTTCGCCAAAGGCTCCTATCGGACTCTTATGCTTGATCTTCGTCAACTGTGGCAGCGCCCGGCGCGGTGGTATCCTGTGCGCCCTTTGCCGCCGACGCCCAATGGCCTCGCGTAGCTTTGCCCGATTCAAGGTGATGCCATGACTACCCGCACCGAGGCTGTAAAAGCCTACCTGCTCGACCTGCAAGACCGCATTTGCAGCGCCCTGGAAACCTTCGAGGCCGATACGCGCTTTATCGAAGACGCCTGGACGCGCCCAGCCGGCGGCGGTGGCCGCACGCGGGTAATCGAGAACGGGAGCGTGATCGAAAAAGGCGGCGTCAACTTTTCCCACGTGTTCGGCAGCGGCCTGCCACCGTCCGCCAGTGCCCACCGCCCGGAGCTCGCCGGTCGCGGTTTTGAGGCCCTCGGCGTGTCCCTGGTGATCCACCCGCATAACCCCCATGTGCCGACGTCCCACGCCAACGTGCGATTTTTCATCGCCGAGAAAGAAGGCGAAGAGCCGGTGTGGTGGTTCGGTGGCGGCTTCGACCTGACGCCCTACTACGCCAACGAAGAAGACTGCATCCACTGGCACCGCGTGGCCGAGCTGGCCTGTGCGCCATTTGGCGCGGACGTTTACCCGCGCTACAAGGCCTGGTGCGACAGCTACTTCCACATCAAGCACCGCAACGAGCCCCGGGGCATTGGCGGCCTGTTCTTCGATGACTTGAACGAGTGGGACTTCGACACCTGCTTCGCCTTTATCCGCGCCATTGGCGACGCCTACATCGACGCTTACCTGCCGATCGTCCAGCGTCGCCAGGCGATGGCCTACACCGAGCAGCAGCGCCAGTTCCAGGAATTCCGCCGTGGGCGCTACGTGGAATTCAACCTGGTCTACGACCGTGGCACGCTGTTCGGCCTGCAATCGGGCGGGCGTACCGAGTCGATCCTGATGTCGCTGCCACCGCAAGTGCGCTGGAGCTATGACTGGAAGGCTATTGCCGGCAGCGAAGAAGCACGCCTGACCGACTACTTCCTGCAAGACCGTGACTGGCTCGGCCTTGCTGCGCCCAAGGCGGCCAGCTGATGGATCGTTATGTGGTGTTCGGCAACCCCATCGGCCACAGCAAGTCGCCGCTGATTCATCGCCTGTTTGCCGAGCAGACCGGCCAGGCGCTGGACTACAACACGCTGCTGGCGCCGCTCGAGGATTTCACCGGCTGTGCCCGTGAATTTTTCCTGCAAGGGCGCGGTGCCAACGTCACCGTGCCATTCAAGGAAGAGGCCTACCGCCTGGCCAACGCCCTGACCGAGCGTGCGCAGCGCGCAGGCGCGGTGAATACCCTGAGCAAGCTGGCCGATGGCAGTCTGTTGGGCGACAACACCGATGGCGCCGGCCTGGTGCGCGACTTGACCGTCAACGCCGGCCTGAGCCTGGCGGGCAAGCGCATCCTGCTGCTCGGTGCCGGCGGCGCGGTACGCGGCGCCCTGGAACCACTGCTGGCGCAACAGCCGGCCTCGCTGGTTATCGCCAACCGCACCGTGGAAAAAGCCGAGCGGCTGGCCGAACTGTTCGATGACCTGGGGCCGGTGTCTGCCAGCGGTTTCGATTGGCTGAGTGAACCGGTGGACCTGATCATCAACGCCACTTCGGCCAGCCTGTCAGGCGATGTACCGCCGATTGCCGGCAGCCTGGTCGAACCGGGCAAGACCTTTTGCTACGACATGATGTACGCCAAGGAGCCGACCGCATTCTGCCGCTGGGCCACTGAACACGGTGCGGCGGTGGCAATGGATGGCTTGGGCATGCTGGTGGAGCAGGCGGCGGAAGCCTTCTACCTGTGGCGCGGGGTGCGGCCGGATTCGGCGCCGGTGCTGGCTGAACTGCGCAAACAACTGGCGGCTAACTGATTCTAATGTAGGAGCTGGCCAGCCAGCTCCTACAGTTTTTGACCGTGTCAGTCTTCGAAAAGGATCGGGCACTTGTCGGCCCCCTCCAGCTTCCTCAACTCCTCCACCACTTGCGGCCGCGCCCGACGCAACGTCAGGCTGCGCCCCAGGCCCCGCAATCGCCGCGCCTCCTGGTGCAGCATCTCCACCCCGGAATAGTCGATAAAGTTGATCTGCTGCGCCTCGATCACCACCCGCAGGCCTTGCAGGCGCTGCAAGCGCACTTGCAGGTAATGGCTGGCGCCAAAGAAGATCGAGCCACCGACCCGCAGCACATCGTCTTCCCCATCGCGCCATTGCTGGACCCGTGGCTGTGAGGTGCGCTTGAGGTAGAAGAACAACGATGCCAGCACGCCGGCATAGATTGCCGTTTGCAGCTCCAGCAGCAAGGTAGCCAGGCAGGTCAGGCCCATCACCACACACTCGGCACGGCTGACCCGCCACAGTGCGCGGATGCCACGATGGTCCACCAGGCCCCAGCAGATCAGCAGAATGCTGGCGGCCATACTCGGGATCGGGATATGCGCAATCAACGCCGCGCCAAACAGCGCAAACAGTGCCACCCATAACGCCGAAAACACCCCCGCCAGCGGCGAACAGGCGCCCGCCTCGTAACTCAGGCCCGAGCGGGTGAAGGAACCGGCCGACAGGTAGCCGGAGAAAAATCCGCCGACGATATTGGATAACCCTTGGGCACGTACTTCCTGATTGGCGTCGAGCAGTTGTTGCGAGCGCGCCGACAGCGAGCGGGCAATCGACAGGCTGGTCACCAACCCCAGCATGCCCACCGCCACGGCACTGGGTAGCAGGCGCAGGATCATGTCCAGGTCCAGCGGCAACGGGCTGAACGGCGGCAGTTGGCCAACAAATGAGCTGACCCGCGCCACATGCCCGAACATCGCCGGCCACACCCACGTCGCCAGGCTGCCCAGGGCCAGAGCAATCAACAAGTTCGGCCAGCGCGGTACGCAGTATTTAAGCAGCACGCCCACCAGCAAGGTGCCCAGGCCAAGGGCCAGTGACGGGCGATCCCACTCGCCGCCGTGGTCGATCAGCGCCAGCAGGCTGTTGATAGCCGTGGCCTGGCTGGGCAGGTCGAGCCCCAGCAGGTTTGGCAACTGGCCCAGGGCGATGACCACTGCCGCGCCGAGGGTGAAGCCGAGGACGACGGAATGGGAGACGAAATTGACCAGCGCGCCAAAGCGCAGTATGCCCAATAGCCATTGGAATACGCCGGCAAGCAAGGTCAGTAACAGAATCAGGGTGATGTAGTCCTGCGAGCCCGGCACCGCCAGCGGGCTGATGCTGGCGTAGAGCACAATGGAAATCGCCGCCGTCGGACCGCAGATCAAATGCCAGGACGAACCCCACAGGCAGGCAATCAGCACCGGGATGATTGCCGCATACAAGCCGTATTCGGGGGGCAGGCCGGCGATCAGGGCGTAGGCGATGGATTGCGGCAAGGCCAGCACCGCGCCGCTGAGGCCGACCAGCGCATCCCGGCCGACGCTGGCGCGGGTCTGGCGCGGCAGCCAGCGCAGGAAGGGGAAGAGTGTATGGGGCCGGGGCATTGGGCAGCTCAGGTCAAAAAAGTTTGAGTCAGGGTATCAGCACAAACACTGCCCTGTGGGCGCTGGCTTGTGTGGGCGCTGCTAAAGCCTGGCCTTGACCGCCGCCAATGCCTCCTGGCCATCCAGGGTTTTGACCCCCTCCAGCCACTGCTCCAGCACCGCCGGATTGGCCTTGATCCATGCCTTCGCCGCGTCGGCATTGCTGACCTTGTTGTTCGCCACCTCGGCCATGATGCTGTTCTCCATGTCCTGGGTAAACGTCAGGTTGGTCAGCAGTTTCGCCACATTCGGGCAGGCTTGTGCATAACCCTTGCGGGTCAGGGTGTACACGCTGCCGGTGTCGCCGAAGTATTTTTCGCCGCCCTTGAGGTAGCGCATCTTCAACTGCACGTTCATCGGGTGCGGTGTCCAGCCGAGGAAGGTGACGAAACGCTCGCGCTTCACCGCCCTGGACACCTCGGCGAGCATCGCCTGCTCACTGGATTCGATCAGCTTCCACTGGCCGAGGTCGAAGTCGTTTTTCTTGATGATCTCTTGCAGCGACAGGTTGGCCGGCGCGCCGGAGCCGATGCCGTAGATCTTCTTGTCGAACTTGTCGGCGAATTTATTCAGGTCGGCAAAGTCACGCACGCCGGCCTCCCACACATAGTCCGGCACCGCGAGGGTGAACTCGGTGCCTTCGAGGTTTTTCGCCAGTTGCACCACGTCGCCATTGGCCACGAACTTGTCGTAGAAGCCCTGCTGCGCCGGCATCCAGTTCCCCATAAACACATCCACCTGGCCGTCCTTGAGCCCGCCAAAGGTGATCGGCACCGCCAGGGTATCGACCTTGGCCTTGTAACCCATGCCGCTCAGTAAAAAACCAGTGATGGCGTTGGTGGCGGCAATGTCGCTCCAGCCGGGGTCGGCCATTTTTACCGTCTCGCAACGGGCGTCGGCGTACACCTGGCTAGCACTCAATAACAGTACGGTACTCACGGCTGTGGATAACTTTTTCATGGCCTTCCCCTCACTGGATTTATTGGTTTTGGCAGGGTTGTGGATAACGTGCCTTGCGCTCCAGATCGTCGAGGTCGATATGGTTGCGCATGTACTGCTGGCTGGCGTCTACCAGCGGCTGGTGATCCCAGCTCTTGAGTTTGCCCAGCGTCAGCGCCTCGTATACCAGGCGCCGGCGGCGCTGGCTGGCGAGCACTTGCTGGTGGATCGCGGGCATGTCCCATTTGGCTCGCGCCTCGACCAGGAAGGCGTCGAACAGCGCACGGTGGGCCGGCGACTGGCTGAGTTCTTCCTGCTCACGGGGGTCGTTGTGTACATCGAACAGCAGGCAAGGATCGTCCTCGCTGTAGATGAATTTGTAGGCGCCCCGGCGAATCATCATCAGCGGGCCGATGGTGCCTTCGGCCATGTATTCGCCGAACACCTCGTCATGCCCGCCCTGCCCTTGCAAGTGCGGGACCAGCGAGCGGCCATCCAGGGGCAGGCTGGCGTCGAGCTCACCGCCGGCCAGCTCCACCAGGGTCGGCAACAGGTCGGCAGTGGACACCGCCGCACTCACCCGCCCGGCCTGGAATTGCCCCGGCGCACAGACCAGCAGCGGCACCCGTGCGGCCATTTCAAACCAGTGCATTTTGTACCAGAGCCCGCGCTCGCCGAGCATGTCGCCGTGGTCGCCGGAGAACACAATGATGGTGTCCTCGGCCAGGCCAGTGTCCTGCAGGGTTTGCAGGAGTTTGCCGACATTGCTGTCGATGTAGCTGCAGGCACCGAAGTAGGCGCGCCGTGCATCGCGGATCTTATCCACAGGCAGCGGTTTGTCCCACAGGTCGTAGACCTTGAGCAGGCGCTGGGAATGGGGGTCCAGCTCGGTCTGGGCCGGGGTTGTAGGCATAGGGATGTCACTGCCGTCGTACAGATCCCAGAACGGTTTGGGAATGGTGTACGGGTCGTGGGGGTGGGTCATGGACACCGTGAGGCAGAACGGCTGGTCGCCGTCCTCGCGAATATGGTCGAACAGGTACTGCTGGGCCTTGAACACCACCTCTTCGTCGAAATCCAGCTGGTTGGTACGCACACACGGGCCGGCTTGCAGCACCGACGACATATTGTGATACCAGGTAGGGCGCACGTCGGGCTCATCCCAGTTCACCGCCCAGCCGTAGTCGGCGGGGTAGATATCGCTGGTGAGGCGCTCTTCATAGCCGTGCAACTGGTCGGGCCCGCAGAAATGCATCTTGCCCGACAGCGCCGTGCGATAGCCGAGGCGGCGCAGGTAGTGGGCGTAAGTCGGGACGTCGGCGGGGAAATCCGCCGCGTTGTCGTAGGCGCCGATCTTGCTCGGCAACTGGCCGCTGACCAGGGTAAAGCGCGACGGCGCGCACAGCGGGCTGTTGCAGTATGCAGCGTCGAACACCACGCCCTGGGCGGCGAGGCGGCTCAGGTTGGGCAGTTTGATCGGCGAAGGACCGTAGAACGGAAGCAACGGCGCGGCCATTTGATCGGCCATGATGAAAAGAATGTTCTTGCGCTTCATGGTCTCTCGGCATTCCATAGTCAGTGTTTATGCGATTGAGCATGCAGGCCATGGAAACCGTGGTAAAGCCCATGAAAAGCAATGTCTAGGATAAGTACCGCTTATGTATAAAGCCCTGGGTAACCTGTCGCTGGATCTGTTGCGGGCCTTTGAAGCCGCCGCCCGTCATCGCAGCTTCACCGCGGCGGCCATGGAGCTGGGCACCACCCAGCCGGCTGTCAGCCAGCAGATCAAGCGCCTGGAAGAACAACTGGCGGTGCGCCTGTTTGATCGCATCTACCGTGGCATCGAACTGACGGACGCGGGCATGCTGCTGTTCGAACATGTTCAGGCCGGGTTGCAGAGCATTGATACGGGCCTGGGCGCGATCACAGAGCAGGACCAGCACGAAGTGTTGCAAGTGGCGACTGACTTCGCCTTCGCTGCCTATTGGCTGATGCCACGTCTGCATCGCTTTCACGAAGCCAACCCACAGGTGGATGTGAGCCTGGTCACCAGCGAGCGCAACCACGCGACCTTGCGCAGTGATATCGATGTGGCGGTGTTGTTTGGCGATGGGCGTTTTCGCCAGGGCCACAGCCAGTGGTTGTTCAACGAGGAAGTGTTCCCGGTGTGCAGCCCGCAACTGCTCAGGGGCCGCACTGCACCACTGTCGTTACAAAGCCTGCAGGAACTGCCGCTGTTGCACCTGCGCCAGGAAAACAACAGCCAGTGGTTCGACTGGAACGGGGTGTTTCGCGAGCTGGGGATCACCGCCGCACCAACCCCAGGGCCGCTGCGTTTCGACAATTACACCCTGCTGATCCAGGCGGCGATTGCCGGCCAGGGCGTGGCCATCGGCTGGCGCCATCTGGTGGATAACCTGCTGGAGCAGAAGTGGCTGTGCCGGCCGATTGGCGACACGGTGATCTCGCGCTTTGGATATTACGTGGTGTTGCCCCAGCGCAAGCGCCGCGGGCAGTTGATCGAACGGTTTGTCGAGTGGCTGGCGGCGGAGCAGGCCAGCAGCGCGCAGCCCCTGGCCGGGCTGGCCCTGCCGTCGATTGCGGTCTAGGATCGGCCGATCAACGAGTCCGGAGCCTGTCATGCAACGTATCAAGGGCTACCACGCCCATATCTACTTCGACGCCAGTACGATCGACCAGGCGCGCACGCTGTGTGAAGACGCGGCGGCCATCTTCCCGCTGCGCATGGGGCGCATGCATGAGCGCCCGGTGGGCCCGCACCCGGATTGGAGCTGCCAGCTGGCGTTCGACCCGCAGTACATCGGCGTGGCGCTGCCGTGGCTGGCGCTCAATCGCAATGGGTTGGTGGTGTTTCTGCACCCGGATACCGGCGATGACCTGAAGGACCACACCGACTACGCGATCTGGATGGGGGCCATGCGCCCGTTGGATCTGTCGATTTTTTAACCAGTTGCTGTCAGCTGAATCCTCGCGTTCCTGTGCGATGAAAAGTACGGGGGCGTGGGGATTTTCTTTATCTTGTTCCACTATATGGGATTGATATTTATATATTGAGATATTTCAAGCCTTAGGTTTATAGTCGGCCATCTGTCACATTCCAGGTGAAACGATGCCGGCGCAATTGATCGCGCTCGATTGGGGTACCAGTTCCCTTCGTGCTTATAAGCTCGGCCCCGGTGGCCAGGTCCTCGAACAGCGCTCGCTGGCGTCGGGGATCATGCATTTGCCCAGCGAACCACGGTTGATTGCCGGCGTTCACTGCTGCGATGGGTTTGAACTGGCGTTTGATGACGCCTGTGGCGACTGGCTGGCTGCCCAGCCCGATCTGCCGGTGATTGCCTGCGGCATGGTCGGCAGCGCCCAGGGCTGGGGCGAAGCGGCCTATCGCAAGACGCCGGTCGACGTCGCCAGCCTCGGCCAGGCCCTGCACAAGGTACGCAGCCTGCGCGGTGTCGATGTGCATATCGTGCCCGGCGTGATCGAGCAGGTTGGCTTGCCCAACGTGATGCGCGGCGAAGAAACCCAGGTGCTCGGCGTGCTGCAAAGCCTGCCAGCCTGCGCTGAGTTATTGATCGGCCTGCCCGGCAGCCATTCCAAATGGGTCGAGGTGGTCGAAGGCCGCATCACCCACTTTGACACCTTCATGACCGGTGAACTGTTCGCGGTGCTGAGCACGCACAGCATTCTGGGGCGTACGCAAAAGAGCGCCGGGCAGTTCCAGGCCCAAGCGTTTGATCGAGGCGTGCACGTGGCGCTTTCAGCGGATGGTCAGCGTGGGGTGCTGTCGACCCTGTTCAGCGCGCGCACCCTCGGGTTGACCGCTGAACTGACCCCTGAGCAGCAACCCGACTACCTGTCCGGCCTGCTGATCGGCCATGAACTGGCCGGCTTGCCCGACCGTGCACGCACCCCGCCGATCATCCTGGTCGGCGCCAACGCCCTCTGCGCCCGTTACCAGCGCGCCCTCGCCCTGTGTGGTTTCAGCCACGTCAGCCTCGCGCAAGAAGCAACTCAGCGCGGCCTGTGGCAACTGGCACTGGCCGCCGGGCTCATTCAACCTGCAATCGAGGCCTGACATGCTCAAGCAAGCACTCACTCAAAACGGTTTGATCGCGATCCTGCGGGGCCTGCGCCCGGATGAGGCCGCAGCTGTCGGCCAGGTGCTGTACCAGGCCGGGTTCCGGGTGATCGAAGTGCCACTCAACTCGCCCGATCCCTACACCAGCATCCGCACCCTGCGTGAGACGTTGCCCGCCGATTGCCTGATCGGTGCCGGCACCGTGCTGACGCCCGAGCAGGTGGAGCGGGTGAAGGCGGCGGGTGGCCAGGTGATCGTCATGCCCCACAGTGATGCCAAGGTGCTGCGCGCCGCAAAAGCCGCTGGCCTGTACCTGTCGCCCGGGGTCGCGACGCCCACCGAAGCTTTCGCCGCCCTGGCCGAAGGTGCCGATGTGCTGAAGCTGTTCCCGGCCGAGCAAATGGGCCCGGCGGTGGTCAAGGCCTGGCTGGCGGTGCTGCCGGCCGGCACGGTCCTGCTGCCGGTGGGCGGGATTACCCCGGACAACATGCAAGTGTTCGTCGACGCCGGGGTCAAGGGCTTTGGCCTGGGCTCCGGGCTGTTCAAGCCCGGCATGAGTGTCGAGCAGGTGGCGAGTCGTGCCCAGGCGTATGTCGCTGCCTGGAACGCCTTGAACTGAGTGTGCCTGGCGCCCAGGCGCTGCATCCGACAAGAGAGATAAGCAGATGAAAATCACCAAACTGACCACCTTTATCGTGCCGCCGCGCTGGTGCTTCCTCAAAGTGGAAACCGACCAGGGCGTGACCGGTTGGGGCGAGCCCGTGGTTGAAGGCCGCGCCCACACCGTGGCGGCCGCGGTCGAGGAGCTGTCCGACTATTTGATCGGCAAAGACCCACGCAATATCGAAGATATCTGGACCGTGCTGTATCGCGGCGGCTTCTACCGGGGCGGTGCGATTCATATGAGCGCCCTGGCCGGCATCGACCAGGCCTTGTGGGACATCAAGGGCAAGGCCCTCGGGGTGTCGGTCAGCGACCTGCTGGGCGGCCAGGTGCGGGACAAGATCCGTGTCTATTCGTGGATCGGCGGCGACCGTCCGGCTGACACCGCCCGTGCGGCCAAGGAAGCCGTGGCCCGTGGGTTTACGGCGGTGAAGATGAATGGCACCGAGGAGCTGCAGTTTCTCGACACCTTCGACAAGGTCGACCAGGCCCTGGCCAACGTCGCCGCCGTGCGCGATGCGGTCGGCCCGAATGTCGGCATCGGCGTGGACTTCCATGGCCGCGTGCACAAGCCCATGGCCAAGGTGCTGATGAAAGAGCTGGACCCGTACAAGTTGATGTTTATCGAAGAACCGGTGCTCAGCGAAAACTACGAAGCGCTCAAGGAGCTGGCGCCCCTGACCAGCACCCCGATTGCCTTGGGTGAGCGGCTGTTCTCACGCTGGGATTTCAAGCGCGTGCTCAGCGAAGGCTACGTCGACATCATCCAGCCGGATGCGTCCCATGCCGGCGGCATCACCGAAACCCGCAAGATCGCCAACATGGCCGAAGCCTACGACGTGGCCCTGGCCCTGCACTGCCCGCTGGGGCCGATTGCCCTGGCGGCGTGCCTGCAACTGGACGCGGTTTGTTACAACGCGTTTATCCAGGAGCAAAGCCTGGGCATTCACTACAACGAGAGCAATGACCTGCTCGACTACGTGCGCGATCCGGGAGTTTTCGATTACGACCAAGGCTTCGTGAAGATCCCCAACGGGCCGGGCCTGGGGATTGAGATCAACGAGGAATACGTGATCGAGCGCGCGGCCATTGGTCACCGCTGGCGCAACCCGATCTGGCGGCATGCCGATGGCAGTTTTGCCGAGTGGTGATTTTCACCTGATGGCACGTGGTCAGTGTGGGAGCTGGCTTGCCTGCGATAGCAATCTTAAATGTTCCGCCGCCATCGCAGGCAAGCCAGCTCCCACTTTCAACCCGGTAGCCGTTAACCGACCTCAATAAACATAATAAGAGGCTCCCCCATGCACCCTGAAACCCTCACCGGGCAGGCGTCTTTAGTCACGCCCAGCCGCAAGCGTTACTTCATCATGGTCCTGCTGTTTATCACGGTGGTGATCAACTACCTGGACCGCAGCAACCTGTCGATTGCCGCGCCAGCCCTGACCAGTGAGCTGGGCATCGACCCGGTGCATGTCGGGCTGATTTTTTCGGCGTTCGGCTGGACCTATGCCGCCATGCAAATCCCCGGCGGCTGGCTGGTGGACCGGGTGCCGCCGCGCATTCTGTACACCGCCGCCCTGCTGTTATGGTCGATTGCCACGGTGATGCTGGGCTTTGCTGCGAGCTTTATCGCGTTGTTCGTGTTGCGCATGGCGGTGGGTGCCCTGGAAGCGCCGGCTTATCCGATCAACAGCCGGGTCGTCACCAGTTGGTTTCCCGAGCGTGAGCGTGCCACGGCCATTGGTTTCTACACGTCCGGGCAGTTCGTCGGGCTGGCGTTCCTCACCCCGGTGCTGGCCTGGTTGCAGCACCACTATGGCTGGCACATGGTGTTTATCAGCACCGGCGCGGTGGGCATCCTCTGGGCGCTGGTGTGGTACGCGGTGTACCGCGAGCCGCGGGACTTCAAGGGGGTCAATAGCGCAGAAATCGAGCTGATCCGCGCAGGCGGCGGCCTGGTGGACCTGGACGCACAAACTGCCAAGCGCAAGGCGCCCTTCAGTTGGGTCGACCTGGGGATCGTGCTGAGCAAGCGCAAGCTGTGGGGCATCTACCTGGGCCAGTTCTGCCTGAACTCGACCCTGTGGTTTTTCCTGACATGGTTCCCGACCTACCTGGTGAAATATCGCGGCATGGACTTCATCAAGTCCGGCCTGCTCGCCTCGCTACCCTTCCTCGCGGCCTTTGTCGGGGTGTTGTGTTCCGGGCTGTTTTCCGACTGGCTGATCCGCCGTGGCACCTCGGTGGGGTTTGCGCGCAAGTTGCCGATCATCAGCGGCCTGCTGATTTCCACGGCAATCATTGGCGCCAACTTCGTCGATTCGACGCCACTGGTGATTGCGTTCCTGGCGGTGGCGTTTTTCGGCAATGGCCTGGCGTCGATCACCTGGTCGCTGGTCTCGACCCTGGCGCCGGCGCGGCTGTTGGGGCTGACTGGGGGAGTGTTCAATTTCATCGGCAACCTGGCGGCGATTACCACGCCGATCGTCATTGGCTTTCTGGCCACGGGCGATTCGTTTGCGCCGGCGATTACCTACATTGCGGTGCTGGCGCTGCTGGGGGCGCTGTCCTACATACTGCTGGTGGGCAAGGTCGAGCGCATCGAGCTCAAGGAATAGATACCTATCCGCTAGGGGCCTGTGGCGAGGGAGCTTGCTCCCGTTGGGGCGCGAAGCGGCCCTAAAATGGGACTGCTACGCAGTCCAACGGGAGCAAGCTCCCTCGCCACAACAGCCCGATTGCCCAGAGCAAGAATCTTACTTGCGAGCGTTACGCACACCTTCCGACAGCGCTGCACACAGGCTCAACACCCCGTCAATCGCTTGCTGGTCGTTGCTGGCGTTGGCGATGTGGTCGATCAGCGCCGACCCCACCACCACACCGTCCGCCAGGCGGGCGATGGCGGCGGCTTGTTCCGGGGTGCGGATGCCGAAGCCGATGCTGATCGGCAGGTCGGTATGCCGGCGCAGGCGGCCGACGGCTTCTTCCACGTGCTCCAGGGTAGCGGCACCGGCACCGGTCACACCGGCCACCGACACGTAGTACACAAACCCGGAGCTGCCGTTGAGCACGGTGGGCAGGCGCACATCGTCAGTGGTTGGCGTGGTCAGGCGGATAAAGTCGATGCCCGCGGCCTGGGCCGGGTCGCACAGTTCGCTGTTATGTTCCGGTGGCATATCGACCACGATCAGGCCATCGACGCCGGCCTCTTTTGCGTCACTGATAAACCGTGGCACGCCGTACATGTGGATCGGGTTGAAGTAGCCCATCAGCACCAGCGGTGTATCAGTGTTGCCCTTGCGGAACTCGCGCACCATCTGCAGGGTTTTCGCCAGGTTCTGCTTGGCGCCCAACGCACGGATATTGGCCAGTTGGATCGCCGGGCCATCGGCCATGGGGTCGGTGAAAGGCATGCCCAGTTCGATCACATCGGCGCCGGCTGCCGGCAAGCCCTTGAGGATCGCCAGGGAGGTGTCATACCCCGGGTCGCCAGCGGTAACGAAGGTCACCAGGGCGGCGCGGTTTTGTTCCTTGAGTTGCGCAAAGCGGGTTTGCAGGCGGCTCATCAGTGTTTCTCCTGCTTGGCGGTTTCCATATGGTGCATAACGGTCTGCATGTCCTTGTCGCCACGGCCTGACAGGTTGACCACCATCAGGTGATCCTTGGGCAGGGTCGGGGCGCGCTTGAACACTTCGGCCAGGGCGTGGGCGCTTTCCAGTGCCGGAATAATCCCTTCCAGGCGGCAGCATTTGTGGAAGGCGTCGAGGGCTTCGTCGTCGGTTACCGAGGTGTACTGGACGCGGCCAATGTCGTGCAACCATGCATGCTCAGGGCCGATGCCGGGGTAATCGAGGCCCGCTGAGATCGAGTGGGCGTCGATGATCTGGCCGTCGTCGTCCTGCAACAGGAAGGTACGGTTGCCGTGCAGCACGCCCGGTACGCCGCCATTGAGGCTGGCCGCGTGCTTGCCGGTTTCGATGCCGTAGCCGGCGGCTTCAACACCAATGATCTCCACGCTGGTGTCATCGAGGAACGGGTGGAACAGGCCCATGGCATTCGAGCCACCGCCGATGCACGCTACCAGGCTGTCCGGCAGGCGGCCTTCCTGGGCTTGCAACTGGGTGCGGGTTTCCTTGCCGATCACCGCCTGGAAGTCGCGCACCATCGCAGGGTACGGGTGCGGGCCGGCCACGGTGCCGATCAGGTAGAAGGTGCTGTCGACGTTGGTTACCCAGTCGCGCAGGGCTTCGTTCATCGCGTCCTTGAGGGTACCGGTGCCGGCGACCACTGGGATCACTTCGGCACCCAGCAGCTTCATGCGAAACACGTTGGCCTGCTGGCGCTCGATATCGGTGGTGCCCATGTAGATCACGCATTGCAGGCCAAACCGCGCGGCGACGGTGGCTGTGGCCACGCCGTGCATGCCGGCGCCGGTCTCGGCGATGATGCGTTTTTTGCCCATGCGCCGCGCCAGCAGGATCTGGCCGATGCAGTTATTGATCTTGTGCGCGCCGGTGTGGTTCAGCTCTTCACGCTTGAGGTAGATCTTGGCGCCGCCGCAGAACTCGGTCAGGCGCTCGGCGAAATACAGCGGGCTTGGGCGTCCGACGTAGTCGCGCTGGAAGTAGGCCAATTCTTCGTTGAAGGACGGATCGACTTTGGCCGCTTCGTATTCGCGGGCCAGGTCGAGGATCAACGGCATCAGGGTTTCTGCCACGTAGCGGCCGCCGAACGCGCCAAACAGGCCGTTGGCATCAGGGCCGTTGCGTAAATCGGTCTGGGACTGAGTCATGGTGCGCTCCAGGGTGAAGAGGTGGGAGAGGCAATGACGGCCACTCTACCCCTGACGCTGTACCGTGAAAACCGATAAGATCGCCGCAACCTGTCAGGAAAACTCACAGATGAGCCGAGACCTTCCACCCCTTAACGCCCTGCGTGCGTTCGAAGCCACTGCCCGCCTCAACAGCGTCAGCCAGGCTGCCGAGCAATTGCATGTGACCCACGGTGCCGTCAGCCGACAACTGAAAGTGTTGGAAGAACACCTTGGGGTGAGTCTTTTCGTCAAGGATGGGCGTGGCATTAAACTCACAGATGCCGGGGTGCGGCTGCGCGATGCCAGCTTCGAGGCGTTCGAGCGCCTGCGGGATGTGTGCGGGGAACTGACCCAGAGCAGCGCTGATGCGCCGTTTGTCCTTGGCTGTTCCGGCAGTTTGCTGGCGCGTTGGTTTATTCCGCGGCTGGGGCGCTTGAATGCGGATTTGCCGGATTTGCGCTTGCATCTATCAGCGGGCGAAGGCGATCTTGACCCCAGGCGGCCGGGCTTGGATGCCTTGCTGGTGTTTGCCGAGCCGCCGTGGCCGGCCGATATGCAGGTGTACGAGTTGGCCAGCGAGCGGATCGGCCCGGTGATGAGCCCGCACTTTGCCCATTACCAGGCCCTGCGCCAGGCGCCCGCCCAGGCTTTGCTGGGCGAAGCCCTGTTGCACACCACCTCGCGCCCACAAGCCTGGCCCAATTGGGCGCAGCACCATGGCATCGACACCAGCGCGCTTAAGTACGGCCAGGGTTTTGAGCATTTGTATTATTTGCTGGAGGCGGCCGTAGCGGGCCTGGGGGTGGCGATCGCACCGCAACCGCTGGTGGCGGAGGACGTGCGTGCCGGTCGCCTGGTTGCGCCGTGGGGTTTTAGTCAAACCCCGGCGCAACTGGCGTTGTGGCTACCCAAGCGCGCCGCGGATGGGCGCGCCCGGCAGTTGGCGCAATGGCTCAAGGCTGAGCTTGCGCGCCAACCGGTTTAGTCACCGCGTTTGCACAGCAGGTAGGCCGCCAGCAGGCCCAGTGCGCCAACGGCAACGCCGGCGGTGGTCCAAGGGTGCTCCTGGGCATAGTCACGGGTGGCAACCCCGGTTTCGCGGATTTTCACTTTGCTTTCTTCGTAGGCATCGCTGATCAGATGGCGGGAGTGCTTGAGGGCATTCTCGGCATTGCTTTTCAGGGCCTTGAGGGTTTTGCGCGACTCGTCGGATGCATCGTCCTTGAGGCTCTCAAGGGATTTGAGCAGGCTCGAAATCTCGGCTTCCATGCTTTCCAATGACGCTTTGCGTAAAGAGGTGTTGGCCATGTGGGCTCTCCTGGAGTGAATGAGTGACGTGTGTTGATTCCGACTGCGGGGGTTTCAGAAAGTGCAGTAAATCTGAACTTTCAGGTGAGAAGAGTCGCCAGAAGCAGTACGAAGAATCACTGCTAGGCTGTATTCATCGACCCAGGAGAGCACTCATGACTGATCATCACACCTACAAAAAAGTCGAACTGGTGGGCTCGTCCCCAACCAGCATCGAGGACGCCATCAACAATGCCCTGGCCGAGGCCAACAAGAGCATCAAGCACCTGGAGTGGTTTGAGGTCACCGAAACCCGTGGCCACATCAAGGACGGCAAGGCCGCGCACTTCCAGGTGACCCTCAAGGTGGGCTTCCGTATTGCCAATAGTTGATCGGCACGGTTGAACTTGCACGCTGGCCGATTGCCATAACCTGCGCTACACCCTTTGGGCGCCGATACCCTGCGTGTCGGCGTACATTTTTTGATCAGCGCAAGGAAAGTAACGGATGAAAAAGTTTCTGTTAGCGGTAGGTTTGTTGAGCCTGGCAGGTACAGCCCTGGCGGCTGGCAAACCTTGTGGCGAGCTGAAAAGCGAAATCGACGCCAAGATCCAGGCCAATGGCGCTTCCGGGTACACCCTGGAAATTGTCGATAAAGGCAGCGCAACCAACGGCGAAGTGGTCGGCAGTTGCGAAGGTGGTACCAAGGAAATCGTCTACAACCGCGGGTGATCCCGTGGTAGCAACCAACTGTGGGCGTTGTCGAGCCTCGCCAAGGCTCGACAATGCCCACAGGGGTTTTAGCCCTTCATCACTTGTGCCAGCAGCTCGTAGGAATGAATCCGATCAGCATGCTCGTACAGGTCGCAGGTAAAGATCAGCTCATCGGCACCGGTCTGCTCGATCAACACCTCCAGCTTGGCGCGAATCTTCGCCGGGCTCCCCACCATTGCCAGGCCTAGAAAACTACCTACCGCGTCTTTCTCATGGGGCAGCCACAGGCCGTCCATGCTGTCGACCGGCGGGCGCTGGACCAGGCTTTGCCCACGCATCAGCGCGAGGATCCGTTGGTAGACCGACGTGGCCAGGTAATCGGCCTGTTCATCGGTATCGGCGGCCACCAGCGGCACCCCGAGCATCACATAAGGCTTGTCGAGCACCGCCGAAGGCTTGAAGTGATTGCGATAGACGCGAATCGCCTCATGCATCATGCGCGGTGCGAAATGGGAGGCGAAGGCGTAGGGCAAACCGCGCTCGCCGGCCAGTTGGGCGCTGAACAGGCTGGAGCCGAGCAGCCAGATCGGGACGTTGGTGCCGGTGCCCGGCATGGCGATCACCCGTTGGTCGGGGGTACGCGGGCCCAGGTAGGCCATCAACTCGGCCACATCTTCCGGGAAGTCATCGGCGCTGCCGGAGCGCTCGCGGCGCAAGGCGCGGGCGGTCATCTGGTCGGAGCCGGGTGCGCGGCCCAGGCCCAGGTCGATCCGGCCGGGGTAGAGGCTCTCCAGGGTGCCGAACTGTTCAGCGATCACCAGTGGCGCATGGTTGGGCAGCATCACGCCGCCTGCGCCGACCCGGATGGTCGAGGTGCCGCCGGCCAGGTAGCCCAGCAGCACCGAGGTCGCGGAGCTGGCGATGCCATCCATATTGTGGTGCTCGGCTACCCAGAAACGGGTGTAGCCGAGCTTTTCCACGTGCTGGGCCAGGTCCAGGGAATTGCGCAGCGACTGCGCCGGGCTGCCATTGGCGCGCACCGGTACCAGGTCGAGGGTCGAGAACTTTACATCGGACAGTGGTTTCATAAGCCTGCTTCTCCATAGGGGCGCAGGCTTGTGACGAACCAAAACCTGCCGCTTCATGTGCATGTTCTATGCAATGTGGGCATATACCCGAGATTCAATAGTGGGCATGAAATTTCCTACTAATCCACTTGGTTTTTCCGACGGGGTGAACTTTGCCAGAGGTTCTATCCTCAGAACCTTACTGATGCACAACCACTGCTTGGGAGATCGCTATGAGTATCGTGAAAAAAGCCTCCGCACACTGGGAAGGCGACCTGAAAACCGGTCTGGGCTCTATCTCGACCGAAACCGGCGTACTGCGCGAAGCCCCCTACGGCTTCAAGGCACGTTTCGAAGGCGGCAAGGGCACTAACCCTGAAGAACTGATCGGCGCGGCCCATGCCGGTTGTTTCTCCATGGCCTTTTCCATGATTCTCGGTGATGCCGGGCTCAAGGCCGACAGTATCGACACCCAGGCCGAAGTGACCCTGGACCAGGTGGACGGTGGTTTTGCGATCACGGCGGTTCACCTGATCCTCAAGGCCAAGATTCCCGGCGCGAGCCAGGCGCAGTTCGATGAACTGAGCAAGAAGGCCAAGGAAGGATGCCCAGTGTCCAAGGTGCTGAATGCCACCATCACCCTGGATGGCACCCTCGTCAGCTGACCCTGCGCAGGTCCAATGTGGGAGCGGGCTTGCTCGCCCCCCACATTTTGTTCTGCGTTAAATCAGAACTCGCGTTTCGCAAATGTGGTCTCATACCCATGCAGCCTTTGGCGCACACCCGTGCGCAGCGCATTTAGGGAGCTTCACACATGAAACGTTTTGCCTTGGCGATTATCTGCGGTGTTTTGGCCACATCGGCAATGGCCGCGCCGAAAGACTGTGAAGAGCTCAGGAAAGAGATTGAAGTCGGCCTACAGGCCAAGGCAATCCCGTCCTACACCCTGGAAATCATCACCGCCGAAGAAGCCAAGAATCATGACGAAGCCATGATCGTCGGCTCCTGCGAAAACGGCACCAAGCGCATCATCTACCAGCGCAACGATGACTGATCAGGGAATGCAGTTGATGCTGCGTTCCTCGGCCAGCAACTGACGCTGGGCGTCATACAGCCGGATGTTCGGGGTAAAGCCCAGCGAGCGCCCTTCCAGGCGGTAGCGTTGGCCGGCCTGGAACTGGTCGTATTGCAGGGTGATAAAACAGGTGCGCTCCTGGGGCTGGTTCAGCCCGCCACCCAGGCCCGCCCCGGCATACACTTCAAAATCAAAACGCACCATCAACTCATGGCTGCCCGCTGGCACCTGGAAGTAGCGCCCATCGTCCAGGGCCTTGCCGTCCAGGCGTTGCGCCATGACCAGCTTGGCGCCCGGCGTCGGCGTGGCGAAATCGACCCAGGCCTGTTGCGGGTCGGCGGGCGGGATTGGCGCGGAGGCACAGGCGCTGAGAAAAATCGCCGCCAAGGGAAGCAGGAGCTGACGCATAGTGGGCACTCAACCGTAGGAATGGTATGAGCATAACCCCTGCCGGCCAGTTAGTCTGGCGGGCCAATGACTCTGGAGCGGTTTGACATGGTGTGGCGTTTCTTGGCGGGGCTGACGTGCCTGTGGCTCGGCGGTTGCTCCAGTGTCAGCTACTACAGCCAACTGGCCAGCGGCCAATGGCAGTTACTGCAGGCGCGGCAGCCGGTGGCCGAAGTGATTGCCGATCCGACGCGCCCGCAAGTGTTGCGTGAGCATTTGGCGCACTCCCAGAAGGCGCGCACCTTCGCCAGCCAACAGTTGCACCTGCCTGACAATCAGAGCTATCGCCTGTATGCCGATATCGGCCGGCCGTATGTCGTCTGGAATGTCTTCGCTACATCAGAATTTTCCTTGTTACCCCAGAACCATTGCTTCCCGATTGCCGGATGTGTGGCCTACCGTGGTTATTACACTCAGGGTGCGGCGCGGGGCGAGGCGGCGTTGTTGCAACTGCGTGGCATGGATGTGTCGATTGGCGGGGTCGAGGCCTATTCCACCCTCGGCTGGTTCGATGACCCGATCATGAGTTCGATGATGCGCTGGGGTGAAGAGCGCCTGGCCACGGTGATTTTTCACGAGCTGGCGCACCAGCGCTTTTATGTGAAGGACGACACCGAGTTCAATGAGTCGTTTGCCACCTTCGTCGAGCAGGAAGGCACCCGGCAATGGCGCGCGGCCCGTGGCCTGGCGCCTGCGAGCGAATCGAGCTTGAAGCAGCGCGACCAGTTTATCCAGTTGATCCTCGACACCCGCAGCCGCCTGGAGCGCCTGTATGCGCAGCCGTTGGCCGCTGATGCCATGCGCCAGGCCAAGGCCGCCGAGTTCGAGCGCTTGCGCAGTGATTATCGGCAGATGCGCGACAGCCAGTGGGGCGGCGACAAGCGTTATGACGCCTGGATCAATCAGCCGATGAACAATGCGCGGTTGTTGCCGTTTGGGCTGTATGACCAGTGGGTGCCGGCGTTTGCGGCGTTGTTCCGCCGCGAGGGTGGGGATTGGCTGAGGTTCTACGGTGCCGTGGAGCAGTTGGGACGCTTGCCGGTGGAGCAGCGCAAATTGGCGTTGCGGCAGTTGGAGGGGCGTGACCTTTAGGGCCCCATCGCAGGCAAGCCAGCTGCCACATGTTGATGTGTGAACACCGCCAATGTGGGAGCGGGCTTGCCCGCGATAGCGGTCTCAAGCCCGCCGCAAAAATGCCTGATGCATCTCGTCCAGCGTCTCAAAATGCCAGCGCGGCGCTTCGGCACTCAATTCTGCAAAACTGCCAAACCCATACCCCACCGCCGCTGCATCCAGGCCATTGCTACGTGCGCCGATCAGGTCGTGCTTACGGTCGCCGATCATCAAGGTACTGGCCGGGTCCAGCCCTTCCTCGTGCATCAAGTGGGCGATCAGTTCGACCTTGTTGGTGCGCGTGCCGTCCAGCTCACTGCCGTAGATCACCTTGAAGTGCTTGGCGAAATCGAAATGCCGGGCGATCTCCCGGGCAAATTCCCACGGCTTGGAGGTGGCCACATACAGCTGGCGCCCCTGGCCATTCAACGCTTCCAGCAATGGCATGACCCCGTCGAACACCCGGTTTTCATAGAGCCCGGTGACCTTGAAGCGTTCGCGATAGAAATTCACCGCCTGCCACGCCCGGGCCTCGTCGAAATCGTAGAACTGCATAAAGGCCTGCAGCAACGGCGGGCCGATAAAGTGTTCGAGCTTGGTCAGGTCCGGCTCATCAATGCCCAGCTTGGCCAAGGCGTATTGGATCGAGCGGGTGATGCCTTCCCGTGGGTCGGTCAGGGTGCCGTCCAGGTCAAATAGAACCGTCTGGTAATCCAGGGTCATTGGTCGAATCCCTCTGCCAGGTGCAGGTCCTTGAGCTTCACGTAGTTCGCGGCGCTATAGGTGAAAAAGGCGCGTTCCTTGTCAGAAAGCGCACGAACTTGTTTAACCGGGCAGCCCACATACAAAAAACCGCTTTCAAGTTTCTTGCCTGGCGGCACCAGGCTGCCGGCACCGATGATCACATCGTCTTCAACCACCGCGCCGTCCATCACAATGCTGCCCATGCCGATCAGGATGCGACTGCCGACGGTGCAGCCATGCAGCATGACCTTGTGGGCGATGGTCACGTCGTCACCGATCAGCAACGGGAAACCGTCAGGATTGAACGGGCCGGCGTGGGTAATGTGCAGCACGCAGCCATCCTGCACGCTGGTGCGCGCGCCGATGCGGATACGGTGCATGTCGCCGCGAATCACCGTCAGCGGCCAGACCGAGCTGTCGGCGCCGATTTCGACATCGCCGATCACCACCGCCGAAGCATCGACGAAAGCCCCGGCGCCGAGGGTTGGCGTGTGATTCTGATAGGTGCGAAGGGTCACGATAGCCTCTCTCTGTTTGGTTGATAGCTGCGGTGGACGTTGATTGTAATTAAGATGGCCCCATCTTTGTCTTACCTGTTTCTTCAGCCAAGGTGCCAACCGTGAGCGCGAACAACCCTCTTTTGCAGTCCTACGACCTGCCGCCGTTCTCGGCGATCCGTGCCGAGCACGTCCAACCGGCCATCGAACAGATCCTGGCCGACAACCGCGTCGCCATCGAGGGCATCCTGCAAAGCCAGGGAAAAAATCCGACCTGGGCCGGCCTGGTCCTGGCCATGGATGAACTCAACGACCGCCTGGGCGCGGCCTGGAGCCCGGTCAGCCACCTCAATGCCGTGT
The DNA here is from genome assembly GCF_016405645.1 of Pseudomonas sp. MF5691. NCBI lineage: Bacteria > Pseudomonadati > Pseudomonadota > Gammaproteobacteria > Pseudomonadales > Pseudomonadaceae > Pseudomonas > Pseudomonas sp. MF5691. The sequence goes on from NZ_JAEKDC010000002.1 coordinate 575,433, forward strand.
GCAACAGCGCCGAACTGCGCGAAGCCTATGAGGCCTGCCTGCCGGCATTGAGCGCCTATTCCACCGAGATGGGCCAGAACCGCGAGCTGTTCCAGGCCTTCGAAGCCCTGGCCAACAGCCCGGAAGCGGCCGGTTTCGACGTGGCGCAAAAAACCATTCTGGAGCACGCGCTGCGTGACTTCCGCCTGTCGGGTATCGACCTGCCGCCTGAGCAGCAGAAGCGCTATGCCGAGGTGCAGAGCAAACTCTCCGAACTGGGCAGCAAGTTCTCCAACCAATTGCTCGACGCCACCCAGGCCTGGACCAAGCACGTCACCGACGAAGCCACCCTGGCCGGCCTGACCGACTCAGCCAAAGCGCAAATGGCTGCTGCGGCCCAGGCTAAAGGCCTCGACGGCTGGCTGATCAGCCTGGAATTCCCCAGCTACTACGCGGTGATGACCTACGCCCACGACCGCGCCCTACGTGAAGAAATCTACGCGGCCTACTGCACCCGCGCGTCGGACCAGGGCCCGAATGCCGGTCAGAACGATAACGGCCCGGTGATGGAACAGATCCTCGACCTGCGTCAGGAATTGGCCCAACTGCTTGGCTTCGCCTCTTTCTCCGAACTGAGCCTGGCCACCAAAATGGCCGAATCCAGCGACCAGGTACTGAGTTTCCTGCGTGACCTGGCCAAGCGCAGCAAGCCATTTGCCACCCAGGACCTGCAGCAGCTCAAGGCCTACGCTGCCGAACAAGGCTGCGCCGACCTGCAAAGCTGGGACAGCGGTTTCTACGGTGAAAAACTGCGTGAACAGCGCTACAGCGTGTCCCAGGAAGCCCTGCGTGCCTACTTCCCGATCGACAAAGTGCTGGGCGGGCTGTTTGCCATCGTCCAGCGCCTGTACGGCATCGAGATCGCCGAGCAGAAAGGCTTCGATACCTGGCACCCGGATGTCCGCCTGTTCGAAATCAAGGAAAACGGCCAGCACGTCGGCCGCTTCTTCTTCGACCTGTATGCCCGCGCCAACAAGCGTGGCGGTGCCTGGATGGACGGCGCCCGTGATCGTCGGCGTACCGCCGAGGGTGTGCTGCAAAGCCCGGTGGCCAACCTGGTGTGCAACTTCACCCCGGCCGACAGCGGCAAGCCTGCCCTGCTGACCCACGATGAAGTCACCACCCTGTTCCACGAATTCGGTCACGGCCTGCACCACCTGCTGACCCGCGTCGAACACGCGGGCGTGTCCGGTATCAACGGTGTGGCCTGGGATGCGGTGGAGTTGCCGAGCCAGTTCATGGAGAACTGGTGCTGGGAGCCGGAAGGCCTGGCGCTGATTTCCGGTCACTATGAAAGTGGCGAAGCATTGCCCCAGGACCTGCTGCAAAAAATGCTCGCGGCGAAGAACTTCCAGTCCGGCCTGATGATGGTGCGCCAACTGGAATTCTCGCTGTTCGACTTTGAGCTGCACGCTACCCACGGCGATGGCCGCAGCGTGGCGCAGGTGCTCGAAGGCGTGCGCGACGAGGTGTCGGTGATGCGTCCTCCGGCCTACAACCGCTTCCCCAACAGCTTCGCGCATATCTTCGCCGGCGGTTACGCGGCGGGGTACTACAGCTACAAGTGGGCCGAGGTGTTGTCGGCGGATGCCTTCTCCAAGTTCGAAGAAGACGGCGTGCTCAATGCCGAGACTGGCCGGGCGTTCCGCGAGGCGATCCTGGCCCGTGGCGGTTCCCAGGCGCCGATGGTGCTGTTCGTCGACTTCCGCGGACGCGCACCGTCGATTGACGCACTCTTGCGCCACAGCGGCCTGAGTGAGGACGCAGCAGCATGAGTGACGGGCCTGTGATCACCAAAAAGCAATTTATCGCCGGGGCCGTGTGCCCGGCGTGCAGCGAGCCGGACAAGTTGAAGATGTGGACCGAAGACAATGTGCCCCATCGCGAATGCGTGGCCTGCGGCTATACCGACACGCTCAACGACCAGGGTTTGTCGGTGCCCAAGGAATTGGGCACGCGGGTCAACACCTCGGCGTTGAAAGCGCCGGCGGACCCCAAGGTGCAGGCGGTGCAGTTCTTCCCTAATCCGAAGCTGAAAAAAGACTGACGGGCCTTACTCCGTCCAACCTGTGGGAACAGGCTTGTGTAGGAGATTCTATGGTTTTGGGGAAGCCCCCCAAACCGCTTTTGACTGGTATTCGCTCAGGTTTTTCATGAGCGAAAAGGCGATGCGCGCCAGCTTGCGGCCAATGATGACCAGGGCTTGAGTCGTTTT